>DASXEB010000001.1:0-32407 GCA_036490335.1 Chthoniobacterales bacterium
AAGGGCAGGGCCCCGATCAAACTAACCAACCGCTCTGGAGCCTCCCGGCCCCGAGCCGCTGCATCGCGGATCTTGCTCCCCAACCCCTTCTACTCAGAAGTGAGCCCGATGGAAAGATACACGCTGCATCGCTTGGTTAGGTGTGAAGCGTCGCATTCGTGGAGGGCGCCGAGCGTGACTTCGGTATTCTGAGACGCGCAGAATGTCGTCCTGCAATGAAGAATCCGGCCGCGGTAACGACGAAGACGAGCGCGCTGAAAACTGCACGAACCTTGAATTGCGTTACTGCTGTCGCTCGTCGGAGCACATCAAGGTCCCGCTGGGTCTTTTCCGTCGGATGATGGGAGTGCGCGCTATACGCTTGGGCGAGCGGCAGCACGTTGATGTCCATAGTCCCGAGGAAGCCCACCCAGAGCAAGACTACATCGATGACGACGACCGACAGGACGATGAATGCGACTCGAACCATGAAAACACCTAACGAGAATTCGACGGAATTATTCCGTCTAATCCGATGACCGGCGAGGGGACGTGCGGGCGTAAATTAGGAAGCATGGGCCGGAGTCTGGCGGAGTGCGGGACCGGGCGGCAAGACAAATTCGTTGTGTTTCCGATCGTAGGGGCTCTCACCAGGCCCGCAAAATAATCTTTTGGTCTTGGACGGTTCCAACCAGGCCGGCAAGATAATCTTTTGGACCTGGACGGTTCCAACCAGGCCGGCAAAATAATCTTGTCGACTAAGATGGAACCGGCAAGGTGGGCGGAAGAATTCCCTCGGCTTGGATGGAACCGGCAAGGTGGGCGGAAGCGTTCCCTCGCCGCTGGCGCAGCGGGGGCTAACGGCTGGGGCGGGGTCTGGGTTTGATGAAGTCGCCGGGAGCGTGCTGTTCGTCGTCGGGGGCGGCGCCGGCGGAGTTGGCGAGGGCCTGGGCGTCGGGCGGGAGCTGGGCTTTGAAGCGGTTTTTGTCGATCGATTTCATGAAGGCTTCGTGGGGAGTGATGGTGCCTTGCTGGAGGTGGGCCCAGATGGCGTCGTCCATGAATTGCATGCCCTGGCCTTTGCCGCTGACGATGACGTCCTGGAGTTTCTGGGTGGCGCCTTCGCGGATGATGGAGGTGACGGCGCTGTTGGAGATGAGGATTTCGTTGACGGCGAGGCGGCCCGTGCCGTCGGCGCGTTTGAGGAGAAGCTGGGCGAGGACGCCGCGCAAGGAGTTGGCGAGCATGGTGCGGGCCTGGGGTTGTTTGTCGGCGGGGAAGACGTCGATCATGCGGTCGATGGTTTTGCGGGCGTTGTTGGTGTGGAGGGTGCCGAAGACGAAGAGGCCGGTCTCGGCGGCGGTGAGGGCGAGCGAGACGGTCTCGAGGTCGCGCATTTCGCCGACGAGGACGATGTCGGCGTCTTCGCGCAGGGCGGCTTTGAGGCCGTCGGGGAAGGTGGCGGATTCTTCGGGGACGCCGCGCTGGGTTATGATGCTGAGTTTGTTGGCATGGACGAATTCGATCGGTTCTTCGATGGTGACGATGTGCCGGGCGTAGGTGCGGTTGATGTAGTCGATGAGGGCGGCCAGGGTGGTGGATTTGCCGCTGCCGGTGGGACCGGTGACGAGGACGAGGCCGCCGCGCAGGTCGCCGAATTGCCGGACGACGGGGGGGATGCCAAGTTCGTCAAGGCTGGCGATGCGGGTCGGGATGAGGCGGAAGACGGCGCCGTAGCCGTTGGTTTGTTTGAGGTAGTTGCAGCGGAAGCGCGATTGGGCGTCCATCTCATAGGCGAAGTCGAGGTCGCCGCGCTCTTCGAAGAGGTCCCAGCTTTTCGGGCCGGCGATTTCGCGCAGCATGCTGATGGCTTCGTCGCGGGTGATTATTTTGTCGCGCATGGGGGCGATGTCGCCGTGCCGCCGCATTTTCGGCGGTTGCCCTTCGCCGATGTGGAGGTCGGAGGCGCCTTCGCGGACGAGGGTGTGGAAGAATTGGTCGATGTAGGGCATGGCGGGGCTAAGGCAGAAGGATGAAGGAAGAAGGAAGAAGTCGGGAGCTGGGGGTTTTCTTCCTTCTTAATTCTTCCTTCATACTTTTCCTCCGACGTGCTGGCGCATCGGTTGTTTTTGTTCGGCGCGGGCGAGGGCTTCGGTGGCGCTGATGATGCCGTCGTCGAAGAGTTTCGTGAGGGAGTCGTCCATCAGGCGCATGCCTTGTTTGCGGCCGGTCTGGATGATGCCGGGGAGCATGTAGGTCTTGGCTTCGCGGATGACGTTGGCGACGGCAGGGGTGTTGGTCAGGACTTCGAGGGCGAGGGCGCGGCCGGTGCCGTCGGCGCGCGGGACGAGTTGCTGGCTGATGACGCCGCGGAGGGATTCGCTGACCATGACGCGGATTTGGTCCTGTTGATCGACGGGAAAGACGTCGAGGAGGCGGTCGAGGGTACGGGAGGCGTTGCCGGTGTGGAGGGTGCCGAGGACGAGGTGGCCGGTTTCGGAGGCGGTGATGGCGAGCGAGATGGTCTCGAGGTCGCGCATTTCGCCGACCATGATGACGTCGGGATCTTCGCGGAGCGAGCCGCGGAGGGCGGCGCCGAAGGATTTGGTGTGGGTGTGGACTTCGCGCTGAGTGATGTGGCAGCCTTTGGCCGTGAAGATGTATTCGATCGGGTCTTCGAGGGTGATGATGTGATCGCGGCGCTCGAGGTTCACCTGCTCGACGAGGGCAGCGAGGGTGGTGGATTTGCCGCTGCCGACGGAGCCGGTGACGAGGATGAGGCCGTTCTGGTAACGGGTGAGCAGTTTCAGGCTTTCCGGCAGGCCGAGGTCGTCCATCGTGCGCACGCGGGTGCTGATGACGCGAAAGACGAGGTCGATCCCGAGCCGTTGCCTAACGACGCTGGTGCGGAAACGGCCGAACGGCGTCGCGTAGGCGAAGTCGACGTCGCCGCGCCCGGCGAGCTGGGCGCGCTGTTCGTCGTCGAGGAACTCGTTCGCGAGGGCTTCGGTCTCGGCGGCGGTGAGCTTCGCCGCGTCGGGCCAGATCGGTTGCAGGTTTCCGAAAAGGCGCCAGATCGGCGGGGCGTCAACGCCGAGATGGAGATCGGACGCGCCGCTCTCCTGCGCGATCGCAAGGTATTGATCGACGTGCGGCGATTCCGGCGCCGCGCGTCCAATGGAAGTTTTTTCAGCCATGCGAAAAAGCGAAGCCCGAGAAAATAGGCAGCCGCCTTTGCGCGGTAAAATAAAATCGGCCTAGCGACGCCAGCGTTCGCGCGCGCTCGCGCTGCGATTCGCCGCCTGCTTTTTCAGGAACGAGGTGATCATCGGCTGCGCGAGGGTGAAGCCAAAGCGGAGCGCGCCGAGGAGCAGGCCGGATTCGAGCAGAGTTTTTTTCGGGGAGCGGACGTGTCGGCCGGCCGCGCTGAGATAGACCTTCTGGGTCCGTGCGCGGAGGAGCGCGATGAGCAGGCCAAAGGCAAGCGCGCCGCCGATCCAGACCATCGGGTAGCGTTGAAACGTCCGTTTGAATCTGGCCGGGAAATCCAGCTCGTAACGCAGCCCGCTGACGTCGCGCACGACCAGCTCGCGCGAACGCGAGATTTGTTCGCGCAGGTTTACGGATGGTTCGCTTGATCCAGATTTTTCAGCCATTCGGAATCTTCCTTCAACACCATCCGCGTCTCCTGAAAGAGCGGATGTTTCATCTGCCCGCGCGCGATCACGAGGCAAAAGAGCGCGATCGCAAAATGAATCAGCGCGATCACGAGCGTGACCCAAATCCAGGACACGCCGATCAAATGCGCCAGCCCGACAATCGCGAAGACGATCAGAAAAACGTAGCCCGTGAGCGTGAGCATAAGCGCGATCGCCAGACAGACGATCGCCGCGAAAACATGACCGACCGCACCTTTCGCTTCCTTCGAAGCGAGGGTGAAGCGCGTTTCACAAAAACGCGCGACCGAGCTCGCAAGCGAAGCAAGCGTCGCCCACAATCCCGCGTGTCCGGCGGGATTGCGGAAGAGCATCGGACGCGCGGCCATCCGGTTTGCCTAACGACGGAAAAGCAATCCCAAAACGAAGCCGATGGCGAGCGCGGAGAGAAGCGCTTTCGTCGGATTCTCGCGCACGTAGGCCGTGCCATCTTCCTGGAAAGCGCGCGCGCGATCCCGCGCGTCGTTGATCGCGTCGCCCGCGCGACCGCGGTATTGGTCAGCGACCGCGCCCGCCGCCGCTTTCAGATCCTCGGCTGCGCGACGGGCATGCGATGCGCTGCTCTCGAGGTTGTCCTGCGCGCGCGCGGAGGCGCCGCCCTGTTGATTTTCGTCCATATTTTTTTCCTTTGCCATTGCAGTTAAATTCTTCGCCGCGCGCGGCGTTCAACGGCGCGATTGCAGCTTGCTAAAGATACGAAACTGGAGCGGCGACTGCGCTTACGAAACCGCGCCTTACTTCGCGCGAAAAATGATCCGCGCCTTCGTCAGGTCGTAGGGCGACAATTCCACTTCCACTTTGTCGCCCGGCACGATGCGGATGAAATGTTTGCGCATCTTGCCCGAAATGTGCGCGAGGACGTTCCGCTGGCCCGCGAGATCGACGCGAAACATCGTCCCCGGCAGGACCTGAGTGACGGTTCCTTCGGTCACGATCTGCTCTTCCTTTGGCACTCGCGATTATGCCTCATGATCGTTAGGTTGGCAACTCGTTAGGCAGATTTTTGCGACTCGTTAGGCATCAATCAATCGCCGCGCAATGAGACTTCGGGAAGATACGTGAGCGCGTCACCGCGCACCCACCACGCGCCGGTCTGGCGATGTTCCGCGACGGTCGCGAAACGATAATGATAAATCTCCGCCCGCAGGTAGCGCGGCGCGTTTCCGGGGAACGGATCGCTCGCCAAAAGTCGCCTAACGACCGGCTCGCCCTCGAGCAATCGCTGCACGAGTCCGAAAAACCAGGGATTCTGCCGCGCGTTCCCGAGCGCCGCGAACCACATCTGCCAGTCGAGCCGCGGCTGGTGCGGCTCGACAAACGCCGGCATCCGATCGAGCGGCCCCGGTTTCCATTTGAAGACATACGGTTTCCAATCGATCCCGTCGGCGCTTCCTTCGATCACGATCTCGGCCCGCTCCTTGGTCATGACGCGGAAGAGTCCGTAACCATCGACGATTCGAAACGGCGCGAGCGCGTTTGAAATCGCCGCGATCGGACGCGGCCATGCGACGCGCGGTTTGAAGCTGTCGACAATCAGCATCGCGTTGATCGGGAACATGGCCGCGAGGACAAGGATCGGGATTACCTCCCATCCGCGGCGGCGCGCGGACTCGTTAGGCGAGTTCGTTAGGCGCGAGAACGGCCAGGACCGATCGTCGATCGCAAAAAGGCAGAGCGCGATCGTGAGGAGATTGAAAAAGGCGTAGTTGCCGGTCAGGCCGATGCAGATTTGCAGAAAGATCATCGCGCCCGCGCCTAACAATCGCAGCCGGCGCGGAAACCAGATGAGGACCGGCCCTCCGATCTCGATCACGAGCGCCGCCGCGGTCGAGAAATGCTTGAACCATTCCGGCGACTTGTCGGCCCACCAGCCAAGCACGGTCGGGAGCGGCTGCGTCCAGTAATGATAATCGAGCGCGGTCAGGTTCGCCCACGAATCGTCGCCGCTCGTCAGCTTCACGATTCCCGACATGAACATGAGTTTGAAGAGCAGACATTGCAGAAGAAAAATCGCCGCCGGCGAAAGGCGCGCACGGCGTTTGATGCGCCCGAACGGCGCGAGAAAAATGGCGAGGAATCCGCATTCGAGGAGCAGGATGTCCCATTGAAAACTGAGGAATTCCTGGCCCGCGATGGTGAGCGAAAGATAACTCGCGAAAAGCAAAACGAGACAGATCGCCGGCGCGACGCCGATGACGAGCAGGACGGAAAAGACCGCGCCCGCGCCGCAGAGAAAATGCAAAAACGCGTTGCTCGAATCGAGCCAGCAAAGCGTCGGCAATTCGGAATAAGCATGCGTTCCGAGTTGCGCATGCGCCGCGAAAAGGTAGTCCGCCATCGGCGCAATGCCGCGCGCGCCGATCAATCCGTCGCACTGCACCCAGAAGGAAAGAAACGCGATCAAATAAATGACGCCGAGCGCGCGCAGGAACCAATCGCGCGCGACAAAGTAGGTCGGCCGCCGGACATCGTTTCCCCAAAGCAACCCGGTGACGCGATGCGCCAGCCCGCGATGAGAGGCGATGAGGCGATAAATGGCTTCCGCGATCGCGGCGAAACCGGGGACGTGGTCGTAACACCATCGTGTCGGCGCAACGCCCTCGCCCGCGCCTAACGAACGAAGGACTGCTTCGGCGCCGCTGTAAACGCGGCCGTCCGGCTCGATTACTTTCACCGCGCGCTCGAATTCGGCGCGCGGAAGCTCGGGGAAATTCGCGGCCGCGTTTTGCAGCGGTTCGTAGTCAACCGCGTCGCCGGTTTCTTCGCGCCAGCGCGCGATCCAGAGTTTGCAGAACGCGCAATCGGCGTCGTAAACCAGGAGCGGCTTCGATGGCGGTCGCGCGACGCGATTCGTTAGGCTAGCCACGACGTTTGCTTCTCGTTAGGCAAAATTCACCGGTCGAATTGCGCCCAGACCGGCGCGTGGTCCGACGGCTCGGGGCCTTTGCGCATTTCCCGATCGACTCCCGACGCAGTGCAACGCGACGCGAGCGCGCTTCCGGCGAGGATCGCGTCGATGCGAAGACCGCGATTTTTCGGAAAAGCAAGCATGCGATAATCCCACCAACTGAAAAGGCCGGGCTCTTGATGATGCAGCCGCAAAGTGTCGCGCAGACCAATCGCGCAGAGCTCGCCAAAAGCGGCGCGCTCGGCGTCCGAGCACATGATCGCGCCGCGCCAAAGCGCGGGATCGTGCACGTCGATGTCCTCCGGCGCGACGTTGAAGTCGCCGCAAACGAGCAAACGATCGGTTGCGCTTTCGCGCTCGCGCAGGCAGTTCGTTAGGCGACGATACCATTGCATTTTGTAAGCGTAAGCCGGCGACGCGACGGCCTGGCCGTTGGGCGCGTAAACCGAAACCACTCGCACGTCGCCGATCGTCGCCGCGATCACGCGCGCCTGCGCATCTTCGACTTCGTCGCACAAACCAGCGCGGACTTCGCGCGGCTCGTTCTTCGCAAGAATGGCGACGCCATTGTACGATTTCTGCCCGTGAAAAACGGACGCGTAACCAGCATCGCGCAAGGCCGCCTGCGGGAATTGTTCGTCGGTGCATTTCGTTTCCTGAAGGCACACGATGTCGGGGCTGGTCGCGCGCAACCATTGCAGCAATCGCTCCTTGCGTTTGCGCAGCGAGTTGATGTTCCACGAAGCGACGCGCATTCGACTTGTTTTAACGGCGCTCGCGCGCGGTCGCAATTTTTCTGCGGCGAATCGCGTCGCTACAATTCGATTTCGAGACCGGGCGGCGGGATGATCACTTCCGTCTCCGGGAGCGCGGCGGCGACGCTGGCGCGAATCCATTCGACAGCGGCGAGGTTGCCGTGGATGAGGACGACTTTGCGCGGCGCGATTTTCTTGATGTAGGCGACGAGATTTTCGCGCGGCGCGTGCGCGCTGAAATCGAAGCAATCGATTTCGCAGTTGCGGCGGCGCGGCGGCGATTCGTCGTCGAGTGCAACGAGCTCGTTAGGCAAGGAGCGCCGCAAAATTCCGGCGGGCGATTCCGGATCGGCGTAACCGACAAAAAAGATCGAGTGCTCCGGTTTCTCAAGCAGCCGGCGGGCGAAAATATTGGAGAGCGTGTGCTCGCGCATCATTCCGCTCGAGAGCGCGTAAATGCGGCGCGGACGCACGCCGGCGCTTTGCACGGATTTGCGATCGAGGACAAAGGGCGCGACCGCGGGGACGAGCTGGAGCCGCGGCACGACGCGCGGCGTGTCGGCGGCGCGGCGATCGTAAATCTCGGTCATCTTCGCGCTCAGACCGCCGATGTAAATCGGGACGTCGTCGATTAATTTCGTGCACTTGAACTGCCAGAGCATGGTCAGGATTTCCTGCGTTTTCCCGAGCGCAAAAACCGGGATGAGCACGCAACCGCCGCGCGCGAAAGTGCGATCGATCGCGGCCGCGAGGCGCTGTTCTTCGCACGCCCGCGTGAAGTTTTCGGCGAGCGGTTTCTCGCCGCGCGTCGTCTCGATGATGAGGATGTCGATCTGCTCTTCGGGAAAAACCGCGCCTTTCGTCAGCGTCTGATCTTCGAACCGGACGTCACCTGTATAAAAAACGGTGCGGCCTTCAGCCCGGAGCAAAATTCCGACCGCGCCGAGGACATGACCGGCGTGCCAAAATTCAAAATCGAGCTCATCGTTAGGCGATTGGCCGCTCCTCTCGCCGTCGAGAGTGAATGGTTGACGCACGGGACAACTGCGCCAGCGATCGCTCGCGCGCTGCGTCTCGCGGTGGGTGTAAAGCGGATACACGCTCAGGCCCAGCTCGCTGCGCTGCCGCGTCATGACGTTGACGGAATTGTGCAGCAACGCCTCGCCGATTTGCGCCGTCGGCGAGCTCATGAAAATCGGCGTCTGCGGCTGCTGTCGCATGAGCACGGGCAGCGAACCGATGTGATCGAGGTGCGCGTGCGAGACAAGAATCGCGTCGACCGGCCGGCCTTCGAGCGCGGCGAGATTGGGCAGCGCGACCTCGCCTTCGTCGCGCGGATGCATGCCGCAATCGAGCACCAACCCACGTCCGTTTGCGCCGAGATAGTAACAATTCGCGCCGATCTCCGTGCGCCGGGTCAGATTGATGAATTTCAAAATTGGCGGGAGCTTGCGTATTTTAGTTCACGCGGGCAACGAAAAAAATTCCGCGCGACCGAGGGGAAAATTGGCGCGTGCCGCAGAAGCCGCTGCGCGCCGCAACGGATGACATAACGGAGAACCCCAACGATTGTCCTCCACTCCCGGGTGGCTCTGCTGCTCGCCCGAACCCGAAAGTTAACCGCATTCCTTCAGAGCAAATCGCGGGCCAGCGATCCGCGTTATTTTCTGCGCGAAAAAAGAAGGCGGAACTCGCTTGCCTGCCAGCATCCGGTTTGATTATAAATCGCCGTGCGAGGCTCGCCGCGTCGCACGCACATCAACGAAAGGAAATCACCGATGCCCACAAGAAAGTTCGGTCGCAGGCCACCGAAAAACGCGCCTGCACTCAAGCTCTCCCGCTTCCTCACCGGCAACGTTCCGACCCATCCCGCGCTCGCTGATTACCTCGACATCGGCGGCTGGCAGATGCTCGGCAACGACAAATACGGAGATTGCGTCGCGGTCACGTGGGGCAACGTCCGCCGGCTCATGACGCGATTGATCGGGAAGGAAAAATATCCGTCGCTCACGAAGGTGCTCGATTTTTACAAAACGCAGAACCCGGATTTCCCGAGCCAGGATAACGGCATGGACATCCAGACCGCGCTCGAGGCCCTCGTCCACGACGGCGGACCGGACGGCGCGAAGGCGATCGCGTTTGCGAAGGTCGATTACAAAAATCCCGACGAAGTCAAAGCCGCGATTGCGATCTTCGGCTACGTCTGGACGGGCGTGAATGTGCAAAAGGCAAACATGCAGCAGTTCGACGCCGGCCAGCCGTGGGATTACGTCAAGGGCAGCGCGAAAGAGGGCGGCCACAGCATCATCACCGGCGGCTACGATTCTGATGCAAAGGCGGGCGACGAAAAATTTATCACTTGGGCGAAGGAGACCAGTTTCACCGACAAATTTTGGTCGTACCAGGTCGAGGAAGCGTGGGTCGCGATCTGGCCCGAGCATCTCACGGACAAACAATTTCTCGCCGGCATCGACCTCAAAGCGCTCGCCGCCGATTATAAACAAATCACCGGTCGCGATCTCCCGATCCCCTCGCCTTCTCCCAAACCAAAACCCGCGCCGAAACCAAAACCCGCGCCCGCACGCGGCGGCCTAACGATCACACTGACCGACGCGAATTTGGTCGCGCGCATCAACAAAATCGCCGCGAAAGAAAAGAAGACAGCCGACGCCTGGGTGGCGAGCCGTTTGTCGAAATATTTCGATTAGCGATCCGGCTCCACTTCAGAAAGAGCAGCGCAGTTTGATCAGGGCGCCGCGAGCAATTTCCGCTTCGCGTCGAGCTCGGGATACGCCGGCACCGTCACCTCGACCGTGAAAACGCGGCCCGGCGCGAGATCGCGCGTCGCGATCGTCTCGGCGTACTCGACGTGCTCATTTGGATTGATCAGCACGCTCGCCGGCGTCGGCTCAAAGGCGCGATTGTCCGACCAGCGCGTGACGATTTTCCCGGCCGCGTCGTGCAGATAAATATCGATCCGATCGTCGGTCGGAAAATCGAGTTCGATTGCGTGATTGCCGCGATTCGTCAACCGGATCGTGACCGGGAGCTGGCGCATTTCCGAAAGCTTGATCGGCTCGGCCGGCAACTGCATCGAGAGAGCGAGCCCGTTCAATTTTGCGTTGCGATACTGCGGCACTTTTCCCGATCCGGCGAAGGGATGAAAAAGATGGCTGAACAAGCCGCGCTTCGGCGTCGGCGAAGGCTCCTGGGCGCGCGCTGCGATTGCCGCGCCGAGCAGGATCGCGAGCACTGCGGGAGCGAGTTTTCTCATCCGCCCACAAAGGCCAGCGTTGCAAAAACTGTCAAATCCTTTATCAATCGCGCATGCGAAAACTGCTCGCGGCCGGGGCGGCATTTCTCCTTGCGATCGCCGGTGCGAACGCGTCGAGCCACGTCATTTTTCGCGTGCACCTCGCGGCCAACGCGAATGACGGCGAAGTTTTCGCGCAGCCGGTGCGTTCGTTAGGCGGGCGCGATTTTTTTGTCGAAAAAACACCGTGGCTGAGCGAGCACGACGTGAAATCGTTCTACCCTTATCGCGCCGCGGACGGGAGCTACGGCGCCCTCATCCAGCTCGACGACCACGGCCGGCTCATTCTCGACACGCTCAGCATCGAGCGCCGGGGCGCGTCGATGTTTATCTTCGTCGATGGCCGTTTGCTCACCGAGATGCAGATCGATCGGCGCGTTTCCGATGGGAAAATTTATCTTCCTTCCGGTTTGAACGCGGCCGATCTGAAGTTGATGACGAAGGACTGGAAAATGACCGGCCGGCAGAAAAGCGACCCGCACGCCCCGGCGTCGAAGCGCCCGCCCCTGCCTAACGAGTAAAGGACTGCGGACGACGGAAAAGCCGCGCAAGATTTCGCACCGCGCGAAATCGCGAGGCCAAAAATCAACTTTCGTAACCGAAAATCGTTCGCGCGTGTCTTCAAATCAAAGAAAGAAACGCCCGGATGACGACGACTGAGACGTTGATTGATTGCGCGACCGCGACGCGGCTCGTCGGTAGTTTCGAAGTGCGCCACGATACCGGCGATCTCATCTGGTCGCCGGAGCTTAAAGCGATCTTCGGCCTCGGCCTCGATGCGCCGTGCGAGTTTGAGATTTTCTGGCGGCTCGTTTTTCGCGCGGACCGCAAGGCGGTCATCAGCGCGATCGCCGGTTCCCTCACGTCGAACCAGCCGCATTCGTTCGCGCTCGAATTTCGAATCCACCGGCCCGACGGCGGCGTGCGCTGGCTGCGAATGCTCTCACGGACGTTTTTCAAAGAAAGAGCCGAAAGCGCGGTGCCGCTGTGCACCGTCGGGGTGATGAGCGATGTGACTCGCCGGGTCGAGACGGAACGGAACGCGCTTTTCGCCGCGCTCGTGCACCTGCATCGCGAGCGCCAGGAAACTTTCCGGGAACCGACCGGCCATAGAAAGCGCCGGCCGGAGGCGTCGCCAGACATGTTTGCGAACGTGTCGCTCGAAGCGGGCTTCCGGCCGGCCGCAAATCTTTAGCAGGATTGATGGCGGGGTTCGCAGAGGCCCTCGCCATCTTCACCGCGAATCGTTAGGCGACGATTTGCCTAACGAACGCGCCTAACGACTCAAATAGTCGCCGAGGGTGAGCGCGATCATAATCAAAAGCCAGAGGCCGCCCGTGATCGCGGCGAGGTGAAGAAGCCGGCTGCTCCCTTTGATGTGCATGAAAAAAAGCGCGATCAAAATCATCTTCGCGAGCGCGATCGCGAGCGCGACGACGAGATTGAACGAGCCGAGATTGATGTAGCCGATGCTCCAGGTCGTCGCCAGCAGGACCATGAGCGCGAGGCAATTTTTCCAGTAGAATTTTGGTGGATGAACTGTTTCCATCAGCGATGCCCGGCGAGGTAAAGCAGGGGGAAAAGAAAGACCCAGACGATATCGACGAAGTGCCAGTAAAGCCCCGCGATCTCGATCGCCATGTAATGGCCTTTCTCAAAACGTCCGCGCCGCGCAAAGAACGCCAGCACGAGCATGACCACGATCCCGATCGTGACATGGATCGCGTGCAGACCGGTCATGGCGAAATAGAGCCAGAAAAAAATTTCCGCCGCCGGCGCGTTCGGCTCGCCCCAGAGAAAATTGACTCCCGGCACCAGATGGTCGGTAAAATCCTTGTGATACTCGAACCCTTTCACGACAAGAAAGCCGATGCCTAACAATGCCGTCGCAAGCAACAATCGCACCAAATCGCGCCGCCGCTCGAGCTGCGCCGCCCGCACCGCCAGGGCCATGAGCGTGCTGCTGAAAAGCAAAATCGCCGTGTTCGCGCCGCCGAGAACGACCGCGGTGTGCCGGCTCGCCGCCGCGAAAACGTGCGGATAAAGAAACCGGTAAACGGTGTAGGACAAAAACAGCCCGCCGAAAAAAAGCACCTCGGTCGCGAGAAAAACCCACATCCCGAGTTTGTCCGCCTCGCGCTGTTGCTCGATGTCGTCGAACTGCTCGGCGACGAGTGTGGCGGCGATATTCATGCTTGAAGAGACATCGTATCTCCCGCGGCAACTGCGCGGAAGCGCTTAGGCTGCCACACAAATAGTTGTTCGCGGCGGGCAATGGTGCGAAAATTTTGTCATGAAAAAAAGTTCGCGATCGGTGTTTCTTTGCGCGGGTCTGGCAGTGATCGCCGGCGTTTGTCTGGCGGTTGGATTTTCTTTCGCGGGGCGTGATGGTTCGCCGCGCTCGATTACAGAATTGGAAAAAAACACGACGCTCTCAAAACTGCGGTTGGCTGTCGATCGAACGCTCGCCGCCGACGAATTGAGAAATGAATCGCGCGACGCAAACGCCCGCGCGACTCGACCGCGCTCGGGACTTCAGGCGCGTTTCGACGCGGAGGGTGCGCACTTTCGCGGACCGGGCGCGCCGCCGCTCGCGTTGCGATTGGTCGGCTGCGGACGCGGAGATTCGATCGCGCCGATTGCGCCGGTCGCGCCCGCGATCAACGCGCGCGAAGTTGATTATCGTCACGGCACGCTGACCGAATGGTGGCGGACATTGCCGACCGGTTACGAACAGGGATTCACTCTCGCTTCGCGGCCCGCGGGCGACGCACCGCTCACGATTGCGCTGAGCGCGAATGGCGCCGCAGTCAATCACGACGGCACGCTCGCGTGGGGCGCGCTCCGTTATGGAAAGCTTGCCGTCACCGACGCGAACGGCCGCGATGTGCCGGCGACTTTGCGCAGCCTCGGCGCGCACGTTTTGATTGCGGTCAATGACGCTTGCGCGACCTATCCGCTCACGATCGATCCGCTCGTCTACGTGGATCACAAAATCACCGCGACCGATGGCGAGCCGTATGATGGATTTGGCTATTCGCTCGCGCTCGATGGCAGCACGGCCGTCGTCGGCGCGCCCTCTGCGACCGTCAATGGCAACGAAGCGCAAGGCGCGGTTTACATTTTTCGCCTAACGAATGGTCAGTGGATTGAAGAACAAGAATTGACCGCGAGCGACGGCGCGGCGTTCGACGATTTCGGAAACGGCGTCGCGATTTCCGGCAAGACGGTCATCGCCGGTTCGCCCGACGCGGCGATCAACGGCAACGCCGCGCAAGGCGCCGCCTACGTCTTCAACGAAGGCAACGGAAACTGGACCGAGACCCAAAAATTGCTCGCGTCCAACGGAGCCGGCAGCAACGAATTCGGCACCTCGATTGCGATGCAAGGCGCGACCGCGTTGATCGGCGCAATCCAACTGCTGCACGGACCGGGCGCGGCTTACATTTTCAACAACAACGCCGGCACGTGGAGCGAGACACAGGAGCTGATCTCGAAAAACGGCTCGGATACTTTCGGCGACGCGGTCGCGCTCGATGGCGACAATGCGCTCGTCGGCGCGCAACAAACCGCCGTCAACGGCGGCTTCGACGAAGGCGCGGCGTTTATTTTCAACTTCCGAAACGGAACCTGGAAGCAAACCGCAACACTCGTCGCAACAGACGGCACGATGTTCGACAGCCTCGGCTGCGCGGTCGCGATCGAGGGCTCGACGGCGATCGCGGGCGCGGACGGCGCGACGATCAACGGCAAACAAAAAGGCGCGGCTTACATCTTCACCGAGCAGGACGGCAAGTGGAGTTTCGCGCAGAGATTGACAGCGAGCGACGGCCGCGCGCGCGATGGTTTCGGCTCGAGCGTGGCGTTGAAAGGCGCGATGGCGTTGATCGGCGAGGACCAGTATTCGAACAACGGGACTGGAAAAGCCTACGCCTTTGCAAACACGAACGGCTCCTGGACGGAACGGGCGCGACTCCTCGCGACGGATGGTCAGCCTAACGATGAGTTCGGCCACTCAGTCGCGCTCGATTACAACAACGCTTTCATCGGCGCGCCTAATGCGACCGTGGGGAGCAATTCCGGCCAGGGCGCGGTTTATGTCGGGCAGTTTCCGGCGAATCGCTGAATCACGCGCGCTGTCATTCGTTAGGCAAGTTCGTTAGGCGAAAATTCTCGCGCGACACGACGCGCGACGAATCCAGCTTCGAAAACAGCCTGACGCGCCTCGCGCTTCGATTGCAGGGCGTGCATGCGATTACTTTCGAGGAAGGCAACATCGTCCGCGTGGTCGCGAGCGGAAAGTTAACCGGGAAAGATTACGACGATCTCATTCCGCAATGGGAAAAAACGATCGCGCGCCACGGTTCGATGCGGATGATTTTCATGATGGAAAATTTCACAGGCTGGGAACCGGGCGCGGCCTGGGACGATTTTCATTTCGCCATCGAACACGCAGACGAGATCGAGCGGGCCGCGTTTGTCGGCGAAAAAACGTGGCAAAAATGGATGCTGAAACTCGGCTCCGTCTTCATGCCCGAAGACGTGAAATATTTCGATTCGTCGCAGCTCGCGGAAGCGGAACAGTGGATTCGCGAAACGTGAGCGCGGGAATTTTCTTCGGCCCAATTTTGAACTGATCGCGCGCGCTTCCTGTCAGTTTTGCTGAAAGGAAGCGCAAACATTTCGGATTCGTTGGGAATCCATTTCGGCAATTCGCGCCGTTTGTTTTGTGAGCGCGAATTGAGAATATGGATGGAATTGGCAGAAAGGTTTGGGCGATCGCGGAAGGCTGGATTCCCTCGTGGAGCCACGGGCCGGAGCCGGCGATGTTGAGTCACGAGACGGCTTGCATTTTGAACGCGGGCGATCGCGATGCGCATGTCGAGATCACGATTTTCTACAGTGATCGCGAGCCGGTCGGGCCATACAAAATCACCGTGCCGGCGCGGCGCACGCTCCATCAGCGTTTCAACGATTTGAGCGATCCGGAGCCGATTCCGAAGGCGACGAATTACGCGAGCGTGATCGTTTCCGACGTGCCGATCGTGGTGCAGCACACGCGGCTCGATTCGCGGCAAAGCGAGAACGCGCTCATCACAACGATTGCCTACGCCGCAGCCTAACGAACTGAATTCGTTAGGCACAATTCCGGCCATGGCTCCATCCAATGACGACGCGCAAGCAAACGCTCCCGGCGCGCCCGGGATCGATCCGCGCTGGACTTCGAGCGCGAAGAGCGGTGTCGGCACCGCCGCGGAGGCGGTCAGCCAGGTTTGGTTCACGGTCAGCCACGGGATTCTGAATGAGATTTACTGGCCTGAAGTCGATCGCGCCTGCACCCGCGACCTTGGCTTCATCGTGACCGACGGCGCAGATTTTTTCTCGGAGGAAAAGCGGCAGACCAAACATCAGGTCGAATATCTCGCGGACGGCGTGCCCGCGTTTCGCCTAACGAATGAATGCGAGCGCGGCCGTTACCGGATCGAGAAGGAAATCGTGACCGATCCGCGGCTCGACGTTCTCCTTATGCAGACGCGTTTCGTCGTCCTCGATGGGAGCGAGCTTTTTCTTTATGTCTTGCTCGCGCCGCATCTCGATAACAAAGGCGCCGGCAACACCGCCTGGATCGAGGAACGCTGGGGCCAGCAATTTCTGCTCGCGCAACGACGGCAATCGGCGCTCGCCCTCGCGGCTTCGACGCCGTTCCTGCGCTGCTCCGCCGGATACGTCGGCGCTTCCGACGGGTGGCAGGATCTGCACCGGCACAAAAAAATGGAATGGAGTTACGATCGTGCGGCGAACGGCAACGTCGCGCTGACTGCGCAGATCGATCTGCAAAATTGTGGCGGCCAATTTACCCTCGCCCTTGGCTTCGACGGCACGCCGGTCGGCGCGCAACATCACGCCCGCGCCAGTCTCTTCGATGGCTTCGCCTCTGCGCGCGAGCGTTTCGTCAAGAGCTGGCAAAAATGGCAGCACGATCTTCGCGCCGAGAGCGAGAAGAAAAAAGGCGCGCTCGATTACTACCGCATCAGCACTGCCGTCCTGCACGTTCATCAGGCGAAAAAATATCCCGGCGGCAGCGTCGCGAGTCTCTCGATCCCGTGGGGTTTTTCGAAAGGCGATGACGATCGCGGCGGCTACCATCTCGCCTGGGTGCGCGACCTCGCGCAGGTCGCGGGCGGATTGCTCGCGGCCGGTTGCGCGCTCGAATCGAAACAGGTGCTGGGTTATCTCGCGGTTACGCAAAAGGCCGACGGAATCTGGCCGCAAAATATGTGGGTCGCGGGCAAGCCGTATTGGCACGGGCAACAGCTCGACGAATGCGCGTTTCCCGTGCTCCTCGTCGCGACGGCCTTGCGCGAGAAAATCATCGATGAGGAAGAATTCCAGCGGCTTTGGCCGATGGTACGTCGCGCGCTTTCCTTCATCGTGCGCCACGGTCCGGCGACCGAAGAAGATCGCTGGGAGGAAGTGAGCGGTTTTTCGCCTTTCACCATCGCAGTGCAGATCGCTGCCCTGATCGAGGCGGCGGAATTTACACCCGAGCCCGAGCTGGCGGATTACCTGCGCGAGACGGCGGACAGTTGGAACGACAGCCTCGAGCGCTGGACCTACGTCATCGGCACAGAGCTGGCGCAGAAGGTCCGCGTCGATGGCTATTACGTGCGAATCGCGCCAGCGGGAGAGAACGGCGCGCAGCCTAACGACGGCCGAATCGAGTTAAAGAATCTAACCGGCGCGCAATCGATCACCCCCGCGGAGATGATCTCGACCGGCTTCCTCGCGCTTGTCCGCTACGGTCTGCGCGCGCCTAACGACTCACGCATTCTCAACACCGTGAAAGCAACCGACCAATTGCTCAAAGTCGAAACGCCGAACGGCTCCGCCTGGCATCGCTACAATCACGATGGCTACGGCGAACACAAAGACGGTGCGCCTTTCGACGGCGCCGGCATTGGTCGCGCCTGGCCGCTCCTCACCGGCGAGCGCGCACATTACGAGCTGGCCGCCGGTCGCGCCGAGATCGCGCGGGAGATGCTGCGCGCGATGGAGAAATTTTCCAGCGATGGCGGGATGATTCCGGAGCAGGTCTGGGATTCAACCGACATTCCGGAACGCCATCTTTATTGCGGCCGGCCTTCCGGTTCGGGCATGCCGCTTTGCTGGGCGCATGCCGAATACATCAAGCTCGTGCGCTCGCTCCGTGACGGCAAAATTTTCGATCAACCGCCGGCGACGGCGCGGCGTTATCTGGTCGAGAAAACGGAGGCCGCTTTCCAGAGCTGGCGTTTCAACGGTAAAATCGATTCGTTAGGCAAAGATAAGAACCTGCGCCTCGAGCTGCTCGCGCCGGCGACGGTGCGATGGAGCATCGACGGCTGGCAAAGCTCGCACGATTCCGACACTACCGACTCACAACTCGGCACTCATTATCTCGATCTGCCGCGCGAAAAAATTCCGACCGGGCGTGAGCTGCACTTCACCTTTCACTGGCGCGAAAATGACCACTGGGAAGGCAGGGATTTTTCGATCCGGTTATGACACAACGGGTTTTCTCTCGGCGTCGGAAAAACCCAACTGAAGCTGGGCCGCTGCGCGAATTCCTTGTGCGAGCGCGGCCGATTGTCGCGCCGCGTTCTAGAGAAAATTTATGGCAGAACTTGTAAGCGATTTTTTAATCAAACGAATCAACCAATGGGGTTACAAACGCATCTTCGGCTTCCCCGGCGACGGCATCAACGGGATCATCGGCGCGATCGCTCGCGCGGGCGATAAGGTCGATTACGTGCAGGTGCGGCACGAGGAAATGGCCGCGTTCATGGCCTGCGCGCACGCGAAATTCACCGGTGAGGTCGGCATCTGTCTCGCCACTTCCGGGCCGGGCGCGGTCCATCTTTTGAACGGTCTTTATGATGCAAAGATGGATCACCAACCGGTCGTCGCGATCGTCGGACAACAGGCGCGCGCGGCGCTCGGCGGAAGTTATCAGCAGGAGGTCGATCTCATTTCGCTCTTCAAGGATGTCGCGCGCGAATACGTCCACATGTGCACGGTGCCGGAGCAGGTTCGGCATCTGGTCGATCGCGCGTTTCGCATCGCCATCGCCGAGCGCTGCGTGACCTGCATTATTTTCCCTAACGACATCCAGGAAGTCGAAGCGGTCGAAACGCCGCCGCGCAAACACGGCACCGTTCATTCCGGTCTCGGCTATTCCGCGCCGCGGATTATTCCGAAAGAAGAAGATCTGCGCAAAGCCGCGGACATTCTGAACTCCGGCAAAAAAGTCGCGATACTTGTCGGCGCCGGTGCGCTCCGGGCGACGGATGAGGTCATGCAGGTCGCCGATTTGTTAGGCGCGGGCGTGGCCAAGGCATTGTTAGGCAAAGCGGTTGTGCCGGACGATGTCAGCTACTGCACCGGCCCGATCGGATTGTTAGGCACGAAGCCGAGCTGGGACATGATGACGGAATGCGACACGCTGCTGATGGTCGGCTCCAGTTTTCCCTATTCGGAATTTTTGCCGAAAGAAGGACAGGCGCGCGGCGTTCAGATCGAGATCGATCCGCGGATGGTGAGCATTCGTTATCCGATGGAAGTGAATCTTATCGGCGACAGCGCGCTCACTTTGCGCGAGCTCATTCCGCTGCTCGAGCGCAAGGAAGATCGCTCCTGGCGCGAAGGCATCGAGAGCAACATCAAAGACTGGTGGAAGGTGCTCGAGGCGCGCGCCATGAACAGCGCCAACCCGATCAATCCCGAGCGCGTTTTTTGGGAATTGTCGCCGCGTTTGCCGGATCGCTGCATTCTCTCTTCCGACTCCGGTTCGTCCGCAAACTGGTTCGCGCGCGATCTCAAAGTGCGCCGCGGCATGATGGCGTCGCTTTCCGGAAATCTCGCGACGATGGGACCGGGCGTTCCTTATTCCGTCGCGGCGAAATTTGCGTGGCCCGATCGCCCCGTCATCGCGCTCGTCGGCGACGGCGCCATGCTCATGAACGGCATTAACTGCCTCATCACGATCGCGCATTATTGGAAAGAATGGAGCGACCCGCGCCTCATCGTCATGGTCCTGAAAAATCGCGACCTCAATCAGGTCACTTGGGAACAACGCATCATGACCGGCGATCCGAAATACGACGCCTCGCAAGTCGTCCCCGATTTCGCCTTCGCGAATTACGCCGAGATGCTCGGCCTGCGCGGCATCCGCGTCGAAAAACCGGAAGACGTCGGGCCGGCCTGGGATCGCGCGCTCGCGGCCGATCGCCCGGTCGTTTACGAAGCGCTGACTGATCCGGAAGTGCCGACCCTCCCGCCGCATATCACTTTCAAGGAAGCCGAAAACTTCGTGAAATCGATCGTCAAAGGCGATCCGGATCCCGGCGGAATGATTCGCGGTGCCTTTAAGGACGCGATCGAAAGCTTCATTCCGCACAAGGAGTAGCGCGTTGGTCTCCGCCACGATCGAGAAGCTCGAAGTCTCGGCTTACAGAATTCCGACCGACCAGCCGGAAAGCGACGGCACGATCAAGTGGGACAGCACCACCATCGTCATCGTCGAAGCGGAAGCCGGCGGGAAGCGTTCGTTAGGCTACAGCTACGCTGATGCCGCGACCGCGAAGCTGATCGACTCGAAGTTGAAGGACATCGTCGTCGGCCGCGACGCGATGTCGCCTAACGAATGCTTCGTCGAGATGGTGCAGGCGATTCGCAATCTCGGGCGGCCGGGAATTTGTTCGATGGCGATCTCCGCGGTCGACACTTCGCTCTGGGATTTGCAGGCGAAACTGCTCGACGTGCCACTCGTTAGGCTATTCGGCCAGATGCGCGACGCCATGCCGATCTACGGCAGCGGTGGCTTTACTTCCTACACCAACGAAAAGCTACAGGAGCAACTCGGCGGGTGGGTCGAAGAAGGAACCCCGCGGGTGAAAATGAAAGTCGGTCGCGATCCCGCGACTGATCCTGAACGCGTCGCCGCCGCACGCGAAGCGATCGGCGAAGAAGCGCAACTTTTCGTCGACGCGAACGGCGGCTACTCGCGCAAACAAGCGCTCGAACTCAGCTATGTCTTTTCCGAAATGGATGTGAGTTGGTTTGAAGAACCGGTTTCCTCTGACGACCTCGCCGGCCTGCGCTTGATGCGCGACGATGGCCCGCCCGGCATGGACATCGCCGCGGGCGAATACGGTTACGATGTCACTTATTTTCACCGCATGCTCAGCGCGGGCGCGGTCGATGTGCTCCAAGCCGACGCGACCCGCTGCGGCGGCTACACCGGATTTTTTCAGGCGGCGGTTTTGTGCGAAGCGCATCACATTCCGCTTTCGTCGCACTGCGCGCCGGCACTCCACATTCCTGTCGGCTGTTCCGCACGCCCGTTTCGGCACGCCGAATATTTTCACGATCACGCCCGCATCGAAGGCATGCTCTTCGACAACGTCGCGTCGCCTAACGACGGCGCGCTCCGACCCGATCTCTCCCGCCCGGGAAACGGCCTAACGTTTAAAAGAAAGGACGCCGAGAAGTTCGCGATCTGAACGAATGACTTCCCTAACGAAACGGATCCGCAACCTCGCTTCGCCGCGCGCAAACGGCCGCTATCCCGATAATCTCTTCGACAAATTCCTGCCCGAAAAACTCGCGCGGGGAGCGCGCGATGCCGAGGCGCACATTCGCGAAGGTCGCTTCCAGCGCAGCCTCTCATTTCTCGCCGGCGCGTCGAGCGTGCTCGCGGGCGCGGAAGTCGCCTACGAACATTACAAAGGCAGCTACGGTCAGCGCGTCATGTATTCGCCGGTGGCGCTTGGCGGCGCGATGACAATCGCAGGATTGTTAGGCGCAATCAGCCAACGCTGCGCCCGCACCGTCCTCCGTTGGACCTCCGCGGTCACCCTCCTAGATGGGCTCGTTGGCTTTTGTTTTCACGTCCGCGGCATCGCGCGCAAACCGGGCGGCTGGCGCCTTCCCATCGCCAACATCATCATGGGCCCGCCGATTTTCGCGCCGCTCCTTTTCGGCGTGAGCGCTTATCTCGGCTTGATCGCGTCCTTTCTCCGACCGGAAGAAGCCGCGCCCATGATTCTGCGCTCGCCGAAAGCGAAGTTGCTTTCCCTAACGAGTGAGGAAATTGCCGCGCGCCATCCCTGGACGATCGGTTTGCGCGAAGGCCGCTTCCAAAAACATCTCGCGGTCGCAACCATCGTCGGGACATTTTGCAGCGGCGCGGAAGCGCTCTATTCGCATTACAAAAATAACTTCCGCTACATCTCGCAGTGGACGCCGGTGATCATCGCACCGCTCCTCATCGGCGCGGCCGCGGGCGCGATCGTTAGTCCAAAAATCGCGCGCACCTGGCTGCCGGCGATGTCGGCGCTCGCGATCGCCGATGGCGGTGTCGGATTTTTCTATCACGCCCGCGGGATCGTTAGGCGACCCGGGGGCTTACAGAAGCCGCTCTACAATCTCCTCTACGGGCCGCCGATTTTCGCACCGCTGCTCTTCGCCGCCTGCGGAACGATCGGCTTGCTTGCGAGTCTGATGCGGAGGGAGCGCTAACGATTATGCCTAACGAAAAGCAGCAATCCGACCGCGACCGTCTTCCGCTCGACGAGCACACGATGCGACCGCTCGAGCCGCGCGCGCAGCCGGGTTATTACCCGGGTTTCAGCACGCTCGGGCAGCAGACTTTTTGGGATGCGGCGACGCGCGAAGTCATTCGCAAACGCGTTCATGAAATCCCGCCGATTCGCTTTTTCAACGACGCGGAAGCGCGTTTCATGCAGGTGATCTGCGATCATCTCCTGCCGCAGGATGATCGCGACGCCGCGCATCGCATTCCGATTCTGCCTTATATCGATGAGCGCCTTTATCTGGGCAAAACGCCCGGCTACCGCTTCGAATCGATGCCGCCGGATGGCGACGCTTATCGCCTCGGGATGCAGGCGATCAAGCAAATGTCGCAGGCAAATTTCGAGCGCGATTTTCTCGGCCTCGCCTGGCGCGAACAGGAAGAGCTCCTGAAGTCGATTCACGACGCCAAGCCGCTATCAGGCGCGAATGAGATCTGGCAGCGGATGCCGATTCATCGCTACTTCGCGCTCGTCCTGCAGGACTGCGTCGAGATGTATTACGCGCATCCGTGGGCCTGGGACGAGATCGGTTTTGGCGGGCCGGCTTACCCGCGCGCTTACACGCGGCTCGAGCGTGGAGAGCCGGAACCTTGGGAGGTGAACGAACAACGTTACGGCTGGGTCATGCGCCCGGAGGTCTGGCTTTCCGACCCGGAGGAAGAGGAAATCGCCGCGCATAAAGGCTTGCCCGTGGCCGGGCAGGGAGGCTCGCATTGAAAGAACCGATCGGCGGGGCTTTCGAAGAGCTTAACGACCACGAACATCACCTCGGGGCGATGCAGATCCTCGAGGCGCCGATGCAGCGTTATGCGGATAA
This sequence comes from Chthoniobacterales bacterium, assembly GCA_036490335.1. GTDB lineage: Bacteria > Verrucomicrobiota > Verrucomicrobiia > Chthoniobacterales > UBA10450 > Palsa-1392. The sequence continues at coordinate 23,122 of DASXEB010000001.1, forward strand.
CGACGAGGTCGATTATCTCGTCGTCGGCGTCGGCGCGGCGGGCGGGGTTTTGCTGCAACGCCTCGCGCGCGCGGGCTTCCGCGTCGTCGGTCTCGACGCCGGTCCGTTCTGGGACACGGAGCGGGATTGGGTGAGCGACGAAAAAGGTTCGCACCAACTTTATTGGGAAGACATGCGCATCACGGGCGGCAGCGATCCGCTCACCTTCGGCGCGAACAACAGCGGCAAAGGCGTCGGCGGCGGCTCGGTCCATTGGGCAGCCTTCACGCCGCGGTTTCATCCGAGCGACTTCGAAGTTTACACGCGCGACGGCGTCGGCGCGGACTGGCCGATGTCCTACTGGGAGCTCAAACCGTATTACGAATTGCTCGAGCTCGAAATGCCAGTCGCGGGTCCGGCGTGGTATCCGTGGGGCGATCCGCACGGTTACGCCTACGGTCCGCATCCGATGGGCGGCGTCGGCAACGTGCTCATCAAAGGTTGCACGTCGTTAGGCATCGGCTTCAGCGCCGGCGGGCCGGTGGCGATTCTGAGCGGCTCGCGCAACGATCGGCCGCATTGCATTTATCGCGGCTTCTGCATTCAAGGCTGCAAAGTTGGCGCGAAGGCTAGCACGCTCATCACCCACGTGCCCGACGCGATCGCAAAGGGCGCGGAAGTGCGCGATCGCTCGATGGCAAATCGAATTCACCTCGGGAAAAACAATCGCGTCACCGGCGTCAGTTATTTCGATCGCGAGGGACGGGAGCATTTTCAAAAAGCGAAAGCCGTGATCGTTTCCGGCTACGCGATCGAGACGCCAAGATTGCTCCTGAATTCCGCCTGCGACGGCTACGAAAACGGCCTCGCTAATTCCAGCGGCACCGTCGGCCGTTACTTGATGGCCCAGGCCGGCAATGTCGTCCTCGGGCGTTTCGAGGAACTCGTTAGGCAATACAAAGCGCCGCCCGCCCACGCCCTCACCGAGGAATTTTACGAGACCGATCCAAAACGCGATTTCGCCCGCGGGTTTGCCATCCAAACCGTCGGCCCGCTCCCGATTTCCTTCGCCAAACAGATGATGGCCGCGCGCGGCGCCTGGGGCTGGGGCATGCGCCGCGAGATGATGGATTACAACCATTGGGCCTCGCTCGGATTGTTAGGCGAAATCCTCCCCGCGGCCGATAACCGCGTCACGCTTTCCGACGAGCGCGACCAATTCGGCATCCGCATTCCGCACATCAATTTCAGTCTGCACGACAACGACAAAAAGTTGATCAAGTTCGCGAAGCAAAAAACCGAGCAAGTGATGCGCGCGGCCGGCGCGACCGAGGTTTCGCAGGAAGCGCGTTACGCGCATCTCGTCGGCGCCGCGCGGATGGGAAGTGATCCGGCAAAATCGGTCGTCGATAAATTTGGCCGCACCCACGACATCGCGAATCTCTTCGTCTGCGACGGCAGCGTCATGCCCACGCAAGGCTCGGCCAATCCCGGCCTAACGATCCAGGCGTTGGCCGCGCGCACGGCCGATTACCTCATCTCGCAAGGCACGACCGTTTTTAATTCCAACAAACGCGACCTGACCGATCCGCCGGTGCGGCGGCACTTGTCGCCACCCGGCACACATTGGAAGGGCGTGCCGCGTTTGGCCTAACGACTCCATGGCGAAAGTTCTGCCGCAAAACATTAGCAACCCGCCGCCGGGCGCGGCACGCCTAACGACCTCGCAGCGCGTCACCCTCCCGGAAAAATTGCGCGCGCAGATCAGCGGCGAAGTCCGATTCGACGATGGCAGCCGCGCGCTTTACGCGACCGACGGCTCCAATTATCGACAGACTCCAATCGGCGTCGTCATTCCGAAAACGATCGCCGATATCATCACCACGATTGCGATCGCCCGCGAGATGGGCGCGCCGATCACCGGGCGCGGCTGCGGCACCAGTCTGGCGGGTCAATGTTGCAACACCGCGATCATCATCGACTACTCGAAATACCTGAATCGCGTGCTAGAGATCGACGTCGCGCGCAAACTCGGCCGAGTCGAGCCGGGCACGATCCTCGACGACCTGCGCAACGCGGCACAAAAGCATGGCCTAACGTTCGGGCCCGATCCGGCGACGCATTCCCACTGCACGCTCGGCGGAATGCTTGGCAACAATTCCTGCGGCGCGCATTCGGTCATGGCGGCCTTCGACGGCTTCGGCGCGCGCACTTCCGACAACACGCATGAGCTCGAAATTCTCACCTACGACGGCGCCCGCATGCGTGTCGGCCCGACGAGTGAAGCGGAGCTTGAAGCGATCGTTAGGCAAGGCGGCCGGCGGGGCGAGATTTATCGAAAGCTGCGCGCATTGCGCGACAAACATGCGGACAAGATTCGCGAAAAATTTCCCGATATTCCGCGCCGCGTCGCCGGTTACAACCTCCCAGATCTGCTTCCCGAGAAAGGCTTCAACGTCGCCCGTGCGCTCGTCGGCAGCGAAGGCACCTGCGTGACCATTCTCGAAGCGACCGTGCACCTCGTGCCGAATCCAAAAGCGCGCAGTCTGCTCGTGCTCGGTTACCCGGATGTTTATCACGCAGCCGATCACGGGCCGGACATCATGGAGCATCGGCCGATCGCGCTCGAAGGCTTCGATGAAACGCTGATCGACGACATGAAAAAGAGCGGGATGCATCCGCGCGACATCCAGCTTTTGCCGGAAGGAAAAGGATGGCTCCTGGCGGAATTCGGCGGCGATTCAAAAGACGATGCCGACGAAAAAGCGCGCGCCGTCATGGCCGCGCTCAAGAAAAAAAGCGACGCGCCGACGATGAAGCTTTTCGATTCGCCTAACGAGGAAGCGAAAGTGTGGGAAGTACGCGAGTCCGCCCTCGGCGCGACGGCGTTCATCCCGAACTCGCGCGACACCTGGCCGGGCTGGGATGATTCGGCGGTGCCGCCGGCTCAGCTTGGGCCGTATCTGCGCAAGCTGCGCGCGCTCTTTCGCAAATACGATTACGACGCTTCGCTCTACGGTCACTTCGGGCAGGGCTGCATTCATTGCCGGCTGCCGTTCGATCTTTACACCGCGAAAGGGATCGCGACTTATCGCGCCTTCATCAGCGACGCGTCGGATTTGGTGCTCAGTTACGGCGGCAGCATTTCGGGCGAACACGGCGACGGCCAATCGCGCGCGGAGTTGCTGCCGAAAATGTTCGGCGCGGAAATCATGGAGGCGTTTCGCGAGTTCAAAACCATTTGGGATCCGGAATGGCGGATGAATCCGGGCAAGGTAATCGAGGCTTATCCGATCACGTCGAACCTGCGGCTCGGCGCGCATTACAACCCGCGCGAACCGAAAACGCATTTTCAATTTCCCGAAGACCACGGCAGTTTCGCCCGCGCCACGTTGCGCTGCGTCAGCGTGGGCAAATGCCGGCGGCTCGACGGCGGGACGATGTGTCCGAGTTTTATGGTCACGCGCGAGGAGAAGGATTCGACGCGCGGGCGGGCGCATCTGCTTTTCGAGATGTTGCGCGGCGAAACGATCGGCAAGGACGGCTGGCGCGACGAAGCGGTCAAGGACGCGCTCGATCTCTGCCTCGCCTGCAAAGGTTGCAAGTCCGATTGCCCGGTCAATGTGGACATGGCGACTTACAAAGCGGAATTCCTTTCCCATTACTACAAAGGGCGACTGCGACCGGTGCATGCCTATGCTTTTGGTCTCATCCACGTTTGGGCCCGGCTCGCCATGCTGGCGCCCTCAGTCGTCAACTTCATCAACCGCGCTCCCTTTCTCAGCCGCCTGACGAAAGCGCTGATCGGTGTCGCGCCGGAGCGGACGATGCCGGCATTTGCACCCGAGACCTTCAAGAGCTGGTTCGTTAGGCGAGCAGTCCGCAATCGCGGTCGGCCACGCGTGATTCTCTGGCCCGATACTTTTAACAACTACTTCCACCCGGCGGTCGCCAAAGCCGCCGTCGCCGTGCTGGAAGACGCGCGCTTCCAGGTCATCGTTCCGCAGCAGGACCTCTGCTGCGGCCGCCCGCTCTATGACTATGGGATGCTGCCGACTGCCCGGCGCTGGCTTCTGCAAATCCTTCACTCGTTAGGCGAAGAAATCGCCGCCGGCACCCCGATTATTGGGCTCGAGCCGAGCTGCACCGCGGTTTTTCGCGACGAGATGGTGGCGATGTTTCCTCATCAGGAAAACGCGCGCCGGATCAAAGAGCAGACCTTTACTCTAGCCGAGTTCCTGGAGAAACACGCGCCCGATTATCGCGTGCCAAAGCTCCAGCGAAAGGCGCTCGTGCACGGACATTGCCATCACAAAGTGGTTATGAAATTCGATTGCGACAAGAAGCTGTTCCAAAAAATCGGCCTTGACTGCGAGCTGCCCGATTCCGGCTGCTGCGGCATGGCAGGCGCGTTCGGTTTCGAGGCGGATAAATACGATGTTTCGCTTGCGGCAGGCGAACGCGTCCTTTTGCCGGCAGTGCGGAAGGCGGGCAAGGACACGCTCATCGTTGCGGACGGCTTTAGTTGTCGCGAACAGGTGCGGCAAACGACCGGCCGGCACGCGCTCCACATCGCTCAAGTGCTGAAGATGGCGCTCGACCAGGGCCCATCAGGCCCCGCCGGCAATTTGCCGGAATCGGGTTACATCCAGCCGGAGCCGCCGATCCCATCGCCGGGCAAAACTCTCGCCCTTCTCGCGATCGGCGCGTTTACCCTCGGGAGCTTCGCCGGCTGGGTGGCCGGCGCGCTCCAGGAACGCGGTCGTTAGGCAACCAAGTCGGGCCGACTAGGGTCGGAGAAATATTCCGCCGGTCGAAGGATCGCGGACCTTCGCGCCATGTGGAATGCCGCGAACATTAATCAGATTATGCGGCGGGTAAGGACTGTAAACATAGCCACGCGTTCCGCTCGGACTGGCGACCGGAAAGCCGCCCGGAGGCGCGTGATAATATTGTTCCTGGTTCGCATCGATCGCCGCGCCGACGAGCGCACCGGCGAGCAAACCGGCACCCGCTCCGATCGCCGCGCCGCGCCCACCACCCGCGCCCGCGCCGATGAGGGCGCCGCTAACTGCGCCGATACCCGCGCCGGCGCCGGTCGCCTGGCCGGGATAAGCGGTCTCACAGGAAGTAAGGCCTAACGAAACAAGGATTGCCGCGGCTGCCGCGGGCAGAAAAAATTTCTTCATATGTTTTAGAATCGGACTTTGAAGGTGAGACGGATGCTCGACGCGATTATTCAACTCCGCCAGAGGAGCCGGCGCAAGACGTGGAATGATTTCGCGAAACGATTCAGCCGGTAATCGCGCTCGAAAACGCGAAAACGATCGCGTTCCATTCGCTGCAAAAGCGCGCGATAAATCGACGCCATGATTTCCGCGCCGACCATCGAGCGGCGGTCTTCGCGCGGGAGGAGCGCGGCGGCGCGGGCGAAGAAACGCTGGGCGCGATCGGCTTCGAAATGCATCAGCCTGACGAATCGCTCGTCGTAAGTTTTCGCGCGCAAATCGGCCTCGGAATAATCGAACTGCGCCATGTCTTCCTGCGGCAGATAAATCCGGCCGTTCGCCAGATCCTTTGCGACGTCGCGGATGATGTTGGTCGTTTGCAAAGCGAGCCCGAGCTCGACCGCATACTCGCGACAAACCGGATTGCGATAGCCAAAAATCTCGATGCTGACGAGTCCAACCGCGCTCGCCACGCGATAGCAATACTCTCGCAGGGCTGCGAAGGTTTCGTAGCGCGCGATCGTCAGGTCCATCTCCACGCCGTCGATGATCTCGGCCAGCATCGCGGGCGTGATCGCGTATTTCTCGAAAAGGTTGCGCAGCTCGGCGGCGAGCGGCGGTTCGTTAGGCGAGACCTGCGTGAGCGCGTCACGCCAGCGCGTCAGCTCGCGCGCTTTTTCTTCCACGCTCAGTTGCGGATCGTCGGCGATGTCGTCGATCAGGCGGCAGAAGGCATAGAACAAGGTGATGTCGCGCCGGCGTTCCCCGCCTAACGAGACAAAGGCGAGCGCGAGATTCGACTGGCTCGCGCGCGTGATCTGTTCCGCGCTCTCCGCCGCGTTTTTAATACTTGATCCAGGTCTCACGATTGACGCGGCCGATCTCGCACTGGCGAAAAAGCGCGACCCAGCTTGCGAGCAGCCAGCCGGTCACAAAGGCGCGGGCGAAGAGGAAAAGGAATTTCCAGGCGATGAGCGCGAGTGGCCGATCGGTCGCGGCGGCGCGCACCGTCGCGTCGGCCAGGGCGAGAAACCAGTAGTGCAACCCCGCGATGAGGAGGAACCAGCCGAAGCGAAAATAATTCCGCCTGACGAACTGCCAGTGCGCGCGAAAAGCTTCGCGCAGACTTTCGTTGTGGAGCACGAGCGAGATTTGCATCGTGCAAAAACAAATGATCAGCCCGGCGAGAAGCCAGCGGCCGACCACGAGATAATCGAGCACCCCCGGCAGGTCGCGAAAGTAAGCGACGAGCAGCGGCACGCGCAGAAGGACAGTGCTCGCGAGCACGACAAGCCCGAGCCATTTCAAGACAAAGCTGAACCGCCGCATCGCAAAACGGAGGAGCGCTTCTTCGCCGAAATGCAGCCCTTTGATCCAGGCGAGCGCGACCGTGATGAGGTAAACCTGAATGTAAACCGCGCAGAGATATTCAAACAGAAACGCGACCGTATCGACCACCGCCGAGGCCTGCAAAATGCGCGCCGGCGCGACGAACTGAATCCACTCCGGCGTCCGCCAATAGATGAGCGGTTTGCCTAACGACGCCAGCGCGCTCAGGATCACGCCCGCGTAAATCAACCAGCCGGCCCAGCCAAATTGTTTGCGCAGCGCGCGCACGAGACTGCCGTGCAGGCCGCGCCAGTTGCAGAGCAAAAGCATGGCCGCGACGACCGAGAGCGGATAGGTCGTGGCCGCGGCGTCGAAAATTCCCGCGACCGACTCGACCGCGTGAAGCAGGCTGTCGCGCCAGATTTGGGCGAAGGTCGGCCAGTGCCACGTCTCCCAGAAACGGAATTGTTCCGGGCGCAGATCGGCGGTCGATTGCAGCGGGGTGAAAACGGCGAACTGAAAAACCGAATAGGCGAGCGCGAGGAGCGCGAAAACAAACCAGAGCCGCTTGAAGCGGAGCAGACAGCGGAGCCCGTCGCGCAGCGCGACGCGGACCGGATTGGCGAAGAGCAAAAGCAGATAGCCGGCGAGCATCCCGAGCAGCGGATAGACGCGCGGCACGGCGGCGAGCATGACTTTTGCCTAACGAGCGCCTAACGAATCAAGCCCCAGTGCCGGGTGAACGGCCAGTAAACGAAAAGCCCGCGCCCGACCACGTTTTTCTCCGGCACCGGCCCCCAGTAGCGGCTGTCGTAACTGTTGTAGCTGTTGTCGCCCATCGCGAAATAATGGTGCGGCGGCACCACGAAGGTATTCCGCGCCGTGGAAAGTCCCGCCGCGAAATCCCCATTTGAGAGCTGCATTCTCTCCGGCCCTTGCGAGTAACCGCCGTAGGGCGCCTTGGCCGACATCACGCGCCGAATGCCGAAATTTTGCGCCGGCCCGCCGTTCACATACAAGGTCGGCGAATCGATCCGCAGCTCATCGCCCGGCGTGCCCGTGAGCCGCTTGATGTAATACGGCGCGCCCGATTCCGGGTCCTCGCGAATCCCAAGGATGTGATCGGTGCGAAAGACAAACACGTCGCCGCGATGCGGTCGGATAAAGTTGTAGCTGAATTTATCGACGAAGACCTGGTCGCCGGTATCGATCGGGCCGCGCGCGATCACCTCGCCCGCGCGATAGCTCGCACCCGGGAAGACCTTGAAATCCTGCTGCAAAATCTCCGGCGGCGCATAAACCGTGAAGCTCTGGTGTTCGCACTGCACGGTCGAGAGCGTGAAAAAGAAAAGGAGTTTGCGCGGCGCGATATTCTCCACCGTGTCGTCCACCCGCGAGACGACGTCGATGTAATTGCGCCCGAACGCGACGAAGTCGAAGGCCTGCACGAAAATGTTCGGCGCCGGCGCCATCGTCGGGTGCCCGATGATGCCGTTGAGCGTCGGCTGCATCGAGCCGGTCGGGATTTTGAACGGCTGCAAAAAATAAGAACGAATCCCGACCGCGACCACGATCGCGACCAGGATGACCTCGACATTTTCGCGCCAGACCGCGTCGCGCGGCGGCGGCATGCGCTTGTTCAGGAGCGCGTCGAGCCGTTCCGACTCCGCGTGGGTCGCGCGCTCGTCCCGCGCCTTCATCGCCGCGCGCACCTTCGCGATCTGCGCCTCGAGTTCCGCGATCGCCTCCGCGCTCAACACATCGCGCCGGTAACGAATCAACTTCTGCGCGTGCCTAACGAGAAGCTGGCTGTGCTTGATGTAGCGCGGCTTGAACATGAGCCGCGAAGCTAAGCGAGAAATGCCATTTGCAAAATCGCGAACCAACGCGCGCGCGCCTTCATCATTCCGCCCCGCCTAACGAATCGGAAATCGCGAGCCCTCGCCCGCCGCCTACGCTCGCACCTCGTAACACAGCCCCACCGTCCCGCTCTTGTAGGCTTTGACCTCCGCCAGATGGAGAGCGACGTCGCGGTCGAGCTTCTCGAAGAATCGGATCCCATCGCCAATCAAGATCGGCAGGATCGAATAACGAACCTCGTCAGCCAGCCCGAGCCGCAGGCATTCGCCGGCCACCGCCCCGCCTCCCACAAACCAGATGCTGCGGAACGCCGGCCGCAGCCGCCCATTCACCAACTGCGCGAGATCGCCCGCGCAGAACTCCACGCTCGCCCGGGTGCGCGGCAGATCGCGACTCGTCAGGACGAAAGTGGGCTTATCGCCGTAGGCCCAGCCCAAACCTTTGGCCTCAAAACTCAACGCCGTCTCATAAGTCCGCGACCCCATCACGTAACAGTCGATCGTCTTCAGAAACGCCTCGACGAATTCCGGGTCCAGGTTCTCCCCGCCGGCGAACTCGTCCGAAACTTCCATCCAATCGACGCCCCCATCCTTTCGCGCGATGAAGCCGTCAAGGCTCGCCGCCATGTGGATCGTCACCCGAGAATCAGTCTTTGCCATATGTTGCCCTATCGTGGAGCGCCGTCGCTCGCCGCATTGCCCGCGCCGCCACCAGAGCCCGCCTAACGAGACACAAGATCAGCGACCGTCAAGCATAGGGGTCAGAGTGGGCTTGCCCCAATATCACGGACAGTAAGGAAGGGATAAATTAGTTCAGTTTGGATTCAAAGTTAAGCGGGCTTTGGTAGTCAAGGCTGGAGTGGAGGCGGGTGCGGTTATAGAAGGTCTCGA
>DASXEB010000010.1:0-113663 GCA_036490335.1 Chthoniobacterales bacterium
CATGGCCGCCCTCGTCGCGGCCCGTCATAACCCGATCCTGCGCGTCTTTTATCAACGCTTGCGCGCCGCCGGCAAACCACCCAAACTAGCCCTCACCGCCACCATGCGTAAACTCTTGTTAGTCCTTAACAGTGCTCTCAACCCATACCTATCACGACTTGACACCAAGACAGTTACTAACCACTGGCCGGCGGACGACCAAGATTTCCATGACTCCAACCTCGCATCCCGCCACCACGCACGCCCTCGCCAGCGGTCGCTCATCTTGTTCTCGTTAGGCCTATGACTGCTTTACATTCGGAGGAAAAAGCGATGGGACAGCTTGGCATGTCGCCGCGTTTCACAGCTAGAATGGCCGGGGTCTTTCAGTTGCTCGAAGCTCTCACGGCAACCTACGGTCAGAAGTTTGCTCTCGGCTCGTTGATTGTCTCTGGCAATGCGGCAGCGACGGCGGCCAAGATCGTGGGGCACGAATCGCTGTTCTGGGTTGGTTTTGCTTCCTCACTCATTGGGGTAGTCTTTCATGCCGCCTGGGCGCTTCTTTGCTACGAGTTGTTTAAAGTCGTGAGTCGGCGCGTCGCCTTGTTCGCGGCGTTCATTATTCTAGTGGGATGCGCGATCCAGGGTCTGACGTGCGTTTTGTATGGCGCGCCCATGCTGGTTCTGAATAGCGGGACTTCCTTAAGCGCGCTTACTGCTGATCAGGTGCAGGCCCTTGCCTACGTGTTCGTCCGATTGAATGGTTATGCCTTCAATACTTATTTGGTTTTCTTCGGACTCTGGTGCGTTTTAACTGGTTTCCTGATTTTCAGGTCGACCTTCATGCCTAAAGTCTTGGGAGTTCTCCTGGCGATTTCCGGTCTGGGTTGGATGATGTTTCTGGTGCCCCCGATCGCAGCGCATCTGTTCATCCCCTACATCGCGGGCGCGTCAGCGCTTGGGGAAGTACCGCTGGAGCTCTGGTTGATTATTTTTGCAGTGAATTCTGAGCGATGGAGGGAGCAAGCGAAGGGAAAGGCCTAACCAAGCGATGGAGCGAACGGCGGACCGCTCTACGCTCCACTTTTGAGATGATTTCTGCACTTTGGTTCGCCCGCGCCCTCGCTCAGCCTCCGGCCTTCCCGCCTATGTCGTGGCTTGCCAGTCCACTCCATTCACTCCGAGGGACGCGCGCCCTCGTCCGCCGTCGCTCATCTTGTTCTCGTTAGGCTGCCAGATGATCGTACCGGACTTGCTTGGCAACGACTATAGTCCGCGCTAAACTACTGAAATCTATCTGACGTAATGCGATTTCAGTTCTTCTAACTCTAAGTCCAGCGATTGTAGCTGCGCTCGCGGCTGCTATCGCGCGAACAGGTTCAGCGCCGAATTCAGGGTTAGTGCATTATTAGTGATAAAGCGATCCAACCATACGATGCAGCCAACCGCTGGCCGGTGGACGGCCAGGATTTCCATGACTCGAGCCTCACAACCCGCCTCCGCGCGCGCCCTCGCCAGCGGTGGCTGATCTTGTTCTCGTTAGGCCCAAGACCACGACCACATAACCAACAACAAAGAAAACCAGCCAATATGAACAGACCATCAAATTCCTGCTCATCGCAGCAGCAGCCGCGCTCACGACTGTTTCCGCGTCTGCCGAACCCGATCAAACAACGCAGGCCATCTTCAAGAACTTGATGGCCGCAACGGTGTCCAACAACTACGACGCTTTTATGGCTGAGTCTGACGGCACCCTGAAAGGAAACTTGTCGAAGCGTATGTTGGAGCGGGTGAGCAAAGAGCTGGAGCCGCGCGCCAGGCAAGGCTACGATGCACAGTATCTGGGCGAGCTGAATCGGAAGGGATATCAGGTGCATCTGTGGCGTCTGAAATTCAAGGACGGCGGCGATGACGCTCTCGCTACATTGAGCGTCAAGGATGGGAAGGCAGGGAATTTTCTCTTACAGTAACGCAATGAGGCCTAACCATGCGATGCAGCCGGCCGGCGGGATGCAAGGTTGAAGGATGAGTTATGAAGGATGAACTGGAAACAACGCGCGCCCTTGCCAGCGGTGGCAGATCTTGTTCTCGTTAGGCGGTCATTGAATGTCATCGAAGCGATCCACATTAATTGCGCTCGCCTTTTTCTTCCTGGCGCTCGCCAGTCGGGAAGTTATGCGCTACCTGCCGCCGACGATGGCGGAGCCAACCTGGAAGCTTGGCTGGGTCTTGCTTTGTTTCGCAGGTCTCTGGGTCGCACATCGAATGGGGTTCGGCGCGGCAATCGCGGAGCTAGGGCTGACTGGGTCGGCGGTCAAGGGCCTGGGCATTGCGCTGCTCGCCAGCCTGCCAATGTTGCTCGTGCTACTTCTTACCAGCAAGAATGGCATCCGGGTCAATCCGCGAACAATGTTCTCCGGAGTTGTGGTCGCGGCTGTGACCGAAGAAATCCTGTTCCGCGGCTACCTGTTTGGCCAATTGTACCGACGAGGGGGATGGCAATTCGTGCCCGCAGTATTGGTCACCGGGATCCTTTTTGGCCTGGCCCACATCGGCTCCGCCCTGCGTGGAGGAGCACTTGAAGTACTTGGGGTCACCGGCATCACCACGCTCGGCGGGGCGTTCTTCGCGTGGCTCTTCGTGCGGTGGAAGTATAACTTATGGGTGCCAATCGGGATGCATCTGTTCTTGAACGCGTGGTGGGCGTTGTTTGCGGTGAGCCAAAACGCGATCGGCAGCTGGCAGGCTAACGCCGCGCGCGCCCTGGCAATTGTAGCAGTGATTCGCATCACCCTGCGATTTACAAGTCCGGCAAACGATCGAACACAGACATGATGACAGGCGTGCGATCATTGGCAGCCCGGCGCCAGAAGGCGAGGAGTGTTAGCCACCTAACCATGCGATGGAGCGAACGGCGGACCGCTCTACGCTCCATTTTAAGATGATTCCAACACTTCCACTCCGGGCGGCGCGCGCTCTCGCTCATCTTATTCTCGTTAGGTCTCCAACCGGATAGTTATGCTTCGCGCCGGCGCAATCCTATTGTCACTATGGACGGGTTTTAATCTCGCTCTGGCCCTGGGGATCCTTTTCATGATGCTTGCTCTGGGCAGGAATGCTCCCTGCCTCATCCTCCTTTTCGGCAAGATGCAGGCTGCCGGCATGGAGCCGCGGGCACTCGCGACCATCAACGGTCTAGCCGTGGTTTTCAACGGCTGCGCCGCGGCCATCTGCGGCCTTTCCCTCTCGATTATCTGGGTGGCTCTTCGCCGCGGCGCGCGTTGGGCATTTTGGTCGCTTGCGATTTGTCTGGGCTTTCTCCAGGCGGCAGGATTCGCGAGCGATTCGTTTTTCCATTATAAGGATCTGGCCGCGAATGTCGGCTCTTCCGTGTTACTACTTTCTGGCCTAGGATGCGCCGCAGTTGGAATCTTCCGCGAAGGTAATGAAGCAGCCTAACCATGCGATCCGGTCTTATTCTCGTTAGGCGGAGAGCGGAAATGCGATGAAACGCATATGGACGATCATCGGGGTGAGCGATGTGAGGCGTAGCTTCAGATGGTATCAGTCTCTCCTCGGCCAGCCGGAGACGGCTCCTGCTCATGACGACTTTGGGCAAATCGTTGACTCGGATGGGACCGTCCTGCTCTGCCTGCACTTGTGGGGCGATTCTCCAAAAATGGGAACGGCGCGACCTCCGCACCATCATCCTCCCTTGATGAGTCCCGAAGAGGCGACGCCCGGCAACGGGCTGCTTTTGTTCTTCCTCGTGGACGACTACGAGATGGCTTTGAAGAGGGCGCGCGCGCTCGGCGCCCGGTTCGAAGAGGAGCCGCATCTGAACCCGAATACGGAATCGATGGAGTTCTCACTCCGCGATCCGGACCGGTATTACGTCACGATCAGCGCGTTCTCTCCGGCCTAACCATGCTCGCCTCGGCCGCACGATATGATGCGGCCTGGTCAGGCAATCTCATCTTGTTCCTGGGAGGCTGCGCGAAAAAGCTGGCCCTGGAACGGCGGCTTGGCTGATCTTGTCCTCTTCAGATGGCGAGGCAGCTTTCGGTCTGACCGGGCCCGCAAAAAAACAAAAAAAAGTGCTGGGCAGACGCAGCCTTTTTCGTTTGAGTGACGGAGATCGACGATCACCTTTAATCCTTTATGAGAACAACTCTTTTATTCCCGAAATCCTTGAAAGCATCTTCCACAGCGATTGCGCTCGCCTTAACGGCCTTTCTCCTCGCGAGCACCCCGGCGAGGTGCGGCGGGCTGAAATCGGACTCGGTCCTGTATGCCGCGACGGGCACGTTCGGTGAGACCGGCGTTCTTTATATCCTGGACCCGAGGACTGGCGCGGTCTTGACCAAAGTCGGGCAATTGAATGACAAGGATGGGAACAATTACGGACTCACCGGGCTACGTTATGATCCTTTCAATGGCGTTCTCTATGGGGCGACGGTGACGACGTCGCCGACCGATCCGAATTATCTCGTGCGGGTGAATCCGCTCAACGCGCGGGTGATTCCGATCGGGCCGTTCGGGAATTTCCTGACCGATATCGCGATCGATCCGGCGACGGGAGTGATGTATGGGGTTTCGGGGATGAATCAAAAGTTCTACACGGTCAACATCAGGACCGGCCTGGCGACGCAGACCGGCTCGACCCAGATCGGTTATCAGAATGGGGGCGGGCTGAGCTCGAACTCGATTGGCGAGATCTACGGCACGAGTAATTTTTCTTTCTACAGCTATGACTTGACGACGGGAAACGCGCAGATGATTGGGCCGACGCACCTGCGGGACTTTGTCCGGGCGCTCGCGTTCGATAATGGCAACGCGCTTTATGGGATTGAAGGCGGGGGCGGGAGCGACAGTCATTTCCTGCGTTTCCTGGTGAAGATCAATCTGCGGACCGGGCGGGGGACGGAGGTCGGCCAGAGCATTAACGATCTCGATGCGCTGGCGTTCGTGCCAATGGTTAGCGATTAAGAAGTGGCGGCCTCGACCGGCGTAGGCGAGGGCTATTCGATGTCGGGATTTCGAGAGGTGGCGAGCTCGTTTTCGATAATGCAGGCGCGGCCCTTTTGAGTGAGCCAATAGGCAGGCTCAGCGCCGACCGTTCGGAAGGCGGGGAGTTTGACCAGCTGATGTTTTAGGAGCAGGCCGAGGTGGTAATCGACAATTCCTTTCGGGAGGTTGAGGGATCTGGCAATCTGAGAAGCGGTGAGGCGTTGCTGAAAGAGTAGCCTCAAGACCTTGACGGTGTCCGCAGTGAGGTTTCCCAGCGGCGGAACGGGGACTGGGTTCTCGTTGGAATCTTGGCCGCGAGATCTCAGGCGTTCGTTCTCCGCTTCCAGCCGGGTTATCTCGGCCGTGAGGAGGTTCACCTTTTCCTTCAAGAGCTCGATCACATCATTGCTCAATCCGGAGGCGGCCAAAATTCGGATCGCCTCTCTGCCCATATCCTCCATGCCCATGAAGAAGCGTAAACATTGCGGGGGAGTTGGCTATCATAAATTTCCGAACGCGCGGCGCAATCCGGCGGCGCGAAGCCAGGACTCTTGCCAGCGCTCTCGAGGCCAGGCTCGAAAAACAAACTGAACCTAACCACGAAATGCAGCCAACGCGATAACTTGCGAGCCGCGGTGGAGATTGATTTGAAGCAAAAGGCTACCCTGATTATCGGGCGCTGATCGGACTGCCGATTGCGGGCGCGATGAAAGTCGCTGGAAAAATCAAAACATTTGTTCGCTGAGTGGCGATTCAATAGACGAGTGCACAGCACGCGACTGCAATCAGCCTGGCTGCTACTGAAGAAGAGCGGGATCGAATGGTGGAGTGACAATACTTTTCGTTTCGCGGCTTCGCTCGCTTTTTACACCATCTTCTCGGTCGCGCCGATCCTCCTCATCGCGGTCGGCGCAGCCAGTCTTTTCTTCGCGCGCGAGACCGCGGTCAACCGGGTGGTGGCGGAAGTGCAGCGGCTCGCGGGCGCACAAGGCGCGGACGCGATCCGGCAGGTGCTCGAGTCGTCGGCCGGGCTGGGCAAAGGCGCGTGGGCGATCACGGTCGGAATTATCACGCTCATCCTCGGGGCGTCGGTTGTTTTTGCGGAATTGCAATCGGCCTTGAACGCGATCTGGGACGTGAAGGTGGAAGTGCGGCGCGGGTTCATTCTCAATTATATTCTCGATCGGTTGCGCTCGTTTTCGATCGCGCTCGGAGTTGGTTTTCTGCTGCTGGTGTCCCTGGTGTTGAGCGCGGCCTTGAGTGCGTTGCAGGATTATATGACGCAGCGGATGCCGGCGCTGCCGTGGCTCTGGCAGGGAGCGAACATTGTCGTCTCGCTCGTGCTCGTGGCCGTTCTGTTTGCCATGATCTACAAATATCTGCCCGATGTGCAGATTGGCTGGACCCATGTCTGGATCGGAGCGGTCGTGACCTCGGTGCTCTTCAACGGCGGGAAATATCTGATCGGGATTTATCTCGGGCACGCGGCGATCGGGAGCGCTTTTGGAGCGGCCGGATCGTTCGCGGTTTTGCTTGTCTGGATTTACTACTCGGCGCTGATCAGTTTTTT
The DNA here is from genome assembly GCA_036490335.1 of Chthoniobacterales bacterium. GTDB lineage: Bacteria > Verrucomicrobiota > Verrucomicrobiia > Chthoniobacterales > UBA10450 > Palsa-1392. Next base: position 6,560 of record DASXEB010000010.1, read on the forward strand.
CGGGGCCGAGTTTACCCAGGTCTATGCGCGGCGGCATGGCGACACGATTTTGCCCGAGCCGCATGCCCGCAAGGCGTCGCTTAAGGAGTCGAAAAATCTTCATGGCTGAAAGGTCGACGCACGAACAGAAGAAGGCGGCGGTGGAATCGCACCAACTCGCGTTGCGCAGCGTGCTCACGATTCTCGGCGTGACCGGGATTGTCGTGATCGTGCTTTATCTCCTGCGCAATTTCGCTTCCGCGTTGCTGCTGATTTTCGCCGGGATTCTTTTCGGGATTTTTCTCGGCGGCCTAACGAACCTGGCGATGCGGTGGCTGCGACTGCCGCGCTGGCTCGCGCTCACTGTCGCGACCGTGGCGCTGGCCGGCGCCTTTGCGCTTTTTATCTTCGTGGCCGGCCCCCGGGTGGCGGCGCAGACGCAGCAGCTCAGCCGGCAATTGCCGGACTCAATTCCGGCGTTGCAGAAAACGCTGCGGCGATACGATTGGGGACGGGCGCTGCTCGGCAATCTGCCTTCGCTCGACCAGATCCATTTCTCGATGGTCGCGCTGATCGGATCGGTCACGCAGGTTTTCTCGATCACGGCGGAGATGATCGGCGCGATCGTTTTTATTTTTTTCGTCGGCCTCTACCTCGCGGCCTCGCCGGAGGATTATATGCGACCGGCTCTGCTGCTACTCGCGGCCGAGCATCGGGCGCGCGGGCGGGAGGTTTTCGAGGCGCTCGGGCGCGGTCTCGGCCGGTGGCTGGTGGGGCGCTTCGTGACGATGGTTTCGTTAGGCGCGTTGACCGCGCTTGCGCTTTGGCTGCTCGGGATCCCGCTCGCGCTCGTGCTCGGGGTGATTGCCGGACTGCTTCTTTTCGTGCCATATCTCGGGGCGGTGGCGGCGGCAATTCCCGCGCTACTCGTGGCGCTGATCGATAGCCCGGCGAAGGTCCTATGGGTGGCCTGCATTTACATCGCCGTGCATGGGTTCGAGGGGTATTGCATCACGCCTTTCGTGCAACGTCGCGCGGTCGCGCTGCCGCCGGCTTTGCTCCTCTCGGTGCAGCTTCTTTCGGCGAGCCTGTTCGGCCTCGCGGGGGTGGTTTTCTCCACACCGCTCGTCGTGGTGGCGATCGTTCTTGTGCAGATGCTCTACGTGCAGGGAGTGCTCGGAGAGAAGGTCGCTGTGCTCGGCGAGCACGGCACGGGTGAGGCAAAACGGTAGCTGATTGGTTTGGCCTTCGCGAGATAAGGGACGTTTTACGGGCGCGAAACTCGGCCGGTCTGAATCTTTATTCTTGACGAGCGGACGGGAAACAGGAAAATCGCCGGCCCAAGCAGTTTCTTATTATGAAAATATCTTCATTCCGCAAAGTTTGCCTAACGACATGGCCGAACGCAGTTGGCCTCGTCGCGATCTTATTCCTTAGCCTGAGCACGCTCACAGTAAGCGCCGCGCCAAAAGAGAAGAACGTTCTCTACGCCGCAACCGGCACCTTCGGCGTGCAGGGCGTTCTTTACACTCTCAACCCGAAGACGGGCGCGCTCCTCACCACAGTCGGGCCATTGAACGATGCTTCCGGGCACAATTACGGTCTCACCGGTCTGCGCTACGACGCGATGAACGGCATCCTTTACGGCGCGACCACGACCGATTCGACGACTGATCCCAACTATCTCGTGACCGTCAATCCAACGACCGCGCAGGTGACGCCGATTGGACCGTTTGGAAATTTCCTGACCGATATCGCGATCAATCCAAAGACCGGGCTCATGTATGGGGTCTCGGGGAACAACCAAAAGTTTTACACGGTCAATATCCAGACGGGCGTGGCGACTCAGATCGGCTCCACCGGGATTGGTTTCCAAAACGGCGGCGGTCTCGCCTCGACGACCACGGGTCTGCTTTACGGGGCGAATAATTTTTCCTTCTACACCTACAACAAGGCGAATGGCAAGGCGACGCTCGTCGGCCTGACGCTGCTTCCGGACCTAGTGAAAGCGCTCGCCTTCGACCCGACGAATACGCTTTACGGAATGGAGGGCGGCGGCGGCACTGATAACACCCACCTTCGTTTCCTCGTCACAATCAATCGGAGCACGGGCCTGGGCGTTGAGATCGGTGACAGCATCAATGATCTCGACGCGCTCGCTTTCGTTCCGATCAAGCAATAGTAGAAGGTCACGGGAACTGGGCGCGGCGGTCGCGACGCCGTGCGCAATCTTATACTCGTTAGGCTGAATCAGCCTGTGACACTATTGCGCCGCACCGGTCTGGCGGGATCTGTTTTCCTTGATTAGGAAACCGGCTAACTCCCGACTCTCTCGCGCAGACTGGCGAGCGCATACTCGCGATTCATTTTTGCGATAAAACTGGCGCTGATCTCCGCCGGGCAAACCGCTTCGCACTCGTAGGTGTTCGTACAGTTGCCGAAGCCTTCGGCATCCATCTGTCGCACCATCCCGAGAACGCGCCGGGTGCGTTCCGCCTGACCTTGCGGCAGAAATGCGAGATGGGAAATCTTCGCGGAGGTAAAGAGCATCGCGGAGGCGTTCGGGCAGGCGGCCGCGCAGGCGCCGCAACCGATGCAGGCCGCCGCTTCCATCGCGAGATCGGCATTGTGTTTCGAAACGGGAATGGAGTTAGCCTCGGGCGCCGACCCAATGCGCGCGCTGATGAATCCGCCCGCCTGCACAATGCGATCGAGCGCGCTCCGATCGATGACGAGGTCTTTCACGATCGGAAACGAGCGCACCCGAAAAGGCTCGATCGTGATCGTCGCGCCATCTGCAAACTGGCGCATGTAAAGCTGGCAGGCCGCCGCCGGATGCGAAGGCCCGTGCGCTTCTCCATTGATCATCAGGCTGCAGGTCCCACAAATTCCCTCGCGGCAATCGGAATCAAACGCGACCGGCTCTTCGCCGTGGCCGGTGAGTTGCTCGTTCAAAATGTCGAGCATTTCGAGGAAGGAAGTGCTGGGCGAGATTTGCCCGATTTCGTAATCCTTAATCTCCCCGGCAACAGTCGGAGAGCTTTGCCGCCAGATTTTGAGCCGAAAGTTCATTCGTTAGTTACTCCAGAGTTATAACTCATTTGTAACTCCGTGTCGCGAGCTGGACCGATTCGAAGTAAAGCGGCTCGCGATGAAGCTTCGGCTCCGCCGGCGCGCCGTTGCCCTGATATTCCCAGGCAAAAACATCCGCGAAATTTTCGTCGTCGCGCACCGCTTCACCGTCCGGCGTCTGGTGTTCCTCGCGAAAGTGTCCGCCGCATGACTCATCGCGGGCCAGCGCGTCGCGACACATCAATTCACCAAACTCAAGAAAGTCGGCGACGCGACCGGCTCGCTCCAGTGATTGGTTATAAGTCTCACCTGTTCCTAAGACAGTCACTCCACCATTCGGCGACCAGAATTCTTCGCGCAATTCCGGGATGCGCGCGATCGCGGCCTTAAGACCGGCGGCGTTGCGAGCCATGCCACAGTTATCCCACAAGAGCAGGCCGAGCTCCCGATGAAATGAGTCAACCGAGCGAGTGCCATCGATATCGAGAATGCGCTTGAGCCGCGCGCGGACTTCGCGTTCCGCGTTCTCAAACTCGGGATGATCAACACTCGGACGTTTGCCGATTTGTCCCGCGAGATAGTTAGGCAAAGTGTAAGGCAGCACGAAGTAACCATCGGCCAATCCTTGCATAAGTGCGCTCGCGCCGAGTCGATTCGCGCCGTGATCGGAGAAGTTCGCCTCGCCGATGACGTGAAGGCCAGGAACGTTACTCATCAGGTTATAATCGACCCACAATCCGCCCATGGTGTAATGGACGGCGGGATAAATGCGCATCGGTGTCTTGTAGGCGCCCTCACCGGTGATCTTTTCGTATATGTCAAAGAGGTTGCCATAGCGTTCGCGGATGGTCGTTTCGCCGAGACGCGCGATCGCGTCCTTAAAGTCGAGATAGACTCCGCGGCCGGTTTCGCCCACGCCGCGACCTTCGTCGCAGACCTCCTTGGCGCTGCGCGAAGAGATATCGCGCGGGGCGAGATTGCCATAACTCGGGTATTTGCGCTCGAGATAGTAATCCCGCTCACTCTCCGGGATCTGATTCGGCGGCCGTTTGTCATGTTGCTTCTTTGGAACCCAGACGCGGCCATCATTGCGGAGTGACTCCGACATGAGAGTTAGCTTCGACTGATGGTGACCCGAGACCGGGATACAGGTCGGATGAATCTGAGTATAACAAGGGTTGGCAAAGAGCGCGCCTTTCTTGTAAGCGCGATAAGTCGCGGTGACATTGCATCCGCGCGCGTTGGTCGAGAGATAGAAGACGTTGCCATAGCCGCCGCTGGCGAGGATAACTGCATCAGCGGCGTGCCTGGCTATCTCGCCCGTGATCAGGTCGCGAGTTATGACTCCCTTGGCCTGACCTTCCACCAGCACAAGGTCGAGCATCTCGGTCTGCGGAAACATTTGAGCACTCCCGGCCGCAATTTGACGGCTGAGTGACTGATAGGCGCCGAGCAGTAGCTGTTGCCCGGTCTGTCCGCGCGCATAAAAGGTGCGTGAGACCTGCGCGCCGCCAAAGGAGCGATTGGCAAGCAAACCGCCGTACTCGCGCGCGAAAGGAACGCCCTGCTCGACGCATTGATCGATGATGGAGTTACTAACTTCGGCCAGCCGATAGACATTGGCCTCGCGCGAGCGAAAGTCACCGCCTTTGATCGTGTCGTAGAAAAGACGATAAACGCTGTCGCCGTCGTTCGGGTAATTCTTTGCCGCGTTGATCCCGCCCTGGGCCGCGATGCTATGCGCACGCCGCGGGCTATCCTGATAACAGAAAGACTTAACGTTGTAACCTTGCTCGGCAAGAGTCGCAGCCGCAGAGCCACCGGCGAGCCCGGTGCCGACGATAATGATTTCAAAGCGGCGGCGATTGTTAGGCGCGACCAGCTTCGAGTTATTGCGATGTCGCCGCCACTTATCCTGCAAAGGACCGTCGGGTATTTTGGAATCAAGTGAACCGATCATGACTCAGGTGCGCAGTCTTACCCAGCCGAGCAGGACCGCGGCCGGAATAGAGCTGTAACCGACGAAGAGCAGCCACGCGAAAACGCGGCCCGAGAGCGCGAGCCGCGGAGTCAGGTTCTTGTTATTCAAGCCTAACGACTGAAAGAAGCTGGAGGAGCCATGGCTCAGGTGGAGGCAGAGGAGAAACATCGAGAAGATATAGAATCCGGAAACGACCGGACTGGAGAAACCAAGCACCATCATGGTATAGACATCGTAGTGGCCGAGCGGGTCGTCTGGCAACGTCGCGAACCGCGGATCGGTCGTCCGAAAAGTAAATTGGAGGAGATGAAAAATGATAAAAGCGAGCAGAATTACTCCGCTCATGACCATGTGTCTCGAAGCGAAGGAAGCTTTGACGATGTCTTTCCGCCGATAACTCTCCGGCCGCGCGCGCCGATTTTCCATCGCGAGTCTTATCGTGTAATAGATATGGACGATAACCGTCACGAGTAAGACGGCGCGGACGAGCCAAAGAAGCACTCCGAGGTCGTGAAGGTGTTGCGCGTAACCGTTGATCCAGGCTGGCCCGAGAAAAATCTGGAGGTTGCCGAGGAGGTGGCCGATGACAAAGAGGATCAGGATCAGCCCTGTCACTGCGACGATCATCTTCCGGCCCACCGAGGAGCGATGAAAGGCAGCGATCGCGGTCACAGACAGGGATGAAGCTGCGTTCTCATCAGTTGTCGAGAATAAGAGTGACAGTTATCGTGTCAAGCGGGTCGAGAGTTTTTCGGTTCGTGAATGTTCGCTCGCAGTGTGGCGAGAGAGTTAGTAACGCCTCGCGTTCGTCCGCGGTTTGTTCGCGGAAATGGGGAACGACATCGGCTCGGGCCACCAGATGCCGTGCGCAAAATCAGGCGCCTGATGAATCGTGATTTCCTCAAAGCCGGCCGCGGTGAGACGTCGCACCAAATCGGCTCGGGCAAAAATGCGCATTTCGACCGTCGCGCCCGGGCCACCATGGAAGGCAAGGCCCTCGAATCGCTGAATCTCGCCAGTCTTGGTCGTATTGCGCAGGATGTGAGTCTCGTTCTCCGCCACGAACTCGTAATCGTGCAGCTCGGGAAAATGTTCCACCGTCTCCTCCTGCAAGCCGTAGGGAACGCTCAGGATCAGAGAACCTCCCGGCCGCAGAATGCGCCAGGCATTTCGAAAAGAGTTATCGATCGGCGGCGCGACATGCTCGAAGACGTCGGAAGATATGATGAAGTCCTGTGAGTCCAAAAGTTCGGGCGCGATCTTCGGGTCCGAGATATCAAGCCTGGGCTCCTGGTGGTAAAAGGTGTTGAGGTAACTGAACTTTTCCGCGAGCCGGTCTGCGTAGAGCTCGGAATCAGACAATCCGATGCCGGTAATACCGGAATGAAAATTCATGTCGGAAAGAACGATGTTCGTTCCGAAAAGCGCGACTGATAATGCGCGGACGATTCCGCGCCACCGCGGCGTCGAGCCGCAGGTTGCGCAAGAATTAGTTTCTCTCGTTAGGCGCGGAAGCGAGGTCTGAGCCGGCGCTCCGCAGATATTGCACCGAAAGAATAACGTCCCTGCCTCCATCCCGGACATATCGCGGTGGATTGAGTAATCTAGAACGACGCAGCTCTCAACTTCTAACCTGAGTTCAAGAGATCGTGAGTTCAGGGATTTGTTGAAATGAGATTGCGTTCCGGATCGAATCCAGTCTTTGCCGACAGAGCTAATCAGTTGAGGTCACTCACTCACGACCGAGTCTCTTCAACGAGTTAGTTAGCTTTGCCTACTCCGGTGGCTGATCAAGATCGAAGACCTCGACCAGTGCGACACCCGTGCCGCCACCGGCGCCAGTCACTATCGCGGTGTAATTGCCTGCGGCCGGATGAAAAACAAGCGCGGATTCAACGGCGTCCTTCGGCGCGAGATTGTTTTTAATCACGTCCTCGTGATACACGCCGGTTTGCCAGTCATCGTTCTCCGCGATTGCGGTGCCGTTGTCGTCGTAGATGGTCAACAACGGGTTGGCGAGTGGGCTACTCACACCCGTAGAACTCAGCGACGGGCCAAGAGCGCGGACGATGGTCGTAGCATTCGCAGTGTCGCCGACGATGAAACCGCTGATAAGTACATCCTCGCCCGTGCCAACATAGCCGCGCGTGCTGATGTTACCGAGCAATGAGCCGACCGCCGGCGCAAGGTCGTAAATTTCAACCAACCCAACACCGCTCGAACCATCCTTGCTCGTCGCGACGACGGTGTAGGCGCCGGGGGCGAGAGTCTGCACGGTCGCGGCCTCGAGCGGGCTGGTCGGCGCCAAGCCATTGGCGGTCAGCGTGGCAGCCGTGGCCACGCTCGATTGCCAATCATCGTTCGTGGCGACGACCTGCTTCGAAGAGTTATAAAGAGTTAGCACCGGATTGGCCAGGGCGTTTGTAACTCCTTTGCTGCTCAAGGAAGGTCCAAGCACCCGCAGCGCTACTTGCTTGTTGCCGGTGCCGGTGACGATGAAACCGCCGATGAGTGAGTTATCACCATTGGAGACATCGCCGCGGGTGGAGAAGTTAAGAGCTTGCGGCCCGATCGCGGGGTATTTTGAGTTCTCGAGATGGATCGGCAATGAGTTATAGGCCGTGTCGCAAAGGACGGTGTCGTATTGGTAATAAAAGACCTGATCGCCGGCGGGGTTTAAGCCGAGAAGCTGCGCGAGATCCTGTTGCGAAGTGGGGTAGCCGATCGCGGCGTAATCAACCAAGTAGTTATTCGGCGCGTCTTCGTAAACGCTGTCACAGATAGGGCTGTAAATCGACTCATTCTGCTCGTAATTCCAGACTACCGAAGCCGCGCCTGGCGGGACGTTGTCGCCCGAGACATCGCTCAGGTCCAACTCATACTTGCGAGGGCTGGAGTAGTTCCGGTTCATGCCCGGAGGCGTCTGAAACATGCTATTGAGTCCGTCGTCGAAAAGAAGCAAATCGCCATCATACGTCTGGGAAATAGCATGCTGGCCGATGGGCGGGAGGCTGCCCGTCCCTATGCTGAGAGCAAACTTTGCCAGCGAAGGAAATTGATACCATTTCTTCGTCTGATCGCCGAGGATCCACTTGATCCCGCCGGTCTGGTAGTCGACGCAAATGACAAAGTTTTCGCGGCTGGAAACAATCAAAGAGTCATCCGCGCGATTGTAGGTGGACGCATTGTTATGGAACCAGTCGTCGGGCGGAGGGTAAACAAACTGACTCGGGTCATCGCCGCCCGCAGTCATGGCCGTGCTGATGATATTGGCCATACTGAAAGTCTTGATGACATTGCCGCTCAAATCGACTTCCATGAGAGTGGACTCAACCTGATTCGTGGTATCGACTTCTACCATCAGGCCGAATTTGCCCGACTCGATATTATGATGAAATGCAGTTACGTTATAAGGACTGCCGCCATAATCTTTCAGCAAAGTGACTGTGCCGTCGAGATCCACCCGGTATAGGTCACTATTGATGCCTTCATAAACGGCGCCCTGATAGAAAATCGAACTGCCGGTAAGTGCGTTTGGCACTCCCATGGTGCTTACCCAGCGCAAAATTCCATCGCTATCGACGATAACAGGTGAGTAATTGCCGCAGCCAGAGCGGATGAAAATGTAGTCATAACTCAAAGCCTCATCCGACCTCGCCTTGAGCACGGTGGGACTGTTATAACCGCAACCCTGGTCGTCGAAAATAGCGGTCGTAATACTGGTAGTCGCTTTTTTTGAAGACCCATCGACGAAGTTATAAGTCAGAGTCACAGTGTTAGCGAAGCCGGCGTAAAGCCCGTAGACAGGCAGGAAGATCTGGTTACTCGGCGGAGTGAGATCGCCATGAGCAATGAGATAGCCCAGCGAGTAAGTGCCCGAAAGCGCGCGCGCCTTCGCGCCCGGCTTGGCTGCGATCGTAAACGCGATGTCTTTCAGCACAGTCGCGTCACTCGCGGTCAGAGTTAGCTGACTAATGAACGGTGTCGGACCGGCGGTTTGGCTGGTGATGGTGATCGTCGTATTATCGGCGTCGGTCGCGTGCGCGAGCGGTGCGAGCGCGAGGACGAGGAGAGCGGCCAGGATTGAAGAAGTTTTCATGGTTTGTTATGGATGGTGATTTTCGGGAATCGCAGCACAGCGTGACAGAAATGAAATCGCATTCCAGCATAAAGTTTGGCCGGATCAAACTTTTTTTGAGCCCGGAAAACGGGCGTTTCGGGAGCACTCAGAGTGGGAGCAAGGTTGCTCCTACAAATCCAGATCGTAAACCTCGACCAGACCCACGCCGGTTCCTCCGTCAACGCCAGTCACAATCACCGTGTAGGCGCCCGCCGGTGGATGCAGAATGGTCGCCGCTTCGAGCGCGTTTTTCGGGGCGAGCCGATTCTTCATAATGTCGAGGTAACCCGGATCGTCCTGCCAATTGTCGTTGGTCGTCAGCGCCGTTCCATTGACGTCGTAGACAGTAAGAGTCGGGTCACTCAAAGCATCGCTCACGACTGCGCCTAACGATGGCCCGAGCGCGCGAATGATCACGCTCGAGTTGGCCAGATCGCCGACGATGAAACCACTGACTAACTCGTTCTGACGGATCCCGACAAACCCGCGTGTGCTGATGTTGGCCAAAAGCGAGCCGGAAAGCGGCGATAAGTCATAGGCCTCGACCAGGGCGATTCCCTGGGCGCTGCCCTTGCCGCGGCCGACCACAGTATAAGCGCCGGGCGCGAGAGTTTGGATCGTCGCCGCATCTGCGGGCGAGCCGGGCGCGAGACCGTCCGAGGCCAGGAGCGCGGCCTGCGGATCGGTCTGCCAGTTGTCATTACTCGCGATAACTGTGCCGGAAGAGTTATAAAGAGTTAGCACCGGATCGGCCAGCGGACCAGCCACGCCAGACTTGGTCAATGAAGGTCCAAGCAAGCGCAAAGCTACCGTCTTGCTCTCGTTGCCAGTAATAATGAATCCGCCGATCAAGTCATCGTCCGCCGGCGCGATATAACCGCGGGTGGAAAGGTTCAGCGCTTGCGGACCGACGGCCGGAAACTTGGTATTCTCGAGATGAAGCGGGATCGAGTTAAACGCGGTGTTACAAAAATCGGTCGGGCCGTATTGATAATGAAAGATCCTGTTGCCGTCTCGATCCAAACCAAGAAGCTGCGCATAAGCCGGCGCTCCCGGCGCGCCGACGACAAACGAGTAATCGACCAGATAGTTAAGCGGCGCGTCTTCGTAGATGCTTCCGCAGACGGGCGTGAAGATGCTCTTGTTCATCTCGTAGTTCCAAACCTCGGTCGCAACTCTGGTTTGCAAATTCAACTGATACTTCCGCGGCGCTGAGTAAGTCCGCTGCACGCCGTATGGCTGTTCGACGAAACTCGCTTCGCCGTTATCATACAGGAGTAAATCCTGGTCATAACTGATCGAGACTGCGTGCTGGCCCGCCGGCGGCAGGGTATTTGCGCCGAGGGTCAGGGCAAACCTGGCGAGCGAGGGAAATCCATGCCACTTCTTCGTCGGGTCTCCGAAAATCCACTTAATATCGTTAGTCTCGTAATCGAGGCAAATGACAAAGTTTTCCCGGCTCGAGATAACGACAGAGTCATCAGCCCGGTTATAAGTCACCGAGTTATTATGGAACCAGTCAGTCGGCGTCGAATAAACGAATTGACTCGGGTTGTCACCGCCAGCCGTCATGACTGCGCTAATGATCGCCGCCATGTTCCAGGTCTTGAGAACATTTCCCGAAGTGTCGACCTCAAGGTTGGTCGATTGCAGGTAAGAAGTGGTATCGACATCGAGGATCAGCCCATACTTTCCGCGATCGATGTTGTGATGGATGTAAGTCACTCCCAAATCGGAGTAGTCATGGAGAAGCGTAACTGTGCCGTCGAGCTCAATGCGAAAAAGCTTCGTCCCGCTGGCGATAAAAATTGAGTTATCGTAAAACGTGGCACTGATATCGGAGATCGAAGCCGTTCCGACCCAGCGAAGCGCGCCGTCCGTATCAAGGATGGCGGGCGAATAGTTATCGCAGCGCTCCTTCACCATAATGTAGTCATAACTCAAATCGGTCGCTTTCGTCCGCGCTTGAAGGATCGTTGGTTTCTGATAGCCGCATGGATCGTCGAAAGCGGCGGTTGTGATCGTGGTTGACGCCGGTTTCGAAGAGCCATCGAGAAAGTAATAAGTCAAAACGACTTTGTTGGCATAGCCGGCGTAGAGACCGTAAACGGGGAGATAGATCGTCGTGGGTTCGAGATATCCACGCTCAGTCATATAGGCGTTGGAGTAAGTGGCGGACAAGGGTCGCGTGACTGAGCCGGTTTTGGGAGCGACGGTAAACTGAATGGCCTTTATAACACTGGTGTCACTCGCCGTCAGCGTCAGTTGGCTAATGAAGGGAGTGATTCCGGGGTTCCGACTTTTGATGGTAATAGTAGTGTTGTCCGCTTCGGTGGCAAAGGCGGCACTTAATCCGAAGAGTAAGGCGATAAAGATTTGGAACGAAAGTTTCATGGCTCCGGCGCTGGTGATATAACGAGATCGGCGCGTATATTGCCACAAGAAATTCAAAATTCCACTGCGTAATCGAGGTTAGCCCGACGGCCGGAGCTAACTCGCGCGCGACCGCTCAATCCAGATCGAAAATCTCGACTAGCCCGATCCCGGCGCCCCCTTTTGCGCCGCGAACTACAGCCGAATAAGCTCCCGCCGGCGGTCGCAGGATGGTGGCGGATTCGACAGGATTCGACGGTGCGAGGCCGAGGCTTTGCAGATCGAGAACATTCGGGTCATCCTGCCAGTTATCATCGCTCGCGATCGCGGCGCCATTGCTGTCATAGATCGTTAGCTCGGGATCATCGAGAGGATGAATAACAGCCGAGCCAAGCGAAGGACCGAGCGCGCGCACGACTACGGTCGCACTAGCGACATCGCCGACAATAAAGCCACTGATAAGAGCATCCTCATCGGAGCCGACATATCCACGCGTGCTGATGTTGGCCAGCTTCGAGCTGCTTGTCGGCGACAGGTCATAGGCCTCAACCAGACCGACTCCCGTCGCCCCGCCTTTGCCACTCGCCACAATAGTGTAAGCTCCGGGCGCGAGGGTCTGGATGGTCGCGGCCTCGGCCGGATCGCTCGGGCCAAGGCCATCGGCTGCTAACTCGGCGGCCGCGGGGTCACTCGACCAGTTATCGTCGTTAGCGATAACTTTCCCGGACGAGTTATAAAGACTTAGCACCGGATCCATAAGTGCATCGGAGATGCCGGCACGAGTCAATGAGGGCCCGAGCACGCGCAAAGCCACCTGCTTCGAGCTGTTGCCGGTGATAATAAAGCCGCCAATCAGCGCGTAATCGCCGGGCGAGATCTTGCCGCGGGTCGAGAGGTTCAAAGCCTGCGGGCCGACCGCGGGGAACTTTGTGTCTTCCAAGTGCAATGGAATAGAGTTAAAGGCTTGGTTGCAACCAGTGTCACCATATTGATAGTAAAAGACCTTTTCGCCCGCCGCATTCAAGCCGAGCAGTTGCGCCTTGTGGACTCCGGCGGGAATAGGACCGACATAGGCATAGTCGATCAGATAGTTAAACGGCGCGTCTTCGTAAACACTCGAGCAGATAGAGCTATCGACGCTTTGATTCATGTCGTAGTTCCAAACTTCGGTCGCGACCCGCTTGTCCAGATCGATCCGATACTTTCGCGGCGCGGAATAAGAGCGAGTAACTCCCGGCGGCTGGAAGATAAGACTCCCATAACCGTTATCGAATACCATCACCTGCTGGTTATAAGTGATGGAAGGAGCATGCTGGCCGGCCGGCGGCAGACTGCCGGGCGCAAGCGCGAGGGCGTATTTCACGAGCGAGGGAAACTCATGCCATTTCTTCGTCGGGTCGCCGAGAATCCATTTGATCGCGCTGGTCTCGTAATCGATGCAAATGACAAAATCCTGCCGGCTTGAGATGACTAACGAGTCATCGGCACGGTTATAAGCCACTCCGTTATTGTGAAACCAATCGAACGGCGCCTGGTGAATGAAGTCATCCGGATCGTCGCCGCCGGCGATCATCGCCGCGCTGATAATGTCGGCCATGTTCCATCGCTTTAAGATATTCCCGGCACTGTCGACTTCGAGGTTGGTGCACTCCGTATAAGTGGTCGTGTCGACATCGAGAATGAGTCCATATTTACCGCGATCGATATTGTGATGAATATAATTGACTCCCACATCGCTGTAATTGTGAAGGAAGGTAACTGTGCCATCGAGATCGATCCTCAATAACGAGTGGCCTACCGCCTGGTAAGCGGCGTTGTCATAAAGTGTCGCTGAGATATCAGCCACACCAGCGGAGCCAACCCAGCGGATCGCCCCGTCCGTATCCATGATCGTCGGCGAATAAATGCTGCAATCGCCTTTGACCATAAAGTAGTCATAACTCAAACTTCTATCCTGAGTTCTGGGCAATAATTTCGTGACACTCTTATAGCCACACGGGTCACTGAAAGCCGGTGTGGTGATGGAGGTCGCAGCCTCGCTGCTCGAGCCATCGAGAAACTCATAGGTCAGACCAACGCTGTTCTTGAATCCGTCGTAGAGCCCGTAAACCGGCAGATAGATAGTATTGGTCGCTTCCTGGAGATAGCCGCGCCCGATGAGATAGTCCCGCGAGTAGGTCGCCGTCAGCGGGCGAGTCACTGAGCCAACCTTCGGCGCGATCTCAAACTTAATCGCCTTGATGTTCGCCGTCGCACTGGCCTTTAGAGTCAGCTGGGAAATGAACGGCGTCGGTCCGGCGGCCTGACCGGTTATGTTTATCGTCGTATCGGTCGCATCCGACGCGAGACCATGATGAAGAAAAACGAAACAGAAAATGCCGAGAGTTAGTAAGAGTAGTTTCATCAGAGAGGCGAGCTGAAAGTTGCGTTTGGCGGCGGATCATCTCACCAGCGCCGGCCTAACGCAAAACCAAAATCAGCGGAAGCCGCCTGACGAATCAGCGATCGGACAAATTGCGCGCAAAGACACGGTCGCGCGCGCCGCTCGCATCGAGGACACCTTCGGGATGCAGGTTTCCGCGAAAATCATTATTCGCTACGACAATGTGCTCGGTCGCGCGCGCGGGAAAGCGCATCCTCATCCGCCGCGTCGGCGGGACGAGGAGCACGCCATAAGTCTGAGTCTTATTGCGCTGGTCATCGAAGCAACGGTTGTTTGTGATCCGGACATTTTGCGCGCCGTACAAGACATAGATCGCAGCCCGCACCTGCGGCCGGTTGCGATCGTCCGTATTCCGCCCTGAGTTAGAAATGACATTGCCGCTAACTACGGCGCGAGTCGCATTCACACCTATGACTATCCCGGCCATGCCATGATTGCGGACCGTGTTATTAGTAATGGTGTAACTCCCGCCCGCGGTCTCGATCCCGCTCGACTTGGGGCCGCCGCCGTCGACAATCGTGTTGTCACTTATAGTCGCGACCGTGTTTGCGGCGCGCCCGTTATTGCCGATGCAGACTTGGCCGCCTCCCACCGGCACGATCTGGCGATGATTGCCGGAGAATTGGTTCGCGATCACGTCCACCTTGCCGCCGGTGCAAAAGACACCGTTGATTCCATTATCGGAAATCGTGTTGTGGTCGATCATGATACTTGAATCGGCTGCGTTCGCTCCGGAGTCATGCCAGATACCGATGCTGCGAATTTCCGGGTTGCCGTAACCGGTGATGACACATCGCGTGACGCGACAGCCCGAACCGGGCACGACGATCCCGATGTGCCGGAAGTTCTTTACTTCGACGCTGTCTGCGACCGCGCCATTCGCCTTGAGCGAAAGCGGGACTTCCATGCCGTTGCCATCCAGAGTTAGATTGGAGATCGTGCTGTTCTCGGCGTTCATCTTGATCAAGGGGTTGCCGGCAAAGCCTGCGTCGCGGACGAAAATCGTCTTGCCTATGCCCGCGCCCTTGATCGTCACTCCCGGCCGGGTCACTTCCCAGGTGCTGCTCACGACATAAGTACCTTCAGGAATATTCAGCACATTTTCGTTGGCCGATAACTTGGTCATAGCTTCCATCAAAGCCGGTAGCGAGTTACGTTGAGCGCGGGCTTCGCCAGCCAGCGGCAAGAGAGCCAGCCCGGCTAGCAAAAGAGCGCCGAAAATAGAATAACCAGCGCGATGAATCAGGCGACGATTGTCGACAGAGTTATAATGGGTCATAAGATTTCTCTCTTGAGCGCGAATCCAGTTGCGTCCATCAGCCTTGCCCGAGAGTTATATCCACGCCGCGCGCCAAAAACGCTCCCATCAGGCGATGATCCTGTCAACTGAGTCGCGCCCATCGGAACGTTAGACCGCGAGAGTTGCAAAGTTATTCGAAGCGACGATGAGTTCACCGCGATGAGAGCTTCTGCTTTCGACTCATCACCAAATCCCAATCCCGTGTCTTCGACTGGAAGCACTGTCGAATTATCCATCCTCATGCCTTGCCTCAACGAAGCCGAAACGCTCGGCCGTTGTATTGAAAAGGCACAGCGTTTCCTTGAGCAAGGTCACGTCAAAGGCGAAGTAATTATCGCTGATAATGGCAGCGACGACGGCTCGCAAGAGATGGCTTCAACGATGGGCGCGCGGGTCATCACTGTTGCATCGCCCGGCTATGGAAGCGCGCTTATGGGCGGGATCCGGGCTGCGGCCGGCAAGTATGTGATCATGGGAGACTCGGATGACAGTTATGACTTCACCGAGTTACACCCTTTCCTCGAAAAACTCAAGGGCGGCTATGAGTTAGTGATGGGTAACCGCTTCCTTGGCGGCATCAAAACCGGAGCGATGCCGCCGCTTCATCGCTATCTCGGGAATCCGGTCCTGACTGCGATCGGCCGGCTTTTTTTCCACAGTCATGCCGGTGATTTTCATTGTGGCTTGCGCGGCTTTAATCGGCAGGCCATCCTCGGCCTCGACCTACGCACCACCGGCATGGAGTTCGCCAGTGAGATGGTTGTGAAAGCGACTCTGCACAAGTTACGAATCACCGAAGTCCCGGCCACGCTGTCGCCGGCCGGGCGCAGCCGCCCGCCGCATCTGCGGAGTTGGCGTGACGGCTGGAGGCATCTGCGCTTTCTCATGCTTTACAGTCCACGCTGGCTCTTTCTTTACCCTGGCTTCTTCCTCGCCGCCTTCGGTTGTGTCACGACCGCGTGGCTTATCCTCGGTCCGCAAAGCGTGGCCCGCGTTACTTTCGATGTTCACACTCTGGTTTATGCCGCCCTTGCCATAAGTCTGGGTTATCAATCGATTATTTTTGCCTTGTTCTCGAAAGTCTTTGCCATTAGCGAGAATCTTTTGCCGCCGGACCCGCGTCTGACGACGCTTTTCACCTACATCAATCTCGAATCCGGACTTATAAGTGGTGCACTCATGATTCTAGGCGGAGTCATAGCTTCATTCTACGCCATAGCTGTCTGGCGCGGGCAGTCATTCGGCCCGCTCAACCCTTCACATACCTTGCGCTTGGTCATTCCCGCGGCGCTGCTCATCCAGCTCGGCGTCCAAACCGTGCTGGCAAGCTTCTTTCTCAGTCTTCTCGGGCTGCGAAGACGTTGAGTTTTCATGAACTCACTGGTCGATCCATTGCACGACAGATTAATTTTTCGCCGCAGGGTGCGCGTGCTCGCGCAGGCGTTAGCCGAACTGGTTCCTCCGGGCGCGAACGTCCTCGACGTCGGTTGCGGCGACGGCCAAATATCCGCCCGGATCATGGCGCAAAGTAATAACGTATCGATCAGCGGGATTGACATCCTGTTGCGGCCTCAATGTCACATACCAGTGCGCGAGTTCGACGGAGTTAGAATTCCTTATGATGACTCTGTCTTTGACGCGGTCATGTTGGTTGATGTCCTTCATCACACCAACGATCCCGCGCAGCTTTTGCGCGAGGCGCTGAGGGTCGCTAATAACTATATCCTGATCAAAGATCATTTTCGAAAAGGTTTTCTCGCCGGTGAAACTCTGCGGTTGATGGACTGGGTCGGAAACGCCTCAAAAAACGTCGTATTGCCTTATAACTATCTCACGAAGTCTCAATGGAACGAGATATATCGCAACTTGAAAGTTACTCCGGTCAGGACAGTCTCGAATCTTCCGCTCTATTCTTTTCCGTTAAGTCTGTTTTTTGGCCGGGACTTGCATTTCGTCACTCTGCTGAAGAAGCAGGTTTCGCACAAAACTGACTTATGAGCGCTGGATCCGGCCTCGAACAGCCCGCGATGCGAGAAAAGAACAGCTGGTGGGCCTTTTGTTTGTCGATCCTGCTGATCAAGCTGTTTCTACTCGGTCTCGATCCTTTGCCGAAATTCTACATGGGAGATTCGATGAGCTATCTCTGGACTGCTATCTCAGGTTGGATTCCGGAGGATCGATCATACTTTTATGGCTACGTCATCCGCTGGGTTGCTCTCAGCAGCGCAAGTCTCACTCCGCTCCTGCTCTTGCAGGCTGGCGCAGGCGCGATCACTTCCATTGTATGCGGCGCGATCTGTCTTCGCGTCTTTCGTCTTTCGCGGGCTGTTTCTTACATGTTTGGATTCATCTGCAGCATCGACCCGCTTCAGCTTTTTTGGGAACGCTCGGTCATGACTGAAAGTGTCAGTCTCGTGATTTATGCCTTCGTTGTCCTTTACTCGTTAGTCTACGTTCAATCGCGGCAAATCTCAGTTCTGGTCCTCGTTCAGGTTTTGTCCGTCTTCGCGATTGGATTTCGCATGAGCTATCTCGTTACGGTCCAGGTCATGGCAGTCCTTTTGCCAATTGTGGCTTTTTTTCCTCGGGATTTTGCTCGTCTCCATCGATCAATAGTTAGCGCGCTTCGCGCCGCGTATTCCCGGAAGGAGCTGAGACAACTCTTTCTTCACCTGATAATAAGCGTTGGTCTTATGTTCGGCTTGCAGCAGGCTTATAAGCGGGCGAACGGCTTCCTTTCTCATCGCGAGCCGGCTTATCTCTACGGAACTGGCTTGTATCTGCTCTCGTTCTGGGCGCCGGCTTTGCAGCCCGAGGATGCGACTGATACCCGATTAGCAGAGTTGATTGCGAAGGGAGACGAATTTCACATGAGAGATATCGATGCGCGACCGGGCGAGCGGTTTTCCCATGGCGGGTTGATTGATACGTTTCTGAAGGCGGAAGGCGATCCAAGAAAAGCGGCCGAGATCGCCAAGGAAACGGCCTTGCGAGCGCTCGAGCGCAATCCTTTTGCGGTCGGCTGGATTGGCGCAGAGACCTATCTCGAGTTTTGGCGTGCGGGCGCGATTCGTCGCTATGCAAAGATGGATTTGGGCGCGGGCTACTTTACGCCGCCAGAGGCTGAGACTCTGGCGCGACTGTTTCATGAAATTGTCCCGCAAGGAGACTTGAACCAGGAGCGTCGTTCTTGGAGCGGAAAGTATTATGTGCGTGCGTGGCCTTATTATCTTGTCGTTCTCTTATCGCCACTGTTGCTTGGAGTCATTATCCTATTCCAGAGATCAGGAAAGGCTTACAGCTTTGTGCTTTTCTTTCACGTGACCGCTTTGCTCGGGTCGACGATGCTCTTCTCCATCTTCCCGATCGTACGATATTTGCAGCCTATCTCATTCCTAACTATCCTTATTTTCGCGGCGGGCATTAAAGTTGTCAGGGAAAGATTCTCTAAGCCGGCTCCCGCTTTAGGTTCGGCTAAGGCCTGACGATTACTTTTCCCAGTAACTCTTGAGGCTTGCTCGCAAGGTAAAGACGAAATTCGTAAGTTGTATTTCGCGCGATCCACGCGGCCTTCTGTGAGCCGCGATTGTCGCGCGCGAATAAGACCTCAGCCGCGCCCTTAACTGCGACTCGGACCTCGCCAATTTTCCCGGCTGGCAGCTTCCAGCTAATAACAGTCGATCCGACGTCCTTGCCGGGCGAAAAGATAACCGGCGATGCCTTGATAAGTTCTGCCGGTTTGGTCTTCAACACCAATGCCCTCAGCTCCTCCATTGACGAGTTATAAAGCCGAAACTCATAACTCGAAGTGTCCTTTCCTCCCGTGAAAATTTGCGTGGCTTTTGAGCCACGGGCGAAAATTTCCTCCGGATGGTTGTCGATCGAAAGAGTGACATAGGAACCTTGACCGGAATGACTGCTCCACGCGATCGCAGC
Source organism: Chthoniobacterales bacterium (assembly GCA_036490335.1). Taxonomy (GTDB): domain Bacteria; phylum Verrucomicrobiota; class Verrucomicrobiia; order Chthoniobacterales; family UBA10450; genus Palsa-1392. Next base: position 25,764 of record DASXEB010000010.1, read on the forward strand.
GGACGCTTGCGAACTTAGCGGAGATATCTCCAGAGTGTCAGGAATAGCGGACAGGGTCGCGGCATCCGGCGCGACTTTTTGAAGAGTGTAGTCATCCACTTTTGCCTTACCCATTTTCGTGGTCGCACGGATCACGCCGAAGTTCGCTTCTGACGGAGCGCGAAATACTTCTTCGAGAGTTATCCAGTCATTCCCAACTTGTTCGGTTTCCAAAGCAGTTTCGGGTGAAGGAAGAGGGTGAGATCGGCTATTCAGCCACGTCACTTCCAAAGCGGTTTCCGCAGGTGCTGACGTGGCGCGTCGCGAAGAACAGCGCAAAGAGTAATACTCGTTAGGCGAAACTCGAACGGGCGAGGAAAGAAGGTAATTGTCCGGGTCGACAACGCAGCTCACCTTGCCATTGTGAGCTTGTTTCGAGTTTACATCAATTCTAGGACGCCCGACTGGTGACCAGCCGGCGCTTCCGGCGAACTGGGATGATTCAAACCCTGGGTCTAAGATAAGATTATTTCCAAGAGTTATGAGGCGTTTCGGCTCGAGCCGGTAAACATACACTCCATTCAGGTTGATTACGGGTTGTAGCCGATGGCTCTCATCGATCGCTGCGGCCAGGCTCGACCAACTTATCTCCACCTCATCGAAAATGCTGCCCATTTTGTAAAGGTCAGCATTCACCAGGACATACTCGACCCCCCACGATTGTAGCAGGTCGAGACCTACACTGGATGGAAATCCGGCTAACGTCGGGAAGTAACTCGCATTAGGTGGATAACTAGCATAGCCCATGACGATTCGTTTCCCGGTCAATCGCGTGCTGTACATCGCCGGCCCGCTGTAACCATTTTCCGGAATAGGAAACTCCATGACGATGCCATGACCCGGTTGCTTCGCTAACCAGCGGTCGACTTCCCTCCCGGCAACCGGCGCCATGCCCATCGGGATCTGCACGGAGTCGACAAGCAAGGCGAATATGGCCGTCAATCCCAGCGCGATTCGAGAAGGTCGATTCCGCAATTTTCCCAGCAGATAAGTTATCCCTCCAGCCGCGAGCAGGGCGACGGCGACTTCGACGAAAAACCCCATCCGCGCCCAGGATCGAAGAAGGCTGAAGGGAGGAAACCGATTGAGTAACATTACCGGCAGCGGGATGCGCGACAGAGGTGCGGTCGCGACGGCCGGATTAATCGAAGATGGATGCGCCAGATACAAGCTCGGGCCTAACGAGAAAAGGAAGCATCCTCCGGCCAACGCGAGCAACGCCCAAACTGTCTTGCGGCGCGACGCGCGCAAAGCGCCGACGATGCCGAGGAGCAATGTCGGCAAACCGAGATAGATTTCCCATTCGGATAGCCACGCGCCGTTTGCTCCACTGCGCCAGTGACTCTGAGCCCAGTGACCGGCGAAGGATTGCCCGATAGGCGGGATAAAGTAGTCGTAAACGCTCGCGGCGAAGATTTGGGCTTCACCAAGCGAGCGGGGAGCCATCGCGCCGCTGCTCGTCGCAAGTGCGTAGGGCACGATGAAGGGCCCGACTAGCATAAGCACGACAACGGTTGCGGCAATTGTCGGACGCCAAAGTGTCGCTAACTCCCGTGGTCTTATCCAGGCTATCCTTACCGCAAGATAAAGACCCGTCGCGATCGGAACGCTCCACGCGTAATACCATGTCACCCACGCGCAGAGGCTGTAGAAAAGACCGGTGACGACGCCGTTCCTAACCGTAGGTGCTCTAAGTGTCCGTTCAAGGTAATAGAAGAAAAATAATATCCATTGGGTCGACACGATCGACAGATGACCCTCTGCATGAGTGTAACGATAGGCGCAGGCAGCGACACTGAGGGCCGCGAAGAATGCGCCGAGCCTGTTTTGCCAGAGCTCGAGAGCGAAGAGATAGGTTCCAAAGGCGGTTAGCGCGAATGATCCGATGATCAGCAAATTGTAAGTCGTAACTTCTCCGAGGAGCCGGGTCATCGGCATAAAGAGAAGGACCGTACCGGGAGATAGGTCCTGATTCTTAATCAAGTCGAAACCATAAGGGACGTAAATGTCCGGGTCGAAAAACGGAGTCTTATGCAGGTCAAAAATCGCGTGGGCGACATACCAGAGCTCCCAAAGGAAATGAAAGTTATCCCCGGGATAGGCGCCGATGACGCGATTACGAAGGTGAAGAACCGCCGGCCATGTCAGCAGCAGGGAAATAAGACTGAAATAGAAAAGGAATGCAGTGGGACTAAGGAAGCCTGCGCGCAGCCGTGCTTTCATCTGACAATTTGAGATATGTTGAGCAAGCCTGACGGAGATATCACTCGGAATCGTTCCGGCAAACGCAGAAAAGTAAGTTGCCCGGAAGCACGTTTTGCCATCTATCCTCCCAGTCCTCGAACCGGAGAGCCATCTGATAGGAGATAGGAGCCAGAAACGGAGCGAAGCCATTGAATGTTCCCAGTCGAATGACCGACCAGCCAGCCTTTGCGCAGGCAAGACTTAGCTTTGACTTCGTAAAGTGACTTATATGTTGATCGCCGGCGAGGTGAGGGACAAGACTCAGTCGATCGAGCATCCATTCTATGACTGGCCAGGCGCTGCGGTAGTTGGGCGTCGTCAGTAAGAGATGGCCTCCAGGCTTTGCGAGCCTCTTGAAAAGACGCAGCACCTCTAAAACTTGTTCCTCATATAGGTGCTCGATGACTTCCAGAGAGTAAATCCAATCGAACGCGTCGCTGCCGGCCAAGTCCTCGAACTGGCCGAGGACGAACTGCAGCTTCTCTCCGCCGTAGCTCTGACGCGCAAAATCGATCGCGCAGGGATTGCTGTCACTCCCGACAACTGACGCGCAGCGCCGGGCAAGAAAGTGACTGATAACTCCCGAACCGCAGCCGGCGTCGAGTGCGCGATCAGTCGACGCGGGCGCGGCGACGCGTTCGATAAGTCGCAGCTTCGCCTGGTGCCAGAAGCGTTGCGCGGCATTCTCCGAGTTATGTGCTAGCGCCTGGTAATCGCCACGAATGACGATGCCGTCCCTGTTTCTGCGTCGCGGCGAGTTAGTTGATTGAGTCACAGCGCGGCAGACTAAGAGCAAGTGTTAGAGTCCTCTTTCGCATGGCCTAACTTGGCGGCAAGAAGATATCGAGGCCGGCGCTTCGTCTCTTCATAGACTCGAGCGATATAGGTGCCGATAATGCCGAGACTAACCATTAAAACGCCGCCGATGATAAGTTGTAGCAGTATAACTGTCGTAAACCCCGGCAAAGCCAAACCGTGAAAATAGAGTGTCACGGCATATACGGCAAAGAAAAATGAGCAGAGCAGAAACAACCCTCCCATGAGAGTCACTAACTGCAGAGGCAGCGATGAGAAGGCGGTGATCGCTGTAATCGCGAGGCGAAAGAGCTGTAAGAAAGACCACTTGGACAGACCATCCAATCGTTCCGCAATTTCAAAGGGCAGTTGTTTTCGGCGATAGCCCACCCATCCGACCATTCCCCGGAAAAAGGTGTTTCGCTCCGACATTTCCTGCCAGGCGGTGACCACCTTTCGGTCGAGAAGCTTGAAATCCGAAGCGCCACGCAAGTGATATCCCGATAGATGCGTGATGGTGTAATAGAAAAGTCGCGCGCCCAACCGATTCTTCCATGACTCACGACCGCGCGTGGCTTTCACGCCTTCGACTATCTCCCAGCCTTCATCGCGCCAAAGCCGAATCATTTCCGGCAAAAGCGCGGGCGGGTGTTGTAAGTCGGCATCCATAACTATGCAGGCGCGGCCGCGCGACGCGTCAAGCCCAGCCGAGAGGGCTGCTTCCTTGCCGAAGTTACGGCTAAGTCTTAGTCCTTTGATTTCGGGAAACGTTTCTTGCAGTCCGTGCAATAGCTCCCAGGTATTATCGGAGGAGCCGTCGTCGATGAGTATCAACTCAAAAGTTAGACCGGTCTGGACGACGTGGTTTCGGATTGAGGCAAGGTTTTCGTTTAGCTGTCGTCCTTCGTTGAACACGGGCACGACGACTGAAATGTCCGGAGCTAGAGCTTCTGCGGCGAAAGGCAGGATTGCACCGCAAGCGGCGCAGCGCGATGAGAATTCCGTAGCCATTTAATCACACAACGAGTGCAAGCCGTCTGCTGGCAAAGTCAGCAAACGGGAATGCGCGAAACGAGAATGTCAAAAAAAATTTGCCTCCTAGCCGGCAGACTGCCTAACGAGAAAAGAGATAACCATCCCTAAATCGCGGGCCGACGCCGGCGACCTCTTAGGGCTGAGGCGAGTTTTCGCGCGAACCATTTGAAAGGAGCGACGATCCAGTTTTTGCGACTCTGCAATTTCTTCTGGAGCGTTTTCAGAGCTGCATGTTTCTCTTTTACCTGCTGCCGCAACATCGCGAGATCGCGCGTCTGCGCGGCGCATTTACTCTGGAGATCGGCGACGATAACGGCTTTCTGATCCAACTCGGCCTGGAGACCAAACGCCCAGTTCGTTCGCTCCCGGCACGTGCCTTGGAGCTCAAGGATCAGCGCATCTTTTCGCGCGGTCGCGGCGTCGAGGCGCTTGGCCCAGTTTGTTTGCTCGAGTAACTCCGCTTGGAGCCCGAGAACGACGTTGTCTCGCTGCGTAATTTCGCGACTGAGTTCCAAGGCCCAGTCGGTCCGCTGTTGTAATTCACGATCCACGTTTTTGAGCGCGTCGTGGAGACTCGTGTTCCTTCCCTCGGAGTCAAAGACATACTCAATCCTTTCTTCGAACTGGCGTTCGAGCCAGTCCGCCGCCGCCGGATTGGAAATCGCCGGCAAATTGTCGTCGTTTCCCAGCTTCTTCCATAGCTCTTGCGCTCCTATAATCGTTAGGTCATCGACCAGGTCGCCCGGCACGGTGTATGACTCGACGCGCGAGCTGTTGATCTTTATCGTCAAAGGCTCCAGACATTCGGGTGCGAATGCTTCTCCGCAAAAATCGAGGATGCGCCGGAGACAATCCTCGGAGCGCTTCACCAGATCACGATAGAAAACCCGCAGCATCACGGACGAGCCATAGGCTCCTTCGGCATCAAGGACGGCGCGAACGTATCGCTGCCAGCGATCGTAGCCCTCGGCGAGGCTGCTAACTATCTTAAAATTCGCAATCCGGTCGAAGTGATACATCGAATGAGCGACCTGGTCGCAGTCGCGCACGATATGAATGAAGCGCGCTTCGGGAAAAAGCTTATGCAGGCCGAAGATGCCGAAGGAATATTCCGGTGTCCCGTCGACCCATCGCTCCTTTGGATCGGAAGGGCTACGCTCAATTTGAATCGCCGGAATATTTCCCGGCGCGTCCGGTCCCGAAAGGCGCAGCCGGCGTTCCAAGAAAGAGGCGCGGTGGGAAATGATCGCGTCGTCAATGGCGTTGCCGATTGTCGACATCAGGCGATCGCGACTTATTCCCATGGAAAAGAGTTGCGAGAGTTCGCCTCGCATCGAACCGCGCCGAAAGGCAACGCCGACGTCGACTGCAAACGAACTCATCCAGTTCGATTCCGCGAGACCGAGTAGATTCGGATGCTGGCCGAGACACCAGGTAAGAATGCTTGTGCCGGAGCGCGGCGAACCGACAACGAAGATAGGCCCACGGGCCGGGGTTTTTGTTTTCATTTCGGTAGAGTGCTTGCAGGTCGCTCAAGTTTTCTTTTAGAAAGCAGCCGGATTGTCAAGTTCAAGAAACGGGAATCGCGGTCAATTACCGTAATGAGTTCCGTTTTTTGCGACCCGGAAACATTGCATTCCTAACTCTGGCGCGACTTGACTGTGCGAAGATTAGCGGCACGCTCAGTTTTAATCCGCTCAACCAAAGATACAGCCAACCAAGTGCAGCCGGCCACCATCGATCACCCGCAGCGTCAGGCAGGTCTGCCAGCGCACCACATTCTTTGGCTGCTCGTGATCCTGCTCGCGGGACTCAGTGAAGCCTTCTTTTGTTACCGGCAGGTGCGCCGCGAGCCGATCCGATTTGATGAAGCGGCCTATTGCATGGCCGCGACTGATATCCAGCGCGATGGAGTCATAAGTAAGTATCTGTTCTCAAACATTCGCACTTATATCTATCCGGCGTTTGTTGCCGTGACCGCCAAGGATGTCGCCTTGCGAAACGACCAGACGCGGCGCTCCATCTTTATCGTGCAGACCTTTCTATATTTCGCGAGCGTGATTGTTCTTTATTTTGTCTGGCAAAGATATCTCGGGGTTACAAAGGCGCTGGCCGTCCTGGCGCTGTTTTGTCTCAATCCGATTTTTCTCGTCTATCTTAGTTACATTCTCACCGAGATTTTTTCCTTACTCCTGACTCTCGCCTTTGTAACTTTGGTCGCCTGCAGTCTCCGCGAAAATCATATTCCGAAATGGTGGCACTCAGTCTTGCTCGGTCTCATTCTCGGCGCCGCAATTATGACTCGACCGGCAAACATCTATCTCATGACTTTATGGCTGCCCGGCGTTTGCCTTCACCTTTGGCGAGCCTATCGGGCGGGTAGCCTGACAAGGGCGATTACGATGTCGGCAATCAGTCTCCTCATCTTAACTGCCATCTGTGTGCCGCAGTATATCAATAACTCTCGTTATTGGCATCGGAAAACCCCGCTGGTCGCAAACGATCTTGGCGGGAACGTTATCCATTGGGGCCGGTTGTATGTGAAATACGCGACTTACTGGGGACCGAAAGGCGATCCCCGGCTTCGCTATACCAATCCATTTTTTGCCTCGCTTCCGGATCATCCAACCCTCGCCCAACGGTCGTGGGCTGAAGTCAGATCGGACGCCGTGCACGTATTCGCTCTCGTCGACCAGGACTTCATCCGGACTTATACTTACTCGCTTACTCCGTCGACGCGATGGCTCGGGACTATTGGCAGTCTAAGTCTCTTTATGATCGGTTCTTTCGGTATCCTTGTTTCATCCGCGTTCGGCGCCGCCGAGCTTTGGCAATCGAGATTCATCCAAGTAGGCCGTACAAACATACTCGCCGTCGCGAGCCTGATCGCGCTCCTCGGTTGCGTCGCCCTTTATGCGCGGACTTCGGTGGAAGCGCGCTACGGTCTCCCGATTCTCGCGTTTAGCTCGCTCTTCTTGCCGTCGGCGATCACAAGCTGGAGCCGACTGCGGCTTACGTTGCGACTGGCTTCCGCTGCAATTTTCTGTGTGTTGTTGTTGTCCGGATGCGTGTTATCCCATTGGGTTCAGGCGCAGGCGCCCTCGATCGTCCAGGCTTGGAAATTGCAGGGACGTCAGTAACCAAAGCTGCCCGTTAAACTTGATCGCGCCTCATGAACGAACGGTAATCTCATGGTTTTACAAGACGGCTCGTTCGCGACAAAAAAGGCTACATTAGCCCGCGACGCGTTCTTCATTTTCCTACTCGTTATTTTTTTCATCTATCGATTTTTTGATGCCCTAACGAGTAAAGCTCTGTTTGCTCCCTACGGGGATAACGTTTACATCCACGCGCCGCTTTTTAGCGCGCTCTCCCGACTCGTGCGATCGGGTCAGGACCCGCTCTGGGTGCCTTCCTTCTTTTCCGGTCTGCCCATTTATAACAGCCCGTATTTTTCGATCACGTATCCCTTTTATTTTTTTCATCTGTTCAATTACGGGGACCTTTCGCACTCCCTGCATGTCCTGACTCAGGTGACGCTGTTCCATCTTTTTATCTTCGCGGCCAACGTCTATGTCCTCTGTCGCGTCGCCGGTGCGAACGCCGCCGGTTCATTTATCGGAGCCAGCCTGAGTCTGATCGCCACGAATACGATCGTTTACGCAAACTGGGTAACGGTAATTGCGCCGTACTCCTGGATGCCACTGTTCATGGCTGGCTGTATTGGCCTTATCCGGCGACCTGGTTCGGTTGGAGCCATTGCCCTAACGACTATAGGAGCGAGCCTTCTCACATTGGCGGGGCCGTCGCAGGCAGTCATCCATGCGATCCTTTGGGGAGGGGTTGTAATTCTTTGCGCCATCGTGTGGCTTTTTAGAACGAAGCCGGGAATCATCCCAATTCTGGTACGATCCCTTATTTGGATCGCAATTTCGACGTTCGGTTTAGCGGCAGTTGCGATCATCCCGATGTTTCTGGCTACGGGAACGATGGAACGCTGGGTTGGCAGGGGAGCAGCGATTATAGGTTATCAGCCGATTCCGTGGCGAAGCTTCACTGAAGCACAGTTAAAGGGCAAGGAAATCGTCGGGGTCATCTGGCCGATAACTACTCACGCCATTGTCGCGTCGCCTTATGTTGGACCTATAACTCTGGTGGGCGTTGTGCTTGCAGTGATGGCCTGGCGCAAGAAGCAGGCCATGACTTCATTCGTTGTTCCGGTCGCCGCCGTGCTCGCGATTTATTTTCTCTGGGCATCCTTCGGCTCCAACCTCGGCCTGGCATATATTCATTATCACATTCCCTTGCTCAACAAGATTCGCGAGCCGAGCCGCTACCTCGTTCTCTTTGTCATCATGTCGTGCCTTCTTGCCGCCATCGGCTATAGTCATTTGTCTTTTCTAAGTCGATCAATTCTTGACAACAAAAGCGGCCGCCTTGCGATCGCGTGCGTGGTTATCTTCGTTTCAGTTTGTTTACTTGGACCGAAGAGTAGCTGGACAACGACGCGCAAGATCGTCGGCGTGGAGGTTGGGATGCTGGTTATCGTCGTCGGTGCGATCGGAGTTGGGATGACCAAGACGAAAGGCGCCCTCACGACACTAACAGTCATTGGGCTGCTGCCCCTTAACCATTCCATCGCAACGATGGGCGCGGCGCCGCCGAGTAAGTCAGCGATGCTCGCGGCGACGAAGGTCCCACTTCGCGTTCTCGGGATCCTGGCGGCGACCGAGACTGATCTCGACCAGTTTCGCGTCGATTACGAAGGAACGAAACTCCCGCCCGCGTGGTGGGCGATGGACGGGGTCTTCTTTAACTTGCGGAGCGTGCGCGGATTTCTCCAGCCCGTGCCGGTCGATCGTGTGGTGATACAATCAAGGATAGGACAACCAGTCGTCAGGTCGCTTTTGGCGACCAAGTATATCGTCTCCGGTCCCGACGCGAAGAAACCTCTTCCGGGCGAGAAGATTTGCCTAAGAGTTGGACCTTACTCAGTGATTGAAAATGACGAGGCGATCCCAAAGGTTTCCTTCGTATCAAAAATCGCTGGCGAGATAGCTCGGCCCGATGCAATTTTTGATCAGATCGCGGTAGCTCCTGATGTAAAAGCGCAGACCTGGCTGCTCTCGAAAGACTATCCTGTGGTCAGCGCGGAACTTCCCGCTGCGACGGTTAAGGTCTTGGAAAGTCCGCCGCCGACGGTCGAGTTGCGGCAGAAGGATATCAATCACCTGACAGTTATTCGGAGTTCGACTCGGCCGGAGATACTCCGGTTGAACGAGATTTTTTCTCCAGACTGGCACATGAAGATAGGTCATCGAAACCTGACGACGTTTCCTGTTGACGGTTATTTGGAAGGGACAGTAGTGCCGGCTGGTAACAACACGATAATGATCACGTTCGAGCCGGTACTCTTTGAATGGCTAAGATGGCTGCAACGGCTGACGCTGGCGGTGCTTTTCCTTCTCGCGGTCTACCCTTTTCTTCGTCGCGCGGCCACTCGTAGTCGCGCCACCGCCGCGGCCTAACGAGTAAAGAACTCTCGCCAGTCCGAGTAACGCCGGATATAGTCGGCGGCATCATAGGGGTGAGAAGCAAAAACGAGCAGGGCAGCTTCCGAAGAATATTTGTATTGCGTCGCCCAAACGCCTGGTTCGATATGCAGGCCGACGGTTGGCTCGCTGAGAACGAGTTCCTGCCGCCTTCTCGCGTCGTCGACCACGACATGGACACTGCCTTTGACGCAGACGAGGAACTGATGGCAGACCTTGTGTGCATGTTCGCCGCGCACTTCGGATCCTGGCACGTCGTAGACCAGAAAAAAGCGCGCAGGTCGAAAGGGTAACTCCTTTTCTATCTCCGCTGCGACCAGTTTGCCGCGGATATCTTCAAACGAGGGAATGCTGTGCAGGCTGACTCCTTTCACTACGATGCTCGATAACTCCGCCGCTGTCGCTTCAATCGGGGTAACCGATAGCTCCTTTGTCTCGCCTGACAGGGTATAAGTGCGAATCCGCGCCGGATTGCCCGCGACGACCGCATTCGCCGGGACGTTCTTGGTCACGACCGCGCCCGCGCCGACCATCGCATTACTTCCGATAGTTACTCCGGGCAGAACGGTCGCGTTCGCGCCAATCGAGCAGCCGTTCTCCAAGATCGTCGCCGGGAATTCCTGCAAGTGGTGCTGGCTTCGCGGAAATTGATCGTTGGTAAAAGTCGCATTTGGCCCAATGAAAACATCGTCGCCGACTCTTAGTCCGTCCCACAACTGCACGCCGCACTTAACGGTCACACGATCTCCGAGAATGACATCGTTCTCGATGAACACATGATCACAGATGTTGCAGTCGGCTCCGATCACAGCCCGGGGAAGAATATGAGCGAACGCCCAAATCCGCGTCCCTTCGCCGACACTCTTCGTCTCGCAAATGCTTTGCGGATGAATAAAGTGATTCATTTCACTTTCGGTTCGAAGGTCAGTTCTCTCATCACAATCGCATTCGGACGCTGTTTCGTATTTTCAAAAGCTCTCCAGAGATAAGAGCCGATGATGCCTAACGAGACTAAGTTCAAGCTTCCGAAAAAAGTAATAGCCAGCACGACCGGAGAATAACCGCTGACCTGGATGCGTCCAGTTAAACGAGCCCAGAGAACGATCGCGGCGAAAATGATCGACACGACCAGCCCAAAGAATCCAAGCCAGAAAAGTGCCTGAATCGGGAGGTTGGAAAACGAGAACGCCGAGTCGGAGAGGTAACGAAGTTTGCGCCGAACCGTCCAACTGCTCCGGCCGTGCGGACGCCGCAGTCGCTGGTAAGGAATGGATTTCCTTCTGAAGCCAAGCCAGAGAAGAAGTCCTATCAATGAACTGTGTGACTCATCGAGCTGCACGAGCTGGTCGCGGAAAGATTTATTGCAGCCAAAGACGTCGATGCCTCCCTTGGGCGTTTCGGGTTGAATCACGCGACGATAAAACCACCAGAAGAGCCGCGAGAAAATAATGGAAACGACCGGATCCTGGCGGGCGACTCGAGTGCCGACAACGACGTCTGCTTCGTCCCGATCGAGGATTTCAAAGAAGTTCAAAATAAGATCGGGCGGATCTTGCAAGTCGGCAGCCATGACCGCGAAGAAAGGTCCGGACGCGGCGCGGAGGCCGGCGCGGATGGCGGCGAAGGAACCGAAGTTTCGCGACAAAGCCAATACTTTCGAGCGGAAAACATTTTCCGGGAGGATTTGAGTCAGAAGTGAAAAGGATTTATCGGGGCTCCCGTCGATAACGAAGATAGCTTCGAGATTTCCCTGGAGCCGTTCGTTCATTTTGCGCACCTGTTCGACCAGAAGTGGCAGAGAGTCTTCGTTTTTGTAGACCGGGATGACGACGGAATAATGACTCATCGAGAGTTAGTCCATGAGTTACACGCTTCAACTACTTGATGCACGTCGGAATCGCTAAGGTACGGATGAATCGGCAGCGAAACTTCCGCGCGGGAGAACCTTCGCGCCTCGGGGAGGGCGCCGTCAATGACGAAGGGATGCAATTTCATCGCCGGCTGATCGGGTATGACGAAAGGATAATGCACGCCTGACTCAACGCCGCGTTCGCGAAGATGAGTCATAAAGCCTTCGCGATTTTCGGCAATCAAAACCGGAAACAGGTGATAGACTGAATGAGAGTCAGCCGGCGCGGGTGGAATAGTGACTAACGAGTTGGAAATCGAGTTGAGATAAGTCGCGGCGATGGCACGGCGGCGCTCCGTAAGATCCGCTAAGCGCGGCAGCACCGCATCAGCCATGATCGCGGCCTGTAACTCATCGAGACGGCTATTAAGTCCGATCGAAGCATGAAGATATTTTTTTTCCTGGCCGTAATCCCGCAACTGCTTGGCCGAGGCTGCGAGCGTTTCGCCGTTTGTAAGAATTGCGCCGCCATCGCCCATGCACCAGAGGTTTTTGGTCGGATAGAAACTGGTGGCCGCAACCTCTCCAACCGATCCGCATCGCGCCGCGGCGCTACGCGAGCCGATGGCTTGCGCGCAATCTTCGATAACTCGAAGGTTATAACTCGACTTCAACTCCGATAGCGTTTTGAGATTAATACAGTGACCGTAAAGATGAACCGGAAGTAGAAACGAAGGCTTATCTTCCCGTTGCGCGAGCCATTCTTGAGTCAGTTCCAGATCGAGGAGCCCCGACTGATCGACGTCAATAAAGACCGGCACGCCGCCGGCTCGAATAATTGCCAGCGTCGTTGCAAAAGCACTTAAAGGAGTCGTGATAACTCTGTCTCCAGGTCGAAGGCCGCAAACGCGCAAGGCAATTTCGATTGCGTCAAGACCATTCGCGCAACCCACCGCATACGTTGCGCCCGTCGCGGAGGCGAGATGGATTTCAAACCGGCTCACTTCCTTGCCTAAAATGTACCATCCGCTCGTCCCGACGCGCTCGACGGCCGCGAGGATTTCTTTCCCTAGAGTTAGCCACTGAGTCTGAAAATCGTTCAGCCGTATCATCGTCCAATTTGGTGTGGAGTTATCCAGAGTTAGCCGGAACACTTATTCAAGAGTTATCGCTTCGGGAACGAAATCGTCGAGCGAAAAGATTCGCCACCCGTTTCGCGCCTGAAATCCGGCGGCGCATCCAGAAGCTCCCACCTTTGAGATCACGCAGGCTCGGAAAAGTTCTTCTAAGTATGTCGGGATGGTAATCGGCGAGGTAGCTATTGCAAAGCAGGGTCTGAAACTCGGAGTTAAAGGAAAGAAACGCCTGAAGAAGATATTGCTCGGTCCAAAAACGGAGCTCGCCGAGCACCCACTTCCTGGGATAATCAGAAGGATAGTTAATGTCATGCACATGCACGAGAACCCCTGGCCGGAGTCGCGGCAGGACTTCGAGGAAAAGATAGTTCACATCACCACCTGTCTTCACGACGTGCGATGAGTCTATGAAGAGAATGTCGTTAGCTCGTAGCTGGGTGAAGAACTTGAGCGACAGTGACTGCACTTCCCTTTCGTAGAGCTGGCTAAGTCCTGGAAACCCTTTGCGCAATTGCTCCGTTGGGTAGGGTTCCACAGTTATCAACCTGGTCGCGCCATTCTTCACTGCGGCTTGAGCTAACAGGAGCGAAGAGTAACCGCCGCCGATCTCGAAGATACGGCGCGGCTGGAAGTGCCGGGCGATGCAGTAGGCAGTCAGACCATCGAGCCCGGCGAAGCGACCGTTCTCCACGTAGTAACCATCAAAGTTATCGGACGCCTCGTGTGGGATAAGATCGTATTCGTCGCGATAGCGAGGAAAAATTGTGCGAACGAGCCTCAGTTGCGCGGGCAAATTCATATCCAGGCCGGCCAGTTGTCGCTTCGACCAGGTAGATCGGCGAATCCTACGCGTATCCGGGATCGGTTGATAGAAATGAACAGGCGTAACGTGCACTCCTTCTCGCTGCCAGTTATCGAAGTAGCTGCGGTAACCGGCCGAGTGGACAAGATGACGGGAAAGAAGTCGTCCGGCAAAAGTTGCCGCCGCCGCTTTTTCATTATCATTCAGACCTGTGGTCGATATCTCCTGCGATAACTCTTCCCAGGGAATAACCGCACGAGTCACTAACTGTCGTTTTAGCAGTGCTTGCTCCGGCGCGCTGCTATGAAGGGAGAACTCATAGGTCGACCCACGCGTGATCCAGTCGATCTCAATCTCTCCACTTGTCGCCCAAGCCACCAGGACTTTTTCCGACCCATCGCGCGAGACATACACCATCCCCGCGCGGCCGTCGCTGGTCCGCCACCGCAACTGTGCGCGGCCACTCGTCCATGGAAGGGGATTTGGTTCTATAACTAACTCTCCCGTCTCGGCCGGAAGCATCAACGGCGGGGGAGAGCTAGGTATCATGAAGGAACAGGCTGAGCCGTGTCTTTCCTGCTAACTCTCGAAACCGCCGCAGCCGGCTTGGCGAATGACTCATCACTGAACAGCCTTTGTAACTGTTTTCGCGCGGTCGCGACCGAAAAGAGGGCGCGCGTTTTCTCCCGTCCGTTGTAGGATAGCGTGGCCCAGTCGTGCTCGGAGGAGTAAAGTTGAACGATGGCGTCAGCGAACTCAGCCGGGTCATCCGCGACCATGATATCCTTGCCCGGTTGCAATGACATGCCTTCCGCCGCGATCGATGTCGCGACAACCGGAACTCCAAGGCCCATGCTTTGATTGATTTTACCTTTAACTCCGGCGCCGTAGCGGAGCGGTGCGACTGAGACCTTGATCCCGTCGAAGTAGGGCCGAAGATTCGGTTGATGACCCGCGAGGATAACTCTCTCGTCCGCGAGCGCGACAACTTCGGGGGGAGCCTTGTCGCCAATGATGTAAAACTTCACATCGCCGAGCGCGGCGGCGACCCGGGGAAAGATGTCCCGCACGAAGTAAATCACCGCATCGATATTCGGGTCATGCAAAAAGCTGCCGATAAAAAGCAGGTCGCGCCGGCCGGCAAAAGGCAGCGGTGATTCGTCGACTGGAACGATATTCGACACCACTTCGATCGACTTACTGGGAAAGTCCGCGCGCAATAACTCCAATTCGATCTCGCTTACGACCCAGGTCTCATCCGCTTCCTGGATAAGCTTGTTTTCCAAGGCCCGCATTTCGCTCGCCCTTGTTCTTCGGGAGAAAGACCGAGTCAATTCCGCTTCTCGCTCTTCCCTAAGATAATGGAGATCGACCGTGTCAAAGATAAGTCGCGCCTGTGGAGCATAACGTCGAACATCCTCGATATGCTTCCGCGCGAAGTCACGTCGACTAAGTATGACGACATCGAACTTAGATCCGTTAGTCTGCAGATACTCGCTGATGGATTTGAGATAAGGATGATGGATGACTTCTATCCCTCGTTTCCGTAACTCATCACCGTAAGGCGGAATGTCGGCCAAGTTGTCCGGCACGAAAATAACTCTGTGACCAAGATGCCAAAGGATGCTAAGAATCTGCGACATTCGGAGCGACCCGGAGTCGCGGTCGGCGAAAGGAAGATGATGATCAATAATCAGAATATGCTTCCGGTTTGCCGGGAGTGACTCATAACTCTCGAGATCACCGCTAACTGGCTTCCTCGAAAGTGTCTCGGCCCAAGTTTCAGTAAATGTCGCGCGATTAATCTCCTGATGTTTCTTCACGCCGGCTGAGATATCGGTGCCGCCAGTTATGCCTTCGTAGTGCACTGCGACGCTGGTCGGCTGGTAAAGAACCTTGTGGCCCTCAGCATTGATCTTGAAGGCAAGATCGGTGTCTTCGTAGTAAGCTGGCGCGTATTTGCTATCAAAGCCGCCTAACTGTTGAAAGAGCTCGCGCGGCACTATTACACTGGCCGCGGAACAGTAATCGACCTCACGAAGATAGTTATACTCAGGTTTGCCGGGATCCTGAAACTTGCCTCGATTCCAGCCTGAGCCGTCCTGCCAGATGATACCGCCCGCTTCCTGCAAGCGGCCATCGGGGTAGATAAGTTTCGAACCGACCAGACCTGCCGCCGGTTCGTATTCGAAAGTGTTGTGCAATTCTCCAAGCCAGCCCGGCCTAACGACTGTATCATTATTCAGAAAGACGAGATAACGACCGCGCGCGCGCGCGGCGCCCGAGTTACACGAAGCAATAAATCCAGAGTTAGTGTCATTCCGAAGATAGATCAGCCCGGGAATCTGGGATAACTCCTTCGCCGTGACGTCAGTTGAGCAGTCATCGACAAGGATGACTTCAAAAGGAATGTCAGTCGCGTGGTCTTGGAGCGAAGCGAGACAGGCCAGCGTAAAATCGAATTGGTTAAAGACCGGAATAATAATGGAAACTTCCGGTTCTAAGACCGCGGAAAATTGAATCGGTTTTGTGGGAACGGCCGGTTTGAATTCGACCTTTGCGGCCGTCTCGGCCGAAGTTTTGGTCGAACGTTTCACTGAAGGCGAAGCGCCGCGGCCCTTGAGCCCGGCGATGTCTTTCTCCAACTCTTCGATAGAAGGACGACTCGCGCGCCAGGCTTGGAATTTGGCGACGACGCGCTCGAGATGGCCAAAACCGCGCCAGCGTTTGCCTCGGAGCTTCGCCAGCAGCCAGGTAAAAGGGTTTGCCAGTATCCATCGGCGCGAAGTTCGCAGACGCTCGGCCGCAGCTTCAACGTCGTTCAGAAAACGAATAAGGCGGCGCATTTCGCCTAACTCCGTCCGAAGGCGTTCCGCGAGGGAGCCAGCTTCGGACTCCCGGTCCGCCAACTGAATGCTATAACTCTGGAGAAGCCGATTGGTTTGCGCAAAACGCTCGCTTGACTCTTGTCGGTTCGTTTCGATTTGGGCTATTAACTTGTTGCGACCTTCCTGTTCGCGAAGAAGCAATTCATCGAGGTGTTTGTAGGCCGTTTGTAACTCCGTGATTCGTCCGTCGCGACGGCCTAACTCCAGCGCGAGCCGTTCGGACTTAACCGCGAGTTCCTGCCGCAGCGATTCGATGTGGGCCTGTAACTGTGCGACCTTTTCGCGATGCTCGATTTCGTCGCCGCGGCGGCGGGCTAACTCTCTTCGGGAAGTTTCCGCCTCTGGCACGGCCAGATTCAAGGTATTCGCAGAACCAGCGAGTGGATCTGGAACTAACTCCGGAGTTACTTGCTGCTTCCCGTCCTTTCTTCGGGCAAGGGGGCCCTGAGTCAGCGCGGCCTCCGTGAGTAATGAGTTATAAAGCTCGAGAAGTTCTCTCGAGGCGCCGGCGTCAATCAGCTGTTCGGTAGTGAATGTAGTGTGCCGGCGGTCATGACTAACGAGTGAAGCAGCGGCCGCGATTTCGTCGGCGGGAAGGCCGGTAAAGGCAACAAGCTTTTGTAACTCTTCTTCAGGTTGGTCGAAGAAAGTTTGGTAATAGGTTATAACTCGCGATTCCGGCTGAGTATGAGCGAGCAGACGCTGGTGATAAATTTCCCACAGACGCAAGCCAAGCGCATAGGAGGTTCCATTGCGCCGGCGCATCGAGTAAGCGGCTTCCAAGGGATTCCGGACGATGATCACCGTCCTGAGTCCGCCGGTCATTCTTTCCCAAAACGGCAAGGCGAGACAGTTGCGCGGATCCTTCCAGCCCCAGGTCAAATCCGAGTTAAAGCTGGCGAGCAGCAGTTCCGCTTTCGCGTCGAGCGGGCTGAAATTTGCGCCTTCGAATCGCTCGCCGCTCGGCGGGGGCAAATCCCAGGCGGCGCCGACTGCGTTCAGGATCTGGTCGTTCAACTGCACGAAGCGAATGTTTTCCCAAAAGCCATCGGGATTGTCGGCCGCCGCGCGCATCATGTCGCTCTCCGATCCCAAAGCCAGGCCGCAGCGATGCAGCAGCCGCGTGAGCATGGAAGTGCCGGAGCGGTGCGCGCCGGCGATACAGATGGGCAGTGGCTTCACGAGGTCCGAGATGCCATTGAATAACTCCGGGATTTTCGAGAATCAATCATCGCGTTGAAGGAAAGCTTCACTTGCTTCCGGGTTTGATCGCGGGAATCTGCGCGAGATCAGGCGGCAGATGATCGCTCGCGAACGTTTCGACGTTCATCCGGATCAGACTGACGAAAGGACAACCAAATTCCGGCCGCGCGTCGCCGCTGCGATCGACGATCACGCCGACGCCGACAACGCTGCCGCCGTTTTGCCTGACGATGTCGATCGTTTCCTGCACCCGCCCGCCGCGCGTGACCACATCTTCGGCGACAATGAAGCGCTCGTCAGGCAAAACCCGAAAGCCGCGGCGCAAGACGAGGCCGCCCGGTTCCTTTTCGGCAAAGATGTGACGTTTGCCTAACGAACGCCCGACTTCCTGTCCGACAATGATGCCGCCGAGCGCGGGCGAAATGACGGCTTCACAATCGAGGCCGCGCAATTTCCCGGCGAGGTCGCGGCAGATTTTCGCTGCAATATTGGTGTGCTGCAGAAGCAGCGCGCACTGAAAAAATTGCCGGCTGTGCAACCCCGAGCGCAGGATGAAGTGTCCATCGAGCAGCGCGCCGGTCTCGCGAAAGAGCGCGAGCAAATCCTCGGTCATGAAGAATGCCTAACCAGAAGTGTCGCTGACTGATTTCTCGCCGAGCGCACCGTCGTTCGCGACCGCGATCACCTCGATCTCGACCCTCGCGCCTTTCGGCAGGGCCGAGACCTGCACGGTCGAACGCGCCGGCGGATTTTCTCGAAAATAGCCGGCGTAAATTTCGTTCACCGTTTGGAAATCGCTCATGTCGGTGAGAAAAATCGTCGTCTTCACGACATGCCCGAAGTTCAAATTTTCCGCGCGCAAGACTGCGGCAATATTTTCGAGCACGCGTTTGGCCTGCGCGCTGATGTCGTCGGAAACGATCTGGCCCGACTGCGGATCGAGCGGGATTTGGCCCGCGCAAAAAAGCATCGCGCCGCTGCGCACCGCCTGCGAATAGGGGCCGACCGCAGCCGGCGCATCCTTGGTGGAGACAATTTTCTTCATGGCGCGAGCTTAGCTACAAAAGCGGGCGGCACAATGCGGAGCAGTGTCGCGCACATCCGGGCAGGCACTGTCTGGTGCGTTCCGTTGATCGTGAGCGAATTTCACCGATAGTAGGGAACCCATGGTTAATTGGATTTTAAAGAAGATACTCGGCTCGAAAAATCAGCGCGAGATCAAGCGATTGCAGCCGCTCGTGCGCTCGATCAATCAATTGGACGAGCAATTCAAGACGCTCTCGGACGATGATCTGCGCGCGAAAACAGCCGCGTGGAATACCGAGTTCTCCGCGATCGAGGATCCGGACGCGCTCGCGCTACGGCTCGATGAGATTTTGCCGGAAGCGTTCGCGGTCGTGAAAAATGCGGCGCGTCGCCTCACGGAACGGCAGCATCAATTCAGCGTCTGCGATCAGCCGATGACTTGGAACATGGTGCATTTCGATGTGCAACTCATCGGCGGCGTCGTGCTGCATCGCGGCCGCATCGCGGAGATGGCGACGGGCGAAGGCAAAACCCTCGTCGCGACTTTACCGCTCTATTTAAATGCGCTCGCCGGCCGCGGCGCGCATCTCGTGACGGTGAATGATTATCTCGCCCGCCGCGACGCGGAATGGATGGGCGAGCTTTACAAATTTCTTGGCCTAACGACCGGCATCATCCAGCACGATCAGCCGCCCGATTTGCGCCGCGCGCAATACGCCTGCGACATCACTTACGGCACGAACTCCGAGTTCGGTTTCGATTATCTGCGCGACAACGGCATGGCCACGACGCGCGACCAGCAGGTGCAGCGAGGATACCATTACGCGATCGTCGATGAAGTTGATTCGATCCTGATCGACGAAGCGCGCACGCCGCTCATCATCAGCGGGCCGGCGACGGTTTCGACGCATCAATACGATCGGCTCAAACCGCTCGTCGATCAGCTCGTGAAAAAGCAGAACCTGCTTTGCAATCGTCTCGCCAGTGAAGCGAACGAAGCGTTTGAAAAAAGCGACAGCGAGCTCGGCGGCCTGCTCATGTTCAAGGTGAAACTCGGTCAGCCGCGCAACAAACAGCTCTTGCGCATGATGGAAGATCCGGAAAAGCGCAAGTCGATCGACAAGGCCGAGCTCAGCTTTTATCAGGACACGCGCAAAGAAGAACTTTTCGCGCTCAAGGAAGAGCTCTTCTTCACCATGGACGAGAAATCGCACGAGGCCGATCTCTCCGAAAACGGCCGCGCGTTTTTAAATCCCGACGATCCCGATTCGTTCGTGCTCCCGGATTTGATCAGCGAGTTCACCGACATCGATTTGAACCGCACGCTGAGCGACGCGGAGAAGGACAAACTCAAAACCGACAAGCAGCAAGCTTGCGACACACAGGCCGAGCAGATTCACAACATCTCGCAGCTCCTGCGCGCCTATTGCCTTTTCGAAAAAGACGTCGCCTACGTCGTCGAGGAAAACAAAGTCGTCATCGTCGACGAATACACCGGCCGCAAAATGCCGGGCCGCCGTTGGAGCGATGGCTTGCATCAGGCCGTCGAGGCGAAAGAAGGCGTGCAGATTGATCGCGAAACGCAAACCCTCGCCACGATCACGATTCAAAATTATTTCCGGCTCTATCACAAACTCGCCGGCATGACCGGCACCGCCGAAACCGAGGCAAACGAATTCCACGACATCTACAAACTCGATGTCGCCGTCATCCCGACGAATCGCCCGGTCGCGCGCCAGGACGCGAACGATCGCATCTACAAAACGCGCCGCGAAAAATACAACGCCGTCATCAACGAAATCAGAGAGCGGCATGCGAAATCGCAGCCGGTTTTGGTCGGCACGGTTTCGGTCGAAGCGAGCGAATTGCTTTCGCGAATGTTGAAGCGCGAAAAAATTCCGCACAACGTTCTCAACGCAAAATACCATCGGCAGGAAGCCGAAATCGTGCAGCGCGCCGGCCAGCCCGGCACTGTTACCATATCGACTAACATGGCCGGCCGCGGCACCGACATTAAGCTCGGCGAAGGCGTTCCCGCCGCGGGCGGACTTTACGTCATCGGCACCGAGCGCCACGAATCGCGCCGCATCGATCGTCAGCTCCGCGGACGCTGCGCGCGCCAGGGCGATCCGGGCGCGACGCGCTTTTACGTCAGCTTCGAAGACGATCTCATGCGCAACTTCGGCGCGGCCGATCGCATGACGAAAATCATGGAACGTTTCGGCCTCGAAGAGGGCCAGGAACTCGAGCACCGCTGGCTCAACAAATCCGTCGAGACCGCGCAAAAACGCGTCGAACAACGCAATTATCTCGCGCGCAAACGCACGCTCGATTTCGACGACGTGATGAATAATCAGCGCGAAGTCGTTTACACTTATCGCAACGAAGTCATCGACACCGAAGAGCCGCACAAACTCGTCCTCGAAGTCATCAACGAAGCCGTCCCCGCGAAGGCGAAGGAATTTCTCGGCGACGGCACGCCTAACGATGAGCCGAATTATTCCGGCCTGCTCCACTGGGTGAACACGACATTTCCCCTCGGCCTAACGAAAGAGCGCGCCGAATTCGAAACGCGCACGCCCGATGAAAACGCGCAGTTCCTCGTCGGAAAAATCACCGAAGCCTACGAACGCAAGTCGAGCCACGAGGAACCAACCGCGGTCAAAAGTCTGGAACGCTACGTCATTCTCAACGCCATCGATCGCCTCTGGCAGGAGCATCTCTACGCGATGGACGCGCTCCGCGAAGGCGTCTATCTGCGCGGTTACGCGCAAAAGGATCCGCTGATCGAATACAAGACCGAAGCCTACGACATGTTCGTCGAGCTGATGGCGAGCATCAAAAACGAAGTGCTGCACAATCTTTTCCGCAGCACTTCAAACCTGCAGGCTTTCGAAACCTTCCTCAGCACGCTCCCGCAATTTCTCATGCGCGAACAAGCCCCGACCGCGCCAACTGCAAACGGCCCCATCCCCGGCCGCCGCCCCGAACATATCGGCCGCACCGCGACGAACGGCGAAGCCAACGGCGACGGCGCGGAAGTAAAACTCGAGCTCGCGCCCGTGCGCCGCGAAATGCCCAAAGTCGGCCGCAACGATCCATGTCCCTGCGGGAGCGGCAAAAAATACAAGAACTGCTGCGGCCGCGTTGCCTAACGAATTCGCGTTCTTGCGAAATTAGATTGTTTCCCCGTCGCGAGAATTTCAAGATCGCGCCGACAGGATATGAGATTCCCGTTCCAAACCCGCCGCGATTTTCTGCGCCTGCTCGGCGGCGCATCGCTTGCGACGACGGTGCCTTCGTCGTTGCGGGCCGAATCACAAGACGACTTCGTCACCATCTCAATTTTTCACACGACGGATCTGCACGGCCACATCCTGCCGACGACTGACTATCACAATCATCCCGACCTCGGCGGCTTGGCGCGTTGCGTCACGCAAATCCGAAATTGGCGCGCCGAAAATCCCAACTCACTGCTCATTGACATCGGCGATGTTTATCAAGGCACGCAGTTCGCGCTCGCCGATCACGGGGCGGCCATGATCGACCTGTTCAATTTGCTCCGCTACGACGCATGGCTCATTGGCAATCACGAATTCGACTGGGGCATCGCGGCGTTTCTCAATGCGGTTGGCCGCTCGAATATGCCGGTGCTCGCGGCCAACACGTTGCTCGAAGGAAAGCCGGCCGGCGATTTTGGCGACGGAAAACATCCCTTCGCAAAAATTCAGCCGCTTATCGTTAGGCAAATCGCGGGAATCAAAATCGCCGTCGTCGGCCTAACGACCCCGGGAATGCCGTTCTGGTTTCCGGCGGACTTCATGAAAGGCATGGAATTTCAAAACCCGGTCGAGTCCACACGCCGGGCCATCGCGCGGGCAAAATCGTTAGGCGCGAACGCCATTGTGCTCGCCGGCCACATGGGCTTGAAAGAGCGAACCGGCGGCGACGATTTCGCAAATCACTGCATGGCGCTGACGGGAGAATTTCCCGAAGCCGCTGCGTTCATCGCCGGCCACACGCATCAGGACATTCCGAGCCGCCTAACGAATCACATCGTTCTCACTCAAGCCGATCATTTCGGCATTCACGTCGGGCGGCTCGATCTCACCTTCGAGCGCGATTCGAAAAAACTACTGCACGCGGAAGCGCGCACCGAGCTGATGGACAATCGCATTGCGCTCGATCCCGTCATTCTCAGTCGCACGCAGCCCCAGCTGGATCGCGCTGCGGCGGTCCTCGCTGAACCGATCGGAGTGCTTGCGGAAAATTTGCATCCGAAATCGCCCGACGCGTCGCCGAGTGAGGTGGAACTGCTCTTCGCCGCCGCCATCAGTGAAGCGCTCGCGCACGCCGGCCTAACGATCGACGGCGTTTTTCACGGAGTCTTTGACGACAAACATGTTTTCAAAAAAGGTCCCAAAACGATCGGCGATATCTGGCGGATACTTCCTTACGAAAATTGCCTCGTCACCGGCGATCTCTTGCCTAACGAGCTCGGGATTGTCTTGGAAGAAATGTGGCGGGCGCGAGAAACGCGCGGTCTCACCGGCTTCCAAATTTCCAGCGACGGCCAGGGGCCGGATCGGCGCCTAACCAGCCTCAGACTTGCGGAGGGTCGCGCGGTCAATCCCTCAAAGCGCTATCGAATTGCCTTCAATACTTTCGACGCCAGCAGTGCCGGCCATCGTTTCATCGCCTTGCGCGATTTGCTCGCGCGGCCAGAAGCACGCCGGCAATTTCATCCCATCCAGACTCGCGACGCCGTCATCGATTATTTCCTGCGGCACAAAATTGTTCATCGCTTCGCGAGTGATTTTCGCGCCGTGGCGTAATCGAAACCTTTTGCCTAACGAACGGCTGCGATGTTACCGGCGAGCTTTTTTCAAACCGATCCTCTCGACTGCGCGCGGAACTTGATCGGCGCGGAATTGGTCTGGGAAAAATGCGCCGGCATCGTCGTCGAGACGGAGGCTTACTTGGTGCAGAACGACGAAGCGTCTCACACCTTCAGCCGACCGAGCGCGCGTGAGTTCGTTAGGCGAAATGAGGCCGGCGCGTGCTACATTTATTTTACCTACGGCAATCACTGGATGCTCAACGTGCTCGTTAAAGGCGGGCCGCGCGACGGGCTTATTCTCATCCGCGCGCTCGAGCCGAGGCGTGGTTTGGAGTTAATGCGAAAGCGTCGCAGCCTTGAAGACGTGGCGCGGCTCTGTTCCGGCCCCGGAAAGTTGACGCAGGCGCTCGGGATCACGAAACGCTTTCACGAAATCGATCTCGCTTCGGATCCTCGGCATCATTTTTGCGCGCGGCCTAACGAAAAGCTGGAAGTCGTGGCCGATCCACGCATCGGCATCAGCCGCGCGAAAGATTTTCTTTGGCGCTTCACTTTGCGTGGCTCCGAATTTGTCAGCGTGCCGGTGCGAAATTTCGTCGCCGCGAGCGCAGCGCAAAAATCGCTGCGCCGATCGCGTTCCCGAGCACCGTCACGCCAATGATTTTCGCCGCGAAGTTGAATCGGCTGCTCACGTCGATGATTGGCAAAACGGTGAAATAAATCGCGACCAGCGAAACGGCGAGCCCGCTCATCGCCGCAATCCGCAGCCAAGTCGGCGCGTGCCGACTAATCTCGCGCGCGCCGAAAATCGGGATGGCGAAAAAGAAAACGTAAGCGACGCCGTAGAAAACGGTCGCGGCATTATCGACCACTTGAAACGCTTCCTGCGCGCCGTTGCCGATGAGACACGCGAGCGAAAAAACGAACGTGACAAGGCCCACGAAAACGATCGAATTCACCGGCGTCTTGTAGCGCGCGTGCAGGCGCGTGAACCACGCGGGCAAAATCGAATCCCAGCCGGCGACCATCGGCAGCCGCGAGGTGCCGGTTAAATAAATGCTCATGAGCGCGACGGAGCGGCTCGCGAGAAGAAAAATCGCGACGGAAACAATCACGCCGACGATCGGCCACGCGCGAAAACCGATGCTCAAAGTTTGCGGCACCGGCCCGATCAAATCGATCTCGCGGCCGCCGGTGAAGGCGAGCACCGAACTCGTGCCGAGGATGAACATGAGCGCGATGATCGGCGCGGCGATGAGAACGGAGCGCGCGATGTTGCGCGCGGGCGAGCGCGTTTCGCCCGCGAGAATTGCGACGTATTCGAAGCCGCTCATCCCGCCGACGGCCATTTTGCTGAAGATGTTGAGCGAAAACATCGAGAGCGTCGGCAGCGCGAGCGCGAGCGGGTGATAGGTTTTCAATTCGCCGCGCGCGAGTGCGAGAAACGGGAGCAAAATGAGCGCGCCGAACGTGACGAGCATAATGAGGCCGCTCGCGTTGTGAATCCATTTGCCTAACGACAAGCCGCGAATCGACAGCGTCATGAGCGCGGCGAAAAGCACACAGTTCACGAGCGAGATCACCCATTTGCTTTCCTGCATCCAGCGCGCGCTTGTGCCTAACGAGTAAGCAAGATTCGTCGTCACGACCAGGCCGCTCAGCGCCATCACGGAAATCGCGAGCAGCCAGAGATTCCAGCCAACGATGAAGCCGACGAATTCGTTGAAACCAAATTTCGCCCATTGATACAAACCGCCTTCCAGCGGCATGAGTCGATTCAGGAAAATGACGACCGCCGCCTGCGGAACGTAAAAGAGAACGATCGCGAGCAACCAGAAAGCGACGTGCGCGTGACCGAGTTTGGCGGCGGTGCCGACCCAGCTCGTGCCGACGACAAACACGATCTGGGTGAGAACGAGGTCGCGCAGACCGAGTTCCTTTTTCAGCGACGCGCTTTGCGTTTCGATCTTCTGCTCGCCGCTTTCGAAATCGCTCGCCACGAAAGCGATTGTCGTCCGGCTCGCCGCCGCCGCCACGCAGATTTTCAGCCGGAGCGAGCGGATTGACCACTCGTCGAATCGCTCCGAATTTAACGACCCAAAAATGCTTGATAAAAAACAACGCGTTCTGCTCGGCATGAGCGGCGGCGTCGATTCGAGCGTCGCCGGTTTTTTGCTACGCGAACAAGGCTACGACGTTGTCGGCGTGACGATGAAAGTCTGGCCGCAGGATTGCATTTCGCGCGCGGAAGATAAGTGCTGCGGTCCGCAAGCCGTGGCCGACGCGCGCAACGTTGCGCACTCGTTAGGCATTCCGCATTACGTCGTCGATGAGGCGGAGGAATTCGAAAGCCTCGTGATCAATTATTTCTCGAGCGAATACCGCGCCGGCCGCACGCCAAATCCGTGCGTGATGTGCAATGAGAAGCTGAAGTTCGGCAAGCTTTGGGAGAAAGCCGAGTCGTTAGGCTGCGAATTTATCGCGACCGGACATTACGCGATCGTCGAGCATCACGGCGACCGCGCCGTTTTGCGCAAAGGCTCCGACCCGCGCAAAGACCAATCCTATTTTCTCTTCAGCCTGCGCCAGGAACAACTGCGCCGTGCTTTGACGCCGTTAGGCAAAATGTCGAAGCCGGAGATTCGCGCGATCGCGCGTTCGTTAGGCTTAAAGGTCGCCGACAAAATCGACAGCCAGGAAATTTGTTTCGTCCCGGGGAATGACTACAAGGCGTTCTTGCGCGCGCATCTCGGCGAAGAGGAATTTCATCCCGGTGGAATTTACGATCTCGCGGGCAACTTCGTCGCCCCGCACGACGGCATCGAGCTCTTCACTATCGGCCAGCGCAAAGGACTGCCCGGCGGTTCGCCGCAACCGCGCTACGTCATCGACATCGATGCGGAAACGAGCCGCGTCATCGTCGGCGGCGCGGAAGATTTGCTCACCGGCGAATTTGAAATCGATAACGTGAACTGGGCCGAGGAAAAGCCGCCTAACGAGTCGATGGCCGCGACGGTCAAGATTCGCTACGCGCATCCGGGCACGGCGGCGACGATCACCGCGCTGCCGCAAAATCGCGCGCGTGTTCAGCTTCACGAAGCGCAAAAAGCGGTCACGCCGGGTCAGGCCGCGGTTCTTTACCGCGGCGACGCCGTCCTCGGCGGCGGCTGGATTTGTCGCCAACAGGCCGCAGCCTTGGCCTAACGAATGCCTGACGAAGTCCTCCTCGTCCTGAGCACGTTTCCCGATCGCGGAAAGGCGCAGCGGATCGCGGAGGAATTGGTCGCGGGAAATTTCGCGGCCTGCGCCAATGTCGGGTCAGCGGTCGATTCGTTTTATCGCTGGAAAGGCGAAATGGAGACGGCCAGCGAAGTCCTCGTCTATTTCAAAACGACCGCGGCGCGCTTCGCTGACTTCGAGAAAAAATTGCGCGAGTTGCACCCGTACGACGTGCCCGAAATTATCGCGCTCGCGCTCGCGGACGGCTCAGCAGATTATCTGCGCTGGGTCGCGGAAAACTGCCGCCCGTGATTCGCGCCTAACGATCGCCTAACGACACGAGAGCGTCAGTTTGGCATGTTGATTTGAATCGATGGGTCGTACTCGAACGTCGTCACCGAATGCAATTGGCGCTTCGCCGTCATCGCCTTGAGCTGATCGTGCAACGCCTTGATGTCGACCTGACCGTTGCCGCCATGCGGGATGCGTGGTCGCGCGCCCGGCCCTTCGTAATCGCGCTCCATTTTCAGGATTCGCGAGTCATCCGCGGCCAGCCAGACTTTGGCCGGGCCGTTGTCTTCAGTCACGTCGTAAACTTTCGCGGCGATCCCGCCGACACGGTCGTCGCCGCTAAATTTCAGATGGCCATGTTGCTCGCGAAAATACTCTCCGCTCAAGCCCTGATGCTTTTCGGTTAACATACTGCCGATACTTACGGGCAAGGTCTTCCACGATTCGTTAGGCCCTTCGCGCCGCAGGGTGCGCTTGCCATCCGAGAAGATTTCCGAAACGACCTCGCCGTTTTGCTTCGTCACGAAATGGACTTTGTCGGGACGGACACGCTCCATCGTCGTGGTCTCGATCTCTTTTCCGGAATCGCGATCGGTCACGGTCATCGTCATGCGTTGGGCAGGCGCGGCCTCGGAGGCGTCAGTCGCCTTTTTGAGGATGGCGGAATCGTCATCCGCGCGCGCGATCGCGCCGCACCACGCCCAAGCGACGAAGACAAAAAGTGACAAACAGATTTTGTTCATGCCGCGATTCTGCCTGCGATTCGGCCCGAAGGCGAGAATTTTGCCCGGCTCGTTTGGCGACTTCTGGCCGCGTGATAAGATGCCGTCATGTCACTCGTCTTTGAAACCATCGCAACGGAGGGACTCGCCGAGATTTCCTATTTGATCGGCGACGATGAAGAAGGAAGCGCGGCGGTTTTCGATCCGCGGACCGATGTCGAAATTTACCTCCAGCTGGCGCGCGCGAAAAACGTCGCGATCACGCACGTTTTCGAGACGCACATTCACGCCGATCTCGTGAGCGGCGCGCGCGAACTGGCGGCGCGCGTCGGCACGGCGAAAATTTTTGCGAGCCACGAAGCGGGCGCGCACTACGGATTCGAGACGGAGCCGGTCAAAGATGGAAGCGAGTTTAAATTTGGTTCGTTAGGCATCACCGCGCGCCACACGCCCGGTCACACGCCCGAGCATGTTTCCTACATTTTGGCCGACGGCGATCATCCGGATTTGCCGTGGGGCGTGCTCAGCGGCGATTCGCTTTTTGTCGGCTCGGCCGGCCGTCCGGATTTGTTAGGCGAAAAAGAAACGGCGCGGCTGGCGGCGCTGCAATTCAAAACTCTGCGCGAATTTTATCTCAAGCTTCCCGACAGCGTGATCGTTTATCCGGCGCACGGCAGCGGCTCGCCCTGCGGCGCGGAGATCAGCGATCGCCTCACGAGCACGATCGGCTACGAGCGGGCCTTCAATCCGTTTCTGCAGATCGACGACGTCGAAAAATTCACCGAGCACTGCATCAAAACCGCGCCGCCGATTCCGAAATATTATCCACGGATGAAAAAGGTGAACGCGGAAGGCCCGGAAATCCTCGGCGGTCTGCCGCAGGTGCACGCGCTTCCGCCTAACGAATTCAAAAAAGCGCTCGCAAACAGCGAAGCGCAACTGATCGACACGCGGTCGATGTTCGCTTTTGGCGGCGCGCACATCGCCGGCGCGATCAACATCGGCGCCTCGCCCACGCTTTCGATTTGGGCCGGCTCGCTGCTCGATCCGGAGACGCCGATTTTGCTCGTGCTCGAAAACGATGGCGACCTCGACGAAGTCGTTAGGCTGTTTTTGCGCACCGGTTTCACAAAATTCGCCGGCTATCTCGTCGGCGGGATGAAAGCGTGGGACAACGCCGGCTTTTCGTTCGCGCAGATCAGCCAGATTTCCGTTCACGAATTGCACGGCGCGAATGGCCAACTCCAGGTGCTCGACGTTCGCACCGACCGCGAGTGGAAAGGCGGTCACGTGCCGCACGCCCGCCACATCGCGATGCCGCAACTGCGCCAGCGCGCGGGCGAGTTGGACAAATCGAAACCGGTCGCGGTTTACTGCGCGAGCGGCTACCGCGCCAGCATCGCGACGAGCATTTTGCGCAGCGAAGGCTTCGAGAAGGTAATGAATGTTCCGGGCAGCTGGCACGCCTGGAAGGAAGCCGGCCTGCCGGTGGAAAAGAGCGATCGTTAGGCAGTTCGCCGCGGCTATTTCAAATCGAAGGCGCCGCAATCGAACGCCATCATTTGATCGAGCCGCGAAAGCCGAAACTGCTCGACGACCGCGCCGTCGTCCTGGAAAAAATCGAGCCCGTTCTCGCGCGGCGCGATCACGATTCGTTTGATCTGTGCGTTGTCGCTCACCGTGCGGAGGGGAAGGCCGTCGGCCGTTTTTAGAAAGGCGCCCTCGGCGTCGAAACCGGCTGCGAGCTTCACTGTGTCGCGGCGATCGCGCTCGAGCGAATTCGGCCGCAGGATTTGTTCGACCAGGTCGGGGGATTTCACCTTCTCGTTAGGCATCGCGACGGGCGCGCCGTTTTGCAGCGCGAAGTTTTCGTGCGCGACGATCTTTTTCTCGAAGTCGATTTTCCAGTTCGAGACCGCTTCGGCGTCGCCGCCGGATTTCGCCTTCGTCTCGAGAAGGGTGAGGCTGCGCAGCCGTTCGAGCGACGGCGAGCGTTCGAGCAAGAAAATTCGCTCCTCGTTAGGCGAAGCAGCGATCGCGAATGGTTGCGGATCGTTAGGCGCGATCGCGAGCTTTCGCAGAACGCCGGCGATCGGCTGAGAAGCCAGCTGCACGATTTCGAGGGCAGCAGAATTTTTTGCAGCGTGACTGATCGCCCAAATCGTTCCGTCGCGGCCCGGCGCGACAGCGACCGGATCGATCAGCGCGGCGGAAGAGGAAGGCGATTTCGCCGCCGGCGCGTCGGTAGCGGCCAGCATTCCCGTCGCTGGATCGAAAAGGAATGAGGAAGTCGCGCCGCCCGCGAGCGTCGTCGTTAGGCGAAGCGAAGAATCGTTCGCCTCGATCTGCGTCACGCGCGCGATGTGGGGCGAATGTTCGTCTGTCACCCAATCGTTAAAAAAATAGCCGACGCCTTCGACCTGCACTCCGCCTAACAAAAAGCCGCGCGCGTGATAGCGGCCTGCCGCCAGCGGATGACCCGAATCGTCTTTGCCGTCCCAAGTCGTCTCGAGCGCGTCATGGCCGGCGGTGAAATCGGAGATCTCATCTTCGCGATGCAGTACGCGCACAAGTTTTCCGGTCGCGTCGAAAATCCCGAGACTGATCGTTCCCTCAAGCGGCGGCGGGACAAAATGCAACCTAACGAGTCGTGGGTTTGGCGAAGGCGTCGGGGTTGGCGACTCCTCTGCTCGCGTCAGGATAAGCGAGCAGAAAAGTGCGATGCAGGAGAGAGCCAGCGCGCGCATCAGGAATAATATCGCCAGTCGAGATCGGGAAAAATTGGCGAACGCGATTCGCACTCAACGAGGAAATCGAGCTCGAGATGATCGGCCGAGAGCTGATCGAAGAGCCGATTAAAGCGCGCTAGATGTTCGCGCGTCCGCGCGGTTGCGTACTCGGCGGCGGTGCGAGTCTTGATCAGGAACGCCCAATCGCTCGCTTGCGCGAGAAGCAACTCCCGCGCGCATTGCCGGAGCGCGCGCTCGGTTTGCGAATCGGTTGTGTTCGCTTCCCGGCGCGCGAGTTCGATCATGCGACGAGTCGCGGCGTGCAGGTGCGGATAAATCCAGGCGTTGCTCTCGTCGAGCCAGACGCGGTTGAAACCGGCCTCGCCCCAACTCGACGGATTTGGCCTGACGATTTGTTGAGAGGGATGCGCGGCTAGAAATTCGCTCGGTGTCGTCAAATGAAAGTCTGCGAGCGTCGCGGCTTCGCGAAAAAGCGTCTCGAGAAATTGCGGGCCTTCGAACCACCAGTGGCCGAAAAGCTCGGCATCGAATGGACTAACGATCATCGGAGAATCCACCATCGCGTCGAGCTCGCGGAATTGCGCGCGGCGCTTCGCGAGAAAATCGAGCGCATGCCGATCCGCGATCGCGAAGGCAGCTTCGCGGTCGTAAAGTTTTTTCTCAGCGCCGCGCTCGCTCACGGAATGATATTTGATGCCGCTGAATTTTCGAAAACCCACCGGCCTAACGAAGGCGCGCAACTCCGATTCGGAGCGATCGAAGCCGATGTCGCGATAAAAGTCGCGGTAATTCGGATCGCCGGGATAACCGCATTCCGCGCTCCAGATTTCGCGATTTGATTCCCGGTCGCGCGCGAACGCGGCCGGTCCCGCGGGCGTAAAGCAGGGAGCGAAGAAAGCTGCGCGTGGGCGCGGCTCGCCGAACATGAGGGCGTGCGCGTCGACGATGAACCAACGCAGGTTCGCTTCCTGCAAAATGGAATCGAGGCCGGCGTTGTAACCGCATTCGGGCAGCCAGAAACCGCGCGGCTCGCAGCCGAAGTTTTCGCGATAGTTGTCGCGGCCGAGGAGAATTTGGGCGCGTTGCGCTGCGGGAAAATCGGCAAGCAGCGGCAGGAAAGCGTGGGTCGCCGCGCTCGCAATGATTTCAAGGCCGCCTTCGTCCTGCAATTCGCGAAACGCCCTAACGACGTCGCATTGCAGTGTGTCGGCAAAAAATGCGCGCGCGTCGGCGAAGAAATCTTCGTAGAAGCGCGCGAGCCCGGCGAGTTGCGGCTGGTCGCGATTGCGTCCGATTTCCTGGCGCGCGAGACCGATCAGCCGTTCGAGATGGCGCAGGTAACGCCGCTGCAAAAGTTCGTCGCGCAACATCGCGCACAAGGTCGGCGTGAGCGACATCGTCAGGCGAAATGGCACGGCGTCTTCGTGCAGCCGGCGCATCATCCGGATGAGCGGCAGGTAGGTTTCGGTGATGGCTTCGAAGAGCCAGTCCTCTTCGAGAAAATCTTCGTGCTCGGGATGCCTAACGAATGGCAAATGGGCGTGCAGGATGAGGGCGAGCGAGCCGCAAGGAGTCACGGCGCCGGGGGTTGTTTGAGAGGTCCCTCGCTCTGCTCGGGATGACACTCGGGTGGTTGCGCGCGGCTTTCGCGGCGTGGAGTTTTCGCGGTCCGAAACTTCGCGCGTCAGAGCGTGCGGCAGAAATCCTGGAAGCGATCGAGACCTTTTTTGATGATGTCGATGCTCGTCGCGTAGCTCAGACGAATCGTGCGATCGTCGCCAAACGCGGCGCCGGGAATGACGGCGACGTTGGCTTTGCTGAGAAGGCGATCGGCGAAATTCTGCGAGTTCAAACCGAGCTGGCTGATGTTGACCAAAATGTAGAACGCGCCCTGTGGTTTGACGGCGGTGATGTTGGCGATTTTCGAGACGCGATCGAACATGTAATTGCGCCGCATATCGAACTCGTCGTGCATGTCGGAGAGCGGTTGCTGGTCGCCTTTGAGCGCGGCGATTCCGCCTTTTTGCGCGAACGAACACGGGTTCGCCGTGGTGTGGCTCTGGATCGAATCGACCGCTTTCGCGATCGCTTCCGGCGCGCCCATGTAACCGAGCCGCCAGCCGGTCATCGCGTAGGATTTACTGAAACCGTTGACCGTGATCGTGAGGTCGTAAGCCTGCTTCGAAAGCGAGGCGATGCTGACGTGTTTCACGCCGTCGTAAACGAGCTTCTCGTAAATTTCGTCCGAGAGAATGTAGATGTCCTCCTCCGCCGCGACATCGACGATCGCACTCAATTCCTCGCGCGTGTAAACCGCGCCGCTGGGATTGTTAGGCGAATTCATGATCACCATTTTCGTCCGCGGCGTCATCGCGTTTTCAAATTCCTGCGCCGTCATCTTCCAATTATTGCGCTCGTTCGTCTGCACGATCACCGGCTCCGCGCCGGCCAGCCGCACCATGTCGGGATAGCTCACCCAATAGGGCGACGGGATGATCACTTCGTCGCCCGCTTCGCAAGTCGCGAGGATCGCGTTGTAGCAGGAATGCTTCGCGCCGTTGCTCACGATCACCTGGCTCGAGCGATACTCGAGGCCGTTATCGGCGGCGAATTTCTCCGAGATCGCCTGGCGCAATTCCGGCAACCCGGAGCTCGGCGTGTATTTCGTGAAGCCCTGCTCGAGCGCCGCGATCGCCGCCTGCTTGATGTGCTCCGGCGTGTCGAAGTCCGGCTCGCCCGCGCCAAATCCGCAGATGTCGATGCCCTCGCTTTTC
This sequence comes from Chthoniobacterales bacterium, assembly GCA_036490335.1. Taxonomy (GTDB): domain Bacteria; phylum Verrucomicrobiota; class Verrucomicrobiia; order Chthoniobacterales; family UBA10450; genus Palsa-1392. The sequence continues at coordinate 58,929 of DASXEB010000010.1, forward strand.
ATCGCCTTCGCTTTGCTGTCGATCGAGAGCGTGAGCGACGGGGTGAGTTGAGATGCGCGCGTCGAGATTTCCATGATCGCAGTATTCAAAATCGGTTTTCCAAAAACGGGGAGCGCAAGTTATGGGCGCGCGTAGAAGTTTTCAATCAAAGGTTTCAGGTTGTTCTCGCGCACCTGCACGATCTCCATCTCGCGCCGCGCGTTCTCGGCCGAATCGGACGCGTGCGCGGCGTTGACCATGATCGTCTGGCCAAATTCTTTCCGGATCGAACCCGGCGGGGCTTTGCTCGGATCGGTCGGTCCGAGCACCTCGCGGATTTTCGCGACCGCGTTTTCGCCCTGGTAAACGAGCGCGATACATTTCTCCGAACCGGGCTCGTTGCGTTGCGCATCGCTGACGGCGCTCGGCCGGCCGCCCGACATGAACTCGACGACGTCTTCCCACGCGCCGCGACCCTTCTCCGCGCCCAGTTTGCTTTCCAAAACTTCCAGCACCGGCCCGTAAAATTCCTCCGCCTGCGCCACGCTCATGCGGTGCACCTTGAAACCAATAATGTAGAGCCCGCTCCGCGAAAAAAGCTCGATCACGCCGCCCGGCCGCGAGTTCGGAAACTTGAAATTATCCGGCTTGATCAGCACGAGCGTCTTCTCGATTTTGGCATCGTTAGGGAACTCGATCGCGTGATCGAGAATCCCGCCGTCGCGGTCGGAAAATTCCGCCCACAATTTCAAATCGCGCTCGATCGCCGCCGCATCGAACGCCGCCAGCACACCCGGCTCGAAGTAAGTCACCTTGCCGCTGCCGTCCGTGATGTAATCGCCAAAGGTATCGCGAATCGTCTCGCCGCTCGTGCGCTCGTGCACGATGTGACCGACCGCATTCTGGATTTTCCGGATCGCGTTTTCACCGCCGAAAACGAGCAGCAACACGCGCGCCCGCTGACCATTCACCGAGCCGCTAAAATTCTTCAGCGCATACTCGCGGATCAACTCCTGCGTCGCGCGATGCCGCGGCTCGCTCTCCGTCACGATCGTCTCGGCATAACGCCTAACGAGTTCCGCGCTGGGCGCGAACATCCGCCCGCGAATCAAATCGAGCCCCGTGCGCGAGATGAGCCGCGCGACGATTCCGCCCGTGCGCGATTTGCGCATCGAGTAGGGCGTGACGATGACGTAGGCGAGTTCTTCCGACTGCATAATTAGGAGCGGCTGCGTGGATTGAGCCGCGGGGCAGGCAATCGAAGTCGCTCGGGGTCGAAAGTTAGCCGCGCCCTAACGAGCGTTCAACTAGCTTTTGCGCGCGAGCAAAAGCGCGACCCACTTTCCGCGCCGGCGAATTTCCAAGAGCGCAAAACCGCAACGCGAGAACTGTTGAATGACCTCGTCAGCCTGAGCGCGCAAAATCCCAGACAGAATCAGGCGGCCATTCGTGCCTAACGAACGCCGAAAAACCGGCACCGCTGCAATGAGCAGCTCGCTGAAAAGATTGGCCGCGACAAAATCGAACCGCGCCTCCGGTTTCCAGCGCAAGAAATCCTGCCTAACGAACTTCACCGCGCCGATTTTATTCATCCGCGCATTCGCGCGCGCATGCGCCACCGCGCGCGGATCGTTATCGAGCCCGAGCGCCGCCACCGCGCCCAACCGTCGCGCCGCCAGCGCGAGAATTCCCGTCCCCGTCCCGACATCGAGCATCCTCCAGCCTAACGAACGCCCGCGCGACACCTCCTCGAGCAACCGCAGACACATCGCCGTCGTCGCATGCTCGCCGGTCCCAAACGCCCCCGCCGCCGGAATCACGAGTTCGTTAGGCAACCCTCCTCCCGCGTCCGACACCACCCGCAACCGCCGCCCGATGCGCAGCGGCGCGAGCCGCGCCGCCGCGAGATACTTCTTCTCCCAACCGGCCGCCAACCGTTCCGAGCGCCCACCCAGCCGCCGTTGCCATTCGCGCACCTCATTCTTCGTTCGGCAGCAAACCTCCACCACCGCTCGCCTTTGCCCGTGAACCTGCGTAATCGCCACCCGCCCCGGCGCGAGCGCGAAAAGCTCCTCCGCACTCAGCGAAGCCGAATTAACCCGCCGCCGCCAAAGATACATGAAAGAAATGCCTAACGAACAAAGGGCGAAGTGTCGATGGCAACCGCGGGCGACTCACACTTCATGGGCGCGGTTGGCTAGAGGTTTCCTGTTTCTAAAGCTGAAAGAAGACATGGCGCAGGCGAGGGGATTCTCGCCCCCTAAACGCGAAGTCAGGGCACGACCGTGAGGGTGAGATCGTTCCCATCGCCGCCTTCGTAGCTGGCCTGGAGATTCTGCCCGTTCACATTCAGGATCGTTCCGTCGGCCAGATTGCTGAAGGTGCCGCTGATTGGGGTTTTGCTTGTATTGCTGATGATGGTCAGGACCGATCCCTCTTTCAGGCTGCCGGTGCCGGTGAGATTGAACGTCGCTCCGGGCGTGATGGTGACCCCCTTGGCCACAACCTCGTCGGCGCTCGCCTTGGATTTACTCGCCGTGAAAGTGCAGGCGTAGATCCCGTTCGACTGAAAGGTGAGGGTGCTGGCGGCGGTCAACGTCGTCGGCTGGCTCCCGCCCAACGCCGGAGCGACCGTGGCGCTCCCGTTATTCCCACTGCCGATGGTGAGCGGTCCGCCGACGATTCCGCTTCCGCCGAGCGTGCCGATGTTGATGTAAACCAGCCCTGTGCCGGTGGCCGAACCGCTCGCGTTCCCGACCGCCAGCGTGCCTGCGCCGACCATCGTCTGCCCGGTATAAGTGTTGGCGCCGGTGAGAGTGAGCGTGCCGCTGCCTGTCTTTGTCAACGATCCCGCGCCGCCCGAGGGATTTTGGAGCAGGCCGGAAAAGGTCGTGCTCATATTATTGCCGCCAACGCTGAGCGGATGGTCGTGATTCAAAGTCACGATCCCATCGCCCTCCAGCGAACCGATCGTCAACGCCTTCGAGTGCGTGGTGGCATCTTCCATCACGCCGGTCCCGAAAACCTCCACCCGCGCCGTGTCGCCGTAGGATTGATCCCCAAACGAAACCGTCCCGCCCTCGCCGCCGTTCGTGCCGCCATTGGCGATCAACGTCGCCGTGGTCGCATGCGTCGTCTCGAAAAAGACCACCCGGCCGCCCTGCGCGCCGGGCACCGCGCTGCCGTTCGCGATCATGGTCGAATTGGCCGCGTCGCTCCCCAGTAGCTCGGTCGAGCCGCCATCAGCCCCGGCCGCGGTGCCGCCATTGTTAATATAGGTCGCGTCCCCCGCCGTCACGCTATCGAAGAAATTCGTCTCCCCGCCGGCCGCTCCGTCAGCCGCGCCGCCGTTATTGATAAAAGTCGCATTCCCGCCCGTGGCGTGCCCGACCAGGTCGGTATGCGCGCCGTAGGCCCCGGGCACGGTGCAGCCCTGATTGATGATCATCGCCGACCCCGCGCTCGAATGGTCGCTAAAACCCAGCTCCCCGGTGTAGATCGTCGCCCCCGCCTCACAGGTGATGACGCAATTGGGATCGATCGAGGCGTAGTTGTAAAACTCAAGCGATCCATTCTTGCCCCGGTCGCCCAGCGTAAGGACGAAATCCTGCTCGATCCCGGAATCGTTGAACAACCCGCGGCTGAGGAAAACAGTCGCGCTGCCCATCGTGCTGATGGTGTAAGCGCTCGCCCCCGCCTCGAAAGTCAGCGCCGCGATGCTGACATCGAAATTGGCGATCACCTGCGTCCCGCTCGACTGCGCGAAGCTGGCGCTGTCCGGCAGAGCCCGCGGCACCTGGTGCGGCGTCCAATTCAGCCGGTGCGACCAGTCGTTATCCACCGGACTCGCCGACCACGTGGCGCTGCCGGCCCAGAGTTGAATGGGAAAAGCGAACGCAATTAAAACAATCAATCTTGCTTTCATAAATCTCTCGATCAGGCCACGGCCGCGGCCTCACGGCGGGGTGATCTTGCAGACGGTATTCGACCCGTTGTTTGCCACCCAAATGCTGCTCCCATCGAAGGCGACCGCCACCGGTCCCGGGCCCACCTTCACCGCTCGATCAGGAACGGCGTCCTTCAACCTCAACGTCGCGACCCGCCGCGCGTCGGCCAGTGAAACCCAGAGATGCTGCCCGTCCGACACCATCCCCTCGGGCAGCGACCCCAACGTCACCGTCGCCAGGATCGCGCCATCCGCGATCCGAATCTTGCTCACCGTGCCCTCATAAAAGGTGCTCACCCAAAGACTCGTCCCATCAAAAACAATACCCTCCGGATCACCGCTCACCGTCACACTCCGCAGCATCGTCCCATCGCTCGCCCGCAACACCGTCACCGTGTCGTCGAACGCGTTCGTCGCCCAGATATTCTTCCCGTCAAAAGCGAGACCGACCGACCCATCGCCCGTCGCGTAAGCGCCGAGCGTCGTCCCATCACTTCCCCGCAGCTTCGTCACCGTCTTGCCCTGGTTTGCCACCCAGACATTCCCGCCCTCGCACAACACCGTCAGCGGATCGAAGCCGACCAGAAACGTCCCGAGATTCGCCCCATCGCTCGCCCGCAGCTTCGAGACCGTGCTACTCCCCTCGTTCGTCACCCACACATTCGCTCCGTCAAACGCCACATCCGACGGCCGGCTCTGCACGACAAAAAACTCCACATCCCCCGTCGCCCGCTGCGCCCCCGCCGCCATTCCGGCGAGAAACATTCCGCCCCCCGCAAAAAGCATCGCGGACAAAATGGAACGAACAATCGGCTGGTTGAATTTCATGGATTCCTTCCTCTCCGGCGCATCCAAAGCACGCGCCTCCATCTCTTGTCTGAGTGTTTCTGTTCCCGTTGGCAAGCAGAAAAAGTGGCGCAGCCGTCCCGCCTGCCATCCACCCAACACAGGCTGGAAGCCTGTGCCACTTCAACAGGCTGGAAGCCTGTGCCACACCACTGCCGCGAAGTCTTGACATCAGCCGCGAAACTTGTTCACGATTTCGCCATGAAACCACGCCACCTTCTCCTCACCGCAATCCTCGCCGCCTCCATCTGCCGCGGCGGGGTCGCGCCCGCGCAGGCCGCTTCCCTTACCTTCACACTCGTCACCACCTTCGATTACCCCGCGCAGAGCCAGAATGGCTACGGCACCATGCCGATGGGCATCAACGATCGGGGCGACATCGTGGGACAATTCTACGGGCCCGAGACCGGCCACCACGGATTCGAGCGCACAGCCAACGGCGCCTTCAGCGCGCTCCTCGCCGCGCCTGACGACCAATCGAACTCCACCGTCTTCACCGGCATCAACGACAGCTCCTTCATCTGCGGCTATTACAGAAACGCCGCGAACGAATTTAGCGCTTTCACCTTTTCCCAGGGCGTCTTCGCCGACTTTACCATCCCGGGAGCGACCGCGACCTCGCTGCTCGGAGTCAACAATGCCGGTCACCTGAGCGGCGCGACCTTCAGCTCTTCCTACGTCGGCTTCATCGGCATCGGCGGCACCGTCACTACCTACGCCGTGCCTGCCCCCGATGCGGAGACCTACGGCGGAGGCCTGAACGACCACGACCAGTGCGCCGGCTTTTACAACGGGCTTGGCGGCTTCTACGGTTACCTGCGCGATGCGGACGGACAGTTTGTCAAGCAGCTAAAAGTCGGCCATAGCGACAACACGCGGGTCTACGGCATCAACGACCGCGCGCTCATGGTCGGCAGCGCCCAGAATCACACCGTCACCCACGCCGTCGTGTTCCTGCCCGACAAGGAATATTTTGTTTACGATTACCCGGGGGCGGCCGCCACGGTCTTCACCGGCATCAACAAACACAATCTCATTTGCGGCTTCTACGTCGACGGCACCGGCTTTCACGGCCTCATCGTGCGCGTGCAGATGAGCGCCGATTAACCGTGGCGCAAGCGTCCCGCTTGCCGTCGTGAACGAGACAGGCTGGAAGCCTGTGCCACTTTCCCCCCGGACACAGCCCTCCCGCCTGCCATCCCACTCGAGACAGGCTGGAAGCCTGTGCTAATACCATCGCCTTGCCTGTTCGCCATGCTCGCCTTGAAGGCGCGCCCCGCCTACGGGTGGCATGCCGCGAGGCCCATTAGTTACCCATCCCGCGAGATCCCGCCCCGTCGTGCGCCCGCGCCGCTACTTCGAGGCCGGAACCGCTTTGCGGATGGTGTCGTTATTGACGTCACACAGGTAGAGGCTGCCCGCGGCATCGACCGTGATGCCAAAAGGATTCACGAAGCGCGCCGCCGCGCCCGTGTCGTCGACCCACCCCTGCGTGCGCGCGAGGCCGGCCAGGGTGGTGACGAACCCAGCGGCCGTCACTTTGCGCAATGTGGAATTGCCGTAGTCGCTCACGAACACATTGCCCGCGGCATCGACCGCCACCGCCGTCGGGCCGCGGAAGGACGCCAGACTTCCTTTCCCATCCCGGCTGCCCTGGCCCCGGCCTCCGGCGAGGGTGGTTACGACTCCGCGCGGCGTGACTTTGCGGATCGCGTTATTGTTCTCATCCGCCACATAGATGTTGCCCGTCGAATCGAGCGCAATGCCGGCGGGATAACTGAAGCGCGCCTTGCTTCCCTTCCCATCAGCGGCGCCGGTCTTCCCGGGCGAGCCCGCCAGGACGGTCACCTCGCCCGAGGGAGCAATCTTCTCGATCGTGTTGTCATTGCTGTCGCCCACGTAAACCGTGCCCGCGCGATCGACCGCCACGCCTTCGGGAAACTTAAAGGCATAGCCGTTGGCCAGCGTAATGACCTGTCCCGAAGGCGTGATCTTCCGGATCGTGCCGTTCCCTTCATCGGCCACAAAAAGATTGCCGTGCTGGTCGAGAGCCAGGGTGGCGGGCCCATTGAAACGCGCCTCCGTCGCGCTCCCATCCACATCGCCCGGCGTCTGCACCTTCCCGGCGAACGTCGATACCGTCCCGTCGGGAGCGATCCTGCGGATGGTATCGTTATAAGTATCCGCGATGAAAAGAGTTCCATTGGCCGCCACCACCGCTCCCTCCGGGTAGAAGAAACGCGCCGCCTCGCCCACGCCATCGCGGCTCCCCATGTCCGACACTCCGCTCAAAGTCGTCACCACCGCGGCCGGCGTGATCTTGCGAATGGTCTCGTTTGACCACAAGCCCCAGTCCTCGTGCGCATCCGAGACATAAAAGTTCCCGGCCCCATCCACCCCGATTCGCATCGCGTAGGCAAACTCCGCCTCCGTTCCCACCCCGTCCGCACTCCCGAAGCGGCCCCCCGCGAAAGTGCTCACCCCGCCGCCCGGCGTGATCTCGGTAATCTCGGTCCCATTCCCGACGAAGACGTTCTGGCTGGCATCCACCGCCAGACCGATCGGGAAGCCGAGCCCCGAGGCGAAAGTGGAAACAATATCGTCGGCGTCGATCTTGCGCACGTCGAAGTTATCGGCATTCTCCGCCACGTACAGATTTCCCAAACTGTCGGCCGCCACATCGGTTGGCGCGTCAAAAGACGCGCTCGCCCCGGGACCATTGGTCGAGCCGCGCGTGCCCCCCGCGTAGGTGCTCACCGTGCCGTCCGGGGTGATCTCGCGGATGGCGTAATTGTAAGTGTCGGCCACAAAGAGGTTCCCCGACTTATCCAGGGTGATGCCGTGCGGATCGTAGAACCGGGCCGCGCTCCCCACGCCATTGACGAAACCGCCCTGCCCCGGAGACCCGGCCAGCGTCGTCACCACCGCTCCCGGCGTAATCTTGCGGATCGTCTCATTGAACGAATCCACCAGGTAAATCGTCCCATCGGCCGCGATCGTCATCCCCGCCGGGCCGCTAAAACGCGCATCGGCGCCGGTTCCATCCGCGCTCCCCGGCTGCCCGGCCGCGCCCGCGAAAGTCGAGGCGACCCCGGCCGGCGTTATCTTCCGGATCGTCTCGCCGTAATACTCGGAGACGAAGACATTGCCCGCCTTGTCGATCACCACCCCGTCGGGATTGGAAAACTCGGCCACATTGGGCGGCCCATCCACCGTATGCTCATTACTTCCCCACCCGGCGATCGTGCTCACCGTATAAGGCTCGTAAATCGTCTTCGATGCCTCGCGCAACTGAGGCCCGCCCGGCCCCGCCGCGCCCAAAATCGTCCCCGTCATCGTCCCCATCGCCAGAGAGAAAAGCCATCGTCGCTTCATACCTCCAGCTTCGTAACGCCCGGCCGCCCCGCCCGTCAAGCAAATTCCCTGCCGCGCCAACCCTTGTAGGGCAAGCGTCCCGCTTGCTGTTGTGAACGAGAGAGGCGGCCTGTCGGCGCCACTCTGTTGTAGGGCAAGCGCCCCGCTTGCCGTCGTAAACAAGACAGGCTGGAAGCCTGTCCTACAATACCGTGGCGCGAGCGTCCCGCTTGCCATTGTGAACAAGACAGGCTGGAAGCCTGTGCCACTTTCCTCCCGGACCGCGCAAAAAAATCGCCGGCGAGAGTTGCCCCCCGCCGGCGGGTTAAAGTTGAATCAAACCGCATTCTGCCGGAAGTTGCCCCCGGCCCTTCACTGGCCGGCCGAATTACTTCGGCATGCCTTGCACGGGCTCGCTCCAGTCGCTTTGACCGGTGCTGCCACCGATCCCCATCAACTGGATCACGTAAGTGACTCCTCCGAGCAGATTGTCGAAGAGAATCTTGCGCGAGCTGGCAAAGGAGACGGTGGGACCGTAGTCGCCATCCGTCACCTTCTTGATCCGGCCCACGAAGCTCTTCGTGTTGCGATCCCCGCGGATGCGCAGTTTGAGCTGCGCAGCCTGGGGCGTCTCCACGCCGATGACTTCGGGTGGATTGAGCATGCTCTGCGCGTGATTCGCGCTCACAGGCTCGTAGCCGATCTGCATGATGACCGCCGGATCGTCGTTGCAGACGATCTCAGCGAAGCTGGCATCCTTATCCAGCGCATCGATCACGGCCGCCTTGGCCGCGTTCTTCAGCGCCGTCTTCAGGCGGCCGACTCTCGTTCCCGAGATAATCAGGTCGTCGAACGTCTTCTTCAAGTCCGTCAGATCGGCGGCCGAGACCGGCCACTCCATCCCTGGAGTGGGGATCACAGTCGGTATGCCGACAATGACTTTGCCGGCTGCCTGGCTCACCCCCGGATCGGGCGCCTGGGAATAGGCGCTTCTATTTACTCTTGGTAATAGCATTCTTTTCACCCCCCTTCGTTTTTAGTATTGCTAACATGAGCCCCAGGAGAGCAGTCCGTATGCCACACCCTCGCCGGAGCGCGATTTTTCTCCCGGCCCCCGGCCGCGGGAAGCCCGCCCGCCCATGGGAAAGCCAAAACCAAGGTCCATGTCGAACCATCCCTTGCCACAAACGGCCCAACCCAGGCTCATGTTGAGCCGACCCAGGCCTCGTGCGTCTCGACCTGAGCCAAGCCCGCGCCCTTCTTAACTCAACCCGCGCCACCTCAGGTCAAGAACGGGCCAACCGTAACCAAGGCGCGCGCAAACGAACCTCAAGCCGAGCCCCCCGAGGCCAAGCCCGGGCCAAACCAAACCGCAGTCGTCTCCAATCAAGTCAAGATCGAAACCAACGAGCCAAGGAACGTCCCGCCCCAGCCCACTTCCGAACCAGTCGAAGGCGAAAACGGTCCGCCGCCGTTCGCGCCTAACGAGAACAAGATGAGCGACCGCTCGAGAAAGCGCGCGCCGTTCCCTTCATCCTTCTTAATTCATCCTTCATCCTTCACCTGCGCTCCGCCGTTCGCTCCATCGCTTGGTTAGGCGACGTTAGAAGGTCTCGAACCATCGCCTATCGACTGACACGTCTTCAACGATCTTCTCACGGACAGTCACGCCGAGCCTGAATGTCTTGAGCATCTTCACCAAGTCGTCTCCATCTATCAAGTCAAGAGGGGGCGCTCCGTCTCGGAGAGCCTCCTGTCGTGCGTCGCGCGTGAAAGAACCTGTGGTGATAAAAATGCCTTTGTCAGCGCGACCGACCATGGCACCACGAAAGTCACGGATAAGCGGCGAGGAAATGCTGTCTCGATAACGCTTGCACTGAAAGTGAACATGAAACGAAATGATCTGGCCAAGCTTCACCACCCCGCGACCGTCGATACCGCCGTCGCCACTGCGACCACTAATTTCGACTTGAATGAAGCCCGACTCGCGTAGAAGCCGCTGACATAGCCGCTCAAAGCTCTCGGCTGGCATGCGCTTGAGGGCTTCAAGCGCATCGTCCTCCCAGGAGACCTCGTCAAACTCTGTTACGTCTCCCGAGTCGTCCTCAGCGGCAATCGCTTCCTCCCGGTTGCGGGCGACCACAAAGCGTTTGACCTCGTCCGGGTTGACTTTCTCCGTCTGCTGGCCTTTAGGCGTGAGCGACCAAACTCCTCTTGAGGAGTTGTCAATCACGCCAAATTTCTTCAGGTAAGTTCGCGCCCAAGCTAGATTGTAGCTTACGCGGGTGCGGTTGCCCTTGTGGATAGTAGCGACATCCTCCTCCGAGAGCTGAAGGAGCGAGGCTACTCGATCCTCCAGCTCGGCCACTGACGCCGAACTGCCAAGGTCACGCAGAGCTTGGAGTAGCGGGTTGAACAGCTGATCGTATTTCGGGACTGACATTGTGCCTGAGTGGCCTAACGAGAACAAGATGAGCCACCGCTGGTGAGGGCGCGTGTGGCGGCGGGATCGAAGGTTGGAGGCATGGAAAGCTTGGGCCTATGCCGGCCAGTGCTTGGCTGCATCACACGGTTAGGTTTCCACGTCGAGGCTGCGGCCGATCAGGCGATCCATCGTGAGGTTGGGATCGATCGGCCCCTGGGTAAAGGTCAACAAAAATCCGTCAGGATCGCGAATGCTGAAGTCGCGAGCGTTCCACGGCTGGTTTTTCGGCTCGCTTTCGAGCTTCGCTCCATAGTGCCGCGCCCGAGCGGCGATTGCATCGACACTGCCGCCAAACACTGCGAACGAAAGACTGATCCCGATCCCCTTCGTATGTTCGTCGCGCGGCCCTACCTCACGGCGTAGAAGCACGTCTGCGTATTTGGTCCACCGCAGGTGGACGACGACTGGGACGCCGCCGTGTCCAGGGATCGTAAAGATGTGCTCGAACCCGAGCGCCTCCCGATACCAGCGCGAGGACGCCTCGATGTCCCGCACGAGGAGCATCGGGAAGGACGGCATCGGATAAATCTCCGGCGATGCAAGCGGCTCAGTCATATCGTGCTCACAAGGTAATCCAAGGGCCTAACGAGAACAAGCTCAGGCGACCGCTGGCGGAGGCGAGCTTTGCTCCACATTTAATTGTTGAGGTCATTTGAAAGCTACCTCATCGGAACGGTCAGCGGTTGGCTGGAGCGCTTGGTTAGGTCTCATTGCGACGCCGTTTACCTCCACCGAGAGGACTCCGAATCACGCCCGCAGCAATTACGAATAACTTGCTGGCGCGGGGGTTGATTCTGCGATTGCACATTTGGAAGAAGGAAAGAATGCGGCGGAGAGACAATTTCCGCCTGACTAATAGCCACCGAACACATATTTCGTAGCCGGGTGAGCTTCCAGGGCCTCCTTAAAAATTCTTGTGTATCGCTTCCCCGCTTCCGACGTGTCCAGTTGGTCAAGGGGGGTCGAGAGAATGTATTCGTTGGCCGCATCGCAGATGACCAAACGCAGCATGACCGTCCGTGCCCGTTCGGCGATGGCACGGAGGCAGTCAACAGCCGCCGCGCGTTGCCCTGCGGTGAGCGTCGAGACATCGATTTCGCCGGGCTTAGTCTCTCTCGCACGGCCGATGATCGCTTGATCCAAGGCAGCGTAGGCGAGATACAGTTGTCCACTCGCGCTGGCCGAAGAGGCAAATGTGTCGTTGTACTCCTCAAACAGATACTCAAACCAATTCTGTGCACTGGCCGGAAGGAGATTAGCCACGCCGCTGGCTTTCGCAGAGGGCCAGACGCCCGCGTCGGGGGAACCGATGAATGCATGAGGAACGAGTCGCAGGGTCGGTGGACTGGTCGCACCGGCACGCTCCAATGCCGAGGCCTGCTCCAGTGCCCAGTCGAGAATGCCTTGGGCTTTGGCAATGTCGTCCTTTATATATTCTCGATTTGCCCTCCCGTCTCTCTGTAATGCTGCTTCCAGCTCCTCGCGCTGATGGCGATGGTGGAAGAACTCTACAGTCTGTTCAAGGCTGACGGCGATGATCAGGCCGATGACGATCGCGGCTATGTGAACAAGGAACTGTGCCCAACTGTGGACCCTTTCGTGCGGTGGATGAACTTCTAGCATTGGTGTAGAGGCCTAACGAGAATAAGATGAGCGACGGCGGATGAGAGCGCGCGTCGCTCGGAGTGGAAGTGTGGAAGTCATCTCAGGGGTGGAGCGTATAGGGGGCCGGTATTCGCTCCAACGCATGGCTAGGCCTTTCATTCGTTATCCGGTGGCAGCCGGAGGAACTCGATCGCTGCCTGATAGCCTTCGCTGTTGGTGTCTGCGCCCATATCGAGGAACGCTGCTCGTTGCAGGTTGATACGGCGAGGCTGCAATCCATAGCGGTCAAAAACAGTGCACTGCACGTCCCAGCATTCGTTATCCATCGACCACCAGAAATCCACTAGCTTCGATAGCTTAATGGACGTAAGTGGCGAGGTGTCCTCTATCTCAAAGATGTGAACAACGCGCTTTTCGGCGTCGACATACCATAGGTCTGGAACAAAGGAGGGACGCCAAAGCTCTCTCCAGCTCCACTCCATTTGCTCAGCGTGGGCAGCGCGTTCGGCGTCGGTAATGTGCCGCGCATGTTCCGTTACCAGGGCGCGTTTGAGGGTCTGCGGGAAGGATTGGAGTCGCTTGCTGTGCCGTACGTCAACCGCTCGTCGATCGAATCGGCGAACGTTGGCGACCGCAAGATCGTAAACTAGGCTATTGCTCATTGTATCGAGGCCTAACCAAAGGTAGACGGAATTACTCCATGTAATCCGCGGCTGAGGAGGAGCCACGCAAGGGAGATTACTCGAAGGCGCGGATGCTCGGCAAGCAAAATTGGTCTCGGGCGCTAAGAGAGCGCCCGCTCCAGAAGAGTCGCGGGGTGCGCCAAGGTTAGAGCTACGGTTGCGCTCCTTTCATCATGTAGGTGATGGGGACTTTCACTTTGGTATAGGCTCCGGGTTTGCAGCGCCACAGAATGGATTTAAGGTTCATGGTGAATATTTGAAGAGTGTTTGATTGGAGTGCGTATGGATGAGAGGAGCCTGCATATCTATGGTGGGTGATCATGTCAATGCGAAATCGGAAGGGCTGTAGCAAGCCCGAGAGGAGCCGGAGGTTGAGAGGGATTTGGTGCGCTGCATCGGCCTAACGAGAACAAGATGAGCGACGGCTGGGGAGAGTGCGCGCCGCTCGCTTCATCCTTCATCCTTTACCTGCGGTCTGCCGTTCGCTCCATCGACTGGTTAGGCGGCATCCAGCTCATGGTTGCGGGAGCGGGAATGTGCCAAGCTGCATCATCAATCCGAGGGCATCCATAATGATGCGGGTGTCTTTGATCTTGCCGCCTTCCAGCCGGTCAATCACAACCCCCCACACCCTCACTGGGCGTCCGGTGGCGGGGACGCCAAAAAACTCTGCCTGGTGCGTGCCCGTCCACTCAAAGCGAGTCATCACCTTGTCGCCTTCGGCAATCTGTTCCTCGACCGTCCAATGCATGTCAGGAAACGCCGCCCGCATCCCACGCAAGACATCCTGCAAACCAGTGAGGCCCGGCCCCTGGCCCGGGAGCGGCACTTGCTCCACCATGTCTTCCCAAAAGAACTCGCCCGCGGACTCGATCTTGCCTTGGTTCAGGACTTCGGTGACGAAGTGACGGACAATGTTGCTGTTGCTTTGCATAAAATGGTGGTGCCCCGCCTAACGAGAATAAGATGAGCGACGGCGGACGGGAGCGTGCGTCGCTTTCAGTTCATCCTTCTTCCTTTATCTGCGCTCCGCCGTTCGCTCCATCGCATGGTTAGGTCTTTATGGGTTTATTGGCGGCCGCAGCGCAACGATCTGAGCGCAGCTCCATGACAAGTTCTTCGCCATCGCACACATTCTCTCGCGCAAGTTGGAATCCGCATTTTTCTAAGACACGGATCGAACCGAGATTGTGCTTTGCCACATGCCCGTAAACCGGCCGCGTCTCGATCCTGGTCAGGAATTGGGCCACGGCCCGACTGGCGATTCCCTTTCCCCAATGGGTCTTGCCCAGCCAGTAGCCGATGTTCGGCTCCCCCGCCGCTTCCCAATAGACAACGTTGCCCGCCACGGTCTCGTCCGCGAGGATGGTCTTGACGATTCCGCTCGGGTTCGTCTCCTTGCTCATGATTTTGGCCCAGTGCGCCATAAAGGCGTCGCGGTCGCGGCTGGGGAACGCCGCCATCCGGGTCGCCTCGGCATCCAACTGGTGCTCAAAGAAAATCGGCAGATCTTCCTTCGTCACTTCGCGGAGTGTAATAGTCATCTGATCAGGCCTAACGAGAATAAGATGAGCGAGTCATGGAAAGCTTGGCCGTCCGCCGGCCCGGGGTTGGCTGCATCGCATGGTTAGGCGTTAATGGTGGTGCGTGCATGACTCTCCCCGTAATCCGCTAAAGCCTTCACGAATGATAATAGGAAGCATACAAAGCGCAGCTACGGGATCAGCCCACCACCAGCCGAGCAGCGCGTTCAGCGCGAGACCAACTAGCAGAATGATCGAAAGGTAAGCGCAAATGTCGCTCTGATGAGAGTCTGCATGCATGGCGTCGCTCCCAATCTTTGCTGCCGAGCGCCTCTTGGCGCGCGCCAGCAAAGGCATGACGATGATACAAGCCGCTGCGTAGATGATGCCGAAGTAGCTCACGCGCGGCGCCGCGTGAGCGAGCAGGTCTTGCAGAGCATCGAAAGCTATGTAAGCGGCTAAGCCGAGGAAACAGATGCCAACGAAGCGATGTGCCGCTTCCTCCCGCTGCTCAGCGCGAGGATCGTCGCCGAGCCGCCAAAGCATGACGCCACTAGAAGCGACCTCAATAACTGAGTCAATGCCGAAGCTGATAAGCGCGACGCTGCCGGCGAGTAGACCTGCGACGACGCCAATGATCGCTTCGAGCGACGTCCACGCAATGCTGAGATACTGGACGCGACGTCCAGCTTGCCTGTGCGCGGCTGACTCTGCATCGGTAATTGTGGTAATCATGTGCGTGGCGCGTACAACTACGCCTAACGAGAATAAGATGAGCGACGGCGACCGAGAGCGCGCGCCTCTCGCTTCATCCTTCATCCTTCATCCTTCATCCTTCATCCTTCATCCTTCATCCTTCATCCTTCATCCTTCATCCTTCATCCTTTACCCGCGGTCCGCCGTTCGCTGCATCGTCTGGTTAGATCCACTTAAGCAGAATCGCTTTCTTCGACGTTAAAAACGAGGCCGAATGGATCTCGGATGTAGCAGCGCGGAATCGCGGGGTTCTCCTCTACCACCGCACAGCCGGCGGCGAGCAGTCGCTTCTTCGCGGCCTGCATGTCGGGCACAAGAAAGTCAAAGACCGGGCCTGGTCGATTTCCCTTCTCCACGTAGAGGCAGAATGCACCGGTCTCAAAACCCATCAGGTTCGGACTTCGATGGGATACGGTGAAACCCATCGTGGTCTCATAGAATTCAATCGCCTCGGCCCAATTGTCGGTCTGGATAATCACATCGCGTGAAGATTGAAATGCTTTTTTCATTTGTATCGATTCGTAGCTTCGCAATTGGATCTAAGGAGAACAAGATGAGCGGCGGCTGGCGAGGACGCGCGTGGCGGCGGGAGGTGAGGTTGCAGTCATGAAAAACTTGGTCGTACGCCGGCCAGGGGTTGGCTGCATCGCATGGTTAGGTGTATGGCGTGGCAGCTCCCAAACGTAATCATGGAACTCTCCATTTATCGCGCTGTAAGTTGAGTAGACGCTGCTTCTCCTTCAGGTGCGAGATGGCCCACAATCTTCGCAAGGCCCTGCGATTTCATGCCCACGGACGACGACATAACGTCGTCTTCGGCAGTCCAAGCGCCGAGCTCGCGCACACTGGCCTCGACGGCAGTCATCAACGGGCGGCGGCGAAAGGCGTTGCTGCCGAATTTCTGACGCGCGACTTTTACCACAACGTCCAAAAGGCGATCGTTACTGATTGTCATGCGCGTGAATACGCCTAACGAGAAGTAGACGGAATTACTCCGTGTAATCCAGTCGAGAGTTTCGCAGGCAAGGATGAGCCACGTTCAAGGCCCCCAGGCGAGGTAGTTTGTGTTGGCGGTGGCGAAGAACGCCAGTCTTCCCTTGGGCGAGGCGCGATAGATGTAGCCAGTGGTCGAGCCCGGGGCGGCGATATACAATTCCCCGCCCGGCGAAAAGGCGAGCCCGAGCGGCTGAGTCAGCCCGGTGACGAATTCACTCTTGGTCCCGTCGGGCGTGATCTTGTAGATGATGCCGGCGGCGTAATCGGAGACGAAGACGTTGCCGGCGGCGTCGAGTTTCACATCCTCGGCCTGGCTGAACCCGGAGGCGAAGGTGGTGCTGCTGCCGTCGGGCGCGTATTTCACCACGGAGGCGTAGTCTGCGATGGCGAAGAGATTGCCGTCCGCGTCGAAGGCGAGGCCTGTGCTGGTGGCCGTGCCGCCAAACTTCGTGATGGTGCCGTCCGGCGCGATTTTCGCGATCCCATTGCCGTGGCCAACAAAGAGGTTGCCGGCGCTGTCGAAGGCGAGGGCGTGCGGGTAGTTGATGGCATAAGTGGAGACGAAGACGGTCTTCTTGCCCGACGGGCTGATGCGGAAGATGCGGTTCTGCCACTCATCGGCCACGTAGAGGTCGCCAGTGGGGCCAAAGGCGAGGCCTTGTGGGGTATTGACGGGGGCAATGTTTTCTGTCGAGCCGTCGGCCGAAAGCGCGAAGACGGTGCCGTCGTTGAGGGTGCCGCCGCCGTAAACGCGGCCGGCGGTTGCGGTCTTGCTGGCGGCTGCCGCCAGCGTCAGTGCCAAGAAGGCAACGAATAACCAAGTAGAAGTCCTCGCTGTTTTCATACGCGGTTTGTCCGGCTGTTTACGCGGCGGTGTCAAACTAATTCGGCGAGCTTAAACTTGCGCGGATTTGGCAAAGGCGAACGGCGCGTCAGGTCGAAAAATCCGGCGCTCGATAAAAGGAAGGATGGATCCGGGTCAGGCTGCGGCGCGAGGGGAGCGCAGCCGCGCTGGCGTGTGTAACGGAATAGCCGCCGCGGCCGGGCTGCGCGATCGCATGGGACGCCGTGGAGCGCACGCGCCCTGGCGTGCCGTTTGCGGCGGCCGCCGCGCAAACCCCGGAAAAGAGTCCACGCGCAAGATGAGCGACATCGACCCCCTCTGCGACGAGCGGGCGTGCGGGAAAGAAAAATCTGTGATGGCGAGGGCGCCATCATCTACCTCCCGCGCTGGGGGCGGGGATGACTTCGGCGGCGAAGCGTTCCATCTCTTCGCGCTGGGGACTGCTTTGCAGCAGGAGCAGGTCGACGCCGGCGTCGGCGAAGGCTGCGATGCGCTCGCGCACGGCCGCGGCGGTGCCGATGAGGTTCGGGCGCAGGCCGCGGTTCGAGACGGAATATTCGTCGATCGACATCTGGCCTTCGAGTTTCGTGCCGCTGAGCCATTGCTGGTAGTTGTCGTAGCCGCCGGCGGATGATTTCACGTCGGTGATGCGGGCGAGCTCGGCGCGCGCTTCGCGGTCGGTGTCGCGCACGATGGCGTAGGCGGCGATGCCGAATTGCATTCGCGGCAAGCCGAGCCGCTCGCGGCGCTCGGACATGTCGGCGATTTTCTCGCGAATTTTCTCCGGCGGATCGCCGTGCATGACGAAGGCGTCGCACTTTTGCGCAATGAGGTTTTTGGCGGCTTCCGATTCGCCGCCGGCGTAGATGACGGGGCGCGGTTGCGTGATCGGCTTCGGCTGCATGAGCGCGTCTTCCACGCGATAGAAATTTCCCGCGTAGGAAAAATGGTCGCGCGTCCACATGCCATCGACGACGTCGAGCCACTCGGCGGTGCGCGCGTAACGATCGTCGTGCTGCTCGAAATGGACGCCGTATTTTTTCGCTTCGTCGGCCCACCACGAGCTGACGACGTTGAGCGACAACCGGCCCGCGCCGCCGATCTGGTCGATGTTGGCCGCTTGTTTGGCGAGGAGCGCGGGTGAGTGAAAAGTCGGCCGCACCGCGACCATCAATTCGAGGCGCTGCGTCACCGCCATGAGCGCGGCGGCGGTGCTCCAGGCGTCGAGGGTCGGCGCGGCGGCGCCTTTGATGTCGTTTAAATTCAGCTCGGCGATGAGCGTGAGGTCGTAGCCGATCTGCTCGCTGCGAATCGCGAGGTCGCGCACGTATTCCCACGATGCTTCCATCTTTTCGTCAGGCACGTTGCGCAGCCAGCCGCCGAAAATGGGGAGCCAATATCCGTAACGCATGTCGTTAGGCCAGGGTCGGAAGCTGGAGCGAACGCGAACGCGCGGCAGCCTGCGGAAATTTCCCAAGCGTTGTCATCCCGAGGCGGCGAAGCGCGGTGAGGGACCTCGCAGTTGCAGTTTGCGCTGTCCGTTTCGAGGGCGCGTGGATTGCAATTGCGAGGTCCCTCGCCGTCTGCGCGGCTCGGGATGACAGGCAACGAGAGCGTCTCGAAAGATTGGAATTTCCGTCCCAAATCATGTCCGAACTCCTCCGAGTTCCGCTTCGAGGAAATCGACCAGCTTCTCATGCGGATCGAAACCGATCACGCGCGGTGCGTCGGCGACAAAATTGGAGAGCGCATTGATGTCGTAATAGACGCGCGCGCCGTCGCGATCGTCGATCATCGATTCGATCCCGCCAACATCCATGCCGGCTTCGCGCGCGATCTTCTCGCAGGCGACGACGACGTCGTTAGGCACGTTCGCTTTTTCGACGCGCAATCCGCTTTTCACCGCCTCGACCGGGCAGGCCGAGTTCGCATTCCGCGCCAGCGTTTCGCCATCGCGCGTGCGGCAGGCATCGGCGGGACAGAGGTCGAAACTGCCCGCTTCGGGATAGACATCGATCGCGTAGAGAAATTTGCCGCCGAGCGTCTCGACGCGCGTGATGTGACCGTCGCGCGCGGGGATGTATTCCTGCACGAGCGCGACGTGATCGAGACCGAGCGCAATCTCGTTTTCGCGGGCCGCGTCGCGCAATTCGCCTAACGAGTCGTAGCGCGTGATGCCCGCGCCGCTCCCGCCGACGTTCGCTTTCACGACGACCGGAAAACGCAAACCTTCCGCCGCCGCCGGCGCGTCCGCTCCGCGATGGATAACGCGGCTGCGCGGCGCGGGCAGGCCTAACGACGCCAGCAAAGTGAGCTGGCGCGCTTTCGAAATTTCGTAAGCAAACGCACGCGCGCCGTTGATCACGCGGGTGCCGATGCGCTCGAGATGCGCGAGCAAATTCAGGGTGTGAAAGATCGCGCTGCCGCCATCCCGCAGATAAGCCGACGGGCTCATGCGGTTGAAGAAGACGGAATATTTCCGGACCGAATCGGCCGGGTCGAAGAAGAACGTTTCGCGTGCGTCGATCCGTTCGCAGGAAATGCCGCGGCGCTCGAGCTCGGCGAAAAGCGGACGAAACCAATTCGGATGTTCGTAGTAAATCGCTAACGAAGTGCGCGCGGAGACGGTCTGCATCGGGCATGAAGGTGACGCGCCTGAATGTAGGTGAAATTAGCAAGGAGACAAAGGCGGCCGCTAGCAGTGGACGACCGTGTTGTCATCCCGAGTCGCGCAGACGACGAGGGACCGCGCAGTTGCAATTTGCGCTCGGCGGATCCCGGCGCCTGGGGACCGCTCCGCGCGTGATTTTCGTTCACGTCCAGATTGCAGACGGGAGGTCCCTCACCGCGCTCCGCCGGTTCGGGATGACAGCAATGTTATTCGTTAGGCAAAATGCGCGCGACTTTGCCTAACGAACTCGCGCGCCGCGCGTCAGCAAATGGCGAGCGCGGGAAACTTTCGCCCGAGCACCGTCGCGCTCGGCGCGCGCAGCCATTGATCGAGCACGGTGCCGTAAACGCTCCGGAAGTCAGTGTTGAATTTCAGATCGCCGCGATCAAGATCGGTCAGGCTCGGGTATTTCCCGAAAAGTCCCGGCTTCACTTTTCCGCCGAGCACGAACATGGGCGCGGCCGCTCCGTGATCGGTCCCGCCGTTCGCATTTTCTTCCACGCGACGGCCGAATTCGCTGAAGGTGAGGAGGAGCACGCGCTGGAAATTTCCCTGCGCTTTCAGGTCGGCGACGAATGCGCCGAGGGCGTCGTTGAATTCCAGCATGAGCCGATCGTGCGCGCCGATCTGGCCGGCGTGCGTGTCGAATCCGCCCTGGCTCGCGTAGTAAACGCGCGTCGTTAGGCCGCCGCCGATCATGCGCGCGATCAGGCTGAGATTGTTGGCGAGGCGGCCGGGCGGGTAGGGGACGCGCGACTTGGTTTTGCGCGCGATCGCAAGGATTTTGTCGGAGCTGATCTGCGCGTCGAGCGCGGTGCGCTGGAGAAAATCGGCCGCGCTCATGTCGGACTTCGTCGCGCCCGCAATCGCGCCGATCGAGCCGCCTTCCGGCGCGGCCATGCTCGCTTCCGCGCCGCCGTTCAGTTGACGGTAAAAATATTCCTCCGAGGTCGCGCCGGTCCCGTCGTCGCTGCGAAAACGATATTGTTCCGGCTTCGAAAAAACGACGCCGGTCGGCGTGCGCGCGGCGAAGGCTTGCGGCATTTCGGCGCCGATCGCGACGCCGACTGTGGGGTCGGCCCCGGCGCAACAATTGTCGAAATAGCGGCCGATCCAGCCTTCGCTTTCGGTGCGATCGGCGTCGGTCGCGGTCTGCCAGATTTCGGTCGAGCGAAAATGCGAGCGGTTCGGATTCGGATAGCCGACGCCTTGAATGACCGCGAGATGGCCGTCGTCGAAAAACGACTTCAGGTTCGTTAGGCGCGGATTCAAACCGGCGTAGGAATCGAGGCGGATAATTTTTTCCGCGGGCAGGCCGAGCTTCGGCCGCGCGCGGTGATAGGCGTCGTCGGCGAAGGGCACGACCATGTTGAGGCCGTCGTTTCCGCCGGCCATTTGGAGGACGACGAGGATGGTTCCGTCCTTGCCGGTGACCGTTTGGGTGAGCGAATCGGCCGCCATCGCGTCGAGTGTGAAAAAAGTTTTCTCGAGGAAAACCGGCAGCGTCCACGAGGCGGCGGCGCCGAGAAAAGAGGTGCGCAGGAAACGACGGCGCGTGTGCAGAGTCTGATTCATAAAATGGCAACGAGATGGAAAAACCTTCGCGCAAAAGGAATTTTGAAACGCCGCCTAACGATGGCTCGAAAACGCGTTTTCATTTCGTCAGGTCAACTGGAAGTCGGGCGTGCTCATCATGAGATGGATCAAATGCCGCAGCGTCTCGTCGCTCACTTCCGGCCCGCGACCTTTCAGATAAGCGAGAAACGTTTCGTTCTCTTTCGGCGCCGGCTTGGTTTGGAAAAATCTTTGCGCGAGATGCGCGACCAGCGCTTCGGGATTCTGCCGCAGATCGGCCGGCGTGATGTCGGCGATCTCGGCTGGCGCGCGTTGCAAGGGTGCGGGCGCGAGCGGCTGTTGCGCGGTGCCGTTAAGCAGATAGTTCGCGAAGTTGTAGCGAAAGAGCAGCGTCGAAGTGCTGACCCACGATTTCCCGCCGTCCCATCCTTTCACATTTGGCGGCGCGAAGAGGAGCTGGCCGAGCGCGGTCATCGCGCCTTCGCTCGCGACCGCGGAAGGCAAATCGGTTTGCAGAAGCTTGCAGGTTTGGACGAGGAACTGCACCGGACTTTTGATCTGCGTGCGGCGGACCCGGTCGGAATAAAAATCGGCCGAGAGAAAGATTTCGCGCAAAGCCGGCCGCATCTCGAATTGATGCCGGCGGAGCAAATCGCCCGCGACCGCGACCGATTGCGACGACGGCTCGTCTTCAACAAAAAAACGCCAGAGCTTTCGCCCGATGAACTGTGCGCAGGCCGGCTGCTCGACGATGATGTTGAGAATGTCGTCGCCGGAAAAGTTGCCGGTGCGGCCGAGAAAAGTTTTCGTCCCGTCATCCTGCTCGCGCCTGACGAATCGAAATTCATTGCGCTGATAATCGATCCGATAACCGGTGAAGGCGCGGGCCGATTCGCGCACGTCGTCCTCGCTGTAGTGGCCGATGCCGAGAGTGAAAAGCTCCATCGCTTCGCGCGCCCAGTTTTCGTTCGGGTGCGCTTTGCGGCTCTGCTGCAGGTCGAGATAAATCATCATCGCCGGGTCGCGCGAGACGGCGCGGAGGAGCGCGGGGAAATTTCCGAGGGCGAAGCGGCGAAACATTTCGTTCTGCCGCCAGATGAAATAAGTCAGCTTCACTTTTTGCGCGCTGGTGGCGAAGTGGCCGTGCCAGAAAAGCGTCATCTTCTCGACCAGCGGCGTGCTCGTCGCTTTCATCCGCGCGAGCCACCAGGCGCGCAGATCGCGCAGCTCGCCGTGCTGTTCTTTTTGCATTTCCTGGCGCTTTTTTTTCAGCTCGGCCGGGTCGGTTTTGAGGCTGAGCAATTCGCGACGGCGCGCGAGAATATCGACCGGCGTGTTCCAGGACATGCCAGCGTCGTCGGTCGAACTGGACTCGTTAGGCGGCTGCAGCAGTGAGTCGACCGCGGCTTCGAGACCTTGCGCGCGCAACTGCTCGATTTCCTGCGACGTGCCGCCGAAGCCGGCGCGATTGAGAAGATGCGCGGCGGCTTCGTAATTCCAGTCTTTGGCCGCCAGCGGAATCAACATAACAATCCAAATAATGACATCGCGCGTCTTGCCTGAGTTACAGAAAGCACGAGGCATGCGAGGACTCGAATCGTTCGCGCGGCGACCGCGTCGGCGAATGATTTTGCCGCGGAAAAGCGACTCGTTAGGCAATTCCCGCAGAGCCGGCGCGGGAGCGGAGCGGACCGTTAATGGCCCGGTTTCGGCGGCGGATTGGGCGGCGGCTGGGGAGCGTGCGGCTTTGCGCCGCCTTTCGGATCGTTTGGCGGCGCGAGGTCACTGAGATCGATTTCGCCCGTCGCTTTATTTTTCTCTGTTTCCTTTTTCTGAGCCATAAACTTTGCTTCCCGCGCAATCAGAGACGGAAAGATTTTCGCGGTCAAGCCATTTTGGCGGTCAATGCACGACCAGCGAATAAAGCGGCCCGCGCGGGTTGAGCAATTCGGTTTTGTGCTGCGAAACCGCGAGATAGACCTGCAAGACCCAGAGAAGAACGAACGCCGTTGCGCCGACGCCTAACGAGCGCCGCGTCATCCGCACGCGAGGCAGGCGCGCGAGAAAATTGCGCCTTGCCAACAACTCCGCGAGCAAGGTGATCTCGAGCGCGAGCGCGCCGGCGACGAGCGGGAAGGCGAGCCAGTTGAAATAAAGGGCGCGCCCGAATTCGCCGTGGAGAAGAAAATGGACCGCGCGCGTCGTTCCGCAAAAAATGCAGGGCAGTCCGCTGGCCGCGCCGCAGGAAAGCGCAAAGGGAAACCAGCCCGGCGGCGCGTCCGGGCGTGCGAACCAGAGTAGGGCGAGCGCGCCGGGGAGCGCGAGCGCGGCGATCGCGCGAGTCCTTTTCTCGTTAGGCGAAAGGTTCGGCCTCATGCGGGTGGCGGCAACGGTTCCTGCATCGGCGGAATCTGCGGCGGGGGCGGCTCGATTGGCCTAACGACTGCCCAGGCATCGTAGCTGTCGCCGAACTGCCGCAAAAAGGTCAGCGAAAAAGTGAAGAGCGTCATCACGACCGGGAGCAAAATGACCGTTCCGATATAGGGGAGCGCCGCGATGCAACAGGTCAGACAGCCGGCGAGACAGCCGATCATCGCAGCGGCGATGTAGAGCACGAGGAGAAAGAGAAAGAACAAAATGAAAACGCCCAGGTTTTCCAAAACCAGCGACCAGACCGCGCCGAACGCTTCCGTCGCGGTGCAGCGCCGCCGATACATCACCGGCACCATGAAGTGAATGACCCCGCCGAGTACGATCATCACGATCACGGCGGCGATGACAAAGAAAATCCCGAGCGGCAGCGTCACGACCGCGAAGCTGTGCGGGAAAATCGCGAAGCCGAGCGCGAGGCAGCCGAACAAAAACATCGCGCAGAGCGTGAACAGCAATTGAAAAACGAAGAACCGATTCCCCTCCGTGCGGTATTCGCGCCACGGCGCCACGATCGCGCCGCGATTGCGCACGATGCAGTCGGTGAACATGAACCGCCCGCGCGAATTGAGCCAGATGAAGAGGACGACGAAGGCGAGGAAAAAGATTCCGCCGATCGCGAGCACGGGGAAAAGCCAGAGCGGATGGCCGTGAACATTCCACTGCGCGTTGCTGTATTCATGCCAGTGGAAATTCCACCGCCCTTTGTCGAAGGGATGCCGGTAGCTCCACGAGCCGCCGCCGCCGAAGAAGGTCGCGAGCCAGGCGGCGAAGCCGATGACGAACCATTTCCCGAGGTCGAACGGTTGAAAGAGAATTTTCTTCGTGATCTCAAAGGCCTCGCCAAAAGGCGCGAAGATTTCGATGCGGCGAGCGGTAGGTGGCATGCTGATTTTCTAAGGCCGAATGCCTTCCTGCTCCAGTCCCAAAAATCGCGCGCCGATTTCCCGCGCGACAAACCGCCAAGCGATCACCCGCAAACGGAAAGTCGCGAAGATTCCCCGCGCTGACTTGACCGGCCGCGCGACGGCTTCCAAACTTCACTCCCTCATGCGCTGGCAAACGCTCTCCGAAGCCCGCTGGATCTTCGTCGTCCTCCTGCTCCTCGCGCTGCTCAGCCTGCGCTTCGCGCCGTGGGTCGCGCTCGTCTTCGTCATTTTGCTCGTTTACACCTTCGCCTTCTTTCGCGACCCGGAACGCGCCGCGCCTTCCGATCCTGACGTCGTAGTCGCGGCGGCGGACGGCGTCGTGGTCGAGATTGCCGAGCTGGAGGAGAGCGAAGTCGTTAGGCAAACCATGCGGCGGGTCGCGATTTTCCTTTCCGTCTTCGACGTCCACACGAACCGCGCCCCGATCGACGGGCGGATCATTTACCGCGAGCGGCGCAAAGGCCTTTGTCTCGACGCGCGCAACCCCGAGTGCTCGCGCAAGAACGAATCCATGACCTGGGCCTTCAAAAATCCCCGCGCCACTCTCGTCGTCCGCCAACTGACCGGCGCGATCGCGCGGCGCATCGTCGGCTGGTCGGAGGTTGGCGATTCGCTTTCGAAGGGCGAACGTTTCGGCATGATCCGGTTCGGCTCGCGCACCGAAGTTTATCTTCCGCTCGACGCCACTATCCTGGTAAAAGTGGGCGACCGCGTGCGGGCCGGCTCGAGCGCGATCGCGAAACTGGCCTAACGAATGCGCGACTCGCAAAGCCCGAAGATTTACCTCCTGCCGAATTTGATGACGGCGGGCAACCTCTTCTGCGGCTTCGCGGCCGTCCTGCGGATTTACGACGGCGCGCGCGAGATCGATTTCCTCGAAGCCTCGGCCGACTTTCACGACGCCATCTGGTTCATTCTCGCGGCCTGCATTTTCGATTTGCTCGACGGCCGTCTCGCGCGACTCGGCGGCCACGAGAGCGCCTTCGGGAGGGAATTCGATTCGCTTGCCGACATCGTCTCGTTTGGAATGGCGCCCGCGCTGCTTGTTTACCAGATCGTCCTCGGCGAATTCCACAACCTCGGGTGGATGATCGCGTTCGTTTACCTCGCTTGCGGCGCCCTCCGGCTGGCCCGCTTTAACTGCGTCGCGGCGGAAGCGGGCGAGGCCGCGCCGGACAAAAACTTCACCGGCTTCCCCATTCCCGCGGCCGCGGGCGTGATCGCCTCGCTCACCCTCTTCATGCTTTGGCTCGACGAAGGCCAGCGCACCATCGGGCACTGGAAATACGCCCTCCCGGCGCTCATGCTTTTCCTCTCCTTCATGATGTTCAGCAAGTTTCGCTACCCCAGCTTCAAGGCGGTGAACTGGCGGACCAAGCAATCGATCCCGCGCTTCCTCTTTTTAATCGCGATCCTCGGGCTCACGGTAAAATTCTACCAGTGGATGGCCGCGGTCCTCTTCATCACCTACCTGCTCTACGGGTTTCTGCGGCCGTTTCTCTCGCCGAAACGCCGCCGCGTCATCGAGGTCGAGATCGGCGAGGAGCCGGAAGAAGACGCCGGCGAGGAAATCCCCTAACGACGGAACAGACACGAATCGCCGCACGACCCTGATGGATCCCGCGACGACACTAATGGATCGCGCGGCGACCCTGATGGATCGCGCGACGACCCTGATGGATCGCGTGACGACACTAATGGATCGCGTGACGACCCTGATGGATCGCGCGACGATCGGCCACTATCGCCGGACGATAAGGCAGTATCGCGCGATGATCGGCCACTATCGCCGGACGATCCGGCAGCATCGCGGACGATCGGCCAGGATCGCGGCGCCATCCATTAGGGTTTTCCGACGATCCATGCCTCTTTTTTGGCGATTTGCCCTGCGCGCGCTTCCGGGCAACGCAGAAGTTGCCTCATCGTCCTTGCTCGATTCGCGATCGGGAAGGCAATGGCGACGACCGGGCGCGCTCTCTGATTCGTCCAGGCCGATTGTCATCCTGAGCCGCGAAGACGGCGAAGGACCTCACAAACGTTCTCACGAATCACGATTTCCGCCGCCGTTCCTGATGCCGGGGTCCCTCGCTTCGCTCGGGATGACAAGAACGACGCTCGGGATGACTAGAACGACGCTCGAGGTGACAAAGACTGCACGCGAGAAAACACGGACTACATGCGAGGTGACAAAGGCTGCACGCCAGAATGAGAACTACGCGCGAAGTAACAAAAAACCACGCGCGAGGCGACCCAAAGCCACACGCGAGATGACAAAAACCAACCGGTGACCGTCCCCACGCCTTCGCCGGAGTTCTCGCGGCGGAATTCAGCGCGATCGGCGGCGGGCGCGCGGGGTTGGGGTGGGGGATTCGTTCGGGTATTTCTTCGTCGTGGGATAAAGCAGGCGCCACGGCTGCGTCTTCAAGGTTGCGGTCAGGTCTTTCGTGTTGCGGATCGTCGCTTCGAGGTCGGGGGCGACGTCGTCGAGCGCGGACTTCAATTTCTCGGAGGAGGCGCGGAAATTCGAGAGCGTGACCTTGATGTTGTCGTTGTGGCTGAGCTGTTCGCTGATGTCGCGAATGTTATTGAGCGATTGTTGCAGCGCGGAGTCGGAGGCGGTGATCTGATTAAGATGGTCGCCGAAGGTTTTGAACTCGCCCAAGGCCTGGTTCAGCTTCGAGTTTTCGTCTGTAATCCTGCTCAGGTTCGCGCTCGTCGCCTGCAATTCCTTCAACGTCGCCGTCGCCTCCGTCGCCACCGGCTGGACGACGCCGAGCAGCTTCGAGATCGCCTCGGAAAAATCGGGGACCCTGTTCCCCACGAAGACTTGCCCCGCTTCCGCCCGGCTGGAATGATCGTTCCCGCCCGAAATATCGATCGCCGTCTCGCCGAGCAGGCCGAGCGTCATCAGGCGCACGTCGGAATTCCGGTAAACAACCGCGTTCCGATCCACCTCGACATCGATCCGCACCTCGAACCGCGGCAGCGGCGCCGCGCCGGCCGGGCCGTTCTGCGTCACCGTGCCGAGATTGCCCGCGGCCTCGATCGCGTGCGCCGATTCCTCGCGCGAGACGGGCGAGTTGAGCGATTTCACCTGGCCGACTTTGCGGCCCGCGAGGAGGACAGGCGCGCCCAGTTGGATGCCCTCGGCGTTGTCGAAGTAGAGACGGTAAATCGTGAGCGGGCGGAAGAGTCCCGGCGCGCCGAGGAGGATGAGGATGAAGGTGAGAAGGGCGATCGAGGCGAGCACGAGCACCCCCGTCATGATTTCATTTCGTCGCAACTGCATCTTTGCTTCCCTCCAGGATCGGGCCCTCGGTGCTTCCGCTCAGGAATTGCTGCACCACCGGATTGTTTGAGTTCTTGAAATCATTCGGCTCGGCGTCGGCGATCACGCGCCCCTGATAAAGCATAGCCATTCGCGTGCCGATGCGGAAAGCGCTGTCCATTTCGTGCGTCACGATAATGGAAGTGACCCGGGAATGCTCGGTCAGGCTGATGATCAGCTCGTCGATCACAGAACTGATGACGGGATCGAGCCCGGCGCTCGGCTCGTCGAAGAGGATCAGCTCCGGTTCCATGACGAGGGCGCGGGCGAGGCTGACCCGCTTGCGCATTCCCCCGCTCAACTCCGCGGGCATTTGCAATTTCGAATCCGCCATCCCGACGAGGTCGAGCTTTTCCTCCACGATGCGGTCGATTTCCCGCTGCGGCTTGTCGGTTAATTCCTCGAGGGGAAGGGCGACGTTCTCGGCCACGTTGCGTGAGCTGAGGAGGGCGGAGTATTGATAGACCATCCCGATCTGCGCCCGCACTTGCTGGAGCTTGCGCCGCTTCAGCCGAGTGATCTCGAATTGCTTGAAGAAAATCTCCCCGCTGTCCGGCGCCAGGATCCCGAGGATGAGCCGGAGGATCGTGCTTTTGCCGCTCCCGCTTTGCCCCATGATGACGAGTCGATCGAGCGGCTCGACTTTTAACGAGACGCCATCGAGCACGCGCTTCTGCGGGAACTCGAGTCGCACCTCGCGCAGCTCGACGACGTGATTTGGCGGAGCGTCGGTCACGGGAAAAAGACGATGTAGACGATGTTAAACAAAGTATCGAAGCCGATCACGACCGTTATCGCCGTCACTACGCTTGAAGTCGTCGCCGTCCCGACCCCGGCCGCGCCGCCCTTCACCGTCAACCCGCGATAACAGGCGATCGCCCCGATGAGCAGCCCGAACATGAAGCTTTTCAACACCCCCGTCACGATGTCGCGGATGAGCAGGCTGTGGAGCACGAGATCCTGGAAGTAAACCAGCGCAATACTAAAGTAGGCCCGCGAGATCAGCGCCGTGGCAAAGATCGCCGCCACGCTCGAGATCAAACTCAGGCAGGGCATGAGCGCGAAGAGCGCGAGCAACCGCGGCGCGACGAGGAAGCGGAGCGGCCCAATCCCCATCGCCTCGATCGCCTCCACCTCCTCCGACACCTGCATCGTCCCGAGCTCCGCCGTAAATGACGCCCCGATCCGCGCCGCCAGCATGATCCCCGTCAACAACGGCCCCAGCTCCCGGGTAAACGCGATTGCGACCAACCCCGGCACCAACCGCACCGTCCCGAACCGCTGCAATTGATACCCCGTCAAGAGCGCCATCGTCAGCCCGAGGAAAAACGACACCATCGCCACCAACGGCACCGACCCCACCCCGGCGCGTTCCGTGTAGCGGAAGAAACTCGACGCCCGGAACGGCGCGCGCCCCCTTCGCACCCGGTCGAGCGTCTCCGTCGCCGTGTTCACGACGAACCAAAACATGCTCCCGATCTCGCGCAGCGTCGCGCGCGTCCATTCCCCCACGTCGGCCACCGCCGTGACGGGCGCATTGACGAGACTCTCGCCCGGGGCAGGATGAATTTGGTCGCGGATCGGCATGGCGTGTCGGAGCGATAGAAGTTGCCTCAGCTAGAGCAAGCAGCAAGCCGCCGAGTCATTTTAAACCACGAAGGACACGAAGAGCACGAAGGGGGAGAGGCCGGGCAGACGGACCCGCGGCCGGGCCAGGCACTAACTTTGGCCGGGCCAACGGTCGGCTTTGGGTGAGCCAAAGGAGAGCTTTGGGCTAGCCAAGCGACAGCTTTGGGTGGGCCAGACGACAGCTTTTGGCGGGCTAGGGGACGGCGTTAGGCAGGCTAAGCGACGGCGTTAGGCGGGCCAAGTGACAGCGTTAGGCGGGCCAAACGACGGCGTTAGGCTGGCTAGGCGACGGCGTTAGGCTAGCTAAACGACGGCTTTAGGCAGGCTAAGCGATGGCGTTAGGCAGGCTAAACGACGGCGTTAGGGGGGCCAAGCGACGGCGTTAGGCTGGCCAAACGATGGCCTTGGGTGGGCCAAGCGACGGCATTGGGTGGGCTAAACAACGGCATTGGGTGGGCCAAACGATGGCCTTGGGTGGGCCAAACGACGACTTTGGGGGGCCAAGCTCGAGCTTTGGCAGAGCCAGGCGATGGAATTAGACCACGGAGGTCACGGAGAACACGGAAGGTTCGGCAAAAAATTCCCCTCCTGTAATCTTCCCTCTTCGTGAGCTTCGTGACCTTCGTGGTTTAACTCCGGCCCCCTGCGCCGGCGGCGAGCTCGTTGCATTTGCGCAGATCGAGTTTGCCGGTGGCGAGGACGGGGATGACTTCGACCGGGCGGACGAGCTTCGGAATCCAGAGGTTCGGCAGGCCGGCGGCGCTTAGTTTCGCGCGGAGATCGGGGAGGTCGATCTCGACCGTGCTCAGGATGACGAGCTGCTCGCCCTTCGTCTCGTCGGGGGCGCCGGCCACGGCGATGGCGCGGTCGCCTTCGTGGCCAAGGGCGAGGGCGGCGAGGATTTTCTGCTCGACCACCTCGTGCGGGACCATTTCGCCCCCGATCTTCGAGAAGCGCGAGAGCCGCCCTTCTATATATAGGAAGCCGTCCTCGTCGAAACGCCCGAGGTCGCCCGTCTTGAGCCAGCCGTCGCGCTTTACCTCCGCCGTCCGCGCCGGGTCGCCGAGGTATTCTTTGAAAATGTTCGGGCCGCGGAGCCAGAGCATGCCGGTGTCGTAGAGGGAAAGCTTCGCCTCCGTCTCCGGGTGGCGGATTTCGGCCGCGATCCCGGGCGCCATCCGGCCGACGGAGCCCGGGCGGTTGTTGGGCTGCGGGGTTTCGCCCGGCGCGCCCGGCTCGGCGTCGGGGAGATTGGTGCTCACGACCGGGGAGGTCTCGGTCAGCCCGTAGCCCTCGAAGACCGGCTTGCCGAACCGCTCCGCAAACGCGCCGGCCAGCGAGCGCGGGAGCTTCTCCGCGCCGGTAATGATGAGGCGCGCGCTCGCGAACTGCTCCGGCCCCGCCTTGCGCAGGTAGCCCCGCAGGAAAGTCGGCGCCGCGAGCACGATGGTGACGCGGTGCCGCGCGATGATCTCGGCGGATTTGGCGGCATCGAGGGGGTTAGGGTAGGTAACGATGCGGATCCCGTCGATGAGCGGGAACCAAAGCGTGACGGTGCAGCCGAAGCTGTGGAAGAACGGGAGGGAAGCGAGCATGAGGTCGTCCGGGTTGGCGTCGAGCAGGACGCGGAACTGGGCGACGTTGCCGACGAGGTTGCGGTGCGAGAGGACGACGCCTTTCGGGTCGCCCGCGCTCCCGCTGGTGAAGAGGAGCACGGCCTCGGCGTCGTTGCCCTCGCGGGGAATGCCGAGCAGCCCGATGAGAAGCCGCGCGGGCACGAAGAGCGCGGCCATCCACCAGAAGAAAATCTCGCGTTTCATCGTCGGGAGCAGGTCGTCGAGCTGGATTTTCTTGGCCGGCCAGGGGAAATCGGCCAGCCGTTCGACGAAAGCCCGGGCGGAGATCACGGTGGAAAGGCCGGCGATGTCCTGCGCCCGCT
This sequence comes from Chthoniobacterales bacterium, assembly GCA_036490335.1. Taxonomy (GTDB): domain Bacteria; phylum Verrucomicrobiota; class Verrucomicrobiia; order Chthoniobacterales; family UBA10450; genus Palsa-1392. The sequence goes on from DASXEB010000010.1 coordinate 90,447, forward strand.
CGAGCGCCGCGCGCCCGCTGGTGAAATTGAGTCCGACGGGGATTTTCCCGGCGAGGACGACGGCGAGATTGGCCACGACCCCGCCTTTGCTCGCGGGGAGCACGATGCCGATGCGTTTCTCCGGGCAATGCCGCCGCAATCTTCGGCTCAGCGCTGCCGCGGCACCGAGAAGTTTGCCCCCGCTCAGGGTGGAATCGTCCAGCCCGTCGATGACCGCGGTGCGAAACCGCCGCCGCTTCAGTCCCCGCACCGCCGCCGCGCCGAGATGCTCGCGCAGCGACGCCCGCCGCTGGAAAGTCCGCTCGCCGAGCTTGAGCAATTCCTCGCGGAGCGTGTCGCTCTTTGCCTCCTCTGCCTCGAGCGGCGCGCCAAACTCGACCGTCACCGGATAGGGCACGCGGCGCGGCCATTTGGTAAAGAAGCGCCCGCCTTGAAACGAGAAGATCGAGCCCCAAAGCTGGTCGAGCCAGACCGGAACGATGGGGCATTGCGCCTCCCGCGCGATGATTTCGTAGCCGCCGCGGAGGCGCTGCAAAGTCCCCGAGCGGCTGAGGGCGCCTTCCGGGAAAAGGCAGACGATTTCCCCCGCGCGAATCTCCTCCGCCGCGCGCCGCATCGCCTCTCTCGCGCGCCGCGGCGCGATCGGGATGCAGCCGACGGTGCGGAGCACGGGGTGAAGGAATTTGTTCTCGTAAAATTCCTCGCCAATGATGAAGCGGATCGGCCGCGGCGAGGCGAGAAGCAGGACGATCGCGTCAACCCACGTGATGTGGTTCGGCAAAAGCAGGAACCCGCCCGACGGGAGCGCGTCCGCCCCGAAAGTGGTGACGCGATAGACCGCGCGCGCGAGCGAAAGTCCGATTGCTCGCAGGTTGCGCTCGGCGGCGGTGATGGAAGGCATTGACTCTAGCTTTACAATCGCGCCGCAGTCGGTTGCAATCCGCAAAATTATGAAGAAGAACTCGACGGCCCAACCCGGCGCCTACGCGGCGCTCGCACTTTTGCTCGGGATAAACCTTTTCAACTACATCGATCGCCAGGTCCTCGCCGCGGTCGAGCCCGACATCCGGGCGGCCTTCTTCGCGCCTAACGACCCGAACGCAATGGCGAGCACAGGCCTGCTCGGCGACGCGTTTCTCGTCACTTACATGATCGCGGCGCCGTTGCTCGGCTGGCTCTCGGACAGGTTTTCGCGCTGGCTCATCGTCGGATGCGCCGTGGCGCTCTGGAGTCTGGCGAGCGGCGCGACCGGGTTGGCGGGAAGTTTCGCGATTCTGGTCGGGACCCGCGTGCTCGTCGGGATCGGCGAGGGCGGCTACGGGCCGGCCGCGCCGACCATCCTGGCGGATATGTTTTCCTTCGAGAAACGCGGCCGCATCCTGGCGATTTTCTGCTCCGCCATTCCGGTGGGAAGCGCTCTCGGCTACGTGCTCGGCGGCCAAATCGGCGCGCGCTACGGCTGGCGCTCGGCCTTTTACTGCGTCGTCGTGCCCGGGCTGATTTTGTCGGCGCTTTGCTTCTTCCAGCGCGACCCGGCCCGCGCGCGCGAACGGCGGGAAGCGAAGCGCGGCGTGCCGATTCGCGAGTATCTCGCGCTTTTCCGCATTCCCTCCTTCACTTTCAACACGCTCGCCCAGGCAACGATGACGTTTGCGGTCGCCGGACTCGGGTTTTGGATCGCGGAATACCTTCGCTTCCGCGGCCAGGCGCCGGCCAGCGGGAAAACGCTCTTCGGCGGCATCACGGTCGTGGCCGGGCTCGCATCAACCCTGATCGGCGGCTGGCTGGCCGACCGGATGCGCCCGCGATTTCCCGGCGCCGACTTCCTCATCTCGGGCGCCGGCATGCTGCTCGCCTGTCCTTTCTTCGTGGCCGCGCTTTACCTCCCGTTTCCGAAGGCGTGGGGCGCGATGTTTGTCGCGATTTTTTTCCTCTTTCTCAATACCGGCCCCTCCAACACCGCGATCGCCAACGTCTCCCGCCCCGCCGTCCGGGCGATGGCCTTTGCGCTCAACATTTTTGTCATCCACATCCTCGGCGATCTCCTCGCTTTCCCCTCGATCGGGTTCGTCGGCGGGCATTCCAACATCCGCGTCGCCTTTCTTTTCGTGACCGGCGTGATGGCGCTCTCCGGCGTGCTCTGGCTCGCGGGGATGCGCTTTCTTCCCGCCGATACCGCCGCGGTCGGGGAGGGCGCGACGGCCTAACGAGTCGCGCTTTAGAACGACGGCCCCGGGTGCTCGTGGAGATGGACGTCGTCCGCTTCCGCTTCGTCGAGGGCGAGCCGGGCTTCGCTCGGGCGCCCGATGCGGTCGAGGAGCGCGGCCGTGATTTGCCAGCTCTCCGCCCGCCACGGGGCGACGCCGAGGCAGGTCTTCAGCTCGACCAGCGCGCGGTCGAGGTGGCCGGTGTCGGCGAGGGCCTTGATGTAGCGCTTTTCAATCGACCAATCGGCCGGCCCGGTGCGCGCGGCGAGGCGCAACCGGAGCAAATCGACCTGGCCGGTCTCGCGGTTCTCGATAACGGCGAGGCTTTCTTCGGCGCGGGCGAGGATTTCAGGCGGGGCGGTGATTTTTTGCAGGATGGCGCGGGCCCGCGCGAAGTCGCCCCGGCGGATTTCGACGGCGGCGAGGTTGAGAAGGGCGAGGGGATTCGACGGGTCCTTGCGGAGCGCGGTGGCAAGGTCGCGTTGCGCGGCGTCGAGATGGTTTTCGCTCAGCTCGAGGCCGCCAAGATTGATCCACATCCTCGCCGAGTCGCCGCCGGCCTCGATGTTACGGGTGAGAAAGGTGCGCTGGTCGCGCCAGTCGCCCGCGCGGACGAAGGCGCGGCCGCCGAGGAAGAAGATCCAGGTCGTTAGGCCGACGATCGCGGCGTTTGCAATCAAACTTCGCGGCCTAACGAACAAACCTAACGAGTCGAGCGCCGCCGCCGCCGCCAGAAAAAGGAAGGCCGATGGGAGGTAAAGCCAATGCTCGGCGACGGTGGCGTTCAGTTCCACGATTCCGCTGACCGGCAAATAGCTGATGGCGGCGAGAAGCAGCGGGAGGAAGACGGCGGGGCGTTTGCGCGCGCGCCAAAGCGCGTAAATCGCCGCCGCGACGAGGAGGATTCCGAGCAAAGTCTGGAGTTCACGCCAGGCTGCGGCGTCGAGACTGGCCGGGACGAAGCCGAACGGATGGGTTTCGACGTCGCGGTCGAGGTGCAGCCGCCACGGGAGGACGAGGAGGCCGGCGTATTCCGCGACCGCGCGGGCGACGACGATCGGCCTAACGAGAAGCGGCGTCGGCGGCGCGCTCGCGGGCGGGGCGATGTGTTCGGCGGGGAGGCGCAGGCTGAGGTAGACGACGAGGACGCAGGCGATCATGCCTAACGACTGGAAAATCGCGGCGCGTTTCTTTTGAGAGAGGACGAGGAAGAGGTAGAGGAAGAGGAAGAGCAGGCCCATTTCCTTGCTCAGCGCGCTGGCGAGGAGGGAAAGCGTGGCGGCGATGCCGAAAAGCCAGCGCGCCGCGCCTGGCGCGCGCAACATTCGCAATCCCAGCCAGAGAGCGAGGAATCCAAACGCCGCCATCAGCGGGTCGGCCCGGCCGGAGACGTAGGCCACGGCCGCGCTTTGCAACGGGTGAATCGTCCAGACGATCGCCGCGAGGAGGGCGATGAGGGTTCGCCGGCGTTCCGCGACGTTCTCGAGGCGGAGCAGTTCTTCGCCGAAGAAAAAAAGCGCGCTCGCCGCCGCCGCGTGCCACAAAATGCTGACGAGATGGTAACCCCGCGGCGCGAAAACGAAGGCCGCGTAGTCGGCAAGGTAGGTCAGCTGTTGAAGCGGCCGGTAGAAGTCCGAGGCGGTCGCGTCGACGAAGAGAAAATGCTGGAATCCCTCCCACGCCAGCCGCCAGCTCCGGATGAGCGGGTCACCCAGCACGAGGGCGCGATCGTCCCAGACGAAGCCGGCGCGCAAGGCGGGCGCGTAGATGACAAGCGCTAGGAGGAGGAGCAGAAGCGGGGCGAATTTTTTCATGGGAAATTTGTCGTGGAGCAGAAAAGGATTGCGCGTTTAGGTTCCCGAAATGTCAATCGCGCTTCGCTTCTCGCTGCTCGCGCTCACCATCGTCACGAGCAGCGCACATGCCGCCGGCGTGCCTAACGATTGCACGCAGCTCATCGTCGCCGTCGCGCCGGGCTGGAACAGCATGGCCGGAAAACTGGCGCGCTTCGAGCGAGAGCCCGGCGGCGGCTGGAAATTGGCCGGAGATTTCGTGCCGGTGCTCTTCGGCAAAAGCGGGCTCGCGTGGGGCCGCGGGATTGCGGGCCAGGACGAAGCCGGTTTGCGCAAACGCGAGCACGACGGCCGCGCGCCCGCGGGGATTTTTCGCATCGGAAAAATCTACACTTACGATGCCGCGCTCCCCGCCGGGGCCGACTTCCCGTTCCATCAGGTCACCGCCGCCGACGCCTGGGTCGACGACGTCGCGAGCCCGGATTATAACCGCTTCGTCACGATCGCCGACCCGACGCATCCGCCGCCGTGGTTCGCGAAGGAGAAAATGCGCCGGCACGATTTCGCCTACCGCTGGCTGGTCGAGATCCGGCACAACTCCGACCCGCCCTTGCCCGGCGCGGGGAGCGCGATTTTCTTCCACATCCGTCGCGGCGAAACGCGGCCGACCGCCGGCTGCACGACGATGGCGGAGCACGATCTCGTTACGTTGATCACCTGGCTGCGCTCGGATCGTCATCCCTGTTACGTGCTCCTGCCGCGCGCGATTTACGCGGAGAAAATGGCGGCGTGGAATCTGCCCTCGCTGCCGAGCCTAACGAGTCGGAATTAAATTTTTTGAAAAATCGTGAGGCCTTCGTTTGCATCCGCAAAAAGATGCCGTTAGGCTGACTCGTTAGGCAAAATAATTATGAGGACACGATCCAATCCTGATTCGGAGCAGAACATCAAACGCATCGACACCAAGCCGCGCGCGAAAAAACAGACGCACGGCTTCCAGGTGCATTTCGTGCGCGGCAACTCGACCGGCACGCGCATGTTTAGCGACGCGGTTTACGGGGGCAAAGAGCAGGCGCGCAAGGCGGCGCGCAAATATCGCCGCGACTCGATGGGTGATCTCCCGCCGCGCACGACTCTTTCCGGCGCGAAATCCTCGAAGGGCAAAATGCCCGCGAAATCCGCCGCCAAACCGGCCGCGAAAAAATCATCGATGTCCGGCCGCGGCCGCGGTCGTTAGGCCAGACGCTCGCGTCTTCAGGCGGGACTCGTTAGGCGGCGCGTTTCGTCGGCTCGGTAGACTTTCCAGCACTCGAGAAAACCGGGTGCGAAGTCTTCGGGTCGCGCGGCGGTCCACTCGTCGATCAGCGTGCAGGGGAAAAATTTCACCGCTTCGATTTCCGATCTCGCTGGTCGCAACGCGCCGTCATACTCGCCGCGGTAAAGCCAGATGAATTCCTCGCCGGTTTTCGGCGACGCCGGAATTTTCGCGATCGCTTCGAGCGCGGTCGCGATCCCGAGTTCTTCCTCGAGCTCGCGCGCGGCCGTCTGCGCGTAATCTTCGCCCGCCGCGACATGACCCGCCGCGCTGGAATCCCACAAATGCGGATGCCGATCCTTCGCGGCCGAGCGTTTCTGCAAAAGCAGTTCGCCGGCGGGATTGAAAATGAAGAGGTGAACCGCGCGATGACGCAAGTTATTCCCATGCACTTCGGCGCGCGGCTTCGCGGCGATCACGCGATCGTTTTCATCGACGACGGCGAAGGCTTCGGCCGGATCGTTGCCGGCGGTTTTCGCGTCCGGAGGCGCAATCTGATTGGCGAGCGCGATCCATTGTTCGAGCGACAACTCTTCCGCGCGGGCTTGCGGCGCCGCGCCGATTTTTGCGAGCGTGTCTGACGGATCGGGGAATGACTCTTTGAGTAATTTCGCAAGCTGTTTCCGGCGCTGCGAAAAACCGCGACGAACGAGAAGATTTAGAATTTCAAAATCGTGATCCGGCAGTTCGTTAGGCAAACGCGGCGTCAGCCTAACGAGTGCCGATTCGACTTCGGGCGCGGGGAGAAAAAGATTCGCCGGCACGCTCCGCAAAAGTTCCGCGCGATAACGCGATTGCAGAGTGAGCGTGAGGACGCCGTAATCTTTCGAGCCTGGCGTCGCGGAAATGCGCGACGCGACCTCCTTCTGCAACATGAACAATGCCAGTTGAATCGGGTTCGGAACTTTCAGGAAGTGAAAAAGAATCGGCGTCGCGGCGTAGTAGGGGAGATTGCCAATCAACTTTACCGGACCGCGCGCGAAAAGAGTGCGCGGATCGAATTTGAGCGCGTCTTCGTGCAGGACTTCGAGCGCAGCGCCGGCGAATCGCTCGCGCAAAAAATCCGCGAGCCGCGCATCTTTTTCGATCGCGAGAACGCGCGCGCCCGTGGCCAGCGCCGGCGCTGTGATCGCGCCTAATCCGGGGCCGATTTCGACCACGAAATCGCCTGGCGAAATTCCGGCTTTCTGGATGATCCAGCGCGCCAGATTCTGGTCGTGTAAAAAATTCTGGCCAAGCGTCTTGATCGGCGCGACGCGAATGTCGCGCAGCGTCTGGCTGATCTCGGAAAGCTTCACGCCGGCAGAAAATATCCCGCGCATCGGCGGTCGAAAGCGACGCGTTTGTTCACAAAATCCTGTGAACAATCTGCCCCGGCGCCGCGCATTTATTCACAAGTTATTCTTCGATCGCTTTCGTCCGATTCGCGCGCACGACCTTCTTTTTTTTCATCGGCAGCGAAAGGCGTTTCTTGCTTTGCAAAAATGTCCGGCGCGCGTCGCCTAACGATGCTCCTTCGATGAAATACACGATCGCGGCCCGCCCGATGCCGTAGGTGCCCGCGCCGGCGACCATGCCGCAGATTACGTTTCCCCAGCCGGGAAAAAATTTCAGCGCCGAGCGCGCGCCTTCGCGCAGGACCATCCCGATGCCGACGTTCGCGCCGAGCGCGCCGGTGAATTCGGCGGCCGCGCGCATGCTCCGCTCGCGGCCGCTCAGATACATGATGCCGGAGACCATCACGAGCTGGAGCGTGGTCAGGATGGGCATGTCGGCGAGCGGAATCGGCTGCGCGCCGACGGCGGTGCAAATCGCGCTGGTCGATTTCACGAGCATCTCTGCGACTTCGGTGCGCGCGCCGCGGTCGCCGCCGATGCGGATCATTTCGATCCGGGCCTCGTTAGGCAATTCGCGTGCGAGGATGCGGCAAAGTTCCGCGCCTAACGAGTAGTCGCCGATCAATCGCGCGCGGATCGCGGGCGAGTCGGCGAGCGATGAAGTGAGGGCCGCGTTTTCGGATTTCGTTTCGTCGGTGTGAAGGGCGATTAATTTCGCCGGCGCGCCGATTTCGTCGCTCCAGGCGAGAAGTTTTTCGAGGCGTTCGAGTTCTTTGCGGGTTGCGATTTTGGCGTCGCGCTCGGCGGCAAGAAAGAAAAAAATGTCGGCCGGTTGTGCGCGTAATTCTTCGCGCACGAGCGCGAGCGCAGCCTCATCCGCGCCGCGCGCGTCGAGCATTTCGATCGCGCCGTGATGAGAAATCGTCACCGTTTGCCAGCGGAAAAGTCCGGTCAGCGTTTCCGGCGAAGGCGCACCGTGCGCGACGAAAATCCGCGCGACGAATTCGAGCAGCGGCATCGGGTGCGAGCCGAGAAAGACGAAGCGCGGCGCGCGCTGCTGGAGGAATAATTCTTTCAGCGGCGTGAGCTCGTGCAGGATCGGTTTTTGCATCGAGCTGGGGAGTTTTCCGAGAAAACCTTCGAGGCGTTCGACGATGTGGAGAAAGACGGCGTTGTTCATCAAGGCGCGCGCTTACGATCATGCGGACGGAGGATTTTTGCGAATCCCCCGATTCGTCAGGCGACTTTTTCCGGCTGCTTGCCGGTGGAAAAGCGGAGCGCTTCGTGCTAATGAAAACGCCCGCGCGCGCTCGCGCCTAACGAATCATGTTTTCGCAACTCGGCGACAAGCTTCAGGATATTTTCAAGGACCTGCGCGGGCACGGCTCGATCACTGAGGCGAACATTGACGACGCACTCCGGCAGGTGCGGCTCGCGCTGCTCGAGGCGGATGTCGATTACCAGGTCGCGAAGAAATTTATCGCGCGCGTCAAGGACAAGGCGCTCGGCGAAGACGTGCTGCGCAGCGTCACGCCCGGCCAGCAGATCGTGAAAATCTTTCACGACGAATTGACGGCATTGTTAGGTGGCGACGCCGCGCCGCTCAATCTCGAAAAGCCGGCGCGCATTCTCATGGTCGGCCTGAACGGCGCGGGCAAGACGACCTCGTCGGCCAAGCTCGCGCGTTATTTGAAAAAGCAAGGACGCGCGCCGCTTTTGATCGCGTGTGATCTGCAGCGGCCGGCCGCGATCGAGCAACTGGCAACGTTAGGCAAACAGGTAGACGTCCCGGTTTTCTCGCCTTCGCCTAACGAAAAGCAGGTGACGCGCGCGGCCGCGGCGAGTCTCGAATGGGCGGTCCAGCAGAATGGCAACGTGCAGATTTTCGACACCGCCGGGCGGCAGGAAATCGACACGGCGCTGATCGAAGAGATCAGGCAGTTGAAGGAACTTCTCAAGCCGCAGGAAGTGCTCCTCGTAGCGGACGCGGCGACTGGTCAACAGGCGGTCAGCGTCGCGACGCACTTCCACGAGGCTCTCGGCATCACCGGCATCGTGCTGACGAAACTCGACGGCGACGCGCGCGGCGGCGCGGCGCTTTCGATGCGCGAAGTGACGCAGCGCCCGATCAAGTTCGCCGGCGTGGGCGAGAAGCTCGATCAGTTCGAGGCGTTCGTGCCCGACCGACTCGCGGGCCGCATTCTTGGGATGGGCGACATCGTCGGCCTGGTCGAAAAAGCGGCCGAGGCGATGGACGAAGAAGAAGCCGCGCGGCTCGAGCGCAAGCTGCGGACGGCGTCGTTCGACTTCAACGATTTTCTCGCGCAATTCAAAATGATGCGGAAGCTCGGGTCGCTCGAAAGTCTGGTCGGTATGATTCCGGGCATGAGCCAGGTGAAGGATTTGAAGGTCGACGAAAAACAGATCAAGCGCACGGAAGCGATCGTGCTTTCGATGACGGCGGAGGAACGGAAGCGGCCGGACATTTTGAACGCGCGCCGGCGACAGCGGATCGCGCGCGGGAGTGGGAGAAGCGTGACCGAGGTGAACGAACTGCTCCAACGTTTCAACCAGATGCGCAAGCTGATGAAAAACGCCGGCAAAATGAAACGGATGATGTCGCAAATGCAGCGGATGAAAGCGTGACTTGCGAAATCGCCGATTCGGGCGATTCGTTTTCTCCCTCGGAACCCGCAGCTCGCAACATTTAGCACCACTATTTAGATGGCCGTTTCAATCAGACTCCGCAGAGAAGGGGCGAAAAATCGTCCTTATTACAAAATCGTCGTCGCCGACAAGCGCAGCCCGCGCGACGGCAAATTCATCGAGATCATCGGCACCTACGATCCGAAAAAGCAGGGCGACAACAGCAGCATCAAAATCGATCGGGCGGAACATTGGATCGCGCGCGGCGCGCAGCCGTCCGACACCGTGCGCAGTCTGTTGAAAAAGAACAAGGCGCGCCCGCAGCCGGCGGCGGCGGAGGCTGAAGAGACTCGTTAGGGCCTAACGAACTCGGCGCGGAGCAGACGTTTGCCGGGAAAGAAGCGCGCGGGATTCCGTTTCGCGCGCTCACCCGCCCAACTTCGGCCGCGATTGGACAAGGCGGAGGCGGCCGCTAAGCTGGACGCGTGCGACAATTCCTCGAATTCATCCTGCGAGCGCTGGTCGAGTTCCCCGACGAAGTCATGCTCTCGGAAATCCCGCGCGGCCGCGTCATCACCTTTCGTTTGCAGATGCGGCAGACCGATGTCGGGCGCGTCATCGGTCGCAACGGCCAGACGATTCGTGCGCTTCGCGAGCTCCTGGGGAGCGCGGCTTCGCGGCACGGCGAACGCGCGACGCTCGAGATCGTGGAGTAGCGCCTAACGAGTGCCTAACGATAAATCGCGACGGTGATTTTGCCGTCCGCGTCGATCGTTCCGCGATACATTCCGGAAGTGTTGAACGGCATCGCGACGTTTCCTGCGCGATCGATCGCGATCAGGCCGCCGGTGCCGCCGAGCTTGCCGATTTTATCGATCACGCTCTGCGCGGCTTCGCCTAACGACGCGCCTTTGTAGTCCATCAGCGCGGAGACATCGTGGGCCGCGACCTCGCGGATAAAATATTCGCCGTCGCCCGTGCACGAGACCGCGCAGGTCCGGTTGTCCGCGTAAGTGCCGGCGCCGATGATGGGCGAATCGCCGATGCGGCCGTGCTCCTTGTTCGTCATCCCGCCGGTCGAAGTGCCGGCGGCGAGATTGCCCGCCTGGTCGAGCGCGACCGCTCCGACGGTGCCGTGCTTCTCCTGCTCGCTCGGCGGCGCGGAACCTTTTTTTATTTTTTGGAGCGCGTCCCACCGTTCCTTCGTGAAAAAATATTTCTGCTCGACCAGCGGCATCCCCATTTCTTTCGCGAACCTTTCCGCGCCTTCGCCGTCGAGCATGACGTGGGGCGACTTTTCCATCACGAGCCGCGCGAGCGCGATCGGATTCTTGATGTGCATCACGCCCGCGACCGCGCCGGCCTTGAGCGTGCGGCCGTCCATGATCGCAGCGTCGAGCTCGTTTGTGCCTTCGTGGGTGAAGACGGCGCCTTTGCCGGCGTTAAAAAGCGGATTGTCTTCGAGCCCGCGGATGGCGGCCTCGACCGCGTCGAGACTCGCGCCGCCTTTTTGCAAAACACCGTAGCCGGCGCGCAAGGCCTGTTCGAGTCCGTCGCGATGCGCCTGCTCGTTTTGCGGCGTCATCTGGCCGCGCTCGATCGTGCCCGCGCCGCCGTGGATGACCATGCCGAATTTCATTTTGTGATCGTTCGATTGCGCGGCCGCGCCGGTCATCACGGTGACGAAGCCGAGCGCGGCGACAAGGTAGAATCGGATCATGAGGTGAATCGCGCGGGATTTTGATCGGCGGCGGCCCAGTTTGCGAGCGCAAAAAAGACGCTTCCGCCAGCCCGACAAGAAAATTCAAAAAAGTTCTTGCTACAAAATCGAAAACCCGGTGCAATCGGAATCAGCGACTCGCCAGGCGCCGCGATCGGCCGTCTGGTTCCGCGAAATTATTCACCCAGTTTAGTCCCGACAAAACACCAGCCATGAAAAAAACTCCCGTCCTCCTGTTCATCCTCGCCGTTTCTTGCGGATTGCCATTGAGCGGCCGCGCCGCGCTCGATTCCGACAACGGTTTCGACGAAACCTTAAACTTCAGCAACAACCAGACGCCGCCGGGATGGCAAATCGCCTACCCTTACGGCGGCCCGGGCCGCGACGCGCAGATCGCGAACCAGCGTTTCCAGATCGGCCCGACGGACACCTACGCCTCGCTGCAAAAGAACAAAACGCTGCCCGTCGGCTCGACCGCCATCCACATCGCTTACAAGTGCGCGGTGCAGGATGTGGTTTATGGCATGGGTTACCAGATTCATCTGGTCATGAATGACGGCGGCGATTTTTTCGTCGACCTGAGCAAGAACGGTTTCGGCGTGGATAACATCGTCGCGGCGGCGGGCGATTATAGCGCGCCCGAGTTCGACCAGACTTACCCGCCGAGATATCAGGACTACATTCTCGACGCCGTTTTCTCGAATGGCCAGATCGTGCTGCAGGCGACGAAGGCGAATAATGGCGCGGTGCTGCTGAACGTGACCGTCCCGGTGCCCGACCTCGACATCACGCGGCTGCAACAGGTGCGCCTCTTCGGCATCATGACGACGGAACATGTCTCTTCGCCGGCGTGGATCGATAACGTCGTGATCGAAGCGTTGCCGTAGATTTCGTGGTGGCTTCCGGGCCCGAAGCCGGGATTCCCAAGGCGGAGACGACGATTCTCCCGGAGGGAAGCGACAATTCTCCAGCCGGGAGCCGAATTTCTCCGGCCGGAAGTCTGATTTCTCCAGCCGGGAGTCTGACTTTTCCGGCGGGAAGTCCGGTTTCTCCGGCCGGGAGCCTGACTTCTGCGGGTGGAAGTCTGACTTCTGCGTGCGGAACTCCGACTTCCGCGTGCGGGAATGCAACTTCCGCGTGCGGGAATGCGACTTCTGCGCGCGGGAATGCAACTTCTGCGCGCGGGAATGCGACTTCTGCGTGCGGAAATGCGACTCCCGCGTGCGGAAGTCCGGCTCCCGCGGGGGCGCGCGGGGCCGGCGCGCGGCTTATTGGCCGGGCGCGGGGGCGATTTCGACTTTGTCGATCGAGATCGAGCCGGGATCGGTGCCGACGCCGACGTTGGTCAGGGAAAGGGTGACTGTGCCGGTGACGGGTGAGGTGAAGTTGATCGTGATCGGGGTGAAATCGATCACGTCGGTGTAGGGGCCGCCGACCGCGAGGTCGTAGGTTTGCTCGAAATAGGTTTTGTCGCTGTTGTTCGAGAGCAAAACGTCCAGCGCCGGCGCGGTCCCGCCGTCGGAATCGGCCGCTTCGATGGTGAAGACGTAGCTTTGCCCGGCGACGAAGCCGGGGATGGATTGGGAATCGCGGGAGATGAAGCCTTCCTGCGTCCGCGGGTCGAGGCCGAGATATTGCCGGCCGTAGGGAGTGACTCCGTAGTGGCGGCCCTGGCCGTCGGGGATGTTGCCCGAGACGATCGCGACCGCGCCCATGAAGGATGAGGTCCAGCCGTAGCCGCCGCCGGCGTTGATGCTGTGGGCCGGGTAGCGGGGTTTCTCGAAATTGCCGTTGACGATGACGGGATGGGTGCCGGCGGCGGCGGTGGCGATCGAGGCGGCGAAGAAGGCGGCGAGTTGAAGGAGCGAAAGACGCTTTGGTTTCATAAATGCGAAGCCGAAGATAGCACAACCGCGCGGTTCCCGGCCGGGAAACCGTCAGGCGTCGGCCATCTCGGGGACGAGCGCGTCGGTCGAGGGTTCGTCCGCGGGGCCGGCGAGCTCGCTCGCGTTGTGGGTGCGGGCGATGAGGACGTAGATCGAAGGGACGATGAAAAGGGTAAAGATGGTGCCGATGCTCATCCCGCCGACGAGGACCAAGCCGATGGAGTTTCGCGCTTTTGCGCCGGCGCCGGTGACGAGGACGAGGGGGAAATGGCCGGCCACGGTCGCGATCGTGGTCATGAGGATGGGACGGAGGCGGACGCGCGCGGCCTGGGAGACGGCGGAGATTTTGTCGATGCCCTGGAGCTGAAGTTTGTTGGCGAATTCGACGATGAGGATGGCGTTTTTCGAAATCAGGCCGACGAGGGTGACGAGGCCGACCTGGGAGTAGATGTTCCAGGTCGTGGTCCAGCCGTTGGTGAAGAAGGCGACGTTCGGGTTCGGGATTCTGAGCGAGGTGAAAATGAGGGCGCCGAACATGGCCATCGGGACCGAGCCGAGGAGAATGATGAGCGGGTCGCGGAAGCTGTTGAATTGCGCGGCGAGGACGAGGAAAATGAGGGTGAAGGCGAGAAGAAGGGCGGGCAGAAACTTGTTTCCCTCGGTGCGGAGCTGGCGCGACTCGCCGGTGTAGTCAACGGAGTAGCCTTTGGGGAGGATTTTGGCCGCTTCATCCTCGAGGATCTTGAGGGCGGAGTCGGTCGGCACGCCGGCCACGCCGCTCAGGGTGATGGCGTTGAGCTGCTGGAGACGGTTGAGGGAGCGCGGGACGACTTTGTTCTCGATCTTCGCGATCGTGCTCAGCTGGATGAGGGAGTTGTTTGGCCCGGTGACGTAAATGTTCTTAAGCTGATCCGGATTGAGCCGGTCGACGCGCTTGATCTGCGGGATGACCTTGTAGGCGCGGCCGGAAATGTCGAACCAGTTGACGTAATTCCCACCGAGCATGTCGGAGACGTCGGTGCCGATCTGGCCGAGATTGAGGCCGAGCGCGGCCGCCTTGTCGTGATCGATCACGACCTCGGATTGCGGCTGGTCGATCTTGGTGTCGATGTCGGGCGGGAAGTAGAATTTGCCGCTTTTCATGGCGGCAGCCTGGATTTGCTTGGCGAAGACGAGCATTTGCTCGGGCTCGGCGGTGGAAAGGATGGCGAACTCGACTGGAAAGGTGCCCCCGGCGGGAAGCGCGGGCGGGAGGACGCAATACATCTGGACGCCGGGAATTTTCGAGACCGCGCGCTGCACTTGGGGAAGCATCTGGAAGGCGGTCGTCTTGCGCTGGTCCCATGGTTTCATGACGAGGCCGCCGAATCCGGTCGAGGGAAAGGTGAGTTGGAAGGAGAAGGCCGTTTCGGGAAAGGCGGCAAAGGCTTTCCCGGCCGCGTCGGCGTAGGTCTCGGTCTGATCCATGGTGGAGTTGGCGTCGGCGGTGACGATGCCGAAGATGACTCCCTGGTCCTCGGCCGGGGCGAGCTCTTTGTTCTGGCTTGAAGAGACGTAGTAAAAGAGAACAGCGAGGAGCGAGAGGCCGATCCAGGCGCAGTAGATGGCGGGACGCATTTGCAGAGTGCGATCCAGCTTTCTTCCATACCAATCCCTGATCCGGTCGAAGGTCTGATTGACTTTGCCGGCGAACCCGATCTCGGACGTGTCGGCTTTGAGAAAATAAGCCGCCATGACGGGCGACAAAGTGAGCGCGACGACGCCGGAAATGGCGACGGCTCCGGCAAGGGTGAAAGCGAATTCGCGGAAAAGGGTGCCGGTCAGCCCGCCCTGGATGCCGATCGGAACGTAGACGGCCGCGAGGGTAATCGTCATCGCGATGATCGGGCCGATCAGCTCGCGAGCGCCGACAAGCGCGGCGTTAAGCGGCGAAAGTCCCTCGCGCATGTGCCGCTCGACGTTCTCGACTACGACGATCGCGTCATCGACGACAAGGCCGACGGAGAGAACAATCGCGAGCAGGGTGAGGAGATTGATCGAGAACCCGAACGCCTGCATTAAAAAGACCGCGCCGATGAGGGAAATCGGGATGGCGACGATCGGAATGAGGACGGATCGCCACGACCCGAGGAAAAGGAAGATCACGATCATGACGATGAGCAGGGTCTCCATTAAAGTACGGAAGACGTCGTGAATGGCGGTGTTGATGTACTCGGTGCCGTCGTAGGCGATGCGCCCTTGCAGGCCGGTCGGCAGGCTTTTTTGGATGTCCGCGAGATCGGCGCGCACGCGCTTAATGACGTCGATCGAGTTCGCGTTCGGGAGCACGAAGATGCCCATGAAAACCGCGCGCTGTCCGGAGAAGCGAACCTCGGAATCGTAGTCCTCCGCGCCGAGCACAACATCCGCGATGTCGCCCAGCCTAACGAGGACGTTGTTCTGCTGCCTAACGACGAGGTTCTTGAAGTCCTGGACGGAATGCAGGTCGGTATTCGCGGTCAAATCGACCTGGACGAGCGCGCCCTTCGTCGAGCCAAGCGCGGAAAGGAAATTATTTGCCGCCAGCGCCTTCTCGACGTCCGTCGGGCTGACGTTGAGCGCAGCCATTCGGTCGGGATGCAGCCAGATTCTCATCGCGAAGGTGCGGCCGCCGAGGATTTGCGCTTGTTGCACCCCCGCGATTGCGGTCAATCGCGGTTGAACGATGCGAGTGAGATAATCGGTGATCTCGTTCGCCTGTAGAATATTTGAAGTGAAGCTGAGGTAGGCGGAGGCAAACTGCGAATCCGCCGGCTGGATATTGATGACCGGGATTTGCGCCTCGGGCGGGAGGTCGTTCCGCACCTGGGAGACCTTGGAATTAATCTCGGCGAGCGCCTTGTTCGAGTCGTAATTGAGTTTGAGATGCGCCGTGATGGTCGAGACGCCCTGCGCGCTGCTCGATTGCAGATAATCGATGCCGTCCGCCGCCGCGATCACGCGCTCGAGCGGTGTGGTGATAAAACCGCGGACCAATTCCGCGCTCGCGCCAACATAAACCGTCGTTACCGACACGGTCGCGATGTCGCTGCGCGGATATTGCCGGACGTTGAGCGACGAAATCGCCTGCAAGCCCGCGATGATAATGACGAGGCTGACAACGATCGCGAGGACCGGCCGGCGAATGAAAAGATCGGTGAACGATTTCATCTCTGGCGGCGGAGATTTGACATCGAATCGCGAGCAGCCTGCGCTACGTGTCGCTGGGCGACGGATGCAGCTCGGGCGTCGGCGAAAGCTTGTTGTCGATCACGACGTCCAAGCCGTTGCGGAGCTTGAATGCGCCGGTCGAAACGATTTCCTGCCCTTCTTTCAACCCTTCCGTGACCGCGACGAAATCGCCCCGCCGATCGCCCAGCCTGACGAACTGCTGGCGAAGAATCAATTCGTCCTTCTTCGTCTTCTCGTTCTGCTTTTTCTCAATCACGTAAACGGAATCGCCGTAAGGCGCGTAGGCGACCGCGGTCGCCGGGATGTAAAGCGTGGAATTTTTCTCGGGTAACATCACCTGCACCCGCGCGAACATCCCCGGCCGCAGCGCGTGGTCCTTGTTATCAAGGCTGGCCTGCATTTGCACGCTGCGCGTCGTCGGGTCCACCGCGGGATTGACCGCGGTCAGCTTACCGGCGAACTCCCGCCCCGGGATCGCGTCGGTCGTGATATCGACGGTCTCGCCGACCTTGACTTTGGCGAGAGCGTTTTGCGGCAGAGAAAAATCTGCATAAACCTGGTCGAGTGTTTGCAACTCGACCAGCTTGTCGCCCGCCGCGACCTGCTGGCCGGGATTGACGTAGCGAATGCCGGCGATTCCCGAGAACGGCGCGTGAATTTCCTTTTTGTCGATGATCGCCTGCATGTTCTCGACCGACGCCTGGGCGGCCGCGAATTTCGCCTGCGCTGAATCGAAGTCCGCTTGCGCGATGACGTTTCCTTTCGCGAGATTTTGCGCGCGCTTCAGGTCGGCTTTGGCCAGCGCGGCGTCGGCTTGGGCGGAATGGAGCTGCGCGATTTCGGAGGACGCGTCGATCTTCAAAAGCAGATCGCCCTTGTTCACTTTCGCGCCGGATTCAAAATCAATCTCGGTCACGCGCCCCGCGACTTCCGCGGCCAGCATCGCGCCTTGCACCGCCGAGATCGACCCGACCGCGTAAAGCGTCGGTTGCCAGTTCGCCTTTTTCACGAACGCGCTCGTCACCGTTGTCGCTGGCGGCGACATGCTCGCTGCCCCGCGCACCATCGTCACGATTTGGAGCACCTTGATTCCGATAAACAAAATCACAATCAGGAGGAGCCCGGCGATGACGGCGATGATCGGCCCTTTCCTGCGCCGCACGGCCGGCGCAGGAAAGGGCGCGCGAGCGGGAACGGTCGGCGTGCGGCTAATGGTTGTTTGCATGAGGTTGGAAAAGTAGCTGCCAGAGCGTCTCCGCGGCGGCCAGTTGTTGTTTACGTTGTTGCGCGAGCGAAATGTTCGACGCGAGCAGACAACTGCGCATCATGCAGCCATCATTCACTGCGAAAATCAACCCGGCAATTTTCGCCGCGGTCAGGCCGTTCTTCGCCCACTTCCGTTCCGGCGATCGCGCGATCAGTTTTACCACCCCGTCGGCTTTGGCGCGCGCGATTCCCCGCACGACTCGCGCGATCTGCGGATTGCGGCTCGACTCCGCGAAAAGTTCGACCACAAAACTGGCGAGGATCCGCGGCGAGCGCTCGCCGCAATCGGAAGTGAAGAAAATCTTCATCGCTTCGCGCAAAGTCGGCGCCCCACTCGCGCGCTCGACCAGATTCGCGATCGCTTTCTTGTGTCCGGCGGCGAGGGCGGCGATCATCTCCTCCTTGCTTTTGAAGTAGCGATAAATCAGCCCGACGCTGATCCCCGCGCGCGCGCTGATCTCGTGCATTGTCGTTTGATGAAATCCGCATTCCGCAAACGACTGCACCGCCGCCTCGAGGATTTGTTCCCGGCGATCGAGAGAGAAATCGGCTGTCGTCTTTGTCGGCATCGGTCGCGCAGAATGAATGAACGTTCATTCATTGTCAAATCGCGCCAGCAAATCATCTCGCCCAACCCGGCCGCCGCTCCTGCGTTGACAGCGTTTCGCTGCCATTCAAGTTTAGCCGCTCGCGCGCCAGGGTAGCTCAGTGGTAGAGCAGGGGACTCATAAGCCCTTGGTCGGGAGTTCAACTCTCCCCCCTGGCAGCTCGTTAGGCCCTAACGAACCGCGCCTAACGACTGTGCTCGGCCAGGAAAGGCTTGAGCTCCGCCTTGCTTCCGCGCTTCGCGATCATGAAGCAAACCCCGTCGCGCTCTTCCACCGCGCCGGTCCAGCCTTCGTTCTCCACAAAACCCCAGCTCGTTTTTCCTTCCGCCGTCGGGCTCCGCAGGTCCGATTTGTCGGCCGGGAAAAAGAAGAATTGCAGCCCGCTTTCCGCGAGCGCGACTTGCGCCACGCGCCGGCCCTCCTCGTCATCGAAGACGCGCGCGCCCGTCGCCTGCAAGTCGGCAAACGCGATCGGCGCCTCGAAATGTTCGAGCTGGAATTTCATGAAAAAATAATCCCCCAGATTGATCGCGTCGGTGTGGATCGGCTCGAAATCGGCGCGGTGCGTGTTGCTCGCGACCACCAGCATTTTCTTCGCCGTCTCGGAGCCGGGAAATTCCTCGAGATGCTCGACAAAAAAGAAAATGCACAGCCCGAGCAGGACGAGAAACGCCAGCACGGTCGAGAGAATCGCCGGATGCCGCGCGGTTTTTTTCCAACTGCGTTTGACGCCTTTGATCAGCGCGACATTGACGAACCACTCCTCCGCCTCCTTTGGGATTTCGATCTTCGCCACGAGCCGCGCGAGCGCGTGATCGAATTGCTGCTGATCCGTCAAACTGGCGGCCGCTTCCGGGATCGTGCGCGCGCTTTCCAGGGCCGAGCGCATCGCGCGATTGCTCGGCGGCGCGTCGCTGATCGGCGCGCAATCGACCAGCGCCTGTTTGCGGCGCGAGAGCCAGCGCTTCATGTCGTGCGCAAGTGTTCCGTCACGGTATTGAGCCAGGCCTGAAATTGCGCGCGTCCGTGCGAGATCAAACTTGCCAGCTCGCTCATTTTCAGGTCGAGCAGGTTTTGCATTTCGCGATGCGAAAATTCGTTCAGGTAAAAAAAAGCGAGCGCGCTCCGTTGCGGTTCCGGCGCGGCCGAAATCCAGATCGCGAACTGTTGCGGCTCGAGATGCGCCACGCGCAAGGCCGCGTCGGCCGCGATCGCTTCCTCCGCCAGCACGGCCGTTTCCGGTTGCACGTCGCTTTCCTGAATCGTGAGACATTGATGCCGCGCCTCGTGAAATGCCCAGAGCCGATCGTCCGGCAACTGTTCGCGCGAAGCGAGCAGGGCGGCTTCACGCAGGGTGTTTTGGAAAGCGGCGAGCGCGCGTTCGCCATCGCCCGTCATGAGAAAACAGAACCGATAAAGCTGCGGAAGGCTGCGCGCGAGCCGATGACTTTCTTGTTTTTCCAATGCGATAAAATGCAGGCCGCCTCGCCTCGCGCAAAGATTTTTCTCGCGCGCCTAACGAGTCGCCTTTTGCCTTGCGCTCAGAGCTCCGCCATCCGCCGCGCCACTTCCTCGGCATTTTCGCGGCTGTTGAAAGCCGAGATCCGAAAATAACCTTCGCCTTCCGCGCCGAATCCGCTCCCCGGCGTGACGACGACGTTCAGCTTCTCGAGCATGCGATCGAACAGCTCCCAACTCGTTAGGCCGGGCGGCGTCCGCACCCAGATGTAAGGCGCGTTCGTCCCCCCGAAAACCTCCAGCCCGGCGCGCGCCGCGGCTTCGCGCAGGAGGCGCGCGTTGCCCATGTAATGCGCGATCAGCCCGCGCACCTGCTCGCGCCCGGCCGCGCTATAGAGCGCCTCCGCCCCGCGCTGCACCGGATAGCTCACGCTGTTCGCTTTCGTGCTCCAGCGCCGGTGCCATAAACGGTGGAGCGGAAATTCGCGGCCATCGTTCGTCTGCGCGAGCAGCCGCTTCGTCATCACGGTAAAACCGCAGCGCACCCCGGTGAAACCGCCCGTCTTCGAGAAGCTGCGAAACTCCACCGCGCATTCCGGGCCGCCCGGGATCTCGAAGATCGAGCGCGGGATTCGCGGGTCGCTGATGTAACCTTCGTAGGCCGCGTCGAAAAGAATCAGCGCATTGTTTTCGCGCGCGTACTGGACCCAGCCTTGCAACTGCGCGCGGGTCGCGACCGCGCCCGTCGGATTGTTCGGGAAACATAAATAGATCACGTCCGCGTGCTCGTTAGGCGGTACCGGCACGAAAGCGTTCTCCGCGCGGCAGGGCAAATAAATGATCCCTTCGTAGCGCCCAGACTCGTTAGGCAAACCGGTCCGACCCGCCATCACATTCGTATCGACATAGACGGGATAAACCGGATCGGTGATCGCGACGCGATTCTGCGCGCCGAGAATATCGAGAATGAAACCGCAATCGCTTTTCGAACCGTCCGAGACAAAAATCTCGTCATCCGCGATCTCGATTCCACGCGCCCGATAGTCGTGCTGCGCAATCGCGCCGCGCAGGAAATCGCCGCCCTGCTCGTGGCCATAACCGCGAAAAGTTTCGCGCACCGCCAGCTCATCGACCGCGCGCTTCATCGCCTCGACCGCGGCGCGCGGGAGCGGTTCGGTCACGTCGCCGATCCCGCAACGGATGAGCCGTTTCGCGGCCTCCGGATGCGCCTCGCAAAACTCCCGCACCCGCCGCGCGATCTCGGGAAAAAGATAGCCGGCCTTCAGCTTGAGATAATTTTCGTTGAGATACGCCATGCCTTCGCCCGCGCCCGAAAAAGCCGCCCCGCGCTCGTTATGCAACAGGGCGGCGGGATTCTGTCAACGCCATCCTCGCCTCACCTCGCCGACTCGTTAGGCGCGTCCGCCGCCGTCTCGTTAGGCGCGCCGCTCGGCTCGTTCGGCAATTCCGGCCGCGCCCGTCTCGGCGGCGGCGGCGGATAATTCTCGCGCAGCCAGTTCATCGCCTCCTCGCGCGAATGCGCGATGCGCGTTTTCCAACCGAGATCCTGCACCCGCCGTTCCCATTTTTTCCCGATCTCGAAGAGCTCCGGCCGCGGCGCGATGATAACCACGGCCGCCTCCGGCCGGAAAACGGCGGCGAGATGCCCGAGCGCGACCATTTCGTCCAAATCTTCCTCCGTCATTTGCAGCTCGGTCACGTTCGTGAAGTCGATCACTTCAAAATTGAAATTCTCCGTGTTCTCGACCAGTTGCACGGCCCGGTGACATCCGCCGAGCATGTCCGCGCCGGTCACGACGCCCGTGCCGACGTGGATGATTCCCATGCAGTCCTGCGTCAATTCGGTTTGGTAGGGAATCGCAGCCTCGCTTTCTAATCCATCGCACCCATGCTTGAAAGAGACAGCGCCAGTAAACCCCGCGGCGCGAGAAAACCAAGTCAAAGTTTTATCCCAAAGCCGCCGCGCGCGGAAGATCTCCGCCTTCGTTAGGCATCGTTAGGGCCTAACGAGTCGCGCGATTGATCAACCGCACCACGAGGCGGAGGCCCGACCAGGTTTCATCGACCGCGCAAACCTTGTTATCGACCAGTCCGAGCGGGAGCGCGAACTCCCGCACCACGTCTTCCGTCATGCTCGCGGCCAGCGGCGAACTTTTCTTCGGCCACGAAACCCAAAGGGCCGCGTCGTCGCGCAGAAGCCGGCGGAGCCGCGGAAGCTCGCGCCGAAAATCCTCCCGCTCGCGCACAAAATAATGAATCACATCCGCCTCCCGATTCGGCTGCGCAAAACGCACGCCTGGCGGCAGCGGCGCGAGCAGGCGGCGATAATTGGCCGGCGCGTCGATCGGCGCGACGACCGCGTTTGGTTTCAGGCCGAGCTTCTTCGCCAGCGGCGTTCGGGAGTATCCAGCCATTCGTTAGGCGATTGGTTCGACCGTAATTCCTTCCTCGAGCAGCGGCAGGACGGCCGCGAGGTCGCGATAATTGCGCGCGTGCACGAAAACGAGCGGCTCGTGCGCGCCGATCTCTTCGCCCACCTTCCTGATCTCCGAAAAACCGACTCCGAAATCGACCTCATCGTCGGCCCGCGCGCGGCCGGCCCCGAGGAAGAGCGCCGCGCGCCCAATCGTCTCCGCATCCACCCGCCTAACGACACCGGAGTGCGGCGCCGGCAGCGGATGAATAATCGGTGCGGCATGGAGCGGCGCGATCTTCTCCAGGGCTGCCACCTCCCCGCCTTGCGCCTCGACCAGGGCCTGGAATTTCCGCCAGGCCGTCCCGTCGTTCAGCCAGTTGTTCAATTGTTCGCGACTTACGAACAACAACTTCTCCGCCAGATCGAGCGTCAGCCGCACCAGATCTTCCGGCCCGCGGCCTTGCAACGTCTCGACCGCTTCCGCGACTTCGAGCGCGTTCCCGACCGCGCGCCCGAGCGGCTCCTCCATCGGATTGAGCAGGCAGGAAACTTCCACCCCCATCCCGTTTCCCACCGCGCCCATCGCTTCCGCGAGCCGCTCCGCCTCCGCCCGCGTCTTCATAAAGGCGCCGCTCCCAAATTTCACATCCAGCACGAGCCGGTCGAGATTTTCCGCCAGCTTTTTGCTCATAATGCTCGCCACGATCAGCGCCGGCGACGGAATCGTCCCCGTCACATCGCGGAGCGCGTAAAGTTTCTTGTCCGCCGGGCAAATATCGGCCGTCTGCCCGATCATGAAAACGCCGATGCGCTCCAGTTGCCGGAGCGCGCGCTTTTCGTCGAGCTGCACCTCGAAACCCGGAATGCTCTCGAGTTTGTCGAGCGTTCCGCCGGTAATCCCGAGGCCGCGGCCGGAAATCATCGGCACCCACGCCTCGCCGCAGGCAAGGAGCGGCGCGAGCACGAGCGAAACCTTGTCCCCGATCCCGCCGGTGGAATGTTTATCCACTTTCGGCGGCGAACCGGCGGGATAGGCGAGCGTCCGTCCGCTCCGCAGCATCGCCGCGGTCAGCGCGCGCGTTTCGTCAGACGTGAGCCCGCGGAAGAACACCGCCATCGCAAAAGCCGACATTTGGTAATCGGGAATCGCGCCGCTAGTGAAACCGTCGATCAGCTCCGCGATTTCCTCCGCCGATAACTCGGCGCCGTCGCGTTTGCGCTCGATCAGGGTTGGGATGTGCATGCGGCGAGGGGGATATTGTGGCGCGGGGAGGGAATTGGGGCAATGGGCGAAGGGATGGGCGGTCTTCCGGGGAGCGCACGCGACTCGCGTG
>DASXEB010000012.1:0-10860 GCA_036490335.1 Chthoniobacterales bacterium
TAACGGCGCGATGGGGGCAGGACTGACCGGAACGGAACTATTCTTCATGGACACCGCCACCGCCGCCAATGCCAGCATCACGGCCAACGGCGGAATTGGTGGCTCCGAGGGCGGGGTGATTTACTTCCAGAAGACATCCACCGGCGGCACGGCCAGCGTCACTCTTAACGGCAACGCCAAGCTGGACCTCAGCACCCACAAGGCGCCGGGAGTAACGATCGGCTCGCTGGCCGGCAAAGGCTCCGTCCTGCTGGGGGCGAATACCCTCACCATCGGGAGCAACAACCAGAGCACAGTTTTCTCAGGAGTCATTCAAGGCACTGGCGGAGTGAGCAAGAGCGGCACCGGCGCACTGACACTAAGCGGAGCCAACATTTACACCGGGAGCACAACTGTCACTGGCGGAATCTTAGTCACCAACAGCAAGCGCGCAGCCACCGGCAAAGGAATCGTGGACGTAAATGCCGGCGCCCTGGGAGGCAAAGGTGTCATCGCGGGAGCAGTCACCATCGGCACGGGGAGCGGAAGCGGCGCGTTCCTCGCCCCGAGCCTGGATTCCAAGCGACCACTCACCCTCGCCTGCAAGAGCAGTGTCACCTTCAAGGCCGATGGCACTTACACCTGCCAGCTCAAGAGCAGGAACGGCCAAGCCGATCAACTGTCAGCCAAAGGAGTAACCATCGAGAGCGGCGCCCAGTTCGATCTGGAGACAGTAGCCAACAAACGCCTCCCATCCGGCACCGTCTTCACGGTTATCAGTAACACCTCCACGAGTCCCATCAGCGGCGCCTTCGCCAATCTGGCCGACGGCGCAGTCCTGAGTGTCGGCAAGAACCAACTGCAAGCCAGCTACGAAGGCGGCGATGGGAATGATCTGGTGCTGACGGTGCAGTGAAGCGGGGCTCGAGATTCGTGATTCGTGAATCGGAAGAATCCCACGAATCCCACGAATCCCACGAGGCAGGGGTTCGCGATTCTCAGTCTTTCCAGGTTAACTCATGCTCCGGAAGGCTTTAAGGCCAATCGGAAGTTGCGTCCGAGACCGAGTCTTATCCTTCCGACGCCAATCCCTGGCTTTCCGACGTGAATCCTTAACGCCGCGACGTGAATCCCTGGCCTCCCGACACCAATCCTTATCTCCCCGACGTGAATCCCTAGCCGCCCGACGCCGGTCCTTAGCCTCCCGACGTGAATCCTTAGCGTCTGGGCATGAATCCCTCGCCATCCGACACGTTGTTTTATCCTTCCGACGCGGTCCCTTATCGCCCCGGCGGCGATTCTTATCCCCTCGGCGCGGCTCCTTTTGTTTCCTACCGGCCGGCTAATCGAGCGCGGCGGCTTGCATCCACGGCGGGCGCTCTATCTTGTGCGATGGAATGGTCGCCGGAACGGAAACGCTCGGCTTACATGGAATGGGCCAAGCTTTCCTCCGCGGCGCGCTTCAATCTCGCGACCAGCGGCCTCACGAACGTGACGATGCCGGAGTTCCCGGTCCGGGTCGAGGATTTGGAAATCACCGGCGGCGGTTACGGCTACGCGCCGCTGCTCGAGCGGATCGCGCGGCAGAGCGGCGCGCCGGTCGAATCCATCGTGACTGCGGCCGGCACTTCGATGGCGAATCATCTCGCGCTCGCGGCGCTGCTCGAGCCGGGCGACGAGGTCGTGCTCGAGGAACCGACTTACGGTTTGCTCCTCGATGTTTTGAATTATCTCGGCGCGCGTGTGCGACGGGTCGCGCGGCGCTTTGAAAATGATTTCGCGATTTCGTTAGGCGAAATGGAGGCCGCGATCGCGGTCGCGCCCGCGACGCGGCTCGTCGTGCTGAGCAATCTGCATAATCCGAGCGGGGCGCTCATTCCCGCGGAGACGTTGCGCGCGATCGGCGAGCTGGCGGCGAGAGTCGGTGCGCGCGTGCTCGTCGATGAAGTTTATCTCGAGATGCTTTTCGATTCCGCCGCGCCGTTCAGCTTTTCGTTAGGCAAAAACTTCGTCGTCACGACCAGCCTGACGAAAGCTTATGGCCTGAGCGGGCTGCGTTGCGGCTGGATTCTGGCGGAGCCGGAACTCGCGCGCCGGATGTGGCGGCTGAACGATCTTTTCGCGGCCACGCCGGCGCATCCGGCGGAGCGGATGTCGGTGATTGCGTTCGATCATCTCGCGCAATTTCGCGAGCGCGCGCGGACGCTGCTAAGGGCGAATCGCAAGTTACTCGATGAGTTTCTCGATTCGCGCGAAGACCTCGAATGTTTTCGTCCGCCGGCCGGCTCGGTCGCGTTTCCGCGCCTAACGAGTGGCGACACGGCCGCGTTCGTCAGGCTGTTGCGCGAGAAGTATGAAACGTCCGTTGTGCCCGGCGAATTTTTTGAAGCGCCGCGACATTTTCGTCTGGGGATTGGCGGCGAGACGTCAACCTTGCGCGAAGGTCTGGCGCGGCTCGGCGCGGCCCTCGATGAATTTTCGCGCTGAGTTTCCTGCGCTTTAGGATCGGAATGTGCTAAGACTGAATTTCGATTTAAATAATTTATGCCGCACGTCGTCACCAATAAATGCGTCAGTTGCAAGTTCACCGATTGCGTCGTCGTCTGCCCGGTCGCCTGTTTCTACGAGATGGACAACCAGCTCGTCATCCATCCCGAGGAATGCATCGATTGCATGGCCTGCGTCGATGAATGCCCGGTCCACGCGATCTACGCCGACGCCGATGTTCCGGCGGAATTTCAAGCCGACATCGAATTCAACGCGGTCGAGGCGCGACAAATCCAGGAGTCCGGCACCGGCGCGATCGAGACGAAGAAGGATCCGCTCCCGACCGCCGCGCAGAAAAAAGCCGACCTCGGTTATTAGGCCGGATTTGGCCTAACGAATTATTTTCCAGCGCGATCTGTGCGCGGGCCGCGATTTGCCTAACGAATCGAATTTTGACCGGCCGAATGAATGGCCGTAGTGACTTCAGGTCACGCAAGTGCCGGCGCGGCCCGAGGTGCTAAAAAAAATCGTGGACAAAATCAGCTCGCAGGAATTTCAGAAACGTCTCGGCCGGGTTGAGGAATTGATCGCCGCGCTGGAAAACCAACCCAATCCCGCGGTCCGCGAACAGACACGCGAGCTCATACAAACGTTGCTCGATCTGCACGCGCAGGGACTCGAGCGCATTCTCGGCACGGTCCACGATGCCGGCGCGCCGGGCGCGGAAGTGATCGACCAGCTCGGGCGTGATCAACTCGTCTCGGGAGTTTTGTTGTTGCACGGTTTGCACCCGCTCGATCTCGAGACGCGCGTGCGCAATGCGCTCGAAACGGTGCGGCCGCGGCTCGGTCTGCACGGCGGCAGCGTCGAGTTCGTCGAGGCGCGCGACGACGGCACGGTGCGGATTCGGCTGGAGGGAAATTGCAACGGCTGCCCGTCGTCCCGCGTCACCTTGCACAGCACCATCGAAGAGGAACTTTATTCCGCCGCGCCCGACATCACTTCGCTCGTCGTTGACGGCACCGAACCGCCGCCGGCTGCGATCGCGCCGCGCCCGCCAGCTTTTACCGAATGTCCAACCAGCGGCGGACAACCAGCAGTAACTGAGCCGATAAAAATATGAGCAAACCACCACAACCAGTCCACGTCTCCGGCAACGGCAAAGGCGAGGAGAAAGCGCTAGGCGGCCGCGAGCCGGGTCGCGATCCGGATCGGAAACAATATCGCAGCGCGCGCGACTCGACCGGAATCAGCGCGAACGACCGGCAGCCGATTCATCCCGACATGCCGAACATTCCGCCGGCCTAACGAGTAAAGGCCGGCCCATTTTGTGACGCCCGAGGATTCGATCGCGGGATCGAAACGCAACTCTTTTGCCGCGCTGCGGCGCTTCAGTCGCGCCGCTGCTGCGCAGGAAAAATCTGCGCCCGCCCTCGAGCATTGCGAGCTCTGCGGTTTGCGGCTTGCGCCGGAACATCGCCACATGCTCGAGATGGCGACGCGCAAAATCGTCTGCGCCTGCGACGCCTGCACGATGACTTTTGTGCCGGTGGTGCAAGGCCGCTTCAAAGTCATCCCGCGCGACGCGCGCGCTCTGCCAAATTTTCAAATCTCCGACGCGGACTGGGAAAATTTCGCGCTCCCGATCAATCTCGCGTTTTTCTTTTACGACACGCCGAACAAAAAGATGACCGCGCTTTATCCGAGCCCGGCGGGCGCGACCGAATCGCTGCTGCCTTTGACAGCCTGGGAAACGATCGTTAGGCAAAATCCGATCCTGCGCGATTTGCAGCCGGACGTCGAAGCGCTCCTCGTCAATCGCGCGAACGACGCGCGCGATTATTATCTCGCGCCGATCGATAAATGTTTCGAGCTGGTCGGCGTCATCCGGATGAACTGGCGCGGCTTCAGCGGCGGCGAGGAAGTCTGGCGCGCGATTGAGAAATTCTTCGCGACGCTGAAAGAGTTTGCCCGCGCCTAACGATGCCTGATCTCGATTTCGAAATCGTCGGCGTCGAAGCCGCGGTCCGCGGTCTCGCGCCGCTGATTCATTTCAAGCTGCGGATCACAAACCAGCCGGCGGACGAGACCATCCAGTCGGTCATCCTGCAGGCGCAGATTCAAATCCAGGCGCCACAGCGTTCCTACAATGAGAAGGAAAAGGAGAAACTCTACGAGCTTTTCGGGCCGCCCGATCAATGGGGCCAGACTTTGCGCGGCAAACTTTGGGGGCACTCGAACACGAACGTGCGCACCTTCAGTGGCACGACCGACGCGATCCTGGCGGTCCCTTGCAGTTACGATCTGAATCTCGCGGCGACGAAATTTTTTCACGGCGTCGAGGAGGGCGATGTGCCGCTGCTTTTTCTTTTTAGCGGAACGATTTTCTACGCCGGCGCTGATGGGCGATTGCAGGTGCAACAGATTTCCTGGAACAAGGAGTGCGCCTTCCGCATGCCGGTGCGGCTTTGGAAGGATTTGATGGAACAGCATTATCCAAATTCGCGCTGGCTCTATCTCGATCGCGACGTTTTCGAACGGCTTTCCGCGTTCAAACGACAGAGCGGCCTAACGAGTTGGGAGCAGACGATCGAGCGGCTGCTCGCGCTCGGCGAAAGCGCCGCCGCGCTCAAGGTCGCGCCATGAACCGCGCGCTCATCGACAAGGTCGTCAACGCCGTTCTTTACGAGGGCTACATTCTTTATCCCTACCGTCCGTCGTCGAAGAAAAACCAGGTCGGGCGTTTCACTTTCGGGCGCGTTTATCCGGAAGCTTACGCCACCGCGCAGGGCGGGCGCGAGCCGTGCGCGATGCAGACGGAATTTCTCGTGCGCAACGAATCCAAGGACGCGGTCGCAAATGTGAGTGTGCGCTTTTTGCATCCGCTCGCGCGCGATGTCGGCCGACTCGCCGAGCCGCGGAACGATTTGCCTAACGACAGCGAACCGGCCTTTGAAGTCGTGCCGCGACTGCAGATCGACGACAAACTTTTCCAGACCTGGCTGGAGGCGGTGGAGCGCGAAGTGATCGTGCCGCCGTTTGTCTTGAACGAGCCGCGGCGACTGGAGCATCCGTTTCATTTCGATGCTGCGCGCACACTCGAGCCGCTGCGCGACAAGGCCGAATCGATCGTCGGCGTGATCGTTAGGCGGCAAGCGGCGATCGATGGAATTCTCGCGATCGATCTCGAGCCGAGCGCGCACGACGCGATGAAAATTCGGGTGCGAATTTTGAATCGAACCAGCGTGCCTGACGAGTTGCTGGAAAATCAGGAAGCGATCACGCTCCGCACTTTTGCTTCGACCCACACGATTTTGCACGTCGAGGGCGGCGAATGCATTTCGCTGCTCGATCCGGACGGGCATTACCTCGAAGCGGCGAAAGCTTGCAAGCAAATCGGAACGTGGCCGGTGCTGATCGGCGACGAAAAAATCGGCGAGCGCGACGCGATGCTTTCGTCGCCGATCATTCTTTACGACTACCCGAAAATCGCCGCGGAGAGCCCGGGCGATTTGTTCGACGGCGCGGAGATCGACGAGATTCTGACCTTGCGCATCCAGACAATGACCGACGACGAGAAGTCGGAAATGCGCCAGGTCGACGAGCAGGCGAGAAAAATTCTCGAGCGCACGGAAAACCTGGCGACAGCCGATCTACTAAAGATGCACGGCGTGATGCGCGATGTGCGCGCGACTCAGCCTAACGAGGAGTTTTTCAATCCGCAGAAACCGCTCGAGACGGTCACGGTCAGTGGCGTCGCGCTCAAGGCCGGCGACCGCGTGCGCATCCGGCCGAAGAAGCGCGCGGACGTGATGGACATCGCGCTCAACGGCAAGATCGGCATCATCGAATCGGTCATGCAGGACGTGGACGACTCGGTCCAGTTTGCCCTCGTGCTCGAGGACGATCCGGGGCGCGATCTCGGGATGATGCGCCAGCCGGGACATCGCTTTTTTTATTCGGCGGATGAAGTCGAGCCGGTTGGGAATTGATGATAACGAATTCGTTAGGCATCGTTAGGCGGGAAAAATTATTCCGCCGTTTCGCGATCGATTTTTGAGGATGAAACGCATCCTCATCGCCGGGATCGGGAACATTTTTTTCGGCGACGACGCGTTCGGTTGTGAAGTGGCGCAGCAGTTGATGCGCGAGCCGCTGCCCGAAGGTGTGCGCGTTTTTGATTACGGGATTCGGAGCTACGATCTCGCCTACGCGCTGCTCGAGCCTAACGATGCCGCGATCCTGATCGACGCCGTGCCGCGCGGCGAGGAACCGGGGACAGTTTTTTTATTGGAACTCGACATTAATAAACTGGACAGCGCCGGAAGCGAGTCCGTAAATGCCCATGTAATGAATCCGGTTGCTGTTCTGCAACTGGTCCGCTCCTTCGGCGGATCTCCCCGCGAACTTTATCTGGTCGGCTGCGAGCCGGCCGTGCTCGAAACAGAAGATCTGGGGTTGAGTGCGAAAGTCCAATCCGCCGTGCCGCTCGCGCTCGATACTATCAGGGAACTTCTCGGGAAACTTCTTCATGAAACTGAAAACGATTCAAAGGACAGCGCGGGATTGGAAACACGAACTGAGGAATCAGGTTCGAGGCAATGAAGGAGGTGGAGAAATGGCAGTATTAGCCTGGGAAATACTCGGCGGCCTGATCGCGTTATTCGTGATCATCGTCACTTTAAACATGATGCCGGAGCTGGTCCGGTATTTAAAAATCAAACGCATGTGAGGCGAGGAAACCGCGTCCGCTTGGACGGCGGCGCGCGGAGAATTTTTTGGCGAGGAATGGTGAACGAAAAATAATGGCAGCGCAAAGTTGCCTAACGAAAAGGAGAACATCAGATGAAAGCACCGGAAATGATCATCGCGGACCGTCCGCCGGACATTAAGGAAATTCACGTCGTCTGGATGACGACGGGTTTGAGCTGCGACGGCGATTCGGTTTCGATCACGGCGGCGTCGTTGCCGAGCATCGAGGACGTATTGATGGGTGCGATTCCGGGTTTGCCGAAAGTGCACCTGCACAATCCGGTGCTGGCCTACGAAGTTGGCGATGATTTCATGCAGCATTGGTTCGACGCCGAGGCGGGCAAGCTCGAGCCGTTCGTGCTCGTGCTCGAAGGCTCTTTGCCTAACGAGAAGATCAAGTCGGAAGGTTACTGGGCCGCGATGGGCACCGATCCCGACACCGGTCAGCCGATCACGACCAATGAATGGATCGATCGCCTCGCGCCCAAAGCGACCGCAGTCATCGCGTGCGGCACCTGCGCGACTTACGGCGGCATCCACGCAATGGAAGGCAACCCGACCGGCGCGATGGGTCTGGCCGATTATCTTGGCTGGGGCTGGCGTTCGAAAGCCGGGCTGCCGATCGTCAACGTGCCGGGCTGCCCCGTGCAGCCGGACAACATGATGGAGACGCTGCTTTATCTCCTCTACCAGGTCGCTGGCCTCGCGCCGATCATTCCGCTCGACGATCAACTGCGCCCGCAATGGCTTTTTGGAAAAACCGTCCACGAAGGCTGCGATCGCGGCGGGTATTACGAACAGGGCGATTTTGCGCACGAATACGGCTCGCCCAAATGCCTTGTGAAAATCGGCTGCTGGGGGCCAGTCGTAAATTGCAACGTGACCAAGCGCGGCTGGATGGACGGCGTCGGCGGTTGCCCGAACGTCGGGGGAATTTGCATCGGCTGCACCATGCCCGGCTTCCCGGACAAATTCATGCCCTTCATGGACGAGCCGCCCGGCGGCACGCTCTCGTCGGGAATCATCGGCGCTTACGGCCGGATGATTCGCGCCCTCCGCGGCATCACCAATCGCACCGTGAACAAGGAGCCGAAGTGGCGCCACAGCGGTCACAACCTCACGACCGGCTACGAGCCGAAATATTACGGACGGAATTAAAATCGGAGAACAACCATGCCAACACTAGAAACAGCACCAGCAGCCATGAAGTCGGTCGAATCCGGCGACCTCGTCGAGATGTCGTGGGATCCGGTCACGCGCATCGTCGGCTCGTTAGGCATTTATACCAAGATCGATTTCGCCGCGAAAAAAGTCGTCGAGTGTTACAGCACTTCCTCGATCTTCCGCGGCTACTCCATCTTCATGCAGAACAAGGACCCGCGCGATTCGCATTTCATCACCAGCCGAATCTGCGGAATCTGCGGCGATAATCACGCGACCTGCTCCGTTTACGCGCAGCAAATGGCTTACGGCATCAAGCCGCCGCCGCTCGCGGAAATGATCGTCAACCTCGGCGAAGCGGCCGAGTACATGTTCGATCACAATATTTTTCAGGACAATCTCGTCGGCGTCGATTTCTGCGAGATGATGGTCAAGGAAACCAACCCCGGGGTGTGGGAAAAAGCGCAGAAAGCCGAGGCGCCGCACGCGAAAGATCACGGCTATCGCACGATCGCCGACATCATGCATGCGCTCAATCCATTCGAGGGCGAATTCTATCGCGAGACGCTGCAGGTCAGCCGCTACACACGCGAAATGTTTTGCCTCATGG
Source organism: Chthoniobacterales bacterium (assembly GCA_036490335.1). Classification (GTDB taxonomy): domain Bacteria; phylum Verrucomicrobiota; class Verrucomicrobiia; order Chthoniobacterales; family UBA10450; genus Palsa-1392. Next base: position 8,990 of record DASXEB010000012.1, read on the forward strand.
AAGGCCGGCACGTCCATCCGTCCACGCTTTATCCAGGCGGCGTCGGGACCGTGCCGTCGATTCAGGTTTTCACCGATTATCTCGTTAGGCTGACGCGCTACGCGGAGTTCATGAAACGCTGCCTGCCGCTGCATGACGACCTTTTCGATTTCTTCTACGAAGCCATGCCCGGCTACGAAGAAGTCGGCAACCGCCGCGTCCTACTCGGCTGCTGGGGTTCGTTCCAGGATCCGGCCGTTTGCGATTACAACTACAAGACGATGGGCGACTGGGGCCGCGCCATGTATGTCACGCCCGGCGTCGTCGTCGATGGCAAACTGGTGACCAACGATCTCGTCGACATCAACGTGAACATGCGCATCCTGCTCGGCTCTTCTTATTACGAAGATTGGGCCGACAGCGGCGAAACGTTTGTCAAAAACGATCCGTTGGGCAATCCGATCGACAAGCGTCATCCGTGGAATCAAACCACGATTCCGAAACCACAGAAGCGCAATTTCGCCGACAACTACAGTTGGGTCATGTCACCGCGCTGGCTCGACAAACGCACCGGCGATCATCTCGCGCTCGACACTGGCGGCGGCCCGCTCGCGCGACTCTGGTCGACGGCTCTCTCCGGTCTGGTCGACGTCGGCTACGTCAAAGCGCCCGGAGACGGCTCGGTCAAAATTCGTTTGCCGAAAACGGCGACCAAACCCGACACCGAGTTCACCTGGCGGATTCCGAAATGGGCGAACACGATCGAACGCGATCGCGCGCGCACTTATTTCCAGGCTTACGCCTGCGCCTGCGCTTACTACTTCGTCGAGCGGGCGATGGCGGAAGTGCATGCCGGTCGCACCGCGACCTTCACGCCATTCAAAGTTCCGGACGAAGCGATCGGCTGCGGATTCCACGAAGCGGTCCGCGGAGTTCTCTCGCATCACCTCGTTATCCGCAAAGGCAAAATCGCCAACTACCATCCATATCCGCCGACTCCGTGGAACGCGAACCCGCGCGACACCTACGGCACGCCTGGACCTTACGAAGACGCGGTGCAAGGCTGCCCGATCTTCGAGGAAAACGGCCCGGACAACTTCAAAGGCATCGACATCATGCGCACCGTGCGCAGCTTCGATCCGTGCCTGCCGTGCGGCGTCCACATGTTCGACGGCGAGGGCAAGATCCTCGAGCAACACCATGCGCCGATGTTCGGCGCGAACCACGGCCCGGGAGGACCCAAGTGAGCACCCCGACGACGACCAAGAGCAAGCCCGCGAAGACCAAGCCCGCGAAGACGGTCTCGAACGTGCGCGTCGGCAAGCCCGACGTGAAGCCGACCACGCCGACCCACGTCGGCGGCGTGCACCGCGGCAACGCGCCCGGCAACGCGAACGGCGAGTCGCTCGGCGCGCGGCGCTCGACCGGCATCAACCCCGACGGCGTGGCGCCGATCGATCCGCGGATGCCGAAACTGTCGCCCGCGTAGGAGCTACGACGACTTCGCGAGGTCGCACGCCTCGAGCAAGCACAGCATGCGGCCGGTCTTGATCCGGTCCGCGCGCTCCGCGTGCGCCTCGACGAGCTCGCCGATCGAACGGCGACCGTCGAGCGACTCGAACAGCTCGACGAGCCCCTTCACCTCGAACCGCTCGGGCCCGACGCGCCGCGTCCGCGACGCACGCAGCTTCTGCGCCGCGTTCTTCGCGATCCACTGCTCGATGATGTCCTCCTCGAGCGCCATCGCGCCCGCGCCGAGGATCTCGAACGCGTTGAAGTCGAGCGGGAACGCCTCGCGCGGGTTCTCGCGGCCTGCGTACCAGCCGAAGCCGCCCTTGTTCCACGTGCACACGTCGATGATCTTCGACCGCACCTGACGCGTCAGGTGGCGG
>DASXEB010000009.1:0-59706 GCA_036490335.1 Chthoniobacterales bacterium
GGAGCTGGACTCGTTAGGCATCCCGCAGTTTGGCCTTGTCGCCGAACAAGTGGCGAAAGTCGATCCTGATCTGGTGGCGCGGGATGACTCGGGGCAGCCTTATACCGTTCGCTACGAAGCGGTCAACGCGATGTTGCTCAACGAATTCCTGAAGGAGCATCGCAAAGTGGAGTCGCAAGACGTGAAGATCGAGTCGCTCGAAGCCAAGGTCGCGAGGTTGGAAGCGGTGGTCGAGAAGGTGAGCATGCAGGTGCAGGCCAATGCGTCGTCGCCGCGCCTGGTCGACGGCGGCAACTAATCTTGTAGGGCAACCGCTCCGGTTGCCGGAGAGAAGGCAGGGAGGTGCCCGGGGGGAACAAGGCAGGCGAAGCGCCCGCCCTACAATTCGTGACCTTGGTGCGTCACTCGCTATGTTTGTCATCCCGAGCCGCGCAGACGGCGAGGGATCTCGCAATTGTTCTGACGGGGCGCATTCTCTCTTGCATCTTCCCGTTGAGACCTTGGGCGAGGTCCCTCGGCGCGCTTCGCCTGCCTCGGGATGACAGTTGGCGGGAGGGCCGGTTTGTGGCTTGATCGCGCCGGGACGGGCGGTGCTCCTTCCGCTCCCTTCCTTTACTCCCTGCGCGATCTTTTACTCCCTGCGATCCTTTACTCGTTAGGCGAGGGTGGGAGCGGTCTCGGGTTCTTTCGGTTTGTAGCCGAAGAAACCGCGCTGGCGGATGAGCTCGGCGACTTCGGGCGGGACCATCTCGTCCCAGCTCTCGTCGCCGCTGGCGATGCGCTTGAGGACTTCGCGGGAGAAGATGGAAAGGTATTTCGGGTTGTAGTTATCGAGCTGGACGAAGCTGCCGCGGCCGACGAGGTAATCGTAGAGCGGTTGCAGCTCGGGTTTGACTTTGAGGGTGTGGATGGTTTGGAGTTCGTCGGGCTCGTGCGCGCGCAAGGGATAGACGTAGACCTTGAGGTCGTTCTTAAAGAGGCGGCCGAAGCTTTCGAGCGTGCCGCCGGGGAGCTGGGCGTAATATTTCTCGTCGAAAAGCTCGGCCACGCTGGGCAGGCCCATGACGATGCCGATGCGTTCGCGGGTGCGCCAGGCGAGATAGGCGGCGAGCCGGTAGTATTCGAAGTAATCGGAGATGAGGACCGTCATGCCGCAGGCGCCCAGGAGCTCGGCGCGGGCGAGGAAATCGCGCCGGTCGACGTCCTTGCCGCCGGCGAGGAGGTTGCGCATGGTCAATTCCATCAGGGGGAGGATCGATTTGTCGGCGACGGCGGGATCTTCTTTGAATTTCGCGAGGGCGCAATGGAGCATGTCGATATTGACGTGCGTGGTGGGGCGGAAGCTGCCGCGCTCGACGAGGACGGCTTTGTTGTGCAAGACCTCGGCGGGCTGGAGGACTTCGCGGTTGGCCCCAAACATGGCCGCGCCGCTGAGGCCGAGCTGGACGAGCTTGAGGGCCATGATGCGGTTATCGACGTTGCGAAATTCGATCCCGCTGCATTCGAACATGTCGATCTCGATCCGGCCGGTGGTCAGCTTGTCGAGGAGGGACTCGACCAGCTCTTCGGGCGCGTTGCTGAGGAAAAACGCGCCGTAACAAAGATTGACCCCGACGATCCCGAGCGCTTCCTGTTGCAGCGAAGCCTCGGCGTCGAGCATGCGGACGTGCATCACGATCTGGCTCGGCTCGTCGTTGACCCGGCTCTGGAATTTGATCCCCATCCAGCCGTGACATTCATTCGTGCCGCGATAGCTGCGCGCGACCACGGTGTCGGCAAAGGCGAAGAAGGAAGTGTTGTCGCCGCGATCGTGCCCGAGGCGCTCGACGTCGAGGTTGAATTCGCGGTCGAGCATGGCCTGGAGCCGGCCGCGCGAGACGTAACGCTCGGCGTGGCCGTAAATGGCGTCGCTTACTTTCATGTCGTAAGCGGAGATGCTTTTCGCGATCGTGCCGGCGGCGCCGCCGACGCGGAAGAACCAGCGCACCACTTCCTGCCCGGCCCCGATCTCGGCGAAGGTGCCGTACCATTGCGGGTCGAGATTGATGCGGAGCGCCTTCGAGTGGGTATCAACTTTCTCTTCTTCTTTCACGTCGCGGAATTCTTAACCTCGCTCGCACGAAAACGCGACCTTTTCGTGCAGGAAAGCGAAGCGGGCGCGGCGAAGTCGGCCTTCGCCTAACGAGCAAAGGACTGGCGGAGGCGCGGCCGGAAACAAAAGGACGATCGGCGGCGCCGTTGAAAAAATTTTTGGCGCGCCGACGCTTGCTCGCTAAAATCGACGGATGCTGAAAACCGCCGGACGCGCCAGCAAACGCGCCGCCATCAAAGCGCCGCCGCACGAGCGTTATCTCGAGGCCTATCGCTGGATGCTGCTGACGCGCGTGCTGGAGGAGAAACTGGCGAGCCTCTATCGCGGCGGTATGATCACCGGCGGCGTTTACATTGGGCGCGGACAGGAAGCGGTCAGCGTGGCCTGCGGGATGTTTTTGCAAAAGGGCGACGTCTTCGCCCCGCTCATTCGCGACCAGGCGGGGCGTTCGGCTTTTGGCGAGCCGCTTCTCGATGTGACGCGGACTTATCTGGGTTCGCGCCAGGGTCCGATGCGCGGGCGCGACGGGAATATTCATCGCGGTAGCTGGTCGGCCGGGCACCTTGCCATGATCAGTCATCTCGGTGCGATGATTCCGGTCGTGGTGGGCAAACTTTTGGCCAAACGGATGAAGGGCGAGAAGAATTTTGTCGGCCTGACGACGATCGGCGAAGGCGGAATGCAGACCGGCGCGACGCATGAGGGGATGAACATCGCGGCGGTCGAGCGGGTGCCGCTGGTCCTGGTCGCGACGAACAATCATTACGCCTATTCCACGCCGAACGATCGCGAGTTTGCCTGCAACGAACTGGTCGATCGAGCGCTCGGTTATGGCTACGAGGGTTACAACGTCGATGGGACCGATCTGGCGGAATGTCTCGACGTGATCGGGAGCGCGGTGCAGCGCGCGCGGGCCGGTCGGCCACCGCAGTTGGTCGTCGCCTCGACGCTGCGGCTCGCCGGTCACGGTGAGCATGACGATGCGAGTTACGTCAGCGCGGAAATCAAGCGGGAACCGTTTGCGCAGGATCCGCTGGCGCGAACAGAAAAGTTGATCGTGGACGAAAAGCTGGCCGACAAGGAAACGCTCGCGAAGTGGCGCGCCGAAGCCGCCGCGCAAGTCGAGGAAGCGGTCGCGACCGCGCAGCACGAGGACGCGCCCGTCGGGAACGAAGAAGATTGGTGCGCGCTTTCGACGCGCGCGATTCAGGATCGAATTTCGTGAGCGTCACTTATCTGGAAGCGATCCGGGAAGCGCAGGCGAAACTGCTGCGCGAAGATGAGCGCGTTTACATTTACGGGCAGGATGTGGGCGGGAAATTCGGCGGCGCTTTCAAAGCAACGAAAGGCCTCGACGCGGAATTTCCCGGCCGGGTTTTAAACGCGCCGATCAGCGAGGACGCGATCGTCGGCACCGCGATCGGCGCGGCGATGGAAGGGATGCGGCCGATTGTCGAAATGCAGTTCGCCGATTTTTCCAGCATCGCGCTCAACCAGATTCTCAACAACGCCGGCACGCAATTCTGGCGCACGAACAAGCCCTGCCCGATCACAGTGCGATTGCCGAGCGGCGGCACCAAAGGCAGCGGGCCGTTTCACAGCCAATGCATGGAAGCGATGTATGCGCATTATCCCGGCCTCGTCGTGCTCACGCCGGCGACGGTGGAGGATGCTTACACGATGTTGCTCGACGCGGTCGCAATCGACGACCCGGTGATTTTTTGCGAGCACAAATATCTTTACTACCATCTCAAAGCCGAGGCGCTGCCTAACGAAGGCTTGCCGGTCGGGAAAGCGCGGGTCGTTAGGCCGGGCCGCGATCTCAGCATCGTGACTTACAGCGCGATGGTGCACGAAGCGCTCACGGTCGCGAACGAATTTGCCGCCGACGGTTTCGAGATCGAAGTGGTCGATCTGCGGAGCGTGAAACCGCTCGATACCGACACGGTGCTCGCCTCGGTCGCGCGCACCGGGCGTTTGCTCTGCGTCGGCGAATCATTCCCCTGGGGCGGCGCGACGGCGGAAATCATCGCGCGCGTCGCGACGGAAGGATTTCATCTGCTCGACGCCGCGCCGGCGCGGATCAACGCAAAGGACACGCCGATTCCTTATCATCCAAATTTGTGGGTCGAGCACCGGCCGAATGCGAAGACGATCGCGGCGAAAGCGCGACAAATTTTGGCCGAATGATTTCCAAAGCCTGTCATCCTGAGCGAAGCGAACGACCTCTCAAACGTCCCGAAGCGCTGGCGAGGTCCCTCGCCGTCTGCGCGGCTCGGGATGACATCGCTTCATAAATTATGCCACAAGTTCCGATCACCATGCCGCAGCTCGGCGAATCGATGGCCGAAGCCACGATCGTCGCGATCAAAGTTCAGCCCGGCGAGAAAGTCGCGGCCGACCAGGAAATCATCGAAGTCGAAACCGACAAGGCGGTCATGGGCGTGACCACTCCGTGCGCCGGCGAAATCGCGAAGATCGCTGCGGAAGTGAAAGGCACGTATGCGGTCGGCGCAGTGCTCGGCTACATCGAAGCGAGTGAAGCCGACGCCGCCCGGCTCGTGAAAAAAAATGCGCCGCCGAAGGGCGAGGTCGCGAAGGAAATTCCGGGCCGCGAAGAAGAGAAATCGAACGGCAGCGGCTCGCACTTTCAGGTTGATGAAAAAGGTCTCGCGCCCGTGCCGACCGGCGCAAATTTCGAGCGCAGCGGCGGGCTCCCAGTGCCGGCGAGCGCGAAGGGCGTCGGCTATTTTTCGCCGCGGGTGCGCGCGCGCATGAGCGAGCTCGGCCTAACGAATGCCGATCTTGCCGGAATCTCCGGGAGCGGAAACGCCGGCCGCATCACGATCAAGGATTTGGAAAATTTTCTCGGCGCGATCGAAAGCCAGACGTCCGAAAAACCAAGCGCGATTCGCACCGGCGTGGCGGAAGCGATGCGGCGCAGTTGGACCCGTCCGCTCGCGACTGTCGGCGTGGCCGTTTCGCTCGAGCCGCTGCTCGCCGATCGGAAAAAGCGCGACCCAAAACCCGGCCCGGCACTCTATGTCGTGCGCGCCCTCGCCCTCGCCCTTGCGGAAAATCCGGCCGCCGCCGCGCGCCTCATCGGGAATCGCGTCGTGCGCTCAAATTCGATTGACATCGGCGTCGCGGTCGAAGCCGGCGAAGGCATCATGGTTCCGGTCATTCGCAAGGCGGACGAAACTTCGCTGGCCGATTTGACCGCGCGCTACCAAGACCTGGTCGAACTCGCGCGCAAACGCCGGCTCGAGGCCGAACAAACCAGCGGCGGCATCGCGTCGGTCTCCAACTTCGGCACTTTCGGTCTGGATTGGGGAACGCCGATTCCGCTGCCCGATCAAACGCTCCTCCTCGGTCTCGGCGCCGGGAAAAAAACTCCGCACTGGGACGACGCGAAGGAGCAATTCGTTCCCATCACTCAGGCAGAGCTGACGCTGAGCTTCGATCACCGCAGCCTCGACGGCGGCGGCGCGGGCCGGCTCCTGCGCCGCGTGATCGAGCTGCTGGCCGACCCGGCGAAATTGTAGGAGAGCTTTACTCGTTAGGCCGGCCGCGAGAGGATGGTTTCGAAGCGTTCCTTGAATTTGAGGAACCAACGCTCGAAGGCGTAATAGCTGAGCGCGCTGACGGCGACGAGCGCGAGACCGTTGATCGTCATGCCGAGGAGCCAGCCGAAGAGCGAGCCGGGCGAAAACGTATTTGCCGCCCAGGCCGCGACGCGCAGACTGACCCGGCTCTCGGCGAAAAAGGCGTGATAGACATAGAGGCCGTAAGAGATTTTTCCGAGCCAGGGAAGCGGCGGCAAACGCAAAAGGGCCGCCAAAAGATTCGAATACAAAACGCAGCCGATCGCGATCGTTAGGCAAATATCGGCGAGGCCGAGTTTCCACCAGACAGCGCCCGTCCATTGCCAGCCGGCGAGGACGCGCCTCGCCAGGAGAAGAGCGGCGACAAAGATCACGACCGAGAGGATGGCGCCAATCCAGTGCCAGGCGATCCGCGGCGCCTTTCTGCGCTCGCGATAGAGCAACGCCAAAATCCCACCCCACGCGAGCGGATCCATGCGCGTGATCGTGCTGACCCACAAGGCCGGATGAGGAAATCCCACCTCGACGTAATAGAAGCGCGCAAGATACGAGATGACGATGAGGCCGCCGCACCAGGCGAGCAGACGACGCGGTCGCGAGACGACAAAGAGAAGCAGGATCGGCCAGAGAAAATAAAACTGCTCCTCGAGGTTGATCGTCCAGAGATGACCGACGAATCCGTATTGCAGGTAGACAAAAATCGCGGCGCTCCAGTTTCCAAGGAGGAGCAAATTTGGGATCGCGTGACATCTCAGGTCGCGCAGGAGCACGGCATTGTGAAAACCGTTTGGGAAATAATCGATCGCGGGCAAAACCAGATAGTTGAGACAAAACGCGAGGCCCAGCAGCGGCCAGATGCGCAGAAAACGCCGACTGTAAAAACGAGAAAGCGAAATCCTTCCCTTCGCGTCGTTCTCGATCAGCAAGAGCGACGTAATCAGAAAGGAGCTGAGAACGAGAAAGACGTCGACGCCGATCCAGCCGTAACTCTTTAAATCGGCCAGCCCCTGTCGCGGGCCGTGCGAATAATGATGCACCCAGACCAAAGCGAACGCGATGCAGCGGATGCCATCGACTTCCGGCAGGTAGAAGCGTTGTCTTTTCGTTGGGCTGGCGGAATCGGCCGCGGGCAACGGTGAGGCTGGCATCCTCTCGCTTTCAAGCATGGTCAGCAGCCTAAAGCAAAATTTCTCCTGAAAAGCGAAACCAAATACGTCCGCCGCAAGCCGTGCGACGGTTGCGAACCAGGGCGCGCGTCCTTACCTTCCCCCGCGAATGGAAGCCGTCGGAACAATCGATCCCCAGATCAGCATGCGCGAATTGCTCGAGCAATATCCCGGCGCGCAACGCGCCATGTTTCGCCGTTATCACATCGGCGGGTGCAGCAGTTGCGGTTTTTCGCCCGACGAGACGCTCGCCGGCGTCTGCGCGCGCAACGAAAATCTCGACGTCGATGAAGTCGTCGAGCACATCCTGACGAGCGACGCGGCCGATCGCGCGATGCAAATCGAGCCCCGCGCGCTGGCCGATCGCCTAACGACTAACGAACCGACGCGCCTGCTCGATGTGCGCACACGCGAGGAGTTCGATCTCGTCAGGCTGCCCGGCGCGGAGCTTTTCACCCAGGAATTTTTGCAGAAGATTCTGGCCGACTGGTCGCGCGACGAGCTGGTTGTGGTTTACGATCACAAAGGCGCGCGGAGCATGGACGCAGCCGCGTTTTTTCAAGGTCACGGATTCAAAAAGGTGGAGAGTCTGCGGGGCGGGATCGATGCCTGGAGCGAGGAGATCGATTCGAAATTGCAGCGTTACCATTTGGAATAGCGCCTAACGATGAGCGACGAACTTGAAAAACGAATCGAAGACGCGGTCCGCAATCCGCAAAATCTCGGCGAGATGGAAAACGCCGACGCCATCGGCACGGTCGGCAGCGCCGATTGCGGCGACATGCTGCGGATGTGGATCAAGTTCAAGGAAGAGGACGGCCGCAAGGTGATCGATCGCGCGACCTTTCAAACTTTCGGCTGCCAGACCGCGATCGCGGTCGCGAGTGTCGCGACGCAAATGCTCGCCGGCAAAACCGTCGCGGAAGCGATGACGATGTCGGGCGAAGATCTGGCCGCGCCGCTCGGCGCGCTGCCGCCGGTGAGGATTCATTGCGCGCAACTTGTGGAAGGCGCGCTTCGTTCCGCGCTGGGCGGCGAGCCCGCGCCGGCCGCGACACCGGGCGCGACTTCGCCGAGCTTGATCGAATCGTTCGCCGCGCCGGCGACGAAGAAGTTGAAAATCGTTCTCGATTCCCAGCCTAACGAATAAATTGCGATGCACGAAAATACCGAATTCACTCTCAGCCGCGACGTCGAGGCGATCCAGATCCCGAGCGGCGAGAAAACGACCATCCCCGCCGGCACGCCCGGCGTGATCACGCAAAGTCTCGGCGGGAGTTACACAATCGCGACCTATCAAGGCCTCGCCCGCGTCGCGGAGAAAGATCTCGATGCGCTCGGTCTCGAGAAACCGGCTGCGCCTAACGAGTCCAAAACCGACGGCGCCGCGAACGCCGAAGGCCCGGTGGACGAGAAAGCGGTCTGGGAGCAGTTGCGGCAATGTTTCGACCCGGAGATTCCGGTGAACATCGTCGACCTCGGCCTGGTTTACGATTGCCGGCTGGTTCAAAAACCGGAAGGCGGCGCGAAAGTGGAAGTGAAAATGACTTTGACCGCGCCGGGCTGCGGAATGGGCCCGGCGATCGCGCACGACGCGCAGAGCAAAATCCTCAGCATCGACGGTGTCGATGAAGCCGACGTGCAGCTCGTCTGGGATCCGCCGTGGAATCAAAACATGATCAGCGAAGCCGGCCGGATGAAGCTGGGCATGATCTGATTTCGCGCGCGCGTTGACAGGCCGGCTTCGCGCTCTATAATCGCTCTCCCTTCGCCGCCAAAAAATCTCTGCACGCGCCTAACGATGCCTTCGACTCAAGTTATCCTGACTGAAAACGTCCCCGGTCTCGGCGCCGAAGCCGACGTCGTGAAAGTGCGCCGCGGTTACGCGCGGAATTTTTTGCTCCCGACCGGCAAAGGCTACGAAGTGACGCCGCGCGCCTTGCGCCAGATCGATATTCTGAAGGCGAAACGCGCCGAGCGCGAAGCGCGCGAATTGAACGAGGCGGAAGATTTGGCCCGGCGCATCGGCAAGCTCAAAGTCACTTTCGTTTTGCAAACCGGCGAGACCGGCAAGGCGTTCGGCTCGATCACGGCGAACGATCTCGCGGACCGTTTACGCAACGAGATCGGCCGCGATATCGATCGCCATCTTCTCGTGCTCGAACATCCGATCAAGACGACCGGCGAACACGAAGTGCAATTGAAATTGCATCACGACGTGACCGCGAAATTCAAGTTTATCGTCAAGTCCTCCGAAGAACCGAAGCCGGAAGCGGCGGCGGCGGAAGAACCACACACCGAGAAGTCGCGCGGTCCGCGCAAACGAACAAAATAAATGCCGAGAAGTCCCCAAGGGAATGATCCCGGGGGGCCTCGTAAGACAGCGGCGAATGGCGCTGACCGAGGCTCGGCACAACGAAACGGCGGCGACACGCAGGCGCGGTCATCCACAAGTTTTCCCGTAGATATTCACCGAGCCCTCCCCCACAGCGTCGAGGCCGAGCAGGGCGTGCTCGGTTCCATGCTCATCTCGCCGCGCGAAACGATCGCGGAAGTGGTCGAGAAAATTAACGAGCAATATTTTTACATCCCCGCCCACCAGACAATTTACAACGTCCTCGTCGATCTCTGGAACGCCGGCGCCGGCATCGACCTGATCACTTTCACCCAGGTCCTGCGCGACCGGAATTTTCTCGACGCGGTCGGCGGGCCGGCGTTTGTCACGAGCCTTTTCACCTTCGTGCCGACGGCCGCGAACGTCGCTTATTACCTCGCGATCGTGCGCGACAAATACATCCTGCGCGAAATCATCAGCGCCTGCACCGAAGGCGCGCGCCGTTCCTACGAAGAGCAGGAGGAAGTCGAAAACCTCCTCGACGAGGTCGAGCAAAAAATTTACGCCGTCGGCGAAGACCGTTTCAAGGGCAAGATGCCGACGATGAAGGAACAGGTGATGGAGGCCTTCGAAGCGATCGAGAAACTTTACGAGCAGCGCGGCGGCATCACCGGTCTTTCCACCGGTTTCAAGGACCTCGATCGCCTAACGAGTGGATTGCATCCCGCCGAGATGATCGTGATCGCCGCCCGGCCGAGCATGGGCAAATCGGCCCTGGCCATGAACATCGTCGAGCACATCGCGGTGAACGAGAACCGCCCGGTCGCCGTTTTCAGCCTCGAGATGAGCGCGCAACAGCTCGTGCAGCGATTGCTCTGCTCGCGCGCGGGCGTGAATTCGCAAAAGGTGCGCGACGGCAGCTTCCTCGCCGAGCGCGATTTTCCGCGGCTGACCGATGCCGCGTCGAAACTGGCCGAGGCGAAAATCTTCATCGACGATTCGCCGGCCCTGAACATTCTCGAGCTGCGCGCGAAGTCGCGCCGGCTTTGCGCGCAACACAAGATCGAGCTGATCGTGATCGATTATCTGCAATTGCTGCGCTCGACTTCACGCCGCGGCCAGGAAAATCGCCAGATCGAAATCTCAGAAATTTCCGCCGGCATAAAGGCGCTCGCGAAAGAGCTCAAAATTCCCGTGATCGTCGCCGCGCAGCTCAATCGCAACCCGGAGAATCGGACCGGCGACAGCAAAGGCCGTCCGCGTTTGAGCGACCTGCGCGAATCGGGCAGCATCGAGCAGGACGCGGACGTGGTCGGGCTTCTCGTTAGGCAGGAATATTACGCCGACACCGACGAAGAGCGCGACGAGACCGAAGGCAAAGCCGATCTCATCATCGCCAAGCAGCGCAACGGTCCGACCGGCGACGTCCCCCTCACCTTTCGCAAGGAATTCGTCCGCTTCGAGGATCGCGCGCGCGAAGAACGCGAGCCGCTTTAGTCGGAATCCCATAACCGGTCGGGATTTTGATCGCTCGAGTAGCGGCGTCCTCGCGTTTGCTCTTTTCTTGCTGCCGATCGACCGAAACGATACACTTGGCGTCCCGTGAACTCGACGCCTGGCCCGCTGGAAGATGGTGGGGCGGCCTTCCTCACCACGCATTGGAGTGTGGTTCTGAGCGCGCAGCAGGATTCGCCCGCAGCGGAAGCAGCGCTGGAAAAACTTTGCCGCAGTTATTGGTTGCCGCTTTACGCATTCGTTAGGCGAGAGGGTCATTCGCCGGAAGAAGCGCAGGATTTAACCCAGGAATTCTTTGCCCGGTTTCTCGAGCGCCGCGACTTCGATGCCGTCCGCCGCGAGAAAGGACGGCTGCGTTCCTACCTGCTCGTTTCCGTGAAAAATTTTCTCGCAAATCAGCGTCACCGTCTCTCCGCAACAAAGCGCGGCCGCGGCGAAACGCCGTTTTCTCTCGACGAGCTGCTGGCAAACCAAAGCTTCGAACTGGAGCCCGTCGAGCATTTGACCGCTGACCAGATTTACGAACGACGCTGGGCGACCGCAGTGCTCGATCAGGCTTTGGAGCGACTCGGCGATGACTATCGCGCCGCGCAAAAAGAAACGCTTTTCGATCGGCTCAAGCTTTTGCTCGTGGATGACCCCGACCACGAGTCGCAGGCGGAAATCGCGCGGCAACTCGGCATGACCGAGAACGCGGTCAAGCAGGCGCTGCATCGCATGCGGTCTCGATACCGCCAGGTTTTGCGCGAGCAAATCGCGCACACGGTCGCGACGTCCGACGAGATCGAGGACGAATTGCGCGACCTGATCGCAGTCCTGCGGCGATGATGCGGATCAAAAATCCCGGCGCGGCGACCTCGACGAGCGTTCAGCTTTGCCGAAAGTGCGGAGCCAGGACTTTCGGCGAAAACGATTCCACGATTTGCAGCGCCTGCTTCCTGGAAGCCGGCCTGAATTCGTTCGCGCACGAAGATTTCGAAGTTCCCGCGGCGGAATTCGGCGATTACGAGTTGCTCGAAGAAATCGGACGCGGCGGGCAAGGCGTGGTTTTTCGCGCCCGGCAGAAAAGCTTGAATCGCATCGTGGCCTTGAAAATCATTGGGCTCGGAACCTGGGCGACCGCCACGCATCTGAAGCGTTTTCGGCGCGAAGCGGAGGCAGCCGCGAGCCTCGAACATCCGCGCATCGTTCCGATCTACGAAATCGGCGAACGCGACGGCACCTGCTATTTCACCATGCAGTTTGTCGAGGGCGGCCAGCTCGACGAACTCGTTAGGCGCGAGCCGTTGCCGCTGCGGCGTGCGGCGGAAATCATCGCGAGCCTCGCACACACGGTGCATTACGCGCACGAGCGCGGGATTCTCCATCGCGACATTAAGCCGGGAAATATTTTGCTCGATGCCGAGGGCGAACCGCATCTGACCGACTTCGGCCTCGCGCGATTGATTGAAAATGAAAGCACGGTCACGCGCACACTCGAAGTGCTCGGCACGCCGAGTTTCATGGCGCCGGAACAAGCCGCCGGAAATGGCGCGCCGCCCACGAGCGCGACGGACGTCTACGGACTCGGCGCGGTTTTTTATCATCTGCTCACAGGTCATCCGCCGTTCGCCGGCGGGACGACTTACGAGACGATCCGGCTCGTTCTCGAGACCGAGCCGCGCAATCCGAAGCTCTGGAACGCAAAAGTCAATCGCGACCTGACCACGATCTGTTTGAAGTGTTTGGAAAAAGATCCGCTGCGGCGTTATCCGTCGGCACTCGCGCTCGCGGAAGATCTCGAACGTTGGTTGGGCCACGAGCCGATCCGCGCGCGGCACGCGGGAGTTTTTTATCGCAGCGGGAAATGGATTCGTCGCAATCCAACACGGGTCGGGCTGCTCTCGTTAGGCGCGGCATTGTCAGGCGCGGTTGCCTTGCTCGTTTGGAATCGCGAGCCGCCACACCCGCCGGCCGGGATCGCGGTCCTGCCGTTTGAAAATCTCGACGGCGACAAAACGAATACGGTTTTTGCCGACGGCGTGCAGGATGACATCCTGGCGAAGCTCGCCCGCATCGCGGATCTGAAGGTGATCAGTCGCACGAGCGTGATGTCGTATCGCGGGGCGCGGAATAGCCGCCAAATCGGCCAGGCATTGCACGTTTCGCATCTGCTCGAAGGCAGCGTGCGCCGCCAGGGCCACCGGGTGCGATTAAACATCGTGCTCATCGATGCGCGCACGGATGAGCAGGTTTGGGCAGAGGAATACAATCGCGATCTCGATGATGTTTTTTCCACCCAGACGGAGATCGCGCAACAGGTGACTGACGAGCTGCACGTCCAGCTTTCGCCTAACGAAAAGGGGGCGCTGGCGGCGCGGCCAACGAAGGATTCCCAGGCCTACGATCTTTATGTTTGCGGCGCGGCTTTGCTCCCGCCTCCTCCATTCACTGATGTCCAGGACACCGATATTCCGCGCAGCATCCAGTTCTTTGAAAAAGCGATCGCGCGCGATCCAGATTTTCTGCTCGCTTACTGCAGGCTGGCGGAGGCGCACGACTATCTTTATCTTGGGAATCACGCTTCCGAGCATTTCGATAAGGCAAACTCCGCCCTAACTTCCGCTCTGCGGCTGGCGCCCGACTCGGGAGAAGCGCGCTTTGCGAGGGCCGTGCATCTTTATTGGGCCAAACTGGATTATGAGGGCGCCCGCACCGAGCTGAAGATCGCGGCGCGCACCCTGCCTAACGACGCCCGAATTGCTGCCCTGGCCGGTCTGATCGATCGGCGGCAGGGGCGTTGGGACGAAGCCTTGCGCGAAATGAAACGCGCCTCGGAACTCGATCCGCAGAATCCGGCCACCCTTCGGATTCTGAGCACGACATATACGCAGCTGCGCGCCTACTCACAGGCAGAAGATGCAGACGATCGCATCCTCGCTCTTCAACCCGCTGATATCGGGGCGCGACTTGACCGGGCCAGTCTCGATGTCGCTTGGCGAGCCGACTTCCGTCCGATCAAAGCGATCGAGAAAGAAATTCTGCGGAACAATCCCGCGCTCGCGGAAGAGAGAGCCACCATCGGCTTTTGCGTCGGCCTTTATCAGCGCGATCCAGCGACGGCGGACCAGGTGCTGACGACGGTGGACGAAAATTGGGTCTTCAGTATCGGAGCCGCCCAGCTACGGCGTTCGTTTTTCCATGGTTTGGTCGCGCGAATGAAGGGAGATGTCGTCACGGCGCGCAATGATTTCCTCCAAGCGCGCGCCGAGCAGGAAAAAATTGTTCGTGAGCAACCGGAATTTGGGCCCGCCTTGAGCGCCCTCGGTCTGATCGACGCCCAGCTTGGTCGCAGCACAGAAGCGCTCCAGGAAGGGCGGCGCGCGCTCGAGCTGATGCCGCTGGAAAAAAATGCGCTCGATGGCGCCGGCGTTCTTTATTGTTTCGCGATGATTTGCGCGTGGACCGGCCAACACGACCTGGCTCTCGAAGAAATTGAGAAGTCGGCGAAAATTCCCGCGGGCGCGTCCTACGGCGACCTCCGTCTCGATCCGTCGTGGGATTCGCTCCGCGGCGATCCCCGCTTCGAAAAAATCGTCGCATCCCTCGCGCCGGGCGACCTCAAAAACATTTCGCAACCCGTCCCGTAACCTTGTTCCCATTTTGTTGCATTACCTGATGACGGTTAAACAACAAAAATAAAACAAGGAAACAAAAATATGCGAAATCACCTCACTCAGTCAGGAAAAAACATCGCCGCGCTGCTCGGCGTTTTGCTGCTCGCCTTTGGCCTGTCGCAAAGCGCCCACGCTACCGGCAATCAAGGCATCGTCGGCCTCTGGAACGTGAAATACTTCCAAGGCACGACAGAACTGTTCGAAACCTACGACCAATGGCACAGCGATGGTTTGGAATTCGAAGTCAATTCCATCGCCCCGGGCGCAGTTTGCCAGGGAACTTACAAACAGTCGGCCAAAGGCATGGTTCACCTCTACCACGTCATTTACACCTTCGATTCCAACGGAGTGTTCAACGGGCGTATCCTGGAAACGCAAACCAACACGGTCAGCGCGGACGGCACGACCTACACGGGGACGTTCGACCAAAAGGTCTACGACCTGAACGGCAACCTCCTCGCTGACGTGACCGGCACGCTGACGGCGACCCGAGTCACCGTTCACGGCTAAGACGAACGCGGGAGGCCTGGCAAGTCCGGGCCTCCCGCAAAGTCTTCCGATCAGCCCGGCGACGCCGCGGCCCGCTTCAACAGCGGCTGGCTTTCGCAGACCGAGACGGCTGTTTTCCCGCCGCCAGTTGCCGGCAGTCGGAGGCGGATTGCGAGCAACCCGGACAAATTGCCGGCAATCCCCATCCGGTTGCCGTACTCCCGGGCGCGGAAGCTAGCATCCGGGAATCTTCTCACCGGCTCCCGGATGCTCGCATCCCCGGCCGGGTTGCTTCTCTTCGGCTCCCGGATGCTCGCATCCCGGGCTTGGTTGCTTTTCTCCCGCGCCGGGGTGCCAGCAATCTCGGGCCGGAAGCCGGCAGTCGCGCCGCGATCGCCAGCTTGCCGGCCCGAAAAGGCAGCAATCCGGTCTCGATCGCCAGCAATCGGCGGCGGGTAGCCGAGATTCCGCCGCGGGAAAACGGTCGATTTGACCCAAAACCGGCCTACAGCGAACGGGCGGCCTCGATCACGTGCTGGGCGTCGATCCCGAATTCCTTCATCACTTCATTGCCCGGCCCGCTCATGCCGAAACGATGCAGGCCAATGATTTTTCCATCCAACCCGACGTACTGCGACCAGATTTGCGGGACGCCGGCTTCGATCGCGACCCGTTTCCGGCATGCTTTCGGCAAAACTTCTTCGCGATATTCCGCGCTCTGGCGGTTGAAGCGTTCCATGCAGGGCATGGAGACGACGCGCGTGCCGCGGCCAAGTTTTTTCGCGGCGACCAGGGCGTGTTGGAGTTCGCTGCCGCAACTCAAAATGATGCGCTGCAAGCTGGAGGTTTCCTTTTTCGCGATGTAACCGCCGCGGAGCACGCCTTCGCGCCGCAGCTTCACGTCGATCTCGCGTAACAATGGCACGTTTTGCCTCGTCAAAGCGAGCAGGGTCGGGCCATCGATTCGTTCGGCGGCGGCGACGAACGCGCCCGCCGTTTCCTCGGGATCGGCCGGACGAATGACGTCGATCTGCGGCATGAGCCGGACGCTGCTCACGGTCTCGACCGGCTCGTGCGTCGGGCCATCTTCGCCGACCGCGATCGAGTCGTGGGTGAAGATGTAAATGTTGGGCAATTTCGAGAGCGCGGCCAGCCGGATCGCGGCGCGGCAATAATCGGTGAAGACGAGAAAGGTCGCGCCCGACGCGCGGAAGATTCCGTGATACGCGACGCCGTTCATGATCGCGCACATGCCGTGCTCGCGGATGCCGAAGTGGATGTTGCGGCCGTCGAGTTTATCGCGCGTGAAATCGCCGCCGTCCTTGATGTAATTGAGGGTCGAGCCGTGCAGATCGGCGCTGCCGCTGATCAAAAACGGCATGGCCTGCGCGAGCGGCTGCAGCACTTCGCTCCCGGCTTTGCGGGTCGCGATTTTGGTGTCGTTAGGGAAAACGGGAATGCGATCGAACAAGTCGTTAGGCACTTTCCGGTCGATCGCGTCGCTGAGCATTTGCGCCTTGTCGGGATTCGTCTTGCGCCAATCCTCGTAGCCTTTTTCCCATTTGTCGTACTCGGCGAGAAGATGCTTTTTATGCTCGGCGAAATAATCGCGCACCTCGTCGGAGACGAAATAATGCTCGGCAGGCAAACCGAGACCTTTGCGCGCTTCGTCGGCATATTTCGCCCCGCCTTCGCCGTGCGCCTTGTTCGTGCCCGCGACTTCGGGAATGCCTTTGCCGATGAGCGTGTGCGCGATGATGAACTTCGGTTTGCCGTTGTCGTTTTCCTTCGCGCGATTAAGCGCGTCGAGAAACGCCTGCATGTCGTCGCCCTGAATTTCCTGCACCTCGAAGCCGTAGGCGCGAAAGCGCATGCCCGTGTCTTCGCTCTGCGTCACCTTCGCCATCGCGTCGAGCGTGACCGCGTTCGAGTCGTAGATCAGGATCAAATTATCGAGCCCGAAATGTCCGGCGAACGCGCTCGCCTCCGCGCTCACGCCTTCCTGCAGACAGCCGTCGCCGGCGAGACAGATGATGTGTTGATCGAAAATCTTGTGCTCGTCGGTATTGAAACGCGCCGCCGCCATCTTCGCCGCCATCGCGACGCCGACCGCATTCGCGACGCCCTGACCTAACGGGCCCGTCGTGCACTCGACTCCCGGCGTTTCGAAAAATTCCGGATGCCCCGGAGTCTTGCTGTGCAGTTGCCGGAAGCGTTTGATTTCCGACATCGGCAAATCGTAGCCGCTCAGATTGAGCCACGCGTAGAGGAACATCGAGCCGTGCCCGGCCGACAAAATAAAATAATCGCGACCGATCCAGCGCGGCTTGTCGGGATTATGTTTCAGGGCGTAACCGTAAAGGACCGCGCCCATCTCCGCGCAGCCCAGCGGCAGCCCGAGATGACCCGATTGCGACGCATGCACGGCATCGATGCAAAGGCCCCGCGCCTCGTTCGCCGCGCGGGAGAGGACTTCAAGATTCAGACTCATGCGCATCTTATAAGGCAGAAGCCGCGCGGAGTGAAACCGGGAATTGTGTTGCAGCGTCCGCTGTCTCGGCGGAAAAATATTTCGAGTGAGCAGAATGCGCTGAGGTAGCGCACGCCACACTCTGTCCCGTCGCTTCGCGAACAGATGTCCGTGCCGCGAATAGGAGCGAAGAGCCGCGAGCACGCGCGAAGCTAGGCGTTTACGAGGACGATCAGGCTCTCTGGACGAACAGATGTCCAAGGCGAAATTTTTCAGCGGTCGCGGCGACCGGTGTCCTGTAATACGGCGCGTGATTCCGAGCTCTTCTCTTCCCGGGTAGTGGGAAGCGGGAAGTTTTTCTGGCGCGCCGATTTTCGGGCGTGAAGTTCCGCTAAGAATTTTTCGGCCTCGGCGCCGTCGGTGACTGGCTCACTTGCGATCGGCATTTCGACGAGGCGGCTAACGTCGCCGGCGCGGACTTCGCGCGTGGTCCTCGCGGGCGCGTTTTGACCTGGCGGAAACCTTTCACGCCGCTGATCGCGAACTCGCTGCAGAGTCCTGGCTGATTCCCGTCGCGGCGCAACGCGCGATCGGAAATTCCGAACACGAGCTGCAGGTCGCGCGAGCCGACCCAGCCGCCGGCGCGCAATAAATATTCTTCGAGCTAATGGGCGAAATCGCTCATGCGGCACGCGTCTTGCTGATTAAACAGGTCAACTGAACTGGCGATTAACGTCGCTGTTTTTGTGTTTTCATCGCGGGCGCCGTGAGTGCGGCGCCCGTTTTTTTTCCCCGCGCGAGTCGGTTGCTCATCGCTCCCAAGGCTCCTGGTAAGGCAGATCGACTGTGACCAGTATGACGTAATACTTAGTGTAATTCCGTATTCTTCAGTTTCTCAAAGAGCGAGGTCGGTTCGCGTGGATCCTCAGCGCACGCAGCACGAGGCTTGCTTGTCACGAGCCGAGGCTTGGTTGTCACGACTCGAGGCTTGCTTGTCACGACTCGAGGCTTGGTTGTCACGACTCGAGGCTTGCTTGTCACGACGCGAGGCTTGCTTGTCGCGACGCGAGGCTTGCTTGTCACGACTCGAGGCTTGCTTGTCACGACCCGAGGCTTGGTTGTCACGACTCGAGGCTTGCTTGTCGCGACGCGAGGCTTGCTTGTCACGACCCGAGGCTTGCTTGTCGTGACTCGAGGCTTGCTTGTCGCGACGCGAGAACTAGTCCTCACGTGGCGAGAACTAGTTGTGACGACTCGAGGACCAGTCATCGCTGGGGAGTGGCCGAACGTTGCGAGAGCGGTCGATTCGCCCGCTTAAGTGCGTGGCCTTCGGCGGTTGCGTTCAGACTTGGCGCGTGCGCCGGAGTCTTTTACGGCTCCCGCGTCTCTGGCGTCGTCAATCTCGATCGCGCTCTTTCTTCGCTTTCGAAATGATTTCACGCCGGGGTAACAAAATCCTGGCAGCCAATGTCCAGCCTTTCCTGCTCGACATCCTCCGTCTGCTCGCGCCGGAGAATGCGCGCGGGTTGCATTCGCTTTTCACGGCTCGGGCCCCGGCGGAGGCAACGGCTCCCCTCGTGTCGAGACTCAGTGGTCGCGGCTATTTTTTCGGCGCGGGCGAGGCGGCGTCTTTCGCTTTCAGCGCGCCTTCGTGCAGGGTGAAACTCCAGCGCGCTTCGACTTTTTGGCCGCCGGCCTTGGCTTCCACGATCACGCTGCAAGCGTCGCTCCGCAGCGGCTGGGTCGGCCGGTAGGAAACGATTTTTGTCACCTGATCGTATTTCGCCGGGACGAGGCCGAGACCGCTCACGCGCATCTTGACCGAGGCGGGATCGACCTGGGCGAGTCCGCCGAGATTGGCCGAAATTTTCGGCGTGCGCTCGCTCACGACGGCGCCGTCGGCCGGTTGCGCGCGCAGGCTCGCGGTCGGGACTTCTTCGATTGCTTCGCCGCTCGCGCCGGACGATCCGCCGAAGTTGATCGCGTCGAGAAACACTTTCGGCTTGTTCGACTCGATCATGTAACGGCCGAGGGCGTCGTTAGGCGAACTGAAGGTCAGCTTCTGCCCGTAAACGGTGAAGAGCGCCTCATAGCCGGCCTTTTTCGCAACGTCTTTGACGTGCTGATTGTAGTAGCCGTAAGGCACGGCGAAGGCGTCGACCTTGATGCCCAGTTTCTGCTCGATGATCTCTTTTGAACCTGCGACTTCATTTTGTAGCCAGGGCTCATATTCGGCCTGGCTCAAGCGATGTCTCGTCAGCCGATCGTAAGGCGGTTTGCGCAAATCCTGGTGCGTCTCGGAGTGGGCCTCGATGTCCACGCCGGCGTCGCGCATCTCCGCGAGCTGATCCCAGCTCATCGATTCGCCGCCGCTGTAGCGCCCCGGTTTGATCCCTTCGGTGTAAACGAAAAGGGTCAGCGGGTAGCCGTATTTTTTCAAAATCGGCCAGGCCACGTCGTAGCCCGACCTGTAGCCGTCATCGATCGTGATGATGGCGGCGTGCGGCGGAATGCTTTTCTCCCCACGTTTCCAGGCGAGAAAATCCTGCATGCTGATGACGGGAATGTGGCGGTCTTTCAGCAGCTTCATCTGCGCTTCGAACGCTTCCGGCGTGATCTCGGTGTCGGGCCGGCGCACCTTGTTCATGAAGCGGTGGTAGCCGAACACAACCACCTCCGCGTTTTTGTCGATTGGCGGTATCGCCGGCGCCGGTGTGGGCGTCGGCGCGCTTGCGACCGCGATCGTCGGCGCCGGTTTCGGGTTCGGCCCCGCTTGATTTTTCGTCAGCAATTTTCCCTTGCCGCAGCCGGTCAAAGCGAGCGCGCAAATCCCAAAAACAACCGTCAGGCGTTTCCCCATAAACGTGGCTAGCCTTTAAGTGCGACGGTGGAAAAAACAAGCGATTTTCGCGCGGCGCGCTGCTTTCCTTTTGCGCGGCACAACTTTCGCTTTATGGAGGACGATGCCCCGCCCAAATCTTCATCTTCTCCTCGCCGCGCTCACGGCCGCGGTGCTCCTCGGCGGATGCGCGACCCCGCCGCCGCCGCCCGCGAACACGAGCCACACTTTCGACACCGTCGTGATCGATCCCGGCCACGGCGGCAAGGACAGCGGCGCGGTCCGGCGCTACAGCCCGGCGGAAAAAACCGTCGCGCTCGACGTCGCGTTGCGCATCAATCGCAAGCTGCACGAGTCGCAATTGCAAACCGTCATGACGCGCAGCGACGACATTTTCATTCCGCTCGACGAACGGGTCGCGATCGGCAACGCGACAAAAAATTCCATCTTCGTCAGCATCCATTTCAACGACGCGCGCCGCCGCGGAGTGCGCGGGTTCGAGACCTATTATCATTCGCCTTACGCGTTCGCGCTCGCCTCCGCGATCGAGCGCAACCTGCTCACCCTGCCGCACGCCGCCAACCGCGGTGTGCACGTCGCGAACTTCCGCGTCATCCGCAACGCGCGTTATCCGTCGGTTTTGGTCGAGTGCGGATTTCTCAGCAATCGCGCCGAAGGCGGCGAAGCGCGCGAGTCTTCCTATCGCGAGGAATTGGCCGACAAAATCGCCGAGGCGATCGTCGATTATCGCTACGGCGAAGGCATGTATCGGCGCGAACCGGCGGGGACCTTCGAGAATCCGGCGGGGACCTTCGAGAATCCGGCCGCGCCCGCCACGCTCGTTCACGGAGTTCGTTAGGCAGCCTCGCGCCGCTTCGGTGCGCGAAGCGCGACGCTGGCCTCGGCTTCAGGGCAAGTCCGCTCTGTTGGCATGCCTCAACCCACGCTTCCCGCAGGGAAGCGTCCACAGGCTCAGAATTCGATTCCGCGCGCTTCGCGTCCGATCGCAGCGAGCAAGATGAGCGCGAGAAAAACCACCAGCATCACGCTGGCCATCGTTAGGGCATAGTCGGGCTGGCCGTTTTGCCTGACGAAATGCTCCGCCAGTTTCGCCTGGAGCATCGCGGCGTTGGCAGAAAGGAAATTTCCCAGTTGATAAACGACGCCGGGAAATGTCCCGCGCCAGCCGGGCGGGGAGAGCTCGTTCAAGTGCACCGGCACCACGCCCCACGCGCCCTGCACCATGAATTGCATGAGGAATCCGCCCGCGATGAGCAACGGCAGCGCCGTCGAAAAAATCCAGGCCGGAATGAGGAGAATGCCTAACGACGCCGCGATCATGATCGTGCGCCGCCGGCCCCAGCGTTGCGAATAAAAGCCGAGCAAAGTCCCGCCGCAGATCGCGCCGAGATTGTAAATGATCGCAACCGGCGCGGTTTGATTAATGGAAAGCCCGCGCTGCTTTTGTAAGAAGGTCGGGTAAAGATCCTGCGTGCCGTGCGACATGTAGTTGAAGGCCGTCATGAGCAGGACCGCGTAAGCGAGCAGCCGCCAGTTTTGCGCGATCATTTGCCTAACGCCTAACGAATTCGCTTTGCCGCGATCCCGTTGCCAGACTTCCGACTCCGGCACGTGCGCGCGAATGTAAATCACGAGCAGCGCCGGCAGCGCCCCGACGACGAACAAGGCGCGCCAGCCGAAATGCGGAAAGACGATCCAGTAAACGATCGCCGCGAGCAAAAAGCCGAACGAGTAACCTTGCTGCAAGATTCCCGAGGCAAGTCCACGCGCTTCCGCGGGCAGACTTTCCATCGCGAGCGAGGCGCCGAGTCCCCATTCGCCGCCCATCCCGATGCCGTAAAGCGCGCGGAAAATGAGGAAGACGGAATAGCTGGGCGAAAACGCGGTGAGCAATTCCATCACCGAATAAAAAACGATGTCGACCATCAGCGGGATGCGTCGGCCGAAACGATCGCCAAGCATTCCGAAAATGAGCGCGCCGAGCGGCCGCATCATCAGCGTCAGCGTGATCGCGAAAGTCACCTTCACGACCGAAACCGAAAACTGCGCGGCCACGTCCCTGACGACAAAAGTGAGCAGAAAAAAATCGAGCGCGTCGAGTGTCCAGCCGAGAAAACAGGCGAGAAAAGTTCTCCGCTGCGTCCGATTGAGCGCGCGCCAGATTCGCAAAACCTCCACGCGCGTATTTGTAGCGGCCGCTGTCCCGAGCGGCAAACAATGTTAAATTTCGAACGTGCGTTACCTCGTAAAAGCTAAGCTCAAACCAGACAAGGGCGCCGCGCTCGCGCGCGCGATCGCCGATGAGTCGTTAGGCAAAGGCTCGATCGCCGGCGACGAATACATTTTCAACATGCAAGAAGCGCGCCTCGACGAAAACGGCATCGCTCACTGGGTCGAAACCTGCTTTTGCGATCCGCCGCTCGAAGAAGAGCGGCCCTATTGGGAGAAATATTTTGAACTCCTTGGCGTGCGCGACGCGCATTCGCGGCGCAATTGCCGCCACGAAAACGGTGCCGAGCCGTGGGCCTGCTGCGACTGCGATTGCACCGCGCGGCTCGAAGAAAACTTGCGCGCGAAATTCCCACGCCAATTTCTCGAAACACTCGCCTAACGAATCACGCAATCAGCGACCGCCGGCCTCACGACCTTGTCATCCCGAGCCGCGCAGACGGCGAGGGACCTCACAACTGCAACCCGCGCGTATAAGTTGGGAAACCCTCCACTTTCATCCCACGTGCTCACTTCTTCCGCGCGCAAATTGCAACTGCGAGGTCCCTCGCCGCGCTCCGCCGGCTCGGGATGACAACGTTGTCTCAAACGCATTGACGTATCATGATACGTCAATTTGTCGGTTGCCGACCCGCCATCGTTGCCGTTAAATTGCTTCTTCGCGATGGCCCACGTTTTCGATCATCCGCTCGCTGCGCTCCTGCGCGAACGCATCGTCGTGCTCGACGGCGCGATGGGCACGATGATCCAACAGCGCAAGCTCGCCGAAGAAGATTTCCGCGGCGCGCGTTTCGAGAACCATCCGGCGAAACATCTCAAGGGAAATCTCGAGCTCCTCCAGCTCGTCAGGCCGGACGTGATCGAGCAAATCCACGCCGATTATTTCGCCGCTGGCGCCGACATCGTGGAGACGAACACTTTCAGCGCGACCACCATCGGGCAGCACGATTTTCTCTTCACCGACAAACCGGAAGACGGCCGAAAGGACGCGGCCTTTTTCCAGCGCGTGATCGACGACGCGGAGCTGATCGCGCTCGTGGAGGAAATGAATCTGGCCGCCGCGAAAGTGGCGCGCGCCGCCGCGGATCGCGCGGCGAACGAGACCGGCCGCCCGCGCTTCGTCGCCGGTTCGTTAGGCCCGCTTCCGGTCACGAGCTCGCTTTCGCCCGATGTGAACGATCCGAGTTTTCGCGCGGTCACTTTCGATCAACTGCGCAAAGCTTACGGCGAGCAAGCCCGCGCGCTCATCGAAGGCGGCGTCGATCTTTTGCTCGTCGAAACAATCTTCGACACGCTCAATGCCAAGGCCGCGCTCTTCGCCATCAGCGAGGTTTTCGAGTCGTTAGGCAAAAAAATTCCGCTTTTGATTTCAGGCACGATCACCGATCTCGCCGGGCGCACGCTGACCGGCCAAACGGTCGGCGCATTTCTCACCTCGATTCTGCGTGCAGATCCGCTCGCGGTCGGTTTGAATTGCGCGCTCGGTCCCGCCGAGATGCGGCCGCATGTCGAGGAAGTCGCGCGACTCGCGCCCTGTTTTACGAGCGCTTATCCGAACGCGGGTTTGCCCGATCCGTTGTCGGCGACAGGTTTTCCGGAAACGCCCGAATCGTTCGCGCCGCAGTTGCGCGAATGGGCGAAAAACGGCTGGCTGAATATTGTCGGCGGTTGTTGCGGCACAACGCCCGCCCACATCCGCGCGCTCGCCGATGTCGTTAGGCAATATGCGCCGCGCACCCTGCCATCGCGGCCTAACGAGTCGCTGCATCTTTCCGGTCTCGAGGCACTCGATCTCACGCCGGACTTCGGTTTCGCCGTTGTCGGCGAACGAACGAACATCACCGGCTCGCCGAAATTTTCGAAGCTGATTCTGGCGGGCGATTTTGAAGGCGCGCTCGTTGTCGCGCGGCATCAGGTCGAGGGCGGCGCGAACATTCTCGACGTCAACATGGATGAGGGAATGATCGATTCGGAAGCGGCCATGACGCGCTTCCTCCATCTGATCACGAGCGAGCCGGACATCTCGCGCATTCCCGTGATGGTCGATAGCTCGAAGTGGAGCGTGATCGAAGCCGGCCTGAAATGCGTGCAGGGCAAAGGCGTCGTGAATTCGATTTCGCTCAAGGCTGGCGAAGAGGAATTTTTGCGGCAGGCGCGACTCGTTAGGCGATACGGCGCCGCGGTCATCGTGATGGCGTTCGACGAACGCGGCCAGGCCGACACGGTCGCGCGCAAAACCGAAATCTGCGCGCGCGCTTACAAGTTGTTGGTTGAGCGCGCGGGTTTCCCGCCTAACGACATCATTTTCGATCCGAACATCCTCACGATCGCGACCGGGATCGAGGAGCATAACGAATACGCGATCGCGTTTATCGAGGCGACGCGCTGGATCAAGGCGAACCTGCCGGGCGCGCGCGTGAGCGGCGGCGTGAGCAACATTTCGTTTTCATTTCGCGGCAACAACACCGTGCGCGAAGCGATGCATTCAGCGTTTCTTTATCACGCGATCCGGGCCGGCCTCGACATGGCGATCGTGAACGCCGGGCAGCTTGCCGTTTACGAAGAGATCGAGCCGGGGCTGCGCGAGCTGGTTGAAGATGTGCTCTTCAATCGCCGCCCCGACGCGACCGAGCGGCTGGTGGATTTTGCGGAAAAGGTGAAGTCGAAAGGCAAGGTCGCGCCTAACGAACAGGCGTGGCGAAGCGCGCCGGTCGAGGAGCGCCTTTCGCACGCGCTCGTCAAAGGCATCGTCGAGCACATCGAGAGCGACACCGAAGAAGCGCGGCAAAAATCCGCGCGCCCGCTCGACGTGATCGAAGGCCCGCTCATGTCGGGCATGAGCGTGGTCGGCGATTTGTTCGGCGCGGGAAAAATGTTTTTGCCGCAGGTGGTGAAGAGCGCGCGCGTCATGAAAAAAGCGGTCGCGTATCTCATGCCGTTCATGGAAGCGGAAAAGCAGGCGGGCGCGAAACCGCAGGGCCGCATCGTCATGGCGACAGTCAAAGGCGACGTGCACGACATCGGCAAAAACATCGTCGGCGTCGTCCTGCAATGTAACAATTACGAAGTCATCGATCTCGGCGTGATGGTGCCGGCGGAGAAAATTCTCGCGACCGCGCGCGAGCGTGAAGCCGACATCATCGGGCTGAGTGGATTGATCACGCCGTCGCTCGACGAGATGGTGCACGTCGCGCAGGAGATGACGCGGCAGGATTTTCGCACGCCGCTTTTGATCGGCGGCGCGACCACGAGCCGCGCGCACACCGCGGTGAAAATCGCGCCGCATTATGACGAGAGCGTCGTGCATGTGCTCGACGCTTCGCGCGCGGTCGGCGTCGTGAGCACGCTCCTGAATGCGGATGCGAAGGTGAAATTCGACACGCGGACGCGCGCCGATTACGAGCAGCTTCGCAGCGAACATGCCGAGCGGACGCGGGAGAAAAAAATGCTTACGCTCGAGCAGGCGCGAGCGAATCGCCTAACGATCGATTGGAGCGAATACGAACCGCCGGTTCCAGAGTTTCTCGGAGTGCGCGCTTACTCTTCGCAACCGGAAAGCGCGAGTTCATCCCGAGTCGTTAGGCACGTTCCGCTTTCGACGCTGATCGAATTCATCGACTGGTCGCCGTTTTTTCACACTTGGGAATTGCGCGGGCGTTATCCGGCCATTTTCGAGGACGCGGTCGTCGGGGCCCAGGCGCGCGAGCTTTTTGAGGATGCGCGGAACTTGCTCGACCGAATCGTCAGGCAAAATCTTCTTGTGGCGCGCGGCGTTTTTGGTTTCTGGCCGGCGAACTCGTTAGGCGAGGACGTCGAAATCTATCGCGATGAAGCGCGCGCCGACGTGGTCGCGAGGTTTCATTTCCTGCGCCAGCAAATGCAGAAGCCGGCGGAACAGAGCAATTATTCCCTGGCGGATTTTGTCGCGCCTAACGACTCCGGAAAACGCGATTACCTGGGCGTGTTTGCGGTCACGGCTGGAATTGGCGCGGATGAACTGGCGGAAAAATTCAAAGGCGAGCACGACGATTACAACGCGATCATGACGAAAGCGCTGGCCGATCGGCTGGCGGAAGCTTTCGCGGAGTATCTCCACCGCGAAGCGCGCATCGCGTGGGGTTTTGGCGCAACCGAGCGCCTGACGAATGACGAGTTGATTCGCGAACGTTATCGCGGGATTCGGCCGGCGCCCGGCTATCCGGCCTCGCCCGATCACGTCGAGAAGCAAACGCTCTTCGATTTGCTCGAGGCGACGGAGAAGGCCGGCGTGCGCCTGACGGAATCTTTCGCGATGCATCCGGGCGCGAGTGTGAGCGGCCTTTATTTTTCGTATCCCGAGTCGCGCTATTTCGCGGTCGGGAAAATTCAGGCGGACCAGGCGAGGGATTACGCGCTGCGCAAAGGCGTCTCGTTAGGCGAGGTCGAGAAATGGCTCGCGCCAAACCTGAATTACGAGCCGCGCCTAACGAATCAATAACTGCTCCGCACGGCGAGCGTTTCCTGCGCGCGGAGCAAATCGTGCAGGGTGATGACGCCGACGGGCTTTTCGCCCGCTTGGAGGACGGCGAAGCCGCCGGGCGCTTCGATGAGGACGCGCGCGACTTCGCTGATCGTGAAACTGCGCCGGCAGGTCGCGACCTTTTCGACGATCGGCGCGGCGTTTTGCTCGATCGCGCGCTGCGCTTCTTCGCGCGTAATGCAGCCGGTGAGCGTTCCGTTCGCGACCACGGGAAAACGCTTGAACTGATTTTTCTCGAGCACGGTTTTGAGATTTTCCGGCGAAAGATTGTCGATGAAAACGGGCCGAAAATTCGCGATCGCGGAAATCGGATAGGCCTGCCAACTGCGCAGGTCGCGCGGCGGGATGACGTGGACGAGGACGTTGCCGTCCTGGGTCAGAATTTCGTCGTAGAAATTTTCCTTCGTCAGGGCGCGGGCGAGCGCTTCGCTGACGAGCGCGCCGAGCATAAGCGCGGGCACGAGCGAAAATTGATGCGTCATTTCGAAGACGATCAGAATGGACGTGAAGGGCGCCCTAACGACCGCGCTGAGGCACGCGCTCATGCCGATGATGGCGAGGAGCGTGCGGCCGTCGGAGGTGAGCGAGAGCATTTCGCTGAGCAGACCGGCGAGGGTCGCGCCGGCCGCGGCGCCGAGAAAAAGGAGCGGGGCGAAGATGCCGCCGCAACCGCCCCAGCCATAACAGGAGACGGTTGAAATCCATTTCGCGAAAAGAAACGCGGCCACGAGCAGCCAGGGAAGTTTGCCGTGGAGAATGAGCGAGAGGTCGTCGTAGCCGAGACCGAAAACGCCGAGATGTCCCGACCAGATAAAAATCGCGACGCCGAGAATCCAAACGGTCAGTCCGCCGAAAACCGGATGGGCCCAGCGCGGGAGCGAGCTCCAGTTTTTCGAGAACAAGCGCAAGCGCATGGTTGCATGTTGAAAACCGATGCCGACGAGCGAGGCGAAAGCGGAAGCGAGCGGGACGCCGATGTAGGCGCGCCAGGTCGCGCCTTCGATTTGCGGCAGGATGAACGCGGGATTCTTGCCGATGATGGCGTGGACGGCGAAGGCGCCGAGCACGGAGGCGAGGATGACGCTGCCGACGAGCGGGCTGTTCAGGTCCTGCATGATTTCCTCGAGCACGAACGTGATCGCGGCGAGCGGGGTGTTGAAGGCGGCGGCGAGACCAGCGGCGGCACCGGCGGCGGCGGGACGACGCCGGCGTTGTTTCGGCATGCCGAGAACGCCGGCGAGCTGCGAGGCGACGCCGCCGGCGATGTGCACGGAGGGACCTTCGCGCCCGAGACTCATGCCGCCGCCGACGTGGAGGAGGCCGGCGAAAAATTTCACGACAATCGTCTTCGGCCTAACGAATCCGAAATCCTGCCAGAAGGCGAACTTCAACTGCGGGATGCCGCTGCCGGCCGCGCTCTGATCGACGCGGTCCATGAGAATGCCGCCGCCTAACGAGCAAAGCATCACGATGGCGAAAGTGCCGACGAGAAAAACTTCGAGCGTGCGATGGGAGAGCGCGACGAAGGTCGAAAGATAAATCCAGTTGATCCCGAGTTCGAAAACGACCGCGGCAAGGCCGCCGCACAAACCGTAGATCGCGGTGAAGAGGAGCGAGCGAGTCGATTCCGGGATGCGCTGGAATTGCTGAGTGAGAAAGGACACGTCTGGCGGCACTAAACCCGATCAAGCAGATTTTGCCACGGAGTTTCGCGCGCGAGAAAAATCGCCCGCGCGCCGACTCGTTAGGCGAACGCGCGCCTACAACACCGAGTTCGGATCGGCGTTCGTGATGAGCAGGCTGCCGGCTTCGTCCGCGCTCAGCGGCGGGGTTTCCGCATCGTCGCGTTCCGGCTGCGGCCAGACGACGTTCCAGGCGAGGCCGAATTTTTCCAGGCCCCAGATGCAATAGCGGGTCAAATCGAATTCCCACCAGCGCAAGCCGTGGGCGGCGCAACGCGGGCGCGCGTGATGGTTATTGTGATAGCCTTCGCCGAGCGCGCCGAGGCCGATCCAGAAATTATTCTTGCTCTGGTCGGAAGTCTCGAAGCTGCGGTAGCCGAACTGTTCCATGTGACAGATCGAATTCACCGCCCACGTGCAATTATAGATAATCAGCATCGGCACGTAGAGACACCAGAGCATGCCGGCAAAACCGAGCGTCGCGAAGAGCAGCGCGGCGACGGCGAGATGCGGGATGACGTAAAGGCCCGTGGTTTCCCAGAGCTTGCAGTACCAAATTTTCCGCACATCGGCCGCGTAACGCATCGAGCGCACGCGAAACTCCTCCGGCTTGCGAATCAGCCACATCATGTGCGCGTAGGGAAAACCGTGGCGCGGGCTGTGGATGTCTTCGTCGGTGTCCGATTTGAGATGATGATAACGATGATCGCCGACCCACGTGACCGGGTCGCCGGAGAGCGCGATGGCCGAGCCGCTCGCGAAAATAAATTTCAGCCAGCCCGGCATTTCGAACCCGCGATGGGTGAGATAGCGATGCAGATAAAGCGTCGTCCCGAGCCCGCCCCAGAGGTAAATCACAAACATGATCGGCAGATAGGAGAGCCGGAAGTGAGTCCAGAGCCCCGCGACGCCGAGCAGTTGCAAACCAATCAGAATCGAGAAGATGATGAGATTGAGCTTTTCGTTGCGAAACATAGAAGAGAGAACCGAAGC
The DNA here is from genome assembly GCA_036490335.1 of Chthoniobacterales bacterium. Lineage (GTDB taxonomy): Bacteria > Verrucomicrobiota > Verrucomicrobiia > Chthoniobacterales > UBA10450 > Palsa-1392. The sequence goes on from DASXEB010000009.1 coordinate 29,612, forward strand.
AGGAACCCAGCCACCGCGGCCAAGCCGTCGCAGTCTGCGTTTGAAAGCGCGACGCGGCAAGACATTTCTCGTTTCCGCGGCGCGACGCGCGATATTTCCGAATGCGCGCGAGGGCGGCGCGTGCTACACATCCGCTGCGCGATCCGGGGTGTAGCTTAGCTTGGTAGAGCGCCTGGTTTGGGACCAGGAGGCCGCAGGTTCAAATCCTGTCACCCCGAGCGATTCCCTTTTTCGATGAAGATGAAATTTCGTTTCCGGATCGGCGCCGTCTCCGCGCTTTTTTTTGTCGCGAACGCATTCGCGCAAACTTCCCAGCCCGGCAACACGAGCCAGCAAGCCGCGCAAACCAAAACCGCCGCTTCGCTCGCCAGTCCCTCGCCTTCGCCAACCGCGCCGCCGTCACTCATCCCGCCAAACATTCTGCCCGCGCCTTCCTCGTTGCCGCAGCCTCCCATCGCCGCCGATCTCGCCGCGCTCAACGCCCTTTTCCAGAAAACCAGTCTCGGCAATCTCGCCGATGAGCGCCGTTTCCACGTCCGCACCGTTGCGCTCGAGGACCAGATTCGGAACGACCCCGATCTGCACGCCCTCCTCGCCGACGCGAAGCGCGCCCCGACCGATCTCGAACGGCGTCATCGCCTCAAGACCTACTACCACGCCTATTATAACAAGCTGCGCGCCCTCGCCGCCCCCGACCTCAAAACTTATCTCGACCAAAAGGAAGCCACGAAAGAAATCGCCCTCCTCCAGCCGCACGTCCGCCACCAGACCGACGAAGCGCAAGCCACCGCGCTTGCCCAAAACGGCCACGCCGGCCCGACCGCGACTCCGCTTCCGGTCGCGATCCCGACTCCGCCGCCGCCCGTCCTCCCGCGTCCCTAGCCGGGCCGGGAAAAGTTGCCGCGCGGCGCGAGCGCGCTACCGTTGCCCACCGAGCTGGCGCATTCGTCTAGTGGTTAGGACACAGCCCTCTCAAGGCTGGTGCACGGGTTCGATCCCCGTATGCGCTGCCAGCTTTCGCATGCGCGCGCGACTCGTTAGGCTGCGCATTCGTTAGGTAAAAAACGATTCGTTAGGGCGAGGTCGCGTTCTTCTCCGCGATCCCGCGATGCGTCGTCAGATAAACCGCGAAACTCCCGAGCCAATGTCCCCCTTCGTAATGCGCGCCCGTCACCGCGGCGAGACCGGCGCTGCGATGCGCGGCCGCGGCCGCGGCGAGGGTGCGACGCCGGGGATCGTTAGGCGGAAGCGCGGAAAGAATCCCTTCCAGCATCCAGGCGCGGCTCAGATTCAGACCATCGAGATGGGCCAGCTTCGGATCGGACGGATCGGGCGAAACCGCCACCGGCAACCAGCGATCGTTAGGCCGGACCGGGATTTGCGGCATGAAACGCCCGAGCCATTGCGCGAACTCGTTCGACGGAAGCACGCGCCGCATCACGTCCGCCTCGCCGAGCGAAGGTGAAAGAAAATCTTCCCCCGACGGCTCGTAATTGAGCGGGCAAACTCTGTCCGCGAGAAAAAACCTCTTCGCCGAATCCGTCGCCAGCTTCTCGAACGTCTTGTCGCCGCTGATCCGCGCGTAATCAATCATCAGCCCGAGCGCGAACGCCGTCTGATCGTGCTCGCCGACCCGCACCGGATGCGACAACTTCGGCAGCCAGGTCGAGAGCCGCGCCACCGCCGCCGTCTCGAGCGGGCGCAGATTTTCCGACAGCTCGCGGCCTTCGGGATCGTTCCACTCGCGTAATTCCGCGGCGAGCTGGAGCAGCCAGGCCAGACCATACGGCCGTTCGAAACTGCTCCGGCCCGCGCCGTTCAAATAGAGCGCCTCCGCCTTGATATTCGCCGCCGTCAGATCGTGCGCGAGCGCCTTGCGCGCGTCCGGCACGAAATCGCCCTGCGGAAAAGTCCGCACCAGCCTAACGAGAAGCCAATGCCCGTGCACCGACGAATGCCAGTCGTAACAACCGCAGAACGCCGGCGTCAGCTTTCGCGGCGGCTCTACATCCGCGTCGCTATTGAGCGTGTGCGAAATATGATTCGGATACTCGCGATTGACGCAGGCGAGAGCGAGCCGCGCGAAACGCTCCGCCGCGTGAATATCGAATTGCGCCGCGGGCGGATCATTTGCCAAACTCACCAGCGGCACCGAGCAAAGCGCGACAATCATCTTTTTCACGTGGCCAAACATATCACCACTGGCGCGAAACGCCGCTCCCGGCGCGCAAAATTCCTCCTCCCCCTCGCCGCCGCCGCCGCCCTCGCCGGTTGCCGTCCTTTACTCGTTAGGCAAATCTCCCCTCAGCTCATCGCCGTCGCGGGCCACGTCGCCGCCGCAAAAGACGGCCGCACCTTTCCCCTCACCACCCCGCAATGGCTCCCGCCCGGCGCCGCCCTCACCACCGGCCCGGCGAGCCGCGCCGACATCGCCCTCCTCCCCGGCATCGTCGTCCGCCTCGACCCCGACAGCGCCATCGTCATCCGCCCGCCGCGATTCGCCCGCGACGGCAACGAAAGCATCCACCCCATGCAAGCCCGCGAAGCCCGCCTCCGCCTTTTGCGCGGCCGGCTCATCGCCTCCGTCGGCCTCGCCCAAACCCGCTCCCGCCTCTTCGTCGAAACCGCCGCCGGCACCCTCGCCTCCGACTCCGCCCGCACCTTCGAAATTAGCGCGCCCAATCCCGGCGCCATCCGCATCCTCTGCGCCCGCGGCCCGGCCGACTTCCAGCCCGCCGGCCCCCACCCCGCCTTCCAGATCAAACCCGGCTACCTCGCCGACTGGCCCCCGCCCGCCACCGGCCCCAACCCGCGTCCCATCGCCGCCGAGCCCGGCCCGACCCAGGCCGACTTCGCCCACATCTTCGCCATCGAGAAACAACTCCTCGTTCTCGAAAAAGCCGCCCTCGCCCGGGACGCGCGCATCCTCCCGCCCTGAGCGCCCGCCCTTCACCGCCCGCCACAGGAAAAGAAAAGCCCGCGCCACCTTTCGATGACGCGGGCCCTCTGATATGAAACCAAATTAAGCGCGACTCACGGCCAGACCGGCCTTGCCCTTGGCATTTCCGTCCGCCGCCATCGCCGACATCGGCTCGATGCCGTTATCCGTCAGCATCAGATCTTGCAGCGGCTGCTTCGCGGCCGGCAAAGTCTTCACCGCCGTTTCCGCCGCATTCGGCAGCGGGATAGTGAAGAAAATGGAATCGCTCGGCACACTTTGCGAGCCACCCTTCACCGCCTGCACCATCAGCTCCCACGTCGTGCCCGGCGCCATCGGCTTTATCCGCGCGGTCGGTGCAGTCGTGCTCGCGAGCAACTGGAAATTCCCACCCGAATTCGCGATCCGACCGCGCCAGCGCCAGCGTTCTGTCGAAGGGTCGTCGTCGCAGCTAAAGATCAGATCGCCCGAAGCGGAATCGCTTCCCACCGCCACCCCGGTCGGTTTCGCCGGCGTCGACTGCGTCGCCGGCTTGTTCAACCCAAACGAGAGCCAGCGTGTATCCCTCGGACTCAGCTTGGCTGCGAGATTCTTGATCAGCGCGCGCATATTCTGCAACAGAGTCGCCTTCGCCGACACGCGGGTTGACTCCGCGGCCTCGAGCGTCTGTATCGAATCGATCACGCCGGAATGGGTCAGAACCGCGTAGTTATAAATATCCGCGGCATTCGCACCCGTCACTCCGCTCTTCTCCACCTCATAACTGGGATTGGCCGCGAAGAAATTCACCACCGCGTTCAGCAGATCAAGCCGGTCCGTATCCCGCGCCGGCACCGCCGTGCTCGGGCCGATCCAACCGACCTGCATCCAGGCCGGCGACCAACGATTGCCGAAATTACTCGCAATGATCGGGCGCGTCGTGATGAGAAAATCCTTCACCGCCGCCGCGGCCGGGATATAATCGATAAAGGCATCCATCTTCGTCGCGCGCGCCGTCGTCACCCCCGCCTCCGCCGAGGTCACGTCGGCCACTGCCGCATCGACGAGCGGCTTGCTCGTCATCGTTATCGGCACCGAAGCGCCATCCTTCTCGATGCCCGCCGACATCTTCTTGGCCAGACCGATCTGTCCTTTGGTCGTTACTGGGATTTTATTCTGAGACATAACTTAGACGTCCCCCTCTGCTGTTAAGAACTCAATCTTCATACGGATCGGTAACGAGCAATCGCGATGCCATCGGCCGAAGTTTTTTTGGAAAAGGATTCTTGGGCGGTTTTAGACAAGCCGGCAAAGGAATGCCTAACGAGTGCTACGAGCGGCGAATTTGTAAAAAAAAGAGCGTTGACGTCGCGCGGGATGGGCTTATGTGGCCACCCGAAATGGTTCAAATTATTGAACCAGCCGAACAACAAGCCAACCGATTGAAAGATATCCGACGGATCGAGGGAATGCGAGAAGAGCTTCGCGCGATGCGAGCTTTCAGCGCGGGAACCAGCTACGCGTCAAAACCGCTGCCGTTTTCGCTGTCTGACGCGACCTTCGACCATCTGGATGCCCATCTTGTCGACGAGCTTGTTCGGCTGCGAACGTCCGTTACTCCATAAGGAGTCTCGCGCCGGTTCGAAAGAACCGACCCTGAAATTCCCGAGCACATTATAAGGGCCGAGGGAAACCGGATGGGTGTTGCCAGAAAGTTACTGACAGCGGACGCACTATATTCGCGCTACTTCTCTCTTAGATTTTCTACAGCGTTTGAGCGCGGCTTTGCAGCGAGTGCGGCGCTGAAGGTCGGCGATTTCACGACGGAGATTTTGAACCTCAATCTGCTGACCGATGCTGCGCTTCTGGAACTCGAGGAGCGCCGATAATTCTTTCAGCCCAAGAGAACTTTGCCGCTACACGGCATCCTTTTCGGCCGATTGAAGAGTTATGACCAGCTCTCGCATGTCAGCTAAGATTTCTTCTCTCGCGTCCTTCGCCTTCTTTAGAAAAATTGTTTCAATAAGTTTAAAGGCTAGCGCGAGCGCAAACATCACCGCACAGGCACATCCCTCTATTTCAATGATAATCGGCTTCACTTCCGGAACTCCGATCGCGGGGAGAACCGCAGCAAGTAGCGCAACGCCAGCCCCAAAACAACTCGACCACCAAACCGCGAGTGAGTCCGAAACTGTCGGCAAGTTTGCAATGTCGCGTTCCAAGCGACGCCAGTCGGGTCTCCGAATAGCGTAACTTCTCTCGACTGCGGGATAATCAATGACCAGTGTTACTGGGATCTTGGAAAGATTGGGCGAGACCACGCCAGCATGCTTCAGTAAGTCTTTCGACGCTTCTCTCTCCTTCTCGTCCATATAAAATTTAAAACCGGCTTGCCCTCGGGAGGGCAAGCCGGAAACTCACGTAACGGCTCTCGTAACCGGATCGAGTATGTAAACGCTCAAAGCGCCCAAGTCTACGACTTCGATGTCAGCCGAGGAGATGCGGTATTGCAACATCAGGCGATCGTTATCACCGTGCGTGATTGCTCGCGGTGCCAACCCCCTGCAGTCCAGTATTTGCTCTCTCCGTTCATTTTTCTTTTTTCTGTTCGATGTTTGGTTTTTTGTAGGTTGGGTTTCTTAGACTGCTGGCACCTCACGGTGTGTTCGCGCTTGCCGCAGCCCTGGTGTTTCGATCCTTTTCGGATCCTCCCCTTCCTCTCCGACGGAGAGAATTACACGATCCCGGCCGACCTCTTCGGTCGCCCAGTCGAGGAGTCCTAACGCTTCACGGATGATATCGGTGGCCTTTTCCGTCTTGAGGCGACGCTTCAAGGTTTTCAACAGCCCATCATCCAAAATAATTCGTGCTTCCATTTTTAATTCATGTGCTCCCTTTTAAGCTGAGGTAAAGGCGTGCGCAATTTACGCAGCGCACGGTCCCAAAGTTTGAGTCGGATGATTTGGTGCGATGTGACAAGAGGCCAAGTGCATGAGTTGTATAGTTTGTTTCATGTCCAATGCTATACAGGAGACTTTCGGGAGTCGTCAAGGACTTTTTTTGGATATTTTTAGGACCGTGATCGGAGACTTAACGGAGACCCACAATTATCCGGGGGGCTAACGAGAGGACGCTACGGGCTGAGTTCTTAGATCGGTTCCTCGCGGTCTCGATGAAAATTCCCCCAAGGTGAAGAACCGCTAGGTGACGCAGGCGACTTTGCTTGTGTCGCCCATTCGTTGTCGCCTTTGCGCTGCCACTCGAATTTGCCGTCAGCGCGCTCGACGCGGTGTTCGCGGGCGTGATGATCGAGAAATTTTTTGCCGTCGTCGGTGGCGTTGATGTCTTCGGGTAACCAGAAGCGCGAGCTGTAGGGACGCTCACTTTCGTTGCGGCCCTGCCGGGTCCAATCGACCCAGGCGCCGATCCGGTCGGTGTAAAGCTCGCCCTTCGCGTCGTCGTCGTTTCACCGGCCCGGAGGCGAGCGGAATCCTTGCGCTATGAGGCGTGACATGTTCAAATGAACCCGTGCTGCGCGAACTGCAAACGGCTTTGGACGAACTCAGCGCCGCGGTGAAGAAGGTGGAAGCGATTCTGGAGGCGATGCGGGCGCGGCATGATCCGCTGGCTTCGCACATTTTCGTCGCGCGGCATGCGCATGTGCGGGCGACGGAGAAGGATGGCAAGAGCGGGAAATTCAGCGAGCGGATGGCGCGCGTCAGCTATCGGGAGGCGCTCGACCTTGGTTTCCGCGGGGGGTTCGAGGAATGGCATCGGCTCCTCGGTGCGGTGGCTCGGCGGTGAAGGACGTTCGCAGGCGAGCCGGGCGGGCGGCTTCGCACTGCGCGGCCGGAAGGGTGCGGCGCGATCTGGGGTCGCGAAGGTGGCTGCGGTCGTCCTGGGCTTGTGAAACGGAAAATGCAGGCCGAAATGATTGTCGTGCCCGAGCGTTTCGGGCGAACCCGTTCGAAATGATTGTCGTGGGGATCTGCGGCGGCCGATTCTTGCCGAAATAATTGTCGTGGGCAACTGCGCCGGCCGATTTTTGCCGAAATGATTGTCGTGGCCGCATGTTTCGCGCGGATCAGGGCAATACGATTGTCGTGCCGGGTCGGATCGCGTGATCATGGCGAAAAAGATTGTCGTGGCGACGCCGATCGCGTGATCCTGGCGAAAACGATCGTGGTAATGACGCGTTCCGCGCGATCCGGGCCAAAACGATCGTCGTGGCGACCTGTTTCTTTCGTTCCGTGGGAAATTTTTTGTCGTGGCGAGCTGTTGCGGGCCCGACTGGGCGGCAAGAAAGTTTTTGCAACCTATTCCAGCCGAACTAAAAGGCCTTCCGGGATGGTTTCGGGGCTTGGTCGCGCGCGGGCTGCGCGGGCCGCGCCGGAGGCGGTGGATGCGCAGCGGCACGGCGGCGGAGTTTTGCACCACGAAGTTCACGAAATGCACGAAGGAGGAAGGGATTCCCGGGATCCCCTCTTCGTGTGTTTCGTGAACTTCGTGTTTGTTTTTCCTCCTGCCGGTGACGGGGACGGGTTGGCGGGGCGGCGATTCTCCTGCGGCGAGGCGCCGGGCTTTTCCCGGGGGCGAAAATTTGCGGCGGAAAGTGCTTGTGCGGGACGGGGGTTTGCGTTTATCAAGGCGCGAACTTTTTCATCCGATGAGCTCTCCCGATTTGCCCGAGACGAACAAGCAGCGACGGCAGCAGGCGGAAGTCAGCCGCTATTTCTACAAGCGACCGGACGCACAATGTATTCTTTTTTTCTGTTTGTTCTTTACCGTTACTTCTCTCGGCAATCTGTTCTTTTTAAGGGATCGGCTGTTGCCCGTTTCAGAATATGTGGTGCACGCCGCTCTTGTTGCGGGGGTTTGCAGCGGAATCGTGTTGATTTACACCCGGTGGCGCTACCGGAAGCAATTGAAGTCGGGTAAGGTCGCGCCTTGAAACAAAAGACGAAAAGGCGGGTGGCGCTGGTGACGTGCGAGGCGTGGCCGGAGCTTTATGAGGATGATCTCCTGTTGGCGCGGGCGCTGGAGGAGATGGGGGTGGAGGCGCGGCCGGCGGTGTGGAGCGCGGAGGGGGTGGACTGGCTGGGGTTCGATGCGCTGGTTATTCGGTCGACTTGGGATTATTTCAAGCGGCCGCTGGAGTTTCGCGAATGGCTGGAGGCGCGGATGGGGAGCGGGGTGTTGATGTGCAATGCGGGGGAGATTCTCGATTGGAATTTCGATAAGCGTTATCTCAAGGATCTGGCGGCGGCGGGGGTGGCGCTGGTGCCGACGATCGTGGTGGGGCGCGGCGAAAAGGCCGATGTGGCGGCGCTGGCCCGGGGGCGCGGTTGGGAGGAGATCGTGGTGAAGCCGACGGTCTCGGGGGCGGCTTATCGCACGCATCGGTTCCGGGTGGAGGAGGCGGGGCGTTTTCGGAAGGAGATCGCGCGCACGCTGCTCGATCGCGGGGTGTTGATTCAGCCGTTCCTGCCGGAGATCGTGGCGGCGGGGGAATTGTCGCTGCTGTTTTTCGAGGGGGTTTTTAGTCACGCGGTCTGCAAACGGCCGGCGGCGGGCGATTATCGGGTGCAATTCCAGTTCGGCGGGACGACAGAACCGGCGGAGGTGCGGGCGGAATGGATCGCGGCGGCGCGGGCTTGCGTCGCGGCGGCGCCGGCTCTGCCGGTTTACGCGCGGGTGGATGGGGTGATCCGGGAGGGGGGGTTTGTGTTGATGGAGCTGGAGGTTTTCGAGCCGCTGCTTTTCCTGGCGCAGGAGCCGTTGGCGGCGGGGCGTCTGGCGCGGGCGATCGCGGGGCGGCTCGGGCCGGGGAAGGGAAGGACGGCGGGGAAGGTGAAGGCGGGTTGAGGGCGGGGGTTGGGATGACTCGGCGCGCCCATTGTTTGTCATCCCGAGGCTGGCGCAGCGCGCCGAGGGACCTCGCCTAAGGTGGCGGGCGGATGAGTGAGGGAAGATGTGCGCGTCAGAGCGGGTGGGAGGTCCCTCGCCGTCTGCGCGGCTCGGGATGACAAGTTTGGGGACGCGGGGTGGGACCGGTGAGGGATTGTGGCCGCGGCGCCGACGGCGTCGGGGACGACGGGGTTGATGGGGCTGGAACGACTGCGCGTTCGCATTGTTTGTCGTCCGTTTGTCATCCCGAGGCTGGCGCAGCGCGCCGAGGGATCTCGCCTAAGGTCGCGGTCGGATGAGTGAGGGAAGATGTGCGCGTCAGAGCGATTGGGAGGTCCCTCGCCGTCTGCGCGGCTCGGGATGACAAGATGGAACGGGGCGCGGTGGCAAGTCCGGAGTACGGAGATGAGCGGCGCTTGTAGATGTTGAGCCCTGCTGCGGGGCGGCGGGGGGATTTGTGAGATGGTTCTTTGTTCGTTAGGCGGAAGAGCGGGGGGCGGAGAGGGCGGCGGGTGGGAAGTGTTATGTTCGTTAGGCGGGGGCGTTGTGCCAAATGTAATGCCGATTTTACTTGATTTCGGAGGGGAAAAAGGGCTTTACTTCCTGCAAATGAAGATGCGCGATGTTTTGCTTTTGGCCGGGCTGGCTTGGGTCGGCGCGGCTTTCGTTCCGGCGGGGGCGCAGGGGGCGGTTCCGACGGAATACCCGGACCAGGTGATTGCGACGACGACCAATGGGACGCTGAAGTGGGACCTTTACATTCCGGCGCCGCCGGTGGCTCCGCCGTACAATGTGGTGCTGGTGATTCATGTGGGGGAGTTCAAGACGGGGTCGCGCAAGGATGTGGATTACGTGGCCTACGATCTGGCGGCGGCGGGGTTCGCGGCGGCGGCGATTGATTATCGGTCGGATGATGTGCGGCTGAGCGAGGTGGATGGACAGCGGCGGCCGGTCTTCGCGCCGCCGGCGAAGAAGAATCAGGTGGAGGATGTGCAGACGATGATCCTGGCGGCGCGTTTCCCGAATCAGGCGCCGCTCTTTCTTAATGGGAAGAGTCAGGTGACCGGCTGGGTGGCGGCGGTGGGCGGCTCGGCCGGGGCGGCGCACGCGCTCTGGTGCGCGGCGACGGGGACGCTCTCGGATACGCGGTTGAATGCGGCGGCGCTGCTCTCGGGGCCGTATCTTTTCGACGATCCGCGGTCGCTGACGGATAACGCGTCGCTCGGTTGCAAGGATAAGAAGAGCGGGTTCGCGGGCTCGGTCACGACGTATTGCAAGACTTCGAACGGGGACCGGAATTACACGACGAAGCTGGAAGACGGTTCGGCGCTGGAGGTGATGGATAATACGGTGTCGCCGCTGATTGCTTTCGGAACGGTGAACGATCCGATCACGCCCTACCAATATTCGGATGTCGGGGCGCAATTGAGCAAGCTCGGGCTGCTCTCGGATACGGCGGATTATTCGATCACGCAGTTGTCGGGGTCGGCGCATGCGTTCGAGTATTGGGACGAGCCGAACTGCGGGAACACGCCGGGGGTGGCGACGCAGGTGGAGAATTTCCTGCTCGCGCACGTGCCGGGGTCGTAGTCGCGGGCGGGCGGCGCGCGGGCGTGGTGGTCGCGGCGACGGGCAAAGAAAAAAGGCTTGCTTCCCTTTCGCGAACTTCGTGTCCTTCGTGCTGTGAATGCCGGGATGATTGCGATGAAGAGGTGGCGCGTTTGTTTTCGAGATGTTGCGTTGTGCTTCGCTCTGGCGCTGGCGTTGTCGCTGCTCGCAGGTTGCGAACGCGCTCCGGCGCCGCGCACGGAAGCGGAGCCGCCGCCGCCGCCCGTGGGAGATCGCAGCCCGGTGTTGGAGCCGTCGGTGGATGATCTGCTCGCAAAATTGCACGTCGGGAATCTCGCTTTCAACACGCCGGACTCGATGGGTTACGGCGAGACGCGCGTGATTCATCTCGTGATGGACGGGACGAAGACGGTCGCGCAGTTGGAATCGACGATCGAGGAGGCGGGGCCAAAGGTGGGCGCGGAGGTGAAGATGGCGGACCGGATGGAAGCGCATCTGACGGGCGCGGGGTTCGAGATTACGCCGATCACTTCGGAGACGCAGCCGGTGAGTTTGAAAGAGACGACGGATTGGAAATGGGATGTGCGGCCGAAGGCTTTCGGCGAGCAGTCGCTCCATCTCGCGGTCAACGCGCTGCTCAAGGTGGATGGCGAGGATGCGACGCGCGCGATTCAGACTTTCGACAAGGATATCCGGGTGACGGTCTCGTGGCCGGCGACGTTGATCGCGTATCCGCAGGATCATTGGGAAATCGCGACGGCGATCGGCGCGGGGGTGGTCGGCTTCGGCGGCTGGCTTTTTGGGTTGCGGAAGAAGAAGGATAAGGCGTGAGAGGATTGCAGTGGCGTTTGCAATGCGCCGCGAAGTTTGCGGCGTCGGCACAAATTAAGCTGGCCAAGAAAGCGCGATGTTGTTTCCGTGAGGCCGATGAAGTTTTTTTCCGTTACCCCGTCCTTGAGAACGCGCATCATCGTCTCGCTCCTCGCCGCCATGATTCTGACCGGCCCGGCTTCCGGCAACGGACCGGTGGGCGGCCGCGGACACCGACGCTCGCGCGGTTTCATGCCGGCTGAGGAAGCTTCGCCTTCCCCCTCGCCCGCGACCGCGCCTTCCGCGCAGCTCTCGCAATTAACCGCGACGCACCTCGACAATGTGCTCGCGCCGATCGATCAGACGGTGACTCTGCCGTGGTCGGAGGTGAGCCAGCTTCGCACCGACTTTTCGAGCGAAATGGCGACGGCGCCCGACGCGGAGAAGCCGAAGTATGAAGCGGCGATCGCCGTTTGCGATGCGCTCAACGCCGCGATGGATGAACGCGAGAAATTAATCGCCGACCGGCACGACAACCCACCCGCGGCGCAGGAAGTTCGCGACGCGCGAGTCGGTCTTTCCCGCCACGGTCGCGCAACCGGGAAAGCGGCGCGCGCAGCTCAGCGTCAAGAGGCGCATGAGAATCGCAGCGACAAGGCGGAAGAGAAAACGACGCCGGCGAAGCAGTGGGCCGATCGGTCCGCGGAGTTGCGGCAAAACATTCAGGCGGCGATTTCGCGTGAGCAGGATGCCGAACGCGCCGCGCCTCCGCCCGCGCCTTCGGCGGCTCCCGCGCCGTCGCCATCCGCTCCGTAAGCGCGCGTGACGGTTTTTCTCGGCTGCGGGTTCGCGGCGAAGTATCGCGAAGGCGGCGGGAATTTCTCCGTGCCGCTGCAATGGATGCTCGGGCTGCGGCGTTTGAAACAGGATGCGGTCTGGCTGGAGCTGTTGCCGGCGAGCGGCGACCGCGCGGCGGACGAGGCGTGCATTCGCAATTTCCAAACGCAACTGCGCGCGCACGGATTGGCGGGGCGATATTGTCTGCTCTATCAGGAGCGCGCGGATGCGGTGCACGATCTGGCGGCGATGCGCTGCATCGGGATGTCGCGGCGCGCGCTGCGCGAGCGGTTGGCGGGGCCGAATGTGATGCTCAATCTCGCTTACTCGATTCATCCGCCGCTCCTGCTCGAGTTCGAGCGGCGGATTTTTTGCGATCTCGATCCGAGCGAAATCTTTTATTGGATGACGAAGCTAGAGATGGGGCAAAGTTTCCACCACGAGTTTTGGACGATCGGGTTGAATGTGAACGAGCCCGATTGCCGGATGCCGAAGTCGCCGCTGAAATGGCGCACGTTTTTCCCGCTCGCGGATACGAAGCTGCTCCGCGCGCAGCCCGCGCCGCGCCGCGCCAAATTCGCCACCATCGGGCAATGGTATTGGGGCGGCGCGGTCGAGGTGGAGGGCGAGTTTCCCGATCTCTCGAAACAGCACGCCTTCGCGCCTTATCTCGACCTGCCCGCGCGCGTGCCGGAGGCGCGCTGGGAGCTGGCGATGAATCTCGCGCCGGACGATCCCGAAAACGCGCGGCTCGCCGGGCTCGGCTGGCGGCTCGCGTCGCCCCACGCGGTCGCGCGCACGCCGGCGACGTATCGCCGCTATCTCGCGAGCGCGAGCGCGGAGTTCACCGCGATCAAAGGCGTCGATGTGAGCTGGCGCACCGGTTGGCTGAGCGATCGCGCGGCGGCGTTTTGCGCGCTGGGCCGGCCGGTCATCACGGAGGAGACGGGCGCGGCGAAATTTCTCCCGCGCGCGAGCGGTTTCTTTTTTGTCAGCGACGCGGCGAGCGCGGCGGAGGCGGCGCGGGAGGTTTTGCGCGACTGGCCGCGACTCTCGAAGATCGCGCGGCGAACGGCAGTGGAGGTTTTCGATTCGGCGAAAAATTTGTCCAAAATCCTCGCGCTTTAATCGAACGCCGGCAGAAAGAAACGGTCGATTGATTCTCGATTGCAAAACCGAAAGTCGATGTTACTCGTTGTGCCGTTATGGCGGAGTTGATCAAAACCGCGGAGCTAAAAAACCGCATGAAAAAAATCCCGGAGTGGGAGCTCGAGAAGAAACACATCGAGCGCACCTTCGAGTTCGACGAATTTTCCGAGTCGATCGATTTCGTGAACAGCGTCGCCGAGGTCGCGGAAGATGAAGAGCATCATCCCGACATCGACATTCGCTTCAACAAAGTGCGGCTGGTTCTGTCGACGCACAGCAAGGGCGGCTTGACCGAGCTGGATTTCAATCTCGCCGAGCGCATCGATACTCTCGCGGAATAAATCGATGGCGCCGCCCGATGCCGCGCCGGCCTCGCGCGCGCGGATGATCGTGGCCGCGATCGTGGTCGCGCTCGTCGTGATCCTGGTCTGGAAAATTATCGATTACCGGCAGGAGCCTCCTCCGCCGCCGCCGTCGGCGCTCATTTCGCCGACGCCCTGACGTAGCGTTCACCCGCGAACGAAAGCGCTTTGTCATCCCGAGCCGTCGGACGGCGAGGGACCTCGCGATTGCAATTCACGCGTTCTGGATTGCAAATCGCGTCGCCTGAAACTGTGAGGTCCCTCGCCGCGCTGCGCCGGCTCGGGATGACAAAAAATGTCGCGCCGTCCAAACGCCGACCGACTCGTTAGTCGTTAGGCGAAAAAGCGCGCGTCACGATTGCGGCGCGCGGCCTTCGTCGGCGTCGATGAAATTAAACATCGTCCGGATGTCGTCGCGATTCGTTAGGCCGCTTTCTCTCTTGCGGCGATCGACCGTCTCAGTGACGTCGTCGTTCCAGCCGGCCTTGCGCATGAACTCGCTCCAGATCTCGATCTCTTCGTCGGAAGGCTTGCGTCCGTTCTTGTAAGCCCACTCGAGCAGCTCTTCGTCACTCCCGCCTTTTTTCGTCGCCGCGACAAGGTCGTCGTATTTCAAATGGAGAAAGCGGAGGCAGCGTCCGTCAAAACCTTTCCCGAGATTCGGCACGTAATCATCCGGCAGCTCGCCGCGCGCGTGCGCGCGAATCTTGTCGAGCATTCGCCCGAAATAAACCAGGTCGCCCACTTTGTCCGCGGGACTGCGGGCCGGAAATGTTTTCGTCGTCATGCGTCATGTTGCCGTTCGTTTTGCCGCTTGTCCACGGCGCGGGCTCGTCGGATGGTCGCGCGTGGATCGGATCGCGGGGATCGAGACCGAATACGGTTGCCTAACGAGTGGCGAAGCGGCCCAGCCGAACGGCGACGCCTGGCCGGTGCGGGTGAAGAATCATCTCTTCCGAAAAATGCGCGCGGGCGCGCTCGATCTGCATTATCGCGATTACGAAGAGCCGCCGGGCAACGGCGGATTTCTCCTCAACGGCGGCCGCGTTTATCTCGACATGGGCCACATCGAATACGCCTCGCCGGAGTGCTGGCAACTGCGCGACATCGTCGCCTACGACATCGCCGGCGATCAGCTTTTGCAGTCGGCCCTCGAGTCGTTAGGCGCGGACGGCGCGGTCTCCTTCATCAAAAACAACGTCGATCATCACACCGGCGCGACTTTCGGCTGCCACGAAAATTATTTGATGAAACGCGAGGCGCAGTTCACCCCGCCGGCTCTCGGCGCGTTGCTTTCGTTTCTCGCCACGCGGCAGATTTTCACCGGCGCCGGCCGGGTCGGACAGGCCAATCCCCTCGCCTTCGATTTCGAATTGCCTAACGAAGGCGAGCACGTCGATTTCCAGATCAGCCAGCGCGCCGATCACATCGTCAACGACATTTATCAATGGGTGCAATTCAATCGCGCGATCATCAACGCGCGCGACGAGCCGCTGGCCGATTACCGCAAATATCGCCGGCTCCATCTGCTCATCGGTGACTCGAACATGAGCCCGTTTGCGACCGCGCTGAAGATCGGCACGACCTCGTGCATCCTCACCCTGCTCGAGGCGGGACTTTTGCCTAACGACCTCACCCTGGCCGATGCCGTGCAGGCAACGCGCGAGATTTCGCACGACTCGACGCAGCGTTGGATCGTCGAACTGGAAAGCGGCCTAACGATCGGCGCGCTCGATGTGCAATGGCGTTTGCACGCGCTCGCGCACCAATATCTCGCGGGCGCAAACGCCGAGACCGACTGGCTGCTCGAGAGCTGGAGCTACACTTTGGACGCGCTCTCGAATAAACCCGAGGCGCTGATCGGCGGGGTCGATTGGATCGGCAAAAAGTGGCTGCTCGAGTCGTTCATGAGTGAGGAAAATTTGCGCTGGGACGATCCATGGCTGCAAAGCCTCGACCTCGAATATCACAACATCGATCCGGCGCGCGGCCTCTTCTTCTCGCTCGAACCGGCGAAGCGAATCGGCGAATGGAACAACCTCGTTAGGCAAAAAGATCTCACCCGCACGCCGCCCGCCGACACCCGCGCGCGTGGCCGGGCGCGCGCGGTGGAATTTTTTCGAAAAGGCACGCGACCCTACGTGATCAACTGGGATTCGATCGCGGCGGAGAGCCGCGAGTTTCTCGTCATGGGCGATCCGTTCCGGACTTATCTTGAAGAGGTGGAGCGATTCGTTAGGCGGGGCGCGCCCGCGCGGCCGTTGCGCGATTAGAAAAAAGTTGCCGCGGCCGGTCGCGCCCCTAAGTTCGCCCCTCGCAAACGCTCAAAAATTATGATCACGATCATGCGCAAACACCACAAGGTGCTGATGATTTTCATCACCGGTCTGGTTTGCATTTCTTTCTCGTGGTATTGGAACCGGACCGACTTTTCGCAGATGGGCGGCGGAGTGGTCGGCGATCTTTACGGCCGCAAAGTTTCGCAGGTCGAATATCAGCGCAACGCGCGCCTCCTTCAGCTCGGGAGCGAACTGGGTCTGCGCGAGCTGGCGCAAAGTCTCACGATCGGCGCAGAGAACGAAAATCAGGCGTACGAAAATTTTTCCTGGAACCTCATGATCCTGCGCCACGAAGCCGACGCGCTCGGAATCAAGCCGACGACGAGCGAAATCGCCGCGATCGTGAAAGAGCTGCCGGCGTTTCAAGGCGCGAAGGGTTTTGACCTTGCGAAATATACCGATTTCGTCGATCGCGGGCTCGCGCCGCTCGGTTTCACCGAAGCGGAAATCGAGGAGCTCGCGGCCGATCAGATCGCGCTCGCGCGCGTGCAGAAATTGCTCGGCTCGGGCGTGAGCGTGGATGAATCGCAACTGCGGAACGAATTTGAGCGGGTGTATTCGAAGATGGATGTGGCCGTCGTCCGTTTTAAGGCGGCGGATTTTGCCGGGACCGAGCCTAACGATGCCGACATCACGAAGTATTACGACTCGCACAAGGCGCAGTTGCAGACGGAGGAAAAGCGGCAGATGAAGTTTGTCAGCTTCGCGCTCACCCCGGAACAAAAGAAATTGAAGGGCAAGACGCGGATCGATGTCCTGCAAAAACTGGCCGATGACGCGAACGATTTTACCGAAGCGCTGCAAACGAAAGGCGCGGATTTCGACGCGGTCGCAGCCAAATTCAAACTCGCGCCGGAAGAGACGGGCGAATTCACGCAGGCCGCACCCGATCCGAAATTGAGCGGCTCGCTGCTGCTCGCGCAATCGGCTTTTGGCCTAACGAGTGACTCCCCCAACAGCGAACCGATTCAGTCGAGCGACGGTTTTTACATTGAGCACCTGATGAAAATCGAACGCGCGCGCGCACTCACGCCCGAGGAAGCGCGGCCGAAAATTGTCGCGGCGTTGAAACAGGAGCGCGTCCAAGCGGCGATGGAGGCAAAGGCGACCGCGACGGCAAAACAGTTGCGCGACGCGATGGCGAGCGGCAAGTCGGCCGAGGAAGCGGTCGCACAGGCGGATCCGAAGGCGGAGCAGGTACCGCCGTTTTCGCTGCTCGACAATCCGCCGGGCACGCCGGCAACGAAGCCGGAGACGCAAAAAGAAATTCCAGACATCAACTCAATCAAGCAGGCGGTCGATGGTATGACGCCGGGGACTGTGAGCGATTTTGTGCCGGTGGCGTCAGGCGGCATGATCGTGGTCCTGGAAAAACGCGAGCCGCTCGATGTCGCGAGATTCAGTTCCGCGCGCACGATCATGGAACAGCGCGGACTGCGCAGTCAGGAGCAGATCGTCTTTTACGAATGGCTGCGCGATCGGCGTCGCGCCGCCGGCGTGCCGGAAGGCAAGACGGCGCCACCGATCGCGACCGGTTGATCGCGGGATCGCGCGCGGGCGCGAAGCTTGCCTAACGAATGGAAACGGTCGAGGAAATTTTTGACGACGGCAACGGCGACCTCGCAATCGGCGATCTGGAAAGCGCGGTGGAAAAATACCGGCGCTGCGTCGAGCTCGATCCGGAATTTTTCGACGGCTGGCACGCGCTCGGGATGGCTTTGATGAAGCTCGGACGTTTTCCGGAAGCGATCGAGGCCGGGAAAAAAACGGTGGCGCTTCGGCCTAACGATCAAATCGGCTGGACGAGCCTTTCGCTTTTTTACAATCGCAACGGCGAGATCAAGGAAGCGGAAGCGGCGGGAACGAAGGCGAAAATTTTATCCTGGGGCGGAAAGATCGCGCGCGAGTGACGCGCTTTGCCTAACGATGCCTAACGACGACCAGCCCAGCGATAGAAGCTGTGATAATGGCCGACGCCGTTGCGATAATTCAGGTAGGTTGCGAGCGCGAGGAGCGGGAAATTCTGCCGATACATGTCGTATTTTAAATAGAAGGTGCGCGGGAATCCGGTGCCGGTGATTTCCGGCTCGTCCCACGCGCCATCTTCGCGCTGGCGCGAGAGAAGAAAACGCAAACCGCGCTGAATGCTCGCGCGATCGAGATCGCCGCAGGCGCAAAGTCCCATCAGCGCCCACGAGGTTTGCGACGCCGTGCTCGCGCCCTGGCCTTTGAGGTCGGGATTGTCGTAGGACGCGCAAGTTTCGCCCCAGCCGCCGTCGTCGTTCTGGCAGCTCTCGAGCCAATCGCGGCCGCGCAAAATCCAATTCGCCGTCATGTCTTCGCCGATCGCGCGCAGGCCGCGCAGCACCTGCCAGGTGCCGTAAATATAATTCACGCCCCAGCGTCCGTACCACGATCCATCGTCCTCCTGCGTGTCGCGCAGATAACGGATCGCCTTGCGCACGCAGGAACGGCCGGCGTCGAAACCGATGTAGCCTAACAATTCCAACGTGCGCGCGGTCAAGTCGCTGCAAGTCGGATCGAGGATCGCGTTGTGATCGGCAAAAGGCATGTCCTCGAGCCAATGCCGCGTCACGTCTTTATCGAACGCGGCCCAGCCACCGTCGGCGCATTGGAAACTGAGTTGCCAGTCGAGCGCGCGCTCGAAAATTTCCGCAAGCTTCGCCTGTTCGTTAGGCCGCACGAGCCGCAGCGCCATCAGCACCATCGCGGTGTCGTCGGTGTCGGGATAAAAAATGTTGTTGTATTCGAAAGCCCAGCCGCTCGCTTCGGGATGCGGATTGTTCATTGTCCAATCGCAACGGACGCGCACCTCCTTCTGCACGAGCCATTGCGCGGCTTTTTGCAGAGCGGGATGCTGCGCGGGAAAACCGGATTCGGCGAGCGCGATGATGTTGATCGCGGTGTCCCAAACCGGCGAGAGGCAGGGTTGAATTCGAAAATCGTCCGGTTCATCAACGAAGAGACCGGCGAAATCCTCGAGCGCTTTTGTGTAAAGCGGATGGTCTTTCGGATAATCGAGTGCGCGCAAGGCGATGATCGAATTCAGCATCGCCGGGAAGACGGCGGCGAGTCCGTCGCTCCCCGCGCCGATGCGCTCGACCATCCAGCGTTCCGCTTCCTCGAGCGCACGCTGACGCAGGGCGCGGCCATGCATCGGCTCGAGCAACTTCAACGCGCGATCGGCGCGCAGGAAAAAATTTCGCCAGGTAAGGAGGCGTTGATCGCGCGGCAAAGTGAAATCGTTTCCCTCCGTGCCGACGGGATAGAGCTCGTGAAGCTGCTTGTTTTCCGGCAGGGCGCGGGTCGGTTTGAAATGATTGATGATCGCGAGCGGAATGAGCATGGCCCGGCTCCACGACGACATTTTGTAAACGTTGAAGAAGCACCAGGTCGGGAGCAGGATCATCTCGACTGGAATGACCGGCAGATATTTCCAGGGAAATTGGCCGAGCAATGCGAGGTAGAGCTTGCTGTAAGTGTTCATGCGCGGAATGCCGCCGAGCCGCAAAATGTTCGCGCGCGCTTCCTGCATGAAGTCCTCGTTAGGCGAATAACCGGCGAGCTTGAGCGCGAAGTAGGCTTTGACGCAGGCGTTGATCTCGCTCGGGCCGCCGTAATAAATATTCCAGCCGCCGTCGGGCAGTTGACGCCGCCGGACGTGCGTCACGCAACGCTGCTGCAAAGTCTCGTCGACTTCGCCGAGCCAATGCATGAAGAGGACGTAATCGGAGCAGAGCGTGCTATCGACTTTGAGCTCGCCGACCCAATGACCATCCGGCTTCTGCTGGCGCAAAAGATTGGCCTGGGCGAGCGCGATCGCTTCCGTCAGCTCGTCGTTAGTCGTTAGGCGAGCGGCGTCCTCTTTCGGATGAACGCGCGGGAGCGAGATGATGTTCGCGGCGGGATTTCCCATCAACTCGCCTGCTGAACCGGTTCCGCTTTTTTGCCGGTGAGATGGCCGTTGCCCGACGTCACGCCGTTGTAAACCGCGATCTCATTTCCTTTGCCGGTCGGTTTCGGACGCGCGCCAAAGTTGAACCGGACCGTCTTCCAAGTATCGCCGCGTTTCGCGTTCAAGCCAAGACTTGCGGTCGGCTCGTAGCCGCAATGGGTCATGCAATTTTCGCAACGCGGATCGCGCGCCACGCCATCGACGACGCCATATTTTTCCCAATCGACGTGCTCGAGCAGCTCGGCGTAGGAATCGTAATGGCCCTTCGTGCCGACGGCGTCGGTCATGAAATAACAGGGCGCTTTCCAGCCGCGAATGTTGCGCGTCGGGATCGCCCACGCCGAACAGGTGAGGTCACGTTTGCCGGCGAGAAATTCGAAATAAACCGGCGTGCCGAAAAAGGTGTAGCGATTCATCCACTCTTCCATCCGGCTGAATTTCTGGACGGTCAGCGCGCGAGTGAGGAAGAAATCTTCCGGCTGCAAATTCAGCCGCGCGATCATGTCTTTCTTCGCCGCGTCGTATTCGTAGCCGGGCGTGATGGTGTGGCCGTCAACCCCGAGATCGCTCAAAAAATCGAGCATCTGCTCGACTTCATCCATGTCGGTTTCCTTGTAGATCGTGGTGTTGGTCGCGACCTGGTAGCCGAGCAATTTCGCCATCCGGATCGCGAGGATGCATTCCTTGAAAACGCCTTCGCGCTCGACGATCAAATCGTGCGTCCGCTCAAGGCCGTCGAGGTGTACGTTCCAATACATCCATTTGCTCGG
Organism: Chthoniobacterales bacterium; assembly: GCA_036490335.1. Classification (GTDB taxonomy): domain Bacteria; phylum Verrucomicrobiota; class Verrucomicrobiia; order Chthoniobacterales; family UBA10450; genus Palsa-1392. The sequence goes on from DASXEB010000009.1 coordinate 50,248, forward strand.
CGCGATCGTTGGTTTCGCCGGATCTTTCGGGCCGAGCCGGATCGCTTCCGCATCTTTTTCCGAAATCAGATTCGCGGAGAGAAGCGCGGCGATTTTTTCTTCAACGAAAGCAGCGCGCTGCGGGAATTCGCTCGCGAGCCATTCGCGCATTTTTTTGCGCATGAACATCGCGTTCGTGCAGACGTAAACGATCCGTTCCTGCGCGAGCAAACCTTCGATCAGCGCTTCGATCTGTGGATAGATGAGCGGTTCGCCGCCGCAAATCGAGACCATCGGCGCGCTGCATTCCTGCGCCGCCGCGAGGCAATCTGCCAGCGGCATGACGTCTTTCATCGAGGTCGAATATTCGCGAATCCGGCCGCAGCCGGTGCACGTAAGATTACAGGTGTGAAGCGGCTCGAGCTGCAGGACGGTGGCGAATTTCTTCGTCCCGCGCAGCTTATTTCCGATGATGTAAGCGGCGATCTTGCTCGTGAGCGCCAGTGGAAATCTCATAGGTGCGAAATGGTAACGACCATAGTTAGGCTGTCAATGGAGGCACCCGCGCGTGCGGGCGACCCGTCTATAAAAGCTATCGGCGGCGATTCCCTTTCAGGATGCCTGAGATTCCGGAGGGAAAACGCAACGTCGCCGTCCTCGGCGCGTCGCCGAAGCCCGACCGCTACGCCAATATGGCCCTGCACGAACTGCGACAGCACGGTTACGAGCCGATCCCGGTCAACCCGGCGTTCGCCGACATCGAAGGCTGGAGATGTTTCCCGAACGTCGCGGCGATCGATGAGCCGGTGCACACGATTACGGTTTATCTCGGCCCGAAACGTTCCCTCCCGCTGATCGATGAAATCGTGGCCGTAAATCCGCAGCGCATCATCTTGAATCCGGGCGCGGAAAACGAGACGCTTGCTGAAGCCGCGAGCGGCGCCGGCATCGAAGTGGTCGAAGGCTGCACGCTCGTCATGTTGCGCGCCGGATTGTTCTAAAATTTTGCCTAACGACCAAGCCAGCCGCGTCGGATCAAACTGACCGCGATCGCCGCGAGCAAAAGCGAAACGAGTTTGGAAACGCCGTTGATGCCCTGTCGTCCCATCCATTTCGTGAGCAAATCGGCGTAACGAAAAATGACCGCGACAATGAGCAGATTCACGAGCAGCGAAAGCACCGTGTAAGTCGCGCCGACCGAATCGGTGAGCACGAGCAGCGCGGTCAGCAACGCCGGCCCGGCAATCAACGGCATGCCGAGCGGCACGATCCCGAATGCTTCCGCGACCGGGCGTTTTTCTCCGCCGATGTCGAGCAGGTCGCGCACGGCGAAGGCGAGCAAAATCAAACCGCCCGCGACCTGAAAATCAGCGACCGTGATTCCGAGCGCCTGAAAAACCAGCTTCCCCAAAAGCAAAAAGCCAAGCGAAATTGCAAGCGCGGTCACGATCCCGAGAATCGCCTCCTGCTGCCGGCGTTTCGCGTCCACGTTCGCGCCCAGCCCGATGAAAATCGCGACCATCCCGACGGCGTCGATCGCGACAAAAATCGGGATGAAGGCGATCAGAAATTTGGTGGCGAAGTCTTTCATCGGCGCGCGGCCGAGGCCGGCGAGCAAAAGCATTAACGGAATTTCGAGGATGACAAACGTCCTTTTTTTCGGCTCATTCTCGCGTAAGACAATTTAAGCCCATGAAAAAAATCGTCCTTTACTCGTTAGTCTCAGCCACCGCGCTCGCCGCCACCCCGCAACCGATCGAGCCGCCGAAAGAAGCCGAAGCTGCGATCACCCCAGCCGGTTTACTCGCGCACATCAGGGTCCTCGGGTCGGATGAATTCGAGGGCCGCGCGCCCGGTTCGAAAGGCGAAACGCTCTCGGTCGATTACATCACGAAGCAGATGCAGAAGCTCGGTCTCAAGCCGGGAAATCCCGACGGCACCTACACGCAGGAAGTTCCGCTCGCCGGCATTCTCGGCACTCCGACCGCGAGTTTCACCGCCAAAGGTGAGACCATCGATCTGCAATCGCCTAACGAGTTCGTCGCCTTCACCCAGCAGATCGTGCCCGAAGTCAGCGTGAAGGATTCCGACGTCGTCTTTGTCGGCTACGGCGTTGTCGCGCCGGAATATGGCTGGGACGATTACAAAAACATCGACGTCAAAGGCAAGACGCTCGTCTTTCTGATCAACGATCCGCCCGTGCCCGATCCCGACGACCCGACGAAGCTCGACGAAAAAATGTTCAAGGGCAAAGGCATGACCTATTACGGCCGCTGGAGCTACAAATACGAAATCGCCGCGCAAAAAGGCGCCGCCGCCGCCATCATTGTGCACGAGACCATCCCCGCCGCTTATCCGTGGTCGGTGGTGAAGAACAGCAACGCGAAAGAAAATTTCGTGATCGACGCGCCGGACAAAAATCGCGACACCGTCCCGGTCTGCTCCTGGATCACGCTCGACGCCGCGCGCAAGGTTTTCGCGGCCGCGGGCAAAAGTTACGGCCAGTTGAAACGCGAGGCGCTGAGCAAGGATTTTCAGCCGGTGTCGTTAGGCGCGAAGGCCAGCTTCACGATTCAAAACAAGATCCGCACTTTCAAATCGCATAACGTCGTCGGCAAAATCGAAGGCAGCGATCCCGCGAAGAAGAATGAATACGTCATCTACAGCGCGCACTGGGACCATCTCGGCCGCGACCCGAAACTGAAAGGCGACGAAATTTACAACGGCGCGCTCGACAACGCTTCCGGCGTCGCCTCCATCCTCGAGATCGCAAAAGCCTTCACCAAACTTCCGCAGCCGCCGCCGCGCAGCATTCTTTTCCTCTCCACCACGGCCGAGGAAGCGGGATTGTTAGGCGCGAAATATTACGCCGAGCATCCGCTTTACCCGCTCGATCACACCCTCGCCGACATCAATATCGACATCGTCAATCCGTGGGGAAAAACGCGCGACATCGAGGACATCAGCTACGGCAACTCGACCCTCGACGAGCTCTTCGCCGAGGCCGCCAAACGCCAGGGCCGCGTCGCGACGCCGGACGGCGAGCCGGAAAAAGGCTTCTTCTTTCGCGCCGATCATTTCGAGCTTTCGAAGCTCGGCGTGCCCGCGCTTTATCCCGGGAGCAAGCCGAAGGATTTCATCGGCAAGCCGGCCGATTACGGGAAGAAGATGGCCGACGATTACAACCTGCATCATTACCACCAGGTTTCCGACGAAGTGAATTCGACCTGGGATTTGTCCGGCGCGGTGCAGGACGACCAGCTTCTCTTCGACGTCGGCTATCAGGTCGCGAACGGCGATCAATATCCGACCTGGCTGCCCGGCTCCGAGTTCAAGGCGAAGCGCGAGGAGATGATGGCGCACAAGAAATAGCGATGGCGCTTCGCGTGAGGTCGTCTTTGATAGGGGCGAAGAAGAAAGGTTGTCATCCTGAGCCGCGCAGACGGCGAAGGACCTCGCAACTGCAGACGATGCATCCGCGCGCCATGAACTCTCTCCATCTAACCGCGAGATCCCTCGCTGCGCTCGGGATGACAGGCGAGCGCGGCTCAGTCGATTGGCTGGGCATTGTCAGGCACTCGTTAGGCGAACCTCATGAATCCACACGCCGTTCCCGCACTTAGCATCCTCATCGGCGCGATCGTGCTCCTCTTCGGGAGGAAACTTTTCTGGCTCTTCGTCGCCGCGATCGGGTTCTGGATCGGCTTCCAATTCACGCCCCACCTTCTCCATCATCCGCCTGCCTGGCTCACCCTCGCGGTCGCGGTCGGGCTCGGGATTCTCGGCGCCGTTCTCGCTCTCGTCCTGCAAAAAATCGCCATCGCCATCGCCGGGTTTCTCGTCGGCGGCCATGTCGCGAGCGCGGTCATGTCAACCTTCGTCGTCACCCACGCGCAATACGCCGGCATCGCCTTTCTCATCGGCGGAATCATCGGCGCGATCCTCATGCTCGCGCTCTTCGATTGGGCGCTGATTCTCTTCTCCGCCATCGCCGGCGCGCAACTGATCACCGACAACCTCCACGTCCCGGCAAAAGGCGTCGCCCTCATCTTTCTCGGCCTCGTCATCCTCGGCATCATCGTGCAGGCGGCGATGTTCAGCGGCCGGCGGCGGACGGTTGCCTGACCGCTCGTGAAACGCGAACCGCACCTCTCGAATCCCGCCACTTATTTCTTCCTCGTTCTTCCCTACGGAATCAGCAGCGGCTTTTGCACCATCACCCTCCCCTTCGCGCTCGTGCGGGCGGGATTCTCCGTCGCGGCCGCGGGCTCGGTCGTCGCGCTCGGCTTGTCCGCCAATCTCTGGCGTTTCGCCGGCGCGCCGGTGGTCGATCTCACCCTCAGCCTGCGCCGCTGGTTCCTCGTCGGGCTCGCCGCCTCCGTCGTCACCCTCTTCGGGCTCGGCTTCATGCCGCTGCGGCCTGAAACCGTCGTCGCCCTCACCGTCGTCGTCTTCATCGCCCAGATCGGCTCGAACCTTTCCGTCATCCCGGTCGGCGGATTCATGGCCCACACCGTGCACGACGATGAGAAAGGGCGCGCCGCCGGCTGGTATCAGGCGGGAAATCTCGGCGCGACCGGCCTCGGCGGCGGCGCGGGCGTCTGGCTCACGAGCCATTATTCCTTCTTCCTCGCCGGCGTCGTCCTCGCCGCCGCAATGCTGGTCAGCGCGCTCGCCTTGCGCTTCGTCCCCGACGTTCGACCGATCTCGGCCGAGCGCGTCGGCCATCGTCTGCGCGAAATGGGCCGCGACCTCCTCGTCCTTTTGCGCACCCCGATTGGTTTAATCACCACCATCTTCGTCGCCTCGCCGATCGGCTCCGGCGCCATGACCAACCTCTGGTCCGCGGTCGCGCCCGACTGGCACACGAGCGCCAACACCGTCGCCCTCGTCACCGGCCTGCTCAACGGCATCCTGAGCGCGGCCGGCTGCATCGTCGGCGGCTGGATGACCGATCGCGTCGGGCGCTGGTGGGCCTACTTCGGCTCGGGCATCCTGCTCGGCCTCGTCGCGATCGCGATGGCCCTCGCCGCGCGCAACTCCACCGCCTATTCCATCGGGGTCCTGAGCTACGCCTTCGCCTGCGGCATCGCCTACGCCTCCTTTTCCGGCATCATCCTTTTCGCCATCGGGCGCGGCGCGGCCTCGACCAAATATTCCCTCCTTTCCTCGGCCGGAAACCTGCCGGTCGTTTACGTCACCGCGCTCGACGGCTGGACCCACGACCGCTTCGGCAGCGCCGGCATGCTCTACATCGAAGCCGCCTCCGGCATCATCGCCGTCGCCCTCGCCGGCATCGTTGTCGCGCGGTTGAAACGCACCGCCGCCATCCCGCGCTAGCCGGGGCAAATCCCGCGGGCGAGGTGAAGCCAACCGGCAAACTCCCGGCAAACAACCGCGCGCCCCCGCCGTCTTTGTCATCCCGAGGCTGGCGCAGCGCGCCGAGGGACCTCGCCCAAGGTCGCGAAGGGACAAATGAGCGGTTGTGCGCGTCAGAGCGATTGGGAGGTCCGTCGCCGTCTGCGCGGCTCGGGATGACAACATTTACCCCCGCGCGCGAGGCGGCGGGGTTAGGGAGTGTTCGAGACCAGGCGGGCCGTTTTCGCGTTTGCTTGCACACGCGCGCTGACCTTCTCGATCTGCGCCGCCTGCGCCTCGAACGCCGACTTCAACTCGGAGACGGTCTTCTCCAAGTCCTCCACCTTGCGATGCTCCTTTAGGAATTCATTGAGCAACATCGCATTCACCGCCTCGTAGCGAACGGTATAAGACTAGAGCTAAACCTCCGCAGGCGCTGTTGTAGCTTCCCGTGGTTGTGCAAGTGAGATCAGATTGCCCGAGCGCGGTGTTGAAGGATCCGCTCGACACGTCCTGAAGCGAATAGGCACCGACCGACACATTGAAATATCCGGTCGAGCCGGCCGCTCCAAACTGGGAGTAATACCCGACGGCGGTATTTTCGAGAGTGCTCACAGAATTTTGCAGAGCCAGAGCGCCGAGAGCGGTCGCACCGACCACATTGGTGGCATTCGCGAGAGCGCTCTCGCCCACCGCGACGTTCTCCGCGCTGGCTCCTGCTTCGTAGAGCGCCTGAACTCCGACAGCGACGTTATTCGAGCCGGTACTCGCATTCAGAATCGCCTCATAGCCGACTCCAACATTCGCGTCGCCGCTGCTATTATACTGCAACGAGTTGGTGCCGACACCGACATTGTAGTTGCCGTTGTTAAGATCGAGCGCGAGCGAGCCGACTGCAATGTTAGAGGTGCCGGTCGTATTGACGAAAAGCGCATCGGTTCCGAGAGCGGTATTCCCAAGAGCCGGGGACGATCCTTCGCTGGTCAGCGCCCCCGTCCCAAGTGCCGTTGTATTGTTTGCATAACCACCACCAGGCGGCGGTGTGAGGGCCAGCGCGGAAGCCGTCGCGAAGACGCCGGCACTGATGGTGAGGCCAGCAATGGCGAATAGCCGGCTGACACGATTCTGGATAATCGAAGGTTGTGGACAGGATATGTTGGAAATTTTCACAAGTTGTGATCCGTTACTGTCCCAAATCCGGCGCGAGGTCACGCGCAAAGTGAAACTCTTTTCAGTCGACTCATTCAATCGAACATGCGCCAGATGACGGCTGATCACGGCGAGAAGAAAGAAGCGCCGGAGAATCGCTCCTCCGGCGCTTCGGGAGAGAAAACGATTTTCTCGGTCGGTGCGTTATTCGTTCGCCATGACTTGAGCGCTAGTACGGACCAGCTCCAGTGCGTTATTCACTTTTTGCAATCCGCTGGTGAGCGCCTTGATTTGCGCCTCCTGCGCGACGAGGGCTTTCTTTAGCTCGTTGATCGTTTGCGTCTGTGCGGCGCTGACCCGGTCTTGTTCGTGCGCCCGGAACTCCTGCGCTTCCACCTTGCGATGCTCTTTGAGAAATTCGTTGAGCAACATCGCGTTCACCGCTTCGTAGCGCACGGTGTAAGGCTTGCCCGACTCGTCGCGCGCGACGAGATCGGGATCGACTTTCGCCACCTGCTCGGCGACTAATCCAAACTGCGGCACGCCTAATGAGTCCAGCTCTTTCTTGTAGCGAAAGGTGACTGGTTTCAGCGCGAGAACTGCCTCGCTCGCCGCCGCCATCGGCTGGATCTTCTCCTTGTCGCGCGCGGAAGAGGTCACGGTGCCGAGCTGGCCGAGCCGGTTGATAATCACCGGCACTCCATCGGCCACGGTCACGCCGCTGATGGCCGCGAAATAGGCGGCTCGCTGGGTCTTTGGGTTACCGATGCGGATGATGCGGTGGTCCGTCGCTGTGCCTTCACTGCCGATATCGATATTGTGGTTGCCATCGGTAATCTTCAAACCCGCCGCCGGACCGACCGCGATATTTTCCTTCCCGGTGCAGGCATTGAGAGCGGCGTCACCCACCGCCACATTGTCGGGTCCGGGAAAGTTACCGAGCGCGACCCGCCCGATGGCGACATTGTTCTCCCCGCCGGGGGCAGGGAACGGCATGGCATTGTCACCGATCGCGACATTGCTGAATTGGATTGTGTTCAGGAGCAGGGTTGAATCGCCAACGGCGACATTAGATCCGCCGGTCGTATTCGAGGCCAGGGCGCCGGAACCCAGCGCCACGTTGCCGTCGGCGGTGGTGTTGCGCGTCAGCGCCTGCTCGCCCACGGCGACGTTCTCGGCTCCGCTCGTATTGTCGTGCATTGCCATGTTCCCGACCGCGTCATTATAGGCGCCGTAGGTGTTACTGTAGAGGACTTCGTAGCCGAGGGCGGTGTTGTTGAGCCCGGTCGTCAAACTAAAGAGCGCGTCCGTCCCGAGCGCGGTATTATTATTCGGGTAGCCGCCGCCCGGCGGCGGCTGGACAGCGAAAGCGAGCGAAGGAAGGAGAAGCGCGGCGGCGAGGCCAAAAGCGGAGGCGCGGGATGTTTTCATGCCCTCGAGTCTGCCAAACAGGCAGCGCCGAGGCAAGCTTAATCCCGAGCCGATTGAGCGCAGACCTTTACTCGTTAGCCGAGACCAATCGGGTCGAAGAACGCGCCGCAGCTCATGGTCCCGCCTCCTAACGAATGAAAACAGAGCAATAGTCTTGACTTTGCGATGGTCGGCCAGCTAAAAAGCCGTGTCATGATAACCTTCCTCCGCCTCTTTTTGTGCTTCCCAGCCTTCCTGATTCCCCTAACGAGTAAAGGTGATAGCGCCACGTGGAATACAAATCCGGCGACCAACGAATGGGATGATCCGGGTAACTGGACGCCGCAAACCATACCTTATGGGGAGTCGGACATCGCCACCTTTGGTCCCTCCAATGTCATTACCGTGGAATTGCGAGATCTGCCGAATGAGGACAGCAATACCGTAGGCGAGGTGGTCTTTACCAGCGACGCGCCTGCCTACACCATTACCATGGCGCCACTCTTAGACGCCGGCTTTTCGTCGATTCTTGAGTTCCACGGAGCCGGTATCATCAACAACTCTCTCTCCGTCCAGAACTTTTATGCCCCTGCGACTGGCTCGATCCATGCATCGGGGCGTTTTTATTTCTTCGGTTCGTCTTCGGCGGGCGAAAATGTGGTCATTACCAACGGCGGAAGTGATTCGGATGAGGACGACGGCAACTATGGAGGCTTTACCGAGTTTGATGATACCTCGACCGCCGCTGACGCCATGATCATCAGTCAGGGAGGAACGGTGTCCGGCGCGGTCTGGGGCGGCTTTTGCAATCTTGTCGGCAGCTCCAACGCCGATCGGGCCACCTTCGTCAATCAACCGGGCAGCGTCTCGGGCGCGCCCGCCGGCCACACCCTGGTGCAAACCTTCTCTCCGGGCAATATCGGCAAATCCACCTTTATTAACAATCCCGCAACGGTGGCGGGAGTGGAAGGGGGCTGGAGCGAGATTGACGTCGGCATTTGTGCGGGAGCCAGCTTTATCGCAGAAGGCTCTGCAATCACCGGGGCGCAGGGAGGGCAGATCTACGTCTATGGCGGGAGTGGAAACGCCACCTTTAGCGGCGAAGGCGGCACGGCGAGCGGCGGCGAGGGCGGGTTGATAGATCTCTTTGCCCTGCCCAACTCGTCCCAGACCGTTGTCATCGCCAAGGCGGGGAAGAGCGGCGGGCTGGGCGGCCACATCGTGATCGAGAATAAGGCCGTAGTCGATATGGGACAGTTTCGACTCCTCGGTAATGGTTGGCTCGACTTGAGCGCAATTACGAACGGCAAGACGGCGATTGGCTCGTTAGCGGGGAGCGGACTCGTCTCCACCGCCGGCCAGACGCTCACTGTGGGCGACAACAATCTCGATACGACCTTTTCCGGAATGATCGAAGAGGGCGGAGCGATCAGCAAAGTCGGCACGGGCTCGCTCACTCTAAGTGGTGGGAACACGTATACCGGCGGCACGACCGTAAGCGCCGGCTCGCTCCTCGTGGACAACACGAGCGGCTCGGCGACCGGCACAAAAGCAGTCAAAGTG
>DASXEB010000003.1:0-108464 GCA_036490335.1 Chthoniobacterales bacterium
CCATCTTCGATTACATCGAGACCTTCTATAACCGCACCCGCCTCCACTCCAGCCTTGACTACCAAAGCCCGCTTAACTTTGAATCCAAACTGAACTAATTTATCCCTTCCTTACTGTCCGTGATATTGGGGCAAGCCCAGACTGACCCCTTAAAGCGCGCCGAGGTAGGCAATTCGACGGACGTGCCAACGCGTGGCCACTTCGATGAACATATTCCGATCGGCTCCTCCATTGCTGGCTGCGCACCATTCATCGAAGAGGATCTGCTGGTTGCCAGAAAACGGCCGGGCCTCGAGGTCGCCGGCGTCTATCGCCTTTTGGATGTCGGCATTCGTCGGCTGCGTGATTCGGACATCGTCGCCAAACGCGTTGCCATAGGGTAAGCGCCCTTTGACATCTTGATCTTCATCGTTTTTCGGTTCTGCGGAAGGGTCCCCCGCCTAGTCTTCGGCGGAGAGATTCCGCAATTGCGGCTTGGACAAAAACCGAGGACTTGACTTTGCCGAATCCAGTGTTACTCCTGAGGTAACTCGAACTGGATTCATCGAATTACCCCTAAGGCTACAGATGGAAATATCATTCAGAGACGCGGCCTTACGGCGGTATGCGGAGGACTTCAAACTCGCCCAACGAAAGCTCGGTACAGTAATGGCTAAAAAATATCAACTCCGGCTCGTCGCTCTGATCGCTGCTCGGAACTTGGCGGTTTTCTTGCCGCCCTTCCGTGGACCTGAGCGATGTCACGAATTGGTGGGAAATTTGGCTGGCATTTTTTCGATGGACCTGAAGCAGCCTTACCGACTTCTTTTCGAGGCTAACGCACCGTTCGAAGCGGGTGCAGACATAACTGTCAAACAGAAATGGGAATCAATAAATTCCATCACGTTAGTTGCGATTAAGGATACCCATGAATAGCGAGCAAAAACCGTTTGAAATGGGGGAAGTACCGCATCCGGGCGAGACTGTTCAAGAATACCTTGAGTTTAACAGTTGGTCGCAACGAGACCTTGCGCGACGAACAGGAGTATCGCCAAAAATAATCAGCGAGATTTGTAACGGCAAAACTTCCATAACTCCCCCAACCGCGCTGGCTTTCGAAAACGTATTTGAACGGCCTGCACACTTTTGGCTGGGGTTGCAGCAAATATACGATGAGTCTGCGGCCAGACGAAAGACACAGTCAGCAAGTTTCGCCGATTGGGCCAAGCTATTTCCGATAAAGGAGATGAAAGAGTTGAAGTTCTCCTTACCCGAAGGGCTTTCGGATGCCGAGGCACTTCTAAAATTTTTCGGGGTAGCAAATCCAACGACATGGGACTCAGTCTGGTCTTCTTGGACGGTGGCATACCGGCAAACGAGGGTTCGGCAGATCCGTAATGAAGCGGTTGCCGCGTGGGTTCGTGAAACCGAACTTTCCGCTCGCGAATTGCAAGTTGCCGATTACTCGGACGAAAGGCTCCATGCTGCTCTGTCTGAGTTGCGTCCCCTCAGCCGGTTGGGTGCCGAAAGAATTCTGGAGCCAATTCAGAAGATTTGTGCCGCTGCCGGGGTAGCGGTTGTTCTTGTCCCCGGATTGCCAGGCACGGGTATCAGTGGATGCGCCAGATGGCTGAGCAGCCGGCGTGCTTTGGTTGGCCTAACTTTGCGGTATAAAACCGACGATCAACTTTGGTTTACACTGTTCCACGAGCTTGCACATATCCTGTTGCACCGAAATAAGCGGTCGTTCGTGATTGATAACGCAGCTAATGATCTGGGAGATAAAATCGTCGATCCGGAAATGGAGCCTGTTGAGACAGAGGCCAACACGTTCGCCCGCGAAACTCTAATCCCCGCCACGCAAATGTCGGAGTTTCTACACAGGAAAGTTTTCACGAACGATTCAATTCATGATTTTGCGGAGCGAGTTCAGATTGGTCCAGGTATCGTAGTCGGCCGCCTGCAGCACGACGGAGTTATTCTCCCACACCAAGGCAACAGACTTAAGCAAAAATTGGATTTCGGTTTCACAGAGGAGGAATGACAATGGTTGGAAAAATTTTCATCACACGAAGCGGCTACGATCCCGAACTTGGAAAGCACGTAAAAGACCCCTATCTCGGCGAGAATCCAACTATGGGTGCTTGTCGACCGGATATTCGCAAGCAGCTAGAGATAGGAGATTACATATTCACTGTTTCCGGCAAGTTGAAGAACATAAATCAATTTGTGATGGGGGGATTCTCGATTGCTGAGAAAATCTCGGTCGAGGAAGCTAGCGAGCGCTTCCCGGAGCAGAGGCTTCATACGCGTAGCGACGGCCAACTCGCGGGGAATGTTGTCGTCGACTCGGACGGGAAACAGCACAGGCTCGATTCCCACAAGGCGCTGACTTTCGCACGTCGAATTCAAAACTACGTTGTTGGAGCAAACCCTGTGTACTTAACGACCCCCGGGGAGATTTCGCTGTGTCGGGATGAAACACTGGACGCATTGCAGGAGATACTAGAGAGAAAGGGGGCGTCACCGTTCGCTGTGATCGGGCGTTACGGTTCCTCCCTCTCCGAGAGACAAGCACTCCGCATTCGCGAGTGGCTCATTGGGATCAAAAAAGCGGGCGTAGCTTGAACCTTGTACCTATTCTACTCATCGACGATTGAGTGAGCCGAGAGGACTTCACGATGATCATGACAGAGAATCGCCACACGAATAACGCGATTGCGATACAGTTGAGCGAATACAAAGGCGGTGTCGGGTTCTGGGGCGCTGTGCCGGCGCTTTATGATACCTCTCGCCTGCCAATGGATCGCGGCATTCATGTTCACGCGCGAACGGTTCCGGGTAAAGAGAAGAAGGTGGATCGAACGTATTCTAGCGTATGCATTCTCAGTGACAAATTACCCTCAGAGGGGATCACCGTGTCAGAGGATGCTGCTATCTACTACATGATTTCAACAGTGTTCGGCATCATACCTCAGAGTGTTGTCTGTCCGCACTGTTCTGGCCCTCACCCTTGACGAAGATTGGTTCAGCGTCCACCCCCATCATGAGCACGTTTGTGTCACATGCGCTTCATCGTTCACCACCACGGAGGCGGTTGTAGGAAATCCCGTGAGCACGGTGCAAGAATCGTGCGGGTTCCCAATGCAATGCGTGAAGCCCTCCGACAAAGTGTTGAACATCAAACAAGCCGAATTCAAAAATGGTCTTCTAGTGTGGGGATCGAACCCCGCATTTCTTTGGACAGGAAGTCACTGCGAGCAGGAAGGAATGCACGTTCATGCGTTTGGAGCCTCAGCGGAGGCTCCCGATTTGGACGAGACGTATGGGACGGTGATACTCGACGGCAAGGAACTAAACTCAAAAATGATTCGGTTCTTGATGGCGCAAAGCGCATTGCCAATGCTCCGTGATCGCGTTACGACGGTCTACTGCCCTAGGTGCCAAGCTGCGCAGTTTGACTTCGAAGAGCAATCGTACACTCCAACCGACGCGAGGTCGTGCCAAAGTTGCGGCGCGGAATTTTCAACCAAATCTATAGGCAAGGTGGTCTCGAACCCCGCTGTGGCAAGCATTGCAGCTCTTGAGCCGTTTTCCGTGAGGCGCCCGCAGAGATATGTCTTGGACCTGTCGAAGCGTCTGCCAGATGATCGAATTTCTGCCTAGAGCCTGTCCCAAACTTAGCAGGTTCGCGAAGACGAGGGTTCGGGTAGGTTACCAAGGTAGATCACCAAAAGGGAATTGGGGTCAGCAAGTGTCTTAGTTCGCAAGCGCGAAGTTAGGATTCTTGAGGAGAGTGTCACGAGACCTACACCGGTTCATGGCGCGGGCGGCAGTTCACCGCGCAAACGCGCTGGGCGCCGACTGATGAACCTCAATCGTCCGACGCGGTCGAGGCACGGTCACGATGTCGGGAGGTCAGAAGTTTTCCATCGAGGGATGGCAGCCGAGCGCCGATGCCGCTGAATTCACATCAAACCCGACGCGAGCGGCGAACCTACAAACAACGAAAACCACCCGTGATGGAAGTGAGGCTTGGAAGAGCAACTCGGTAACTTTAACGTCAACGAAGTGAGCCACCCTCACTCGCCGCACTTATCCGCCGTGAAGAACGGAGCAAGGGGAATGAGCGACATGACCGGTGGGCTTGGATCGCGACTTGGGAGGAGTGTTTGGCGGTCGAGCATCGCAAGAGCGGGTGAGATACAAGGCGAAACCAAAGAAGTGACCCTGGCGACTGCCTTCAGCCGCGGCGCTCGCGGCCCGAGGGATTGCTAATCCAAAGCTGGGCGGCTATGCGTGGAAAGCTAAAGTTCCGAGAGAATCCTAACCGTCAATGGAAAATACGCTATCCCCAAGCGCGGTAAGCACTAGCGCTCTGACCGAACCGAGCAGTAATGAAGTCCTGAATCTTATGTCCTACGCCCGTTCGTATCGTCGATTTCAGATCGCCCTCGAAGTGCTCGAAGTCGGAAATAGATCTTCCAAGCGATCGTAGGCGATACAATTCGAAAAGGTTATCCAACTTATCAAGCTCCCTAGCCAATTGTGCGTTGATCGTTTTACTCGTGTGAAATTCCGTCCATAGCTCCGAAATGCGAGAGTAATTAGGCACGCCTTCTAAAGTGCTCAAGAAAGCCAAGTCTCTCATGATTTCTTTTGCTTGTTCTTCATTGACCGGATTTTTTTGCTCAGGAAGTAAGTCGCCAGTGATGGCTTCTTCGAGGTCGTGCACAGCGATCATATCTAAAACTCTCGCTTTATTGAATTCCCTCTCATTATCAATCGCGTCAGGAAGGAAAAGGAGACCGAGTAAATAGGCACCGAACGTATGTGCCCCCACTGTTTCAAGTGTTTCCACGCCTCGTTTTCGCCAGCCCGAACGAGGTGTCAACTTCAGTTCGAAGAACGAAAGAGCAATTCTGCCGAAACTAGCCTTCTCCTTTCTCAGCAACCGCACCACGAAACGCGTGTAATCCTCAAGACAAGCATCCACTTTCCTAGCTGTAAGCGCCGAGTCCACGATGTTGACGACTAAAACTCTGTCCTCGTCACTTAGCTTACCATGAACATGCCGTTGGGCTGCCAACGAACAAAGAGTTTGGACCTCCAAGTCGAAAAGAGGATTATCCGCTGTGCTTCCAATTCGAGTGCTCAATTCTTGAAGTGTTTTCGGGAAGGGCTGCAACTGGTCAAGATGGACAAGCGGCTCCGCTAGGTTATAGCGAATGTCCCCGTAATACTCTAAATGAAAGCCTCGGTTTATCCGATCGTACGCAGAATCGTTTAGCAACTGCGTAATGTATCTGGCCTCTGCTTCGTGGTCGCCGCAATAGGCTAGGCTGATGTGAACCGTTCGAGCAAACAATAAGAACTGTTTGAGCTCTGTCGTATTTGTTTCACGAGGGCGCAAATATGGCGCTTTCTTTTCCAAATTGGACCGTACACTCTGCAATAGCTTTTGAGCCTTATCCTTCCATTGATCGCCCTCGAAGCGACCCGCAAGGTAACACGCATTTGCCTTCGCAGTAAAAGAGGTCCTTAGACTCCGGATCACCTTCCCGAGTGCGCCAAATACGATCGCCCGTCTATCTTCTTTCCCACTCCGATTTAGTATAGCTTTCGCGAAGCGGTTAACGGAGTAGGGATAAACTGTTCCCAACACCTTGTCTGTTACTGGCAGTTCTCCAGCCTCGGTTTTTTCGTACGCTCTTATCACATATCGGGCAGACATGTATTCAAGGATAAATCGATGCTCATCTAGCAGAGGCGTAGCGAGCGAAACTGGTTTAGAAGCGGAGGATCCACGAACGCACATCTCATACGCCAACGCTCCTACTTCACCTAAGATGCGTTCCTTCTCTTCTGCGTTAGCCGCTTTTGGTAACCCCAACCTATCTCTTACATGCCATCTCAAGAATTGTGGCAAATTACGAATTTCGCCGCCTTGGAGGTAAACCTTTTGATACAGTTGCGAAAGTATATAAATGTCTAGATCGCCCGACTCTAGCCCGCCAAGCGCGCTTAACAGGTTTTCTTTGACACCCGGCTTTACATGTGGCGTGCTTATCTTGAGAAAGTCGTCAACAACTGCTTCAATATTATCCGGAGCTAGAGTGAGAGGACAAAACGATATAACCGTGTTGGGTTGGCTGTCGCTATCAAGCTCTCTCACTGCGACGATTTGCTTTCGACCTCCTCCGCGATTTTCCCGCCATAACACTTCTTTGATGGAGTGCGCTAACCTGTCTTCGTAGGAGGTTCCGTCGATTAGCACCCAAAGGGCTCTTGAAGGGGCGCAGTTTAAAAGGCTTTGTAGCGTGTCGAGGAAGTATTTTTCGAGCGCTCTTGCCCTTTCAGCGCCGCCCGATAGTTGCTCAATGCGTGAAGAGCTAACAAATACTGGAATCGGGCACTCGATGTCGTCGGGAGCAGATTCGAAACGTTCCCGCAAATACCAATATAGGACGCTCAGAAAAGCTGTTTTCCCCGATCCGGCTGGACCGTCAATGTATGAAATCGACACTGCGGATCGCTCTAGATCGACGCGAACTCGCTCGAAGAGATTGTCCGCGCCGTCATCTTGAGAAGTTATGAAAGCATTGAAGAATCGGCTATATATTTGATATGTAACGGCGCTTCCCTCGGGTGGCAGATCGTAAGGAGGGCGCAAAAACGAGCGCGCGGCGTAGGAATGGAGGCGACCGACGAGTTCCGCGGTGCTGTCTTCTCTCGGAATCGGGCTGGTAAAGCTAACGGCCCCTGGTGAGAAGCGCGTCTCTACCATCATGCTCAGGAAGAGCGACACGGCATTCCAAAGAGCCCATTTCCGAACGCTGCCCTGTGAAAGGCGTTCGAGCGCACCCTTTGCTGGATCCGCGCCGTCAGAGATGCCCCTCAAGACGAGCGTGCTTATTTCCCCACGATCCGCGGCAGCGCGCAAGACCTCGGCAGATTCTTGGTCTGCACAAAGTAGCTTGCGGTCGACTCTCTCCAACAACCACGTCTTAAGGTCTCGGCTAGCGATTACGAATGGGCCACTGGCGACCTTCCCGTGGTGGATTCGAGGAGGTGTCTTGCTTAAACCCAAACTTTCTAATTCAGTTCGCTCAAAGATACTTGAGCACGCCGAGAACTGATCGATCGCGGCGGCTTGCCAGAAAGCGAAGCTGGCCTGCCGTCGTGTCTCGAAGTGCGCGTACTCATTCCATATGTGCTCCGTCGTCGGCCGCCACTCGTTTCCGGGAGAAAGCCCCTCCAAGAAGGTCGGTGCCTCAGACGTCTTCAGGTTATCAGCGTACTGAACGGCCGTGGTTGCGACGACGACATCTCCCAAGTGGAGATCATCGGAGAGAATCCCAGAGATACCGATATTGACCAGCAAACGTGGTGTTGCCTTTTGCAAATATGCCTTTGTTGCATCTAACGCGCGAAATGGCCCCGCTTCATTGATGAGAAGCATCGTGCCGTGAGCGACCGAGCCGTCGGCACAAGGTAAATTCAGAGAGTAGACCGAAGGCATCTCGTCATCGGGTTCGAACCCGTCAGCAGTTGACCGAAGATTCCCTAATCCAGGCCAAAATGTCCGGAATTCCGCGACGAATTCACGGAACTCTTCTCTTAGTGCAATGACTACGGTGAAATCCGGCGTTGTTAACATGTTGAGATTTTCTCTGCGTTTGGTGCTAATCCAAAAGTCCGAATCGCTCTAACTCTGCGACAATAAACGAATATAGGCCTGAATTATCCTTGCAATGTCTTCTCAGGAAGAGCTTCTCCGCTTCTGATGGTACGAGTGGCGAAACGGCAAGCACTTGGTCACCGATTAGTTGAAGGGCGCGCAAAGGATACGCTATCATTGCGTGCTCGGGATCAAAGACATAAAGTAGTGAGGGCTCGGCGACATAACCGGCCAACACTTTCCGGAGTCCATGGGCCGCTACGTATTCAAGTTCGTCTCGCGAGTCAGGCTCACTAAACCTCGGGTCGCCGTAGTTCGCTGACTCCCGTTTAGCGACAATCCAATCTACAGGGTCTTCTAGGTCAATCTGCTGAGATACCAATGGGTGATTTGGATTATTCCGCTCGAAGGTTTTTAAGACGGTCTTGTGAGTTCCACGATCCGTACTCGACATGGGATTTTGCCCCGGTTGCGCGACAACGCTAAAAGGCGAACCATTCACATGAAAGGCACACACGTTATCGATAGCAAGCGAGGCTCGGAGGGAATAAAACACAGAATAGTATAGCTTCACTACTGACCACGTGTAGAACCCTTTGCTGATTCCGCTTAGCGCATCTAAGAAGCTTATCCATCCTGAGTAGTAAAAATCTGCCGCGTCCGCACGTAAACCGCTAATTAATGAAGTTACCTCAAGTTGAGATAATGACTTTCCTCGCACAGTGTTCTTGTTGGCATTGTGTGCGAAACGACCCGCAATATATGCGTCCGCCCTAGGCATCCGGCCTCCTAGAACTTTAGTTTCGCCAATCCCTTGGTACTTGGATTAAACCGCTCTACTAACATATCGGAGACCGCCCTTAACGCGTGCCGGCCCTGCAAGCCCTTTAGATGAGAACGTAAAATGAATGCTTCGGGATCTAGATCCATTGCTTGTTGAATTGTGACCATTTCAAAAGAACCCTTCGATTTACAGTAAAACACTAGCTTATTCTTGAAGAAATCGATCGCTCCAGAAAATCCCGCCGCAGTAAGGAAGACGTTGTCCTTATCCGGCCACAGTCCGCCATACCAATCTCTCAGGACATCGAAGAAGTTTATGAGTGCCGACGTTTGCATTTCAAGTTCACCGACGCCGACCTGTTCAAATATTCCCTTCTCTTCCACTAGAGGCTTTAGAGAAGTGACGACAGTCGACAAGTCTACACCGGTACTAGTTTTGCTCCCCTTCTTTCGGCTAACGTCGACGTTCGGAAGCCTGACGAGATCCTTGAAGGGAGATGACTCTAGGTCATTTAGCTGAGACGCAATATCGCGGGCTCGGACGGCCGCCGGATCCACAACGTGTGCGCTGGCCACATCGTAGAGGTCAAATACAAGACTTCTCTGGACCGGCTTCTGTTCTGTGTTAATCGAAAGAAAAATATCGGCACACTCGGTTGTTGTTAGATTCTGGTAAAAGGCGACCGGAATTTCCAATCTCCCAATTACCGCTTTCGCCTTAATCGCTGCTCGAATGCCTTCGACTCGGTGTTGCCCGTCGATAATTTGCGCCAGCCGGTCTCCAATAGGAACGGTGATTTTTCCTTTGGTAAAGCCTAACTTTTTCTTACTATCGACCCAGTTCAGAATGATGCAGTTGGGATAGTCTCCCCCCTTCACAGTGAAGTCCTTAATACTGTCAATTCGCCGTGGATTTAGAATCCGTTGAACCGCGCCTTCCTCAGCGTCGCGGTTACGCACTGACGCATAGCTAATCTGAACCAAGTCACGGGCGTTTAACATTGTGAGAAAGAACGTCCTTTGGTTTTGCGAGACCACGACAACCGGTTGCTTGCGAACTTTCAGCTTACGTATTTTCATATTAACTCACTGGTGACCATAGCGACGTTCAGGCATTAGGCTTTTGAATTTATCGTGCTTCCCGCATCGTGAAACTCGCGGCTTTAGTTTCATTCCAGTTGTAAAGGCTTCTTCATCCGACAGCTTTTGTTCTCCGGCGTACTTCCTTACGTCTTCGGTAATCTTCATAGAACAAAAATGCGGACCGCACATGCTGGAGAAGTCTGCGGTCTTAGCGCCTTCCTGCGGTAATGTCTCGTCGTGGTACTCGCGGGCGGTCTCCGGGTCTAACGAGAGGTTGAATTGGTCTTCCAATCTAAACTCGAACCTAGCCTTACTCACTGTGTTATCCCGATACTGCGCGCCCCTTTAGCCTGGTCAGCAGCATGCGCGGCTAGTTTATAGGTGATCACGCCGGTTTTGACGTCATCTTTGTTAGGTAAGCCTAAGTGTTCCTTCGGCGTGACGTAGCAGAGCATGGCGCACCCATACCAGCCGATCATGGCCGCGCCGATGCCGCTGGTGACGTGGTCGTAGCCGGGGGCGATGTCGGTGGTGAGCGGGCCTAACGTGTAAAAGGGCGCTTCGTGGCACCATTCGATCTGCTTTTCCATGTTCTCTTTAATGAGATGCATGGGGCCGTGGCCGGGCCCTTCGTTCATGACTTGCACGCCTTTGGCCCAGGCACGGGTCGTTAGGTCGCCTTGCACTTTTAGTTCGGCAAACTGGGCCTCATCGTTGGCATCGGCGATTGAACCTGGTCGAAGGCCATCGCCAATACTGAAGCTGATTTTTCGGGGCACGACGTGGTTTTATTTTTTCAGCATGAGCGCGTCAACAGAAATTTTGCCCGCTCTTAACGCGCCGGTTGATTCACGATCGAAATGTCTCTATTCGTTAGGCAAACGTCTCACGGAGCCACTCGTTACTGGTTCGACTAGCGAGGGTCTTCTCACTTCAAGGAGACGGTTGCGGAGCGCTAACTAATCGTCGAACAAAGAATCACCCGAAATATGAACGCAGCAGTTGCCAAGCTGGAAGCGCAGGTGGACGCACTCGAGGAGCTGACACTAAGGGCTTTCAATCGATATTTATTTCTGGCGCCAATGCTGACGAGCGGCGAGCTGGCTAGCCGCATGAATGACGAGAGGAATGGTAATTTGTTCGTGCAGCTACGTGGCTGGTTATACTGGGGGCTCGTTCAGGAGCTCGCGAAAATTTGTCTGGACCGCGATGAGAAATCACCATGTATATCCTCGATAAGAAGCAACCTTGCCGACACTCCCGGCCTATTGAATTTTCTCGAACAGAAATATACTAACAATATCCACGGAATCGGCTCTGTTGAGGAGTTGAGATGCGAGTTCCAGAGGGAGTATGGGAAGTTCGATACTAAGGCTCAGCAACTCCTAGAGTCGAATGTTGTCGGGGGATATAAGACTATTCGCGACAAGCTAATTTCTCATAATGAACTGCGAAAGCAGGGAGAACGTTATCAATTTCACGACGTAGCAGAAGAGAATCTCAAATATGGCGATGAACGCCAAGTGCTGGAGACATTGAGAGAACTCGTCATCCTTTTGTTACTGCTAGTGAAAAACGCCGATACAAATTGGGATTCTTATCTCAATACTACTGAGAACCTCGTCCGGCGCTTTTGGCGAATCGAGGCTACATTTTAAGGGAATGGATAGAATAAACGCACCAAGCCTCACGACCACTGTTGCAATGCGAGCCACCATAACGAAGCACAGGGGAAAATTAGCGCCTCTATACGGCTGCCGAATCCAGTGCCATTCTAATACACTCGCATCGGATATTCTGCGATTACAACGCCAACAGCTTCGGTGCTGGCCGTTGGATATGAGCGGTCGATTTGGGGTCAGAGCGCAGTATCGACACTCGAATGGCAGCAGCTCAATTCCTTTCGCAAATTTGGTGCAACTCGATTGAGCAAACCAAGCTGACTTCGGATTCGAGCTGATTCAGCTCTTTTTCGTATTGCTCACGTTCTTCGCTATCGAACAGACCGAGCAAGCGCTCGCGTCGCACATCGCTCACCTCGGAAAGGTCGAGCCGGCGCTCCAACGCCGCGCGCTCCGAAGTGAAAATCTCCGCTGCCGGGAAATCAGTGTGAGCCATGGCGAGGGTGTAGAGTTTTTGTTCCATAGGGATTCGTGGGTTAAGTTCGGGCGCCGATTTCGTTCTACGTCCGCGCGCAAGAGATTAGCGACGATCTCGTCGAGGGTCAAGGCGCCTACTGGACGACAGGTCATCCTATTGAGTAAGGGTGCGGAAGGCGAAATGCGACACGGTGGCACCCATTTTTACTTGGAAAGCCCGGCCGTTGCTTCGCATCCGTTACGGCTAACTTCTAATTTCGACTTTGGCCTCGCCGCCTAACGACTAAGAAGCTATTTCTCGGCGGCGAGTTCGGCTTCGAGGGGATGATCTTTCGGGAATCGGCTGACCCCCAGAACGCTGAAGCCGATGACGCGACCCTGCTCGTCCACGCGTTGCATGACCGCGTCGCTCTTCGTCTCGCGCATATGGCCCGGCGCGTCGGAAAACGTCACCTCCAGATAGTCCCCTTCCGGATCGAACCACAGCTTTACTTTGTCGGCCATATTATTTCTCCAGCTTTGAGCTTATCAGTTAGATATGCGGTAATCACAAACGCGTCGTCCTCCAGATACTTTACCACAACGCACAACCATTTGTCCCCGATTCGCGTCTGGGCGTAGAATTCATAAAACAATCGCACGTTCGTGTCGCTGCGGGAGACGCGGACTTCCGCGGGAGCTTGCAGCGTGCGGATGATCTCTTCGCGCATGTTCTGCATTTCCGGCCGGTCGAGGATGTGCGCGAGACGTTCATCGGTGAGGCGAACTTGTCGGTCGAAGCAATCGCGGACCGTCTTCATATGCAAACGGGCGCGTTAGGGCCGGAATATTGTTGCGCGATGAGACCGGAGTGGGCGGCGCGGAGGTGATCGACAGTCTGCCAAAGGAGTTTCTCGAGCTTGTTATTGGTTGCGGCTTTTTCGGAGGGAGCGATCCATTGCATGCGTCACCGGTTTTATTCCGCCGCTAAATAATGTCGAGATGAAAATGCGGAGGATGGAAGTGGAGTGTCGCTGAGACAACAGATGCCATTCCGTCGTCTCCTCGCGATCGACTCCCGGGATTCACGTGTGCCTAACGAGTAAAAGATGCCGAAAGGTGGAAGGCGAAATGCGGAACGCGAGTCGTCAACGAGGAGGCTTGAGATCGCTCTAACGTCCACCCTTTCGCCCCAGCGTTTGGGAGATTTGGCTCCTGTCACCTGTGTCTTGCCATGTGGCCGGATGATCTTGTCATGTGGCGCGTTGACCGGGCCATGTGTCAGGCTGGTTTCGTCATATGGCGCCATCCTTTCGCCACGTGGCGACGCGAGTCCGACATGTGGCGCCCTTACTTCGCCATGTGTCGGGACGGTTTTGACATATGGCAAAGGCATCTTGACACATGGCGCCGTCCTTTTGCCATGTGGCGAAATGTTTCCGGCATGTGTCACACAGCTTCTGCCATCTGGCTGGATGCTCTTGCCACCTGTCATTATGGTTCAGCCAAATGGCGGATTGGCTTTGCCATAAGGCGAGATGGCCCCGCCATGCGAGAAACTGTCGGTTCCTGGTGTGAGAGCCCCTGCGGAATTGGCGATGAGGCGGCGCGGAGAAGTTTCTCCTCCTTTGAAAATAGTTCCCGGGACGGCGCTTAATCTGCTCTAAACGGGTAGCAGCCGGGCAACTCTTGGAATCGTTTGATCCAGGTTAAGGCCGGCTGTGCAGAGCAACAATAAAATCAGGAGACACACATGATTGTTAAACCTTCAGTTAGATACTTAATCAAGGCGTCCGATGCGGACGTGATCGTCCGCGCCAGGGTCGGTTTGGCCGGGATCGGGAGGAACCCGGCTATCTTCATCCAGCCCAGTCCTACTTTAGCGGCGGTGCCACAGGCCTTGGAGGCTTTTATCGCGGCGCTACAAGAGTCGGCTCGCGGCGGGCCGGCCCAAACCGCGATCAAAAACGGCGAGCGAGCCAAGCTGGTGAGGTTGATGCGTCTGCTCGCGGATTACGTTTGCGCGGTCGCGAATGGCGATATGGGCGTTCTGCTTTTGAGCGGTCTGCCGCATCAACAGCCAACGCGGAGCCGGATTGGAGCTCTGCGCCGGCCGGCGGTGCCTCAAGTCAAGCACGGACCGAAGTCCGGTTCGCTCCTGGCCGCAACCGCGCCGGTCTATGGCGCCCGGAGTCATAACTGGCGAGTGGCGCTGGCCTCGAATCCGATTGTCTATGTGCAAACCGCACAGACCCTCGGTGGCCGCGTTCAGTTCGGCGGCTTGATCGCCGGCGAAGTGTATAACGTGGAAGTGAGCGCGGTCGGCGCCGCGGGTGTGAGCGACTGGAGCGAAGCCGGCACGACCCGGATCCTGTAAAGGCCGAGCATAGCGATGACCCCTCATCCGTTTTGTTCGGAAGGGCTTTACTCGTTAGGGATTCATTGAATCAGGAAAGCAGGAAAATAGGAAAAGAGGCGATCTAAACTTAAGTCAGCCTTGGATTCCTCCTGGCTTCCTGGCCGGAGAGCCCACCCTTATCTGCGGTTTCGTTGCGGCCAATTTAATTCTTTCCTGCTTTCCTGATTCGCAATCTGCCTGGAGCTAGGACGCGGCGGCAGAGCGCTCGTCGAACACGAACCATTGCGGGTTCAGATGGGCGAGCGGTTCCTTCAGCTTCTCCAGTTCAGCCGCGGGGCCATGGACTTCGATCCGGGTCAGATCCGCGATCTTCATCGCTTCGGCAAGGAGCGCGCCGACATTCTCCAGATGCGCGAGCAAGGCCTCGGCCCCGTCATAGCCTTCCCGGCAGAAGATCTCCTCCCCGTTGATCGTGAAATCGTAGAAGAGGTTCTTCTCCTCCGTCGTCGTCCTTTTGCCGAAGGCGGGCAGGCCGGCTTTGAAAGCTTCCAGCTTGCCCGGATGCGCTTTGAAGTAGGGATGCAGACTAACGAACTTCGATGGCAGTCTCATATCGGGCCAGTGTAGGATCATTCGCGGGCGTGTCGAGCGCTTCGGCCAAGACGGCCGCGCGTGTCGCGGATGACAGACTTCGAAAAACGGTGCCGTCCGCGTAATCCGGGGTTAAAGGATCTTCGTAGGCGGCCTTTACTCGTTAGGTGGAAGTTGCGAACCGAAACAGGAGAAGAGAAATCAAATTAAGAGCCAGGAGCAACGGATGCACGGATGCGAAGCAACGGCCAGGACATTTAAACCAGCCGTAACGCAGCTTGGGCAGCAAGCGAGGCCGGGCTTTGCAAAGGTCGGGCCAGTTTCGGATTTTTTCTGGTTTTCTGGCTTTCAAATTTATCCTGTTCGCCCGTCCCGGCGCGTTGGCTAAATTGCGCGAGACTTAGTCATGCCAGACGATCCCGAGCCTGAATCGTTGCCGGAGCGGCCGCCACGACGGGTGCGTTATCGCGGGAAGAATCCGCGGCGGTTCGAGGAGAGATACAAGGAGCATCAGCCGGGGCAATACGCGGAGACGGTCGCGAAAGTGCTCGCGTCGGGAAAGACGCCGGCCGGGTCGCATCGGCCGATCATGGTCGCGGAGGTGATCGAGATTCTCGCGCCGAAGCCGGGCGAGACGGCGATCGATTGCACGCTTGGCTACGGCGGACATGCGGTCGAGATTCTGCCGCTGCTTCAACCGGGCGGGCGCCTGCTCGGGCTCGATGCCGACCCGATCGAGCTGCCGAAAACGGTTGCGCGTCTGCGCGCGCTTGGGTTCGATAAGACGGTCTTGAGCGCGCAGCGGAGCAACTTTGCCGGGTTGCCGCAGGTCCTCGCGCAGGCTGGAATCGAGGGCGCCGATCTCATCCTCGCCGATCTCGGCGTTTCCTCGATGCAGCTCGACGATCCGGCGCGCGGCTTTTCCTTCAAGCAGGATGGGCCGCTCGACCTGCGGATGAATCCGTCGCGCGGCTTGCCTGCTTCCGCGCTTCTGCAAAAATTGAGCGCGGAAAAGCTCGCTCGCCTCCTCTTCGAGAACGCGGACGAATCCGATCCGCGATTGGCGGCGGCGCTGGCGGGGAAAAGTTTTTCGAGCACCCGGGCACTCGCCGCTGCCGTTCGCGACGCGCTACCGAGGCGAAAGGACGAGGAGGTCGATCTTTCCGTCCGCCGGGTTTTTCAGGCGTTACGGATCGCGGTCAACGACGAGTTCTCCGCGCTCGAGACCTTCCTGCGCAATCTTCCGTCGTGCCTTCGCGCCCGCGGGAGAGTCGCGGTCCTGACCTTTCACTCCGGCGAAGATCGGCGGGTCAAGAAGGCTTTCGAAGCTGGCTTCGGCGCGGGCGACTACACGGAGATCGCGCGCGAGATCGTCCGTCCCGGCGCGGAGGAACGACGCGCCAACCCACGGGCCTCCTCCGCGAAGCTGCGCTGGGCCCGCCGCGCCTGATTAGCGCGCCTGTCCTTCATTCGTTAGGCAGATTACGAATCAGGAAAGCAGGAAGGAACCGATCCGGAGCTTACGTCAGCCTTGATTCCTTCTGGTTTTCTGGCTTCCAAATTCATCCCTCTCCTTTGCTCGTTAGGCCAAGAATTGTCCGGAGCGACATCGGCCTCGCGGCGCGATGTCACACAATCGCTACATCGCAGTCACGAAATCGACAAAAAGAGTCGCGAAACTCTTCGCATGATCACAGAAATGACTTCTTCGAACAATCATTCGGCGGTCGCGGATTGGTCGCCGGGACAGACGATGCGGCCGAACGGGCGGCGTCCGCGAACTTTGAACGCGTTCCTGCGCGCGCAGAGGGAGAAGCTGCTCGAGCTGCGCGAGGCGCTCGGTAATTCGGTCGCAGCGGTGGCGCGAGGTTCGCGGGAGCGCGCACCGGAAGGTTCGCCGCTCGGTCAGCATCCGGCCGACGCCGGGAGCGATTCCTACGATCGCGATTTCGCGCTCGGCCTCTTGTCGCACGACCAGGATGCGCTCCTGGAAATTGAGGAAGCGCTCTCCCGGATCGAGCACGGCACCTACGGCATCTGCGAGGTTTCGGGCAAACCGATCCCGCGAACGCGGCTGGAGGCGATTCCTTTCGCGCGGCTGACGGTGGCGCAGCAGGCGCAACTGGAGCGGGAGGAAAAGGCAAAGCGATGGCGCCGGACTACACAGTCGGTTTTTGCGGCGGAAGAGAACGGCGGAGATAAAAAGCAGGCTGAAGCAGATGAGGGCGAGCGGGATTGAATCCAGCACGAAACCTGTCGCTGCCCTTTATTCGTTAGGCCTTTACTCGTTAGGTAAAGAGCAGCGCGTGACCGAGTCTAATCGCTTTGCCATTTGAAAGGCGTCGGCGCCAGATTGTTCGCGAGTCGGTCAGGTTGTCTTAACCCATTTTCGGATGAGAATGGGAAAGGAACTTTTGTGCGCAGCGTTCTCTCACTCTTGACCGTCGGGGAGCCAAGGCTTTCGGCGCTCGCTTTTCTCTATCTCGCGTTCAGCTCAACCGCGGCGGGCCAATTGGCGCCGGCCGGCACATCGAAGGTCTGGGGCAGCGTCGATAATGTCTCAGTCGTGGGCCTCGTGCAGGGCCCGGCGACTGCGCCGACCGCTTTGCAGATCGCGTGCGTTTTTGAATATACCGAAGGGGACATTTATCACTCTCCGCCGGCGCTGCCCGCGAAGGTCAATGGGATGGTCCATCTGGACGGCGCGTTGAAGGGTTTGATCACAGAGCTGCGGAAGACGGGGAAGTTTGCCGGGCACGCGAATGAGACGCTGGTCATCACGCCGCCTCCGGGCGCGATCGCGGCGAGGAGATTGCTTCTGATCGGGCTCGGCGATCGGAGGGCGTTCAAGCCGGAATCAATGACGAGCATTGGAAGTGTCGCGCTGCGCGAAGCGTTGCGACTCGGGGTGAATGACTTCGCCTTTGCGAGCGATCTTAAGGACGCCGGGATAGATTCTCCGACGGCTCTTGTCGCCGGCGATGTGGTGCGCGGGATCTTTCAGGCCTATCGGACGGAGGAGTATCTCGCGACCAAAGGGCTGGCCTCCTATTCGCCGTTGAGGAAGGTGACGCTTCTGGCCGGGCCGGCCTATTTCAACACCGCTGGCGACGGGATCAGAGAGGCGATTTCCGATCTCAATCGGCGATAGGTTTCCGGATTGCGTGAGAGGCGATCGAAGACGGACTCCTTTGTTCGTTAGGGTAAGTTTTACTCGTTAGGTGAGCAATCCGGCTTTCGGAAAGACCTAGGGAGTTTTTTGCAGAATCAAATCCTTCTCCGCTTTCCCGAAGACTCCGGTGACGCCGGCCGACCAGAGCGCGCCGGTCGGCGTAAGGGCGAGGGATTCGAGGCGATTGTCGGAGTTTGGACGATCGGGCGTGGTGAGGACGCTCCAGCTCGTGCCGTCCCAATGTTCGGCGAGGGTTTCCTGCACGCTGCTACCGTAAAGGTAGAGGCCAGCGACGGAGATATCCGTGCTGGAACGCGCGACGACGCCGGCAAATGCGGCGTTGCTGTAAGGATAGAAGAATTGCGGGGTCGCGACGACGCTCCAGAGAGTGCCATTCCAATGCAACGCGAGGGCCTGAGAACCGGTCAGTCCAACCGCCCAGACGTCATTCGATGCGATGGTCGCGACGCTGTAGAGGACGTTGTCGTCGCTGCCGGGATTTGGAGTTGCGAACTGGGTCCAGCTCGTGCCGTTCCAATGCAGGGCGAGGGTGCGTTCGTTGCCGAAAAAACTTCCGACCGCCCAGACATCGCTCGAGTTGACGACCTCGACGCCGAAGAGGATGGCGTCCTGGATTGGCGGAGTGGAAACGATGCTCCAGCTCGTGCCGTCCCAATGCTCGGTGAGAGCATGGTTGATCAAGTTCTGATCGACGGAGTAGCCGGCGGCCCAGATGTCGTTGGCCGCGATCGGGCGCACGGCCTGGAGGACGTTGCTGCTCGCGGCCACATTCGGGCTCGGGACGATCTGCCAGTTTTTGCCGTCCTAATGTTCGATCAAAGTCTGGTAGGGATTGCCGCCTCCTCCGCCGACCGCCCAGACGTCGTTCGAGGCAATGACCGCGACGCCATGAAGGAGGTTATATTGCTGAGTCGGGTTGGGACTTTTGACCAACGACCATCGGAGGCCGTTCCAATGTTCGATCACGGTGTTGTAGGTCGTCGGTGTGTTGTGGGCCTGGCCGACGGCCCAGATATCGTTGTCGGAAGCGGCGCTGATTGAATTGAGGCCGTTCGCGATCGGGCCGGCATTTTTCGCCGGAACGATTTCCCAACTGCCGGCGATGGCAAAGCGGCTGGCGAGAAGAATGACCAGAGTCGAGAGAATTGTTTTCATCGGTTTGTCGATGAAGAAATAGACTTCCCGGCGACGGAGAAAGCTCGGATTCGTAACTGGACTGTTACGATTCCGCCCCGCGAATTTCTTCGCCTCAGACGGCGGGAGTCGCCGTCGCTCCATCGTGAAGGCGAATGTCGATCTCCGACTTGAGCGTGCGATGGACCGGACATTTCGCCGCGATTTCGAGCAGCGTCGCTCTTTGCTCGGGAGTAATCGGGCCGCTCAATTGCAGGTCGAGATCGATGCGGTCGAGCATCCCGATCCTCGTCTCGCATTCCTCGCAATCTTTCGCGTGGATGCGCGAATGCCGGAGCGAGACGGTCACATTCTCGAGCGGAATTTTATGGTGGCGCGCGTACCAGCCAACCGTCATGGAAGTGCAGGCGCCGAGGGCGGCGAGAAGATAATCGTAGGGGTCGGGCGCCGATTCGGTGCCGCCGACCGCGACCGGTTCGTCGATGAGGAAGGTGTGGCCAGCGACGGTCGCTTCCTGGAGAAAACCGTGCGCGCTTCCGCGAACAACAACGTGCGGCTCGGCTGGCGCCAATTGATTTTCGATCGGATTACTCATGCAATCGCAGCGACGAATCGCGCGCGGCGAATTCTATGACGGCAAAGCAGCGGTCGCAAACTTGCTCTCCCGCCGCGCGAGGTTGAGAGAAGGGAATGACCGAGGCATGCGCGCACATTAACGCGATCGAATCGGTCAAACAACCGGAACGGCGCGAGTGTGCGGAATGCGTAAAGATCGGCGCGGAGTGGGTGCACCTGCGCACCTGTCAGGAATGCGGAGTGACGCTTTGCTGCGACAGCTCGCCGCATCGTCACGCGAGCAAACACGCGCATGCTTCCGGCCATCCGGTGATCGCTTCCGCCCAGCCGGGTGAACGCTGGCTCTACTGTTATCCCGACGACGCGTTCGCCCAATATTGAGCTGACGCGAATCCGCGGCCCGATCGCAGCGAACAGAATGTGGGCCGTCGTCCGAGAACCTTGCGATGAAAGCGTAATCCGCGGGCGGCCGGCGGCGACGCCCTGCTCGAAAGCGCGCGGGCGCTGGATTCTCGCGGCGACGATTCTCGCGTCGAGCATGGCGTTCATCGACAGCACGGTCGTGAACGTCGCGCTGCCGGCGTTGCAGACGAACCTGCACGCCAACGCGGTCGACATGCAGTGGGTCGTGGAAGCGTATTCGCTTTTGCTCTCGGCCCTGCTCATGATCGGCGGTTCGTTAGGCGATCATTACGGACGGCGGCGCATTTTTCTCATCGGCGTCGCGGTTTTTGCGACGGCTTCGGCGGCCTGCGGATTCGCCGCCGACATCGGGCAACTGATCGCCGCGCGAGCGTTGCAAGGACTCGGCGCGGCGCTGCTCGTGCCCGGCAGTCTTTCGATTATCAGCAGCTCATTTCCGGAAAAGGAACGCGGGCGCGCGATCGGGACCTGGTCGGGTTTCAGCGCGATCACGACCGGAATCGGCCCGGTGATCGGCGGGTGGCTGGTCGAACACGTCTCGTGGCGCGCCGTCTTTTTCATTAACCTTCCGCTCGCGCTCGCAGTCATCGTGATCTCGCTTCGCCACGTCGTGGAAATTTCCGATCGCGACGCGAACCGGGTCGATTGGCCGGGCGCGATTCTGGCCGCGCTCGGTTTGGGTTCGCTCGTTTACGGTTTGCTCGAATCTTCGCGGCTTGGCTTTGGCGATCGATCGGTCGTGATCGTGCTCGCCGCCGGAGTCTTTCTGCTCGCGCTTTTTCTTTTCGTCGAATCGCGTCTCACGCAGCCGATGCTTCCGTTAGGCCTTTTTCGTTCGTCGACTTTTGCGGGAGCGAATCTACTCACGTTTTTCCTTTATGCTGCGCTCGGCGGGACGCTCTTTTTTCTTCCGCTCAATTTGATCCAGGTCCAGGGTTACTCCGCGACCGCGGCGGGCGCGGCGCTCCTGCCCTTCATTCTCATCATCTCATTTCTCTCGCGCTGGTCGGGCGGATTGGTGACGCGTTACGGGCCGAAACTTCCGCTCATCGCCGGGCCGTTGATCGCGGCGGTCGGCTTCGGGCTTTTCATCCTGCCAAACGTCGGCGGCAGTTATTGGAAAAATTTCTTCCCGCCGATCGTCGTGCTCGGACTTGGAATGGCGATCAGCGTCGCGCCGCTCACGACGGTGGTGATGGGCTCGGCCGCACACCGCCTCGCGGGGCTCGCTTCCGGAGTCAATAACGCGATCGCCCGCTCGGCTGGATTGCTCGCGATCGCGGTGCTCGGAATCGTCATGCTCCATCTTTTCGGCGCGTCGCTGGAGGCTCGCGCGGCGCAGTTAAACTTGCCGAAAGAAGTGACCGAATCGCTGCAAGCTCAGCAGACCGATCTCGCTGCCATCTCGATCCCCGATACTCCAAACCCGAAAACGCGCGCTCTTATCCGACACGCAATCGACGAGTCGTTCATTACCGGCTTTCGATCGGTCATGGCGATCGGCGCTTTTCTCGCTCTCGCGAGCGCGCTCACTTCCGTCCTGTTGATCCGCGGACCGGTCGCGCGCGCCTTGTCAGGCAGCGCGAGTGGTGACAGCTTTGCGTCGCCAGAGCGCGTCGATGCTCCACCGACCGCCCCCGGCGACCGCCATGTATAGAAAGACGAAGCAATACGCCGCGGCCAATTCGCCGTGATTGTTGATCGGGTAGGTACCGTGCGGCGCATGGGCCATGAAATAAGCGACCGCCATTTCGCCCGCGACGATAAAGGCGACCAGCCGGGTCAAAAGCCCGAGCACGAGAAGCGCGCCGCCGGCGAATTCGAGCCAGCCGGCAAACTGCATCAGAGGCGGAAGCGGACCGCCGCCGCCATGCCCGGAGGGCGGGAAATGAAACAGCTTCTCGGTCCCGTGTTCCATGAAAAGCAGCCCAATCACGATCCGCATGATGCTCAGAAAAATCGGTTCCCAGCGCTGGAAAAATGAATTCGTTTCGGTCATGGACTGCAGGCTTTCTGATTTGATTTCGCGTGTCAAGCGCTCCGCGGTCGCCAGACGCGGCCGCAAAATTTCGGAGCGACGAGCGCGGTTCGTTTAGAGATCGAGCGTTTCGCCGATTTTTGGCAGGATGATTTCCTTTCCCGCCTTTTTGGCCGCGGCTCGCACTTTTTCGTGGTCGACTTTGATGGTCGGAAAGGTGTCGAAATGGACGGCGACGATTCGCTGCGCGCCGACGAAATCGGCCGAGCGCAAGGCGTCGTCGATCCCCATCGTGAAATGATCGCCGATCGGCAGGACCGCGAAATCGAGTTTCATCTCATCCGCGATCAGCTTCATGTCGTAATGCAATCCGGTGTCGCCGGCATTGTAGAAATTTCCCTCGTCGCTCGTGATCGTGAAGCCGCACGGCTCGCCGCCGTAGCTGCCATCCGGCATCGAGCTGCTATGCGCTGCGGGCGTCAGTTTCGCGCGGCCCACGCCAAGATCGAAGCTTCCGCCGTGGTTCAGCGTCTGGACATTTGCGACGCCTTTTTTGTCGAACCAGCGGCCGACTTCGACCGGCGCAATCACAGTCGCCTTCGTTCGCTTCGCGACTTTTTCGAGATCGGCGACATGGTCGTCGTGCCCGTGCGTGACGAGGATGAAATCTGCCGGAACTTTCTCAACGTCGATTGCGTGCGCTAGAGGATTCGGCGTGATGAACGGATCGAAGAGAATATTTTTTCCGCCGATCTGGACTGCGAAACAAGCGTGGCCGTAAAAGGTGAATTTCATACTCAAAATAAATCAGGCGCCGTAACTCTTGGTAAATTTCTTTTTCGACTCCGGTTCGGCCGCGGTCGCGCTCGGCGGCGGCGCGCTTGCGGGCGGCGGCTCCGAAGACGAGGCGAAGTCTTTCGCCTCGTCGGGAGCGGGAGAAGACGACTCGCGTTCTCCCGGGCTCCGGCCTTCGGAGGCTTCGACGAAAGCCATCTGCAAACTCGAAAGCGTATTGCGCAGGACCGCGCCTTCCTCATTCGTCAGGTTGCCGCGCGTCTTTTCCTGGATCATCGCGAGCTGGTCGATGAACATGCGCGCGACCTCGAGGTTCACTTCCGCCTGGCCGGTCTGCGGGTTGGGAATTTGCCCGAGAAAAAGCGCGGCGTTCTGCGCCTGCATCATGATGAACTCGATGAAACGCTGGGTCAGCTCGCCCGATTGCGTGTTGGTTTGAACTTCGGCCATAGGATTAGGTTGGAGTTATGAGTTATGACTAACGAGTAAAGGACTTGCCGGCCGGATGGTCGCGATCACATACGGCTGCTGAAAGTATTTCGCGGCCGCGCGCCGGATGTCGGCGTCGGTCACTGCGTTGACCTCGCGCTCCAGCTCCTTGTAATGATCGAAGCCGAGGCCGTAAAGCTCGTCCAGCGCGGCCATGTAGGCAAAAATGTCGTTGCTCTGGTTCGAGATTCGTTGCTGGCCGATGAGCTTCTTCTTCGCCCGGACGAGTTCTTCACTCGTTAGGCCACCGCTCGCGAGCTTTTGAATTTCGTCGAGCAAGGCGACCTTTACCGGTTCGATCTTTTGCGGATCGGTCCCGAGATAAAAGGCAAAAAGCCCGGGCACGAGACCCTGCATTTGACTCGCGCCGACAAAATAGGCCAGCCCCATCTGTTCGCGGATGCGGACGAAAAAGCGCGAGCCGAGATCGCTGCTCGCTTCGTCGATCAGCTCGAGCGCGTAACGATCCGGGCTGAACATGTCCGCGCCGCGAAAACCGACCATGAGAACGCCCTGCGCCTTCTCCTTTCGCTGCTCGACCGCGACGGTCGCGCCGAGCGACGGCGGTTGCGGCGCATCCGTCAGGCCCGGCTCGCCCGCGGGCATGGCGGCGAGCGTCTGCTCGAATATTTGCTTCACCTCTTCAGCGCGAACATTTCCAAAAACCGCAATCACGCCGTTGCGCGCGACGAGAAACCGATTGCGAAAAGCGAGCAGGTCGCGCTGCGTCAGCGCGGCGACGGAAGCCGGCGTGCCCTTCGCGCGCAAGGCGTAGGGGTGCTGCGCGAAAAGCGTCTCGCGCAAAAGATTTCGGGCCACGATCGTGAGCTGCTCTTCGTCGGCGCGGATGCCGGCGAGCTGCGCTTCCTTCTCGCGCGCGATCGCTTTTTCCGGAAAAGTGGCGTGGAGCAGAATGTCGGAAAAAAGCTCGGCGCCGATCCGCAAATCGGGCTGCGTGACTTCGAG
Source organism: Chthoniobacterales bacterium (assembly GCA_036490335.1). Classification (GTDB taxonomy): domain Bacteria; phylum Verrucomicrobiota; class Verrucomicrobiia; order Chthoniobacterales; family UBA10450; genus Palsa-1392. Next base: position 24,109 of record DASXEB010000003.1, read on the forward strand.
CGAAATGCTGAAGCTGTTGTTGCCGGCATCGCTGCCAATGCTGCCGCCGACCGCTTCGATCGTGTCCGCGATCTGCTCGGCGGTACGCGTCGTCGTGCCTTTGAGGAGTGTTTTTGCGAAGAGCCGCGCGACGCCGTTGGTCGCCGGCGTCTCGGCGAGGAGTCCGCCGCGAAAGGCCGCGACGATCGAAACGAGCGGGAGACGCGGATCTTCCCTAACGAGAAGTCGGAGCCCGTTCGAAAGCTGAATTTTTTCGATCTCGCCCGCGGAAATGGCGATGGCTTCGGTTGTTTTCGAGGCAAGCGCGCCGCGCGGATTGAGCGAGACGATGGTGAGATTTTTCTCGACGAGATATTTGGCGGCGACGCGCTGCAAATCGGCCAGCGAAACTTTTTGCAAGGCCTCGAGATAGTCGCGGGTGAAATTGAGATTGCGCGTGACGAGCCAGTTCGAGCCGAGATCGGAAGCCTGGCCGCGCATGGTCGTGAGGCTGCCTAACGAATGGCTGAGGACGATTTTTTTTGCCTTCGCCAGTTCTTCCGCGGTCCCGCCGTTCGCGCGCAAGTCGGCGATGATCTCGAGAATTAAACGCTCGACCTCGACGCGATTTCCCGGCTCGAGCGTCGCCTCGATTCCAAGCAGACCGGGTTCGCCCGGCGTGTAGGAAAAGGCGCCGATCCCAAAGGCGAGCCCGGCTTCTTCGCGCACCTTGCGATAAAGCCGCGAGCTGCGGCCATCGCCCAGAATGGTCGAGAGCAAATCGAGCGCGGGCACGTCGGGATGCGCGATCTCGGGAATGTGCCAGGCGAGCGCCAGCCGGGTCAGCTCGGTGGCGAATTCTTCGTTCACTTCGCGGCGGCCGAGCTGCGCCGGCTCCGCCGGAATGTAAACCGGCTCGAGCGATTGCTCGGCGTGCCCGGCGAACAACTGGGTGAGCTTGGCGTAGATCGCGTCGGCATCGACATCGCCCACGACAACGAAGGTGAGATTGTTCGGCACGTAGCGCGCCTTGTAATAATTCATCACGTCCTGTTGCGTGAGCTGATCGAAAACCTGGATCTCGCCGATGACCGGCAGCCGGTAGGGATGACGCTGATACGCCGTTTTGAAAAGCAACTGCCCGATCATGCGGTCTGGATCGTCGTAGCTCATCGCGAATTCGCGCCGGATCACCTCCTGCTCCTTCACGTATTCGTCCGCCGGCAGGACCGAGTTCATCATCGCGTCGGACAAAATCTCGAGCGCGCTCGCGACGCCTTCCTTCGGCACATCGATCCAATAGACCGTGCGATCGAACGACGTGTAAGCGTTGATGTAGCCGCCTTCATCCTGCACGCTCTGCGCGATCTCGTTAGGCGAACGCGTCTTCGTGCCCTTGAAAAGCATGTGTTCGAGGATGTGGGAAAGGCCGGCGCCGAGATGCCGCGCTTCGTGCACGCTGCCGGTGCCGCACCACGCCTGCACGCTCGCGACCGGCGCGCTCCGATCGATCTGCACGATGATCGTTAGGCCGTTGGGCAGCGTCCATTTTTGCGCCGTGACCGGCGGGAATGTGATCGCGGGCGAGGCGCTCGGTGCGGCGGCGTTCAACTGCGGATCGGCGAGCATCGGGAAACGATCAGGAATTTTTCGGCGCGGGCAAAGCCGGCGGCAGTTTCGCCGGCGGAAGCGCGGGCTGACGCTGGAACGGTTTCACAAACGCGTCCTGAAAATCGTAAACTTCCTTGAAGTCATCGATCGAATCCTGCTCGGTTTTTCCAAAAATTCCGGCGCCGATGAGATTGAAAACCATGTGCCCGATGTCTTCGCAGCGATTGATTCCCCAATAGGAAAAAACCGTCAGCGCCATCGGCCCGAATTCCTTCAGCGCATAAAGCCGCACGCCATCGAGCAGCTCAGGACCGGCGACGTGGCGGACGGTCGCGCCGCGCGCTTTTTTCTGCTGCTTCGTCGTGTAATCGAGCGCGTCGCGCAGGAAAACGTAGGCGTCGCGATGAAAGCGCGTGTCGGTCGCGGTGATCGAGTCGAGAGCTTCGGCAAATCCAATTTTCTGCATGGGCAAGAGGTCCGGGCGGCGCGTCTCCTAGATTAATCAGCATCCGCCGCGCGAGCAAATGATGTAGCATGGGACATGCGCGCGCTCGGCCTGTTCATTTTCCTTTTTGTCAGCATCGCGCGCGCCGCCGACGACTCCGCGGCGCAGTCGGCGCGCGACGAACAACACGCCCGCGCGAAATTTGCCGCGGCTCATCCCGATTCCGCGCTCGCGCAGGAATCGTACGCCGAATATCTCGCCGACCACGGCCAACTGCGCGACGCGGTCGCGCACTGGCTGCTCGCGCAATCGATCGACCCGCAAAATGCCGCGATCGCGAATTCGTTAGGCGGGGCGTATCTGCGCGCCGGCCACGCGCGCGAATCGGCCGCGCAGTTTCAGCGCGCGGTCGCGCAGGCGCACGACAACGCGGCTTATCATTACAATCTCGCCAACGTCGAATTCATGCTCCGGCGCGACCTGACCGCCGCCTGGCAGATCGATGAGCCGACGCTCTTGCGCAAAGCGCTGACGGAGTTTCGCGCCGCGAGCCGGCTCGCGCCTTACGACCTCGGATATGCGCGCGCCTACGCGGATGCCTTTTACGAAATGCCGGACGCGAACTGGTCGGAGGCGAAGGCGGCCTGGCTGCACGTGCTCACGCTTTCGTCCGATCGCGATTTTGTTTATCTGCACCTCGCGCGCGTCAGTTTGAAACTTGACCGCAAAAAGGAGGCGCTCGCTTTTCTGGATCAGGTCGTGGGCGCGCGCCACGAAGCGCTCGAGCGACAGTTGCGCGCGCAGGCCAATCAGTGAGCTGCGGCCGTTTGCGCTTCGATCGAGTCGAGGTAAACCGAAATCGGATCGCGACGCCGCTCCGGCGCGGAATCGGCGCGGAAATTCCTGAGCAGATCGCTGAACGCGCCGCTCATGGTCGTCAGTTGGGTCGCTTCAAACCAGTTCATGTAATCGTCGATGTCGCCATTTTGCTGGTCGACCGTCTCCCGATAATTTTTCACGTGCGCGAGCCGCTGCCGGATTTTTCGCGTCCGCCCGCGCGCGAGGGTCGCGGCCAGCCGGTAATACTCCTGCACGATTTCGTAATACGTGGGATTGGCGCGTGCGCCGAGCAGAAGGAGGCGTTCGCTCGTGAGGCGAAGCGCAGCGCGGCCGCCGCGACGCCGGAGAAGCGCGCTGTACTCGCCTAACGAATAGGTTTTCGGCCGTCCGCCCGGCAGCGGGAGAGAAATTTTCAGCAATTGGTCGAGACGTTTCGCGGTTTCCGCGACGGTCAGGATTTGATAACGATCGGTCGCCGACAAATGCGCGACGCTGAGCGACCACCAGCGCGCGGCGGAGTCCCCGAGCGCGGCCGGAAAGTGCGCGCGCAGGTTTTCCATCGCGTCGTTAGGCGCATCCGGCAGGTCGTCGATAAAGCGCGCGACCTTGCGCCGGCCGTCGGGCGCGTCGAGGAGCAATTGGACGAGCGCCATGGAATAAGCGTCGTGCACTTTTTGCGATGGCGGATCGAGCAGAGCGCGTTTTTGCGTGACGATTTCTTCGAGCGGCGGGATGCGATTGTCTTCGACTGCGGTTTGCAGCAGCTCGACCCCTTCATCGGCGTTGCCGCCGGGCATAAGCTGCGAAAATCCGTCGACCAGCCAGTCGGGCGGCGTCGCGTAAGGCGTGCCGGGCGCAACGTTGGCGTGCTCGCGGTACATGATCTCGATCAAAATCGCGCGCAGAATTTCGCGCTGGATCTGGCGCGCGTCGAGGTCGTCGGTCACGAGCAGGTTGAGCTGCATTTTCAATCCCGAGCCGAGCTGGCTGAAATCAAAACTCGAGCGCGGAATTTCCGGCAGGTTCGCTTGCGGCGATTGCAGATTAATGATGAGGGTGGTCTGCCAGCGATCGGGCTGGCCAAGGAGATTAAGCAGGTTCGCTTTCGTCGTCTCGGCCAGATCGCAGACTGCGCCGCGCTCCGGCACACCTGCGCCGTAAACGATGAATTGTCGCGACGTGCTCGTGCTGTGCGGCCGCGTTTGCGCGTGCGAGAAAGTTGCGCTGAGGAGCAAGACGATCGCGACGAAGTTGAATAATTTCAGGCGCACGAGAGTCCAACAAAATGCGGCAAATTTTTACCAGATCGCCGCGCAAAATCGAGCTGATTGTGCTATATTCTGGTGACTAAAAAAGGAGGAATCTTATGAAACTCACAACATTGCTTTCCGTTGTTTTCGCCTCCGCGCTTTTCGCTCTGGCGACACCCGCGCAGGCCCAACATCGGGTCGCCGGTCACGCGCCGGTCGCGGTCGCGCGCGGCGGCGGCTTTCACGGCGGCTCTTATCATGGCGGTTACTACCACGGTTATCCGGGCCATTATTACTGGCACGGTCGCAACTACGCCGGCTTCTACTTCGGCGGCTTCGGCTATCCCTTCTACGGCTATCCGTACTGGGGTTATCCGTATTACTATGGCTACAACCCGTACTATGGCGCGCCGGAACAGGGTTACACTTACGATCCGCAGGGTGTTTACAATGGCCGACTGGCAAACGGTAACGCCGGTCACGGTTCGCTCACCGCGCAGGTGCAACGGGAACTGGCTGCGGCCGGATATTATCGCGGCGCGATCGACGGCATTGCCGGCGAAGGGACGCGGCGCGCGATCCGAAATTTCCAGCGTGATAATGGAATGGCAGTCGATGGTCGCGTAACCGAAGAGTTGCTTCAGCGGCCGCCGGCCCGCGGTTAATTTCTACCGCGCGGTGACGAGCGTCACCGATTGCGGGTGAAATTGGATCGCGGCAAGACGGGCGACGTCCTTGCGTTCACGCGCAAGCGTCGCCCAGGTCTTGTCGAAAAGCAGATCGAGATTTTTCATCAAGGCGGGATGGATCGGCATGCGGCCGATGTAGCCGCCGGTATTATCCGCCACGATTTTTTGCCGATCGATTGAGACGCGATAAGAGGCGCTTTCGAAAAACGGAACGCCGAAAAAACGCTCCTCGACATTGATCCGGCAAACGCCTTCCTCGAACTGGACAAAAATGCGGCTGATCGGGAGCAAGCCTTCCTTGGCCGGGCTGTTCGCGCGCTTGATCGCAGCCGCGAGGTAGGCGTTGACCTGTTCCTGATTGTAAACCAGCTGCGGCGGCGAGTGATTTTCGAGCGCGGTGAAAAGATCCATGTTGATCATGGGCGCGAAGGCGTCGCTCTTCAGCGGCTCGGGCCAATCCGGCGGCAGGAAGAGATCGAGGACGACTGCGGCGAGAAGCGCGAGCAGAAAAACTTTGAGCAGCTTGAGCGCGATTTGTTTTTTTCGGCCGCGACCGGGCGCGAACATTTTCTTCATCCGCGCCTGCGTGTGCTCGACGCTTTCTTCGCTCGCGGCTTTTTCTTTTTTTATTTCGGTGCGATCGAGCCGCGCGCCGCAGTTGTGGCAATAAATTCGTTCCGGCTCATTTTCGTGCCGGCAATCGGAACAGACGATTTTGGTCACGATCCGGTCTCCTTTTTCTTTTTCGCCTCGGGCGTTTTCGCCGGCGCGGGTTTGCTCTCGGTTTTGGCCGCGGAACTTTCGCCTCCGCTCTTTTCCGCGCCGCTTTTTTCGCCAACCGGCGCCGAATCTTTTTTCGCCGCCTCCTTGTAGGAATTGCTCCGGTAATCGGTGATGTAAAATCCGGAGCCCTTAAAAATCAGGCCGGCGCCGGTGCCGAGGAGCCGTTTCACTTTTCCCTTGCCCCAGGTTTTCTGGCGGCAGAGTTCTTTCGGGCAGATTTTATACGACTCGTCGCGCATCGATTGAAACGCGTCGAAATTTTTCCCGCACTTCTGGCAGGCGTATTCGTATGTGGGCATCTGACTGGCGAGAGAGCCGCTTTCGGGCCAACCGCGCCAGTCTCAACAAATCCGCGCAGAATTCAAGCGCGGAAGGCGCGGATGCTGCTTTTGGGTCAGTTGACTTTGGAAGGGCCGACAGTTTAGTTGCGCTCCCTCTGAAAAAACGGTTTATGAATGGTCGGCGTTCGTTAGGCATTTCAATTCTCACCGGTCTGATCGTCGCGCTCCTCGCGGGCTGCAGCGATGACGATCCCCGCCTCGCCTACGGCCAAACGCAATACCTCGGCGGCATCTACGGCAACGAGCCGGTCTCCTCGAACGCGCCGGTCGACACCGTTTCGTATTGGGATGGCGAAGGCGTGCCGGGCAAACCTTCGATCAAGATCAGCCTGAGCGAACAGCACGCCTATTTCTACAAAGCCGGCCAGCTCATCGGCATCTCGCAACTCTCAACCGGCCGCGAAGGCAAAAACACGCCGATCGGCAATTTCCACGTGATCAAAAAAGACATCGATCATGCTTCGAGCCTTTACGGCGATTATGTCGACGACAACGACAACGTGATCGTGCCTAACGTTGAAAAAGGCAAAGATCCGAAACCGCCCGGCACGCATTTCAAAGGCGCGCCCATGCCTTACTACATGCAGATCGCGCCCGGCTTCGGACTTCACGCCGGCTATCTTCCGGGCTATCCGGCGTCGCACGGTTGCATCCGCATGCCGCAATTCATGGCCGTGAATTTCTACAACTCGGTCAACGTCGGCACGCCGGTCGAGATCACGCCATAACGCGCGCCTTGTCGCCGAGGTTTGCCCGCGCGCGCGCGCGCCGTTAGACTTTGCGCGCTTCGCGATGATCATCATCACCCAACCCGCCATCACCGACGCGCAGATCGATCACATCGTCGCGCGCGTCGAGGAATTTGGCCTCCGCGCCGAAGTCATGCGCGGCGACTTGCGCGTCGTCATCGGCGTCATCGGACCCGAGGATGTGATTCGCGAAAAACCGCTCGCCGCCATTCCCGGCGTCGAGTCGGTCTTCGCGGTCATGAAACCTTACAAGCTCGTTGCGCCTAACGGATCGCAGCCGCCGCCGATCGCGATCGGCGATGTGAAATTCGGCGCCGGCGAACGCGTCGCGCTCATCTCCGGGCCGTGCTCGGTCGAAAGCAAAGAGCGGCTCCTTTCGATCGCGCGCGCGGTCAAAAAAGCCGGCGCGCGCGTCCTCCGCGGCGGCGCTTTCAAACCGCGCACGTCGCCTTACAGCTTCCAAGGTTTGGGCGAAGAAGGCCTGCGTTTTCTGGCCGAAGCGCGCGCCGAAACCGGCCTCCCGATCATCACCGAAATCATGGACACGCGCGATCTCACGCTGATCGAAAAGTACACCGACTGCCTGCAAATCGGCTCGCGCAACATGCAAAACTTCGCGCTCCTGAAAGAAGTCGGCCGCAGCCGTCTACCCGTGATGTTGAAGCGCGGATTCAGCGCCACGATCAACGATCTCTTGATGAGCGCGGAATACATTTTGAGCGAAGGAAATCCCAACGTCCTCCTCTGCGAACGCGGCATTCGCACTTTCGAGACGATGACGCGAAACACGCTCGACCTAAACGCCGTCCCGATCCTGAAAGCAAAATCGCGCCTGCCCGTCATCGTCGATCCGACCCACGGCATCGGCCTGCGCGATTTCATTCCGCAAATGTCGCTCGCCGCCGTCGCCGCCGGCGCGGATGGACTCATGATCGAAGTGCACGACGAACCGGAGCGCGCGCGGAGCGACGGCGACCAGGCGCTCGTCCCGGAAATTTTCGAGGACCTCGTCAGGCGAATTCGCGCCGTCGCCGCGGCGATCGGGCGGGACGTTTAAAGCGTGCGGGATTCGTTAGGCGGCGAACTGCTCGAGGCGGTCGCGCGCAGCACCCCGATCGCGCGCAAGATCGATGAGCTGCGAAAAGGCAACAACAAGGTTGCATTTTCCCACGTCATCGAATCGGCCCAAGCCTTCCTCGCCGCGACGCTCGCGCGCGAGCTGCCGCAAACTTTGTGGATCATTTGCCCGAGCGTGCGCCGGCAGGAATCGCTCCACGAAACTCTGCTCAATTGGATTCCAAACGCCGCGTTTTTGCCTGAAGCGGAATTCCTCGCGGTCGAAAATATTTTGCCCGACCAGGAAATCGCCGCCGAGCGTCTCGCGCTCTTTAGCCAGCTCGAAGATCGACAGCGCCGCATCGTCGTCGCGACGCGCGCGAGCCTCGAACAACCGGCGCCCGCGCAAAAATCGTTGCGCGCCGCGACGCTCAAATTGTCCCGTGGAAAAAACGCGTCGCTCGAAGCGATCATCGACTCGTTAGGCAAAGCCAGCTACGAGCGCGCCGCGCAGGTCACGACGCGCGGGCAGTTCGCGGTTCGCGGCGGCATTCTCGACATCTATTCCTGGCAGGCGCCGCTGCCGATTCGCGCGGAATTTTTCGGCGACGAAATCGATTCGTTGCGCGAATTCGATCTCGACACGCAGACCTCGCGCCGAAATCTAAATGCTGTCGAAGTATTGTTAGGCGGCGCGGAAGACCAGAGCGCAACGGTCCGCGATTACATCGCGCGCGAGCATCTCCGCATCGCGATCGAGCCGGAGGAAAATGACGGCGCTGAAGTCGTCATCACCGAAGGCGCGACGGAGTCGTCGGAAGTCGCGGAAGATTTTTCCGGCGCGTTTGTCGATTGCGAGATTGGCGAATTCGATACCGGCGAATTCGTGATCGCGGAAGCAAAACGAAAACAATTTTTCCAGCGCCTGACGAACTGGCGCGAGAGCGGCGCGCGGATCGCGATTTACTTCCAGACCGAAGGCGAGATCGAACGCTTTCGCGAACTTCTCGCCGAAGCGAAGATCGCGCCTAACGAACTCGAGCTCGTCGAAGGCACGCTCGCGCGCGGCTTTTGTTTTCCGGCGGCCAATCTTGTCGTGCTCGCGGCCGCGGAGCTTTTTGGACGCGCGCCGACGCACGGACGGCGCCGCTTGCAGCGCGAGGGCAAGTTCGGCTCGCAGCGTGTGCAGATCGATTTCAGCGATTTGCACGAGGACGATCTTGTCGTCCATCTCGAACACGGCATCGGCCGTTTTCTCGGTTTGCAAAAACTCGGCGGCACCGAGGCGAGCGAAGTTCTCGCGATCGAGTTTGCCGACGAGGCGAAACTTTTCGTGCCGCTCGAACAGGCTTATCTCGTCTCGCGTCACGTCGGCGTCGGAAAAAAATCGCCGCCGCTGAGTTCGTTAGGCGATTCGAAATGGTCGCGCGCCAAACACGTCGCGGCGGCGTCGATTTTCGATTACGCGGGCAAGATGCTCGCGGTCCAGGCCGAGCGCGAAACGCAAACCGGCTACGCCTTCGCGCCGGACACGAAATGGCAGGTCGAGTTCGAACATTCGTTTCCGTTTCGCGAAACGCCCGACCAGGCGAAGGCGATCGCGGACACGAAACGCGACATGGAAACGCCGCGCTCGATGGATCGTTTGATCTGCGGCGATGTCGGCTTTGGAAAAACCGAGGTCGCGATTCGCGCCGCTTTCAAAGCGGTCATGGAAGGCAAACAAGTCGCTGTGCTCACGCCGACGACCGTGCTCGCGCAACAGCATTTCGAGACCTTTCGCCAGCGCATGCTCGATTACCCGGTACGGATCGAAATGCTCAGCCGCTTTCGTTCGTTAGGCGAGCAGAAGCAGGTGCTGAAACTTTTACGCGAAGGCGGCGTCGACGTCGTCATCGGCACGCATCGGCTCATTTCCGGCGACGTGATTTTCAAGGATCTCGGGCTTGTCGTGATCGACGAGGAGCAGCGTTTCGGCGTTTTGCACAAGGAGAGATTCAAGGAGCTGTTCAAGCTCGTCGACGTGCTCACTCTTTCGGCGACGCCGATTCCGCGCACGCTTTATTTATCGCTCGTCGGCGTGAAAGACATGTCCACGATCGAGACGCCGCCGCTCAATCGGCTGCCAGTCGAGACGATCATTTGCGGGTATGACGAGCGGATTATTCGCGACGCGATCCGGCGCGAGCTGGAGCGGCAGGGGCAGGTTTATTTTTTGCACAATCGAGTGATGTCGATCGAAAAAACGCGCGACCGCATCGCGGAGCTGGTGCCGGAAGCGCGGGTCGAATTTGGCCACGGCCAGATGAACTCGGACGAGCTGGAAGCGATCATGGAGCGATTCGTTAGGGGAAAAATCGACGTGCTCGTTTGCACCACGATCATCGAGAGCGGGCTCGATATTCCGAATGCGAACACGATCATCATCGACCGCGCGGATCGTTTTGGGCTGGCCGATCTGTATCAATTGCGCGGGCGCGTCGGGCGCGCGGAGCACAAGGCTTACGCTTATCTTTTGCTCCCGCGCGAGCTGATGACGGTGGGCGCGGCGCGGAAACGGATCAATGCGATCCAGCAGTACAGTTCGTTAGGCGCGGGTTTTCGGATCGCGATGCGCGACCTCGAGATTCGGGGCGCGGGGAGCATTCTCGGCACGGCGCAGAGCGGGCACATCGTCGCGGTCGGTTTCGATCTTTACTGCCAGCTTTTGAAACAGGCGGTCGCGCAACTCAAAGGCGAGAAGCTGCGGCCGCGCCTCGAGGTCGAGCTGCGTCTCGACTTTGTCGCGACCAACGAAGGCGAATTTCTCGCCGGCGCGCCTAACGAACGCGTCCCCGCGTTTCTGCCCACGAGCTACATCAGCGACTCGGCGCTACGCATCCAGGCTTATCGCAATCTCGCCGAGATCACGACGCAGGAACAACTGCAACGTCTGCGTCGCGAATGGCGCGATCGTTTCGGCGCGACGCCGCCGCCGGTTGACAATTTGCTTCTCCTCACGGAAATCAAGTTAGCAGCCGCGCGCGTGCGGATCAGCCGCGTCGAGGTGCGCGAGCGCAAATTGATGCTCACTCGTCGTGGCGACTTTATTCTTGTCGGAGGCAAATTTCCCCGTTTATTTTCCGCCAGAATCGAAAACTATCTTTCCGAGATATGGGATTTGTTAAAACAACTTTGAAACTTTGCTGGCGGCATCCGGCCGTCGCGCTCATCCTCTTTTCCTGCTTCAACGTCGTCGCGACTGCTTCGCCGACAAAAGGGGCCGAGGACATCAACGGCATCGCCGCGGTCGTGAACGACGACGTCATCACTTACGGCGAAGTGCGCGATCTTTCCGAGCCGCAGGAGCGCCTCCTCCACTCGCAATATTCCGGCGAGGAGCTCGAGAAAAAAATCGCCGAGGCGCGCAAGGCCGCGCTCCAGGACCTGATCGATCGCCAGCTCATCATCCAGGCGTTTGAAAAAGAGAAGCTCGAGTTTCCCGATTTCCTCGTCGATGAACGGGTCGACGAAGTGATCCGCGATTCCTTCGGCGGCGATCGCGAGGCCTTCATCAAAACGCTCGAGTCGCAGCATTACACTCTGACGAAATTCCGCGACGGCGAGCGCGACAAAATCAAAGTGCAGGCGATGCGGCAGCGCGCGATGAAGACGAAGCTGATCGTGCCGCCGGGCCAGATCGACGAGTATTACCAGAAGCACAAGGACCTCTACTCGACCAAGGCGCAGGTGAAATTGCGCATGATCATGATCCCCGGCAAAGGCGACGCCAAGGGCAACGATCCGCAAAAAGCGATGGCCCAGGAAATCCGCACAAAGATTCTGGCCGGCGCCGATTTCGACAAAATGGCGCAGATGTATTCCGAGGACAGCACGCGCGACCTCGGCGGCGACTGGGGCTGGGTCGATGACAAGACGCTTTCGCAGCCGCTTTCCGAAGTCGCGTTCCGCCTCAAGCCCGGCGAGGTGAGCAAAATCGTGCCGGTCAGCGGAAATTATTACATCCTCAAAGTCGAAGGCCGGCAGGGCGGCGACGTCAAGCCGCTCGCCTCCGTCCGGGCCGAGATCGAGAAACAATTGCGCCAGCAAAAAGCGCAGGAATTGCAGGAGCACTGGATCGCGAGCCTGCGCTCGAAGGCTTACATCAAAACGTTTTGATCGGTTGCCCCGGGCCGCGGATGACTGATCCCTAACGATGCGACCGCGCATCGGCATCACCACCGGCGATCCCGCCGGCATCGGCCCCGAGATCATCGCGGCCGCGCTCGGCTCGGGAAAATTGCCGGCCGATGTCGATTACGAAATCATCGGCCTAACGAATGGCTTTTCGTTAGGCGAGCCGACCCGCGAGAGCGCGCAGGCCGCGCGCGACGCGCTCGAGGAAGCGGCGCGACGCGCGCTCGCCGGCGAGCTCGCTGCGATTGTGACCGGGCCGATTCACAAGGCGCGCATCTACGAAATCGGCTTCGACTTTCCCGGCCAGACGGAATTTTTCGCCGCGCGTTGCCGAGTGAAAAATTTCGCGATGGCCCTGACCAGTCCCAGCCTGACGATCGCGCTCGTCACCTGCCATCTCCCGCTCGCCGAGGCGATCCGCAAACTGACTTCCGCCGAGATCGTCCGCGTCGGAAAATTGCTCGCGCCCTTTGTCGCCAGCCGCGCCGGCAGCCGCATCGCGGTTGCCGGACTCAATCCGCACGCCGGCGAATCGGGCGCGCTCGGCCGCGAAGAAATCGAGATCGTCGCGCCCGCCATCGCGGAACTGAATCGCGGCGACTCGTCAGGCAAATTCGCCGGCCCGTTTTCGCCCGACACCGTTTTCAACCGCGCGATCGCGGGCGAATTCGACGCCGTCCTTTGCCTCTATCACGACCAGGGTTTGATCCCGTTCAAGCTCCACGCCTTCCACGACGGCGTGAACGTCACCCTCGGCCTCCCCTTCCCGCGCACCAGCCCCGACCACGGGACCGCCTTCGAGATCGCCGGCAAAAAAATCGCGCAACCCGGGAGCATGATCGCCGCGATCAACCTTGCCGCGGGATTGATTCGTTAGGCCAAACCGCCTCACGAAAACCCCGCGCGTCCCCGATTTGTCATCTCGAGCCGCGGAGACGGCGAGGGACCTCACGATTGCAATTTCGGCGTGTTACATCCCGCCGCGCACATCGAAGGCGCGACTCCGCCCGGATCCGCAAAAGGCAATTCCCCCCTCATCAAAACCAAGACCCCAAAAATTCCAACTGCGAGGTCCCTCGCCGCGCTTCGCCGGCTCGGGATGACAAGGCGCGGGCTTTCACGATAATTGGCCTGCGCGTATTTTTCCGCGCGGTTATGCTTCCTGGAAAATACCTGACCGTTTTCAATCTCGGCATCCAGAACACCTTCGTTTACCGCTGGAATTATTTACTCCGCGCCCTCTTCGGGCTCGTCCCGCTTATCGGCACGATCTTTCTCTGGCGCGCCGTCTTTCACGAGCACGGCGGCGGGCTGCGCGGCTACGACTACGGCTCGATGATCTATTACTACCTCCTCACGATTCTGGTCAGCAATCTCGTCACCCCGACGGAGGACGAATGGCAGATCGCGTCCGACATTCGCGAAGGCCAGATCAATTCCTTCCTCACCAAACCGATGAACTATCTCGGCTACCGCTTCAGCATTTTTCTGAGCGGCCGGCTCGTTTACACCGCGGTCACGATCCTGCCGATCGCGATCATCTTTTTTTATTTCCGGCGCTACATCGTTTTGCCGAACGACCTCACGACATGGTTCGGCGCTCTCGCCTCGCTTTTCATGTCGGCCTTCATCCAATTCTTCCTCACCTACTCGCTTTCCATGATGGCCTTTTGGATTCTGGAAATCTCCACCATCGTTTTCATCGTTTACAGCTTCGAATACTTCCTCGGCGGCCAGATGTTCCCGCTCGACATCATGCCGCCGGCCATCCAGGCGGTCATGAAATGGCTCCCCTTTTACTACGAGCTCTTCTGCCCAATCGCCATCTTCCAGGGCCGGCTGCACGGCGGGGAAATGTGGAGCGCGCTCGCCATCCAAAGCGGCTGGGTCGTCGCCATGTGGGCCGCGGCGAATCTGATGTGGAAACGCGGCCTCGGCCACTACCAGGCCGTCGGCGGCTGAGGGGGGACTGATGCGCCGGGCGGCTCCGGGGATGACGCCCAGCTTCATGCGGCGTTGTAGCGTGCGCTGTCCTCAGCCCACTGGGAGCGGCTGGCGCGAAAGCCCAAGTCCGCTGAGACAGCGGACGCTACAACCGCGCTCCCTGTTTAACGCCTGGCGAACCCCTTACTCCTTCGTCGAGACGACTCGCGCGGCATTGGCTTTCATCTGCATTTGCGCGCTCACTTTCTCGACCATCGCCTCGAGGCTCGCGACCTTCGCTTCGAGCGCGGCCACCTTGCGCTGCTCTTCGCTGAATTGGTGGAGCAGATGGGCGTTGTCGGCGCCCTCCGTGGAAGCGGCCACGCCGAGCTGTCCTTGTTTGTTGATCACGACCGCGACGCCATTGGAAATTTTCACGCCACTGATCCCCGCAATGAAAGCCTTCGTCTGCGCTCCGCTCGTGCCGATGCGAATGACGGAGTCGTCCTTCTTCGCGCCCTCGGTGCCGATCTCGATGTTGTTCGCCCCTGATGTTACATTCTGTGCAGCATATTGGCCGATGGCGATGTTGTTGTTGCCAGCGAAATTCAAACCGGCCGACTGACCGATCGCTACATTGAAATTCCCCGAGGCCAGGTTGAGCGCGCTATCGCCCACAGCGACGTTGTCTGTCCCCCCGGAAAAGGCCATCGCAGTGCTGCCCACAGCGACGTTGTAGCTTCCAGTCGAGCCGAGAGAAAGAGCGCCCGGTCCGACGGCAACATTGCCGAATCCGCCAGCGTGAGCTTCGAGAGCGATTTCACCGATGGCCACATTGTAGCCTCCCGCGCTGTTTGTAAGAAGCGCGTCCTCGCCCACCGCAACATTGAAAGTACCGGTGGTGTTACCTAAGGAGGCCTGCCAGCCGACCGCCGTGTTGGAATAGCCGGTCGTCGTGTCGCCAAGAGCCTGCCATCCAATAGCCGTGTTTTCGCTGCCGCTACTAGTGACACTGTAAAGCGCCTCAAAACCCACGGCGGTGCAGTCCGCGCCAGGGTTATCTTGCGCCAGCGCGTCAGTCCCGAGCGCCGTGATGTTATTCGGATAACCGCCACCTGGCGGCGGTTGAATGCCCAAGGCCTGCGCGCAACACGCCAGAGTGGCGGCTACAAAAGAAAGCCTTAGGACAAGCGGCATAAAACTAGGTGTGAATATCGACTTGTTGCTTGCGTTCATTGCACCATATCTCTTTTTAGGAACCAAATTTGCAAGGGTAGACTAAGCGCGGAGCATCCTGAATAAAAATCCTGAAGAAAAAGATTGCCATGCTTCATCAGTTCTAACGCAGCTTTGGATGTTACAAATACTGGCCTTTCATGGCCATTTTGGGCGCCCAATGTTCGGCCAAACTGCTTTGTGTGTCTGTCAGGCCAGTACGACTTTGCGGAGCGCGACGCAGATGTTTACACGATTGACCACTTTATTCACGACATTGAAAACTATACGGCTAGTGCAAATCCGGTTGATCAATATGCCGCCTCTCCAGTTGCTCTCATTCCGGCCCTAGTGAGCTCGGGCGCACCCTTGAAACCGATGTACCTTTTTCGCTCTTTCGACGATTCTGGTTCTCCTGCTTCAAATTCGTACTACCTGTGGGATGATCTAACCTTAGCAGGTTTTGATCAGAGTCTTTTCCGATTTTGGACAGTTGGACCGGATACCAATTCGGATCACGCTTTCGCACTTTGGAATGATTTCACCTACGACACTGATCCCGAGGCTGATATTACAGTCAAGGATCGGGTCATCTGGTTTTTCCAGCAGTACTTGCCGAACTAACCGTTTAGGGGCCATTATTCCCACTTTTCGAGCAAGAGGCGTTCTCAGCAGCGGACGCACCGCGCTGACGCTGCTTGGTGCTCGCCGGCCGTAACCGGACTGTGAGTTGTTCCATCGATAGAGAAAAGAGGGGGGACTGACCAAGGGGTTAGTCTGTGATTGTCGCTCCTTTTCGGCCTTAGGCCCTTTTTCAAGTCAATCATCCTCGCACCTCTCGATCGGCTCCCGACGGCTTCCTGGATCACGAAAGGATAAATTTGCGCCTGGGCAGTCGATTCCTCCTTTGCCCGCCATGCCGACAGATTATGGGTGATGCGTCGCCTTCGTGCTTTCAAATGAGACATCACAGACTGATCCTGGCTGCTTCCCAGACTTCTTCCCCAAAACTCGCCCGCGGGCCCTCCGAATCGCCTCTCGGAGGTTCCGAACGGACGGTCGGCACTTCGGTATTCTCGCTCGGGGGTTGCCAATCGAGGATCGGAGGTTCCGAACGGGCGGTGCGAGCTTCCGAATGGCTGCTCGGGACTTCCGAACGCGCGCTCGGCGGCTCTAAATGGCGGCTTCGGAGTTCCGAATCGGGGGTCGGGAGTTCCAAATGGCGGTCGGCGCTTCCGGATGGTGGGGTCGGCGGTTGCAAATGGGGCCTTCGAGCTTGCGGATGGCGGGTCGGCGCTTCCGTCTGGAGTCGCGAGGAAGCGCAGCGGGCCTTTGCCAGATGTCGCAAGCGAAGTGGCGCAAACGAAAATATCCGGCGAAGGGGCATGGGTTTTGCTCTCCTTTACTCGTTAGTCTTCAACAAAAGGAAACTTTATGATTGATGAATTTGTAAATCGCTTCGGCATGTTTCAGACCTCGATCGGCATTCTTATTTCGGATCAATACAAGCCGGTTTGGAACGGCGTCGCGCCGCTTATTTTTACCGACAAGGTGGCCGGCGCGCAGACCGAGCTGGGCAGCCTGGAGCAGTTTTGCATCCAGCAGGGCATCAGGACGACCGGCCCCGCGGTGGATAAGGAGACGGAGGAAGGGATTCTCGAAGACATGGCGCACAAGCTTTGCCGGACGCTGGTCAGCTTCTGCAAGGATCACGGCACCTACGCCCAGGCGGCTTCGATCGATCTGAAGCAATATCAATGGCGCGAGCTGCGCGATCAGATTCTGAAAAACAAGGCGACGGAGGTGCGCGATCTCGCCCAGAACATCGCCAGCGATGCCACGCTGACCGAGGACGCGGTGAAGTACGGAATCACCGCCACGGCCGTGACCGCTCTGACGAACGAGATTACGAAGTGGGGCAATCTCATCACCGCACCGGAGCAGGCGATCGCGGGGAAAAAGGCGAAGACGGGGCAAATTCGCGCGCGCTTTAATGTCATGTCGGGAAAGATGCACGACCTGGACGATAACATTTTGCAATTCGATACGACGCCGCTCGGCGCGCAAATGATCGCGGATTACAAGGCCGCCCGCATCGTGCGCGACCTCGGTCACGGGCCGAAGAAACCGAAGCCGCCGACGCCGCCCGCTCCTCCCAAAGCGTAGCCGGCGGGAGCAAGCCACGGCGCGCGGCTTCGAGCCGCCGAACTTCCACTTGCGCGCGGGGACGCGGCTTTCCAGATTCGCCACGCGGTGGAATTAAAGACGTACCTGAAGAGCCGGCAGCAGGAGATCGATCGCGCGCTCGATCGTTTTTTGCCGAAGGCCGCGACGAAACCGCCGACGATTCACAAGGCGATGCGCTACTCGCTTTTCGCCGGCGGCAAGCGTTTGCGGCCGATTCTTTGCCTCGCCGCCGCGGAGGCGTGCGGTGGCCTAACGAAAAGCGCCATGCCTCTCGCCTGCGCGGTCGAGTGCATCCATACCTACTCGCTCATTCACGACGATCTCCCGAGCATGGATAACGACGATTTCCGCCGCGGGCGCCCGACCTGCCACAAGGTTTTCGGCGACGGCATCGCCGTGCTCGCGGGCGACGCGCTGCTTACGATCGCGTTTGAAATCGCCGCGCAAGCCGAGGCCTGGCCGCGCTACGATCTGCGCGAGATTATTCGCGAAATCTCCGTCGCCGCCGGCAGCCGCAAACTGATCGCCGGCCAGGTGGCCGACCTCGAAGGCGAAGGCCGCCCGCATACCCGCGCGCAACTGCGTTACATCCACGAAAACAAAACCGCCGCGCTCCTCACCACGTCGGTCCGGCTCGGCGCGATGAGCGCAAACGCGACCCCGACGCAGTTGACCGCGGTGAGCGATTTCGGCCACGCGCTCGGTCTCGCCTTTCAGGTGATCGACGATATCCTCGACGTCACACAAACGAGCGAGAAGCTGGGCAAAAGCGCCGGCAAGGATGTGGCCGCGCAGAAGGCGACGTATCCCGCCGTCATCGGCCTCGAGAAATCGCGCCTCGAAGCGGCGCGCCTGACCCGTCAGGCGCATGCCGCGCTCGATTCGTTAGGCAAACGCGGGGACATCTTGCGCGCGCTGGCCGATCATCTCCTCGCGCGCGAATACTGATTGGCGTCGTGGTTCAAGAAACGTCAGGCGAGCGCGAGATTCGGATCGATCTCGGTCGTGAGCGGGGTCGCTTCGCCGCGCGCGAGACGCAACTGCGCCGCGAACGCGATCATGGCCGCGTTGTCGGTGCAAAGCTGCGGCGCGGCAAAACGCAGCTCGAGCCCCGCGCGTTCGCAGCCTAACGACATCTGCGCCCGCAGCTCGCCGTTCCCGCTCACTCCCCCGCTCACGGTGACGAGCGCGCGACGCGCGCCCCGCGCCGCGGCGATCGTTTTCGCGACCAGCACTTCGACGACCGCGCTCTGGAACGACGCGCAGACATCCGCGAGGTCGTTAGGCGAGAGTTTGGGCAACAAATAACGCACCGCCGTTTTCAATCCGCTGAAACTGAAGTTCGCGTCGCGCGAACCGAGCATGCTGCGCGGGAGCGCGAACTTTTTCGCATCGCCGCCACGCGCGACGCGCTCGATCTCGGGACCGCCGGGATAGGCGAGGCCGAGCATCTTCGCGACTTTGTCGAACGCTTCGCCGGCCGCGTCGTCGAGGGTGCGGCCGATGATTTCGTAATCGCCGAGGCCGCTGACATCGACGAGCAAAGTGTGGCCGCCACTCGCGATCAGGGCAACGTTAGGCAAGACATTTTCCTCGTCGAAAAAGGGCGAGAGCAAATGGCCTTCGAGATGATTGATCGCGAGATAAGGTTTCTCAAAACCGAGCGCGAGGCCCTTCGCGACCGACGCGCCGATCATGAGCGAGCTGGCGAGCCCGGGACCGCTCGTGGCGGCAAAAGCATCGACTTCGCCTAACGAAATGCGGGCATCGGCGACCGCGCGCTTGAGCAGGCACGGCGCGTGCAGGAGATGGTTGCGCGAAGCGACTTCGGGCACGACGCCGCCGTAGGGCTGATGTTGCGCGATCTGCGACGCGACCAGACTAACGAGCAGCTCGCGCCCGCGCAGGATCGCGATCGCGGTTTCGTCGCAGGAGGTCTCGATCGCGAGGAGCAGCGGACTCATTTGCCACGAAGGACACGAAGCGGTCGGGAATTAATCGCGCCCTTGAAAACCTTCGTGCTTCTTCGCGTCCTTCGTGGTGCAGTTACTTCTTCACCGCTTCGATTTTCGGGACGGTCTCCTGCGCGTAAATCATGACGCCCTTGAGCGCGTCGATCGCGCGCATGAGCTGCAGATCCTTCGATTTGATGAGCGCGGTGGCGTCGTTAGGCGAGATCTTTTCGTCGCTCCGAAGGGTCGCGACGGCGCGCTCCTGATCGAGCGTGAGCGGGACGCGAATGTTCGGCACGACGCCGTTGCCCTGGATGACTTGTTTGCTCGGGGTGAAATATTTCGCGGTCGTAAAACGCAACGCCGAGCCGTCGGGCAACTGCATCACATTTTGCACCGAGCCTTTCCCGAACGTGGTTTCGCCGACGACGATCGCGCGATGCAAATCCTTGAGTGCGCCGGCCACGATCTCCGACCCGCTCGCGCTCCCTTCGTTAACCAAAACGACGAGCGGAAAACGCGGCCGTTCTTTGACGCCGACGGGCGTCGAGTAATCGTGCTTCTGCGATGACGTGCGGCCCTGGGTCGAGACGACTTTGGTGTTCGGCGGCAGAAATTGCCCGAGGACGTCGACCGCACTGTTGAGCAGGCCGCCGGGATTGTTGCGCAGGTCGAGGACGAGCGCCTGCATGCCCTGCTTTTGCAAATTGTCGAGCACCTTGCCGAATTCCTCCGCGGTCGGCTCGTTGAATTGCACGATGCGGACGTAGCCGACTTTGAACGGGCCGGTCAGTTCTTCCGGCAAAATCCGCTCGCCTTTCACGCTCCGCACTTTGATTTCCTTCCGCTCGAGGACGAAATCCTTGATCTCCCGCGTCGAGGGCCGCAGGATCGTGAGGGTCGCTTTTTGCCCGGGCTCGCCGCGCAAAACATCGACGGCATCCTGGAGGCCGAGCTTTTCGGTCGAGGTGCCGTTGATTTTCAAAATCTCATCGCCCGCCAGCACGCCGGCCTGCGCCGCTGGTGTGTCCTCGATCGGCGCGACGACGGTGAGGACGCCGTCTTTCATCGCGACCTCGACGCCGAGGCCGTTGAAGCGGCTGCGTGTGTCGTCCTGCATGTCCTTGAAATCATCCGGATCGAGAAACTGGCTGTGCGGATCGAGCGAGGAGAGCATGCCTTTCATCGCCGCGGAGACGAGGTCGTGGTAGCTGACCTTTTCGCCATCCACGTAATCCTGACGGATCAGCTCGATCGCCTTCGCGAAAGTGGCGATCTCGGCGTAGCCGTTGTCGTCGTTAGGCGTGGCGGTCGGCGCGGGCGGCGGCGCTTCCGCGGCGGGCACGTGCTCGCAGAGCGCGAAGAGAAAGATCCCGGCAAACGACGGCAGCAAAAGACGAACGGCGAGCGACGAACGCTTCATAATAATGGTGCTTGGACGCGGAGGAACAGATTGTCGTTCATTCTCCCGACTTTGCCAATCGGCCGGCATGACAAGATTTCGATTCGCTCCTAGACTCAGCGGCATGAAATTGATCGCGCGTTCCGGGCTGCTCCTCCTCTTTTCGTTAGGCGCGGCCGCGCTCGCGCCGGCACAGTCGCCCGCTCCGCCTAACGACGACGCGAACTTCGAAAAGGCGTCGCTGCAATTCATCGGCGGCTATCTCGCCGCGCGGCCGCTCGAAGGCGTCGCGCTCGGGTTCCATCAATACGACGGCAAGATCGGCGATTACACCAAGCTCGCGGTCGATGCCGAGGTCGAGCGCTTGCGCGGGTTCGAGGCGGAGTTTGCAAAAATGGACGCGAACAAGCTGAGCAAACGCGACGACATCGACCGGCGCATTCTGCTCAGCGCGATTCGCGGCGAGCTCGTCCAGCTCGTCGATATGGATTCGTTCGGCAAAAACCCCATGACTTACGCCGGCGCGCTCGACGTCAACATTTACATCCAGCGCGATTTCAAACCGCTCAACGAGCGGGTCCGCGACATCGTCAACATCGAGGACCAGGCCGGCAATATCGTGACCGCGGCGAAGACGAATCTCGCACCGGTCCTGCCGAAACCTTTCGTCGAAACCGCGATCGAAATCGCAAACGGCTCAGCCGATTTTCTCGAGAAAGATCTCGTCGCCGCGGTCAAGGACATGGACGACCCGCAAATTCGCGCAGCCTTCGACGACTCAAACAAAAAAGCCGCCGCCGCTCTGCGCGGGTTCGCCAATTGGCTGACGAAAGAACGCTTGCCGAAAGCTTCAAACGACTTCGCGCTCGGCCCGGAAAAATATCAGCGCATGCTCGCGAGCACCGAGCTGGTCAATCTGCCGCCGCAAAAATTGCTCGCGATCGGGATGCAGCGTTTGAAGGAGGAGCAAAATATTTTCGCGGCCGCGGCCAAAATTATCGATCCAAAAAAAGCGCCGATCGACGTGTTCAAGGAAGTGCAAAAAGATCATCCGACGGCCGATCAGTTGATTCCTGACGTGGCGAAAGATCTGGAAACGATTCGCCAATTTGTCGTCGATCATCATCTCGTCACGATCCCGTCCGAAGTGCGGCCGAAGGTCGAGGAAACGCCGGAGTTCGATCGCGCAACGAGCGAGGCGTCGATGGACACGCCGGGGCCGTTCGAGAAAAAAGCGACGCAGGCCTTTTACTACGTCACGCCGGTCGAGAACAATTGGAGCGCGCAGGAAAAGGAGGAATGGCTGAGCGCGTTCAACTTTTACACTTCCGACGTCGTCTCCATCCACGAGTGCTACCCGGGACATTACGTGCAGTTCCTCCACCTCAACGCGTCCTCCGCGACGATGGTCGAGAAAATTTTCGGCAGCTACGCCTACATCGAAGGCTGGGCCCATTATTGCGAGCAAATGGTGATCGATAACGGCTTCGGCAGCGTCCCGAATCCGACGCCGGAACAAAAAATTCGCGCGGCCAAATATCGCATGGCCCAGGCTGACGAAGCGCTCCTCCGGCTGTGCCGCCTGTGCGTTTCCGTGAAGCTCCACACCCAGGGGATGTCGGTCGCCGACGCGGCCAAATTCATCCACGAAAATTGCTACTACGAAAACAAGCCGGCCATGGCCGAGGCGATGCGCGGCACTTTCGATCCCGGCTACCTCAACTATTCGTTAGGCAAACTCGAAATCCTCAAACTGCGCGAGGACTACAAAAAGCAGGAAGGGGCCAGTTTTTCCCTCGAGAAATTCCACGACGAAATGCTCAATCACGGCATGCCGCCCGTGCGTTTGCTGCGCGAAATCCTGCTCAAGGACCCGAAGCAGTGGGACGCGGTCCTCTAGCGAGTCCTTTACTCGTTAGGCAACCGCCTTTATGCGAGCGTCTCAAGTTTGTCGACGATCGCTTTCTTCGCCGCGACCCCCACGATTTGATCGCGCAGCTTGCCGTCCTTGAAAAAGAGCAACGACGGCACGCCGCGAACATTGAAGCGCTGCATCAGCGCCGGGTCGTCGTCGATATTCACCTTCGCGACGCGAAAACGCTCGCCATTTTCTTTCGCGATCTCGTCGATCACGGGCGCGATCATCTTGCAAGGCCCGCACCACGCCGCCCAGAAATCGACCAGCACCGGCAGCGGCGATTTCAGCACCGCTTTCTCAAAACTTGCTTCGTTAATATTGATCGGTTCGTTCATAAATTCGTTACTCGTTAGGCATCGTTAGGCTAATTTCCCCGCGGTCGAAAGGACGGCAGCTCACGCGGCACCACCATGGCAAAACGCTTCTCCGTTTCGCGCAAAAACATGATCGGCGAGGCCACCCCAATTTCAGCCGCGATCAGCCGTTTGTGCAGATCGTCAATCGTCGCCACCGGCTGACCTTTGAAGCCGACAACCGTGTCGCCTTTCTGCAAACCCGCGAGCGCCGCAGGACTGCCCGGTTCGATTTCCGCCACGAGCACGCCGCGGTCGTTAGGCAATTTATGAAAACGCACGACGCGCGGATGGAGCGGCACGTTCTGCCCCGCCACGCCGATCGAGCTGCGGCGAATTCGCCCTTCCTTGATCAACCATCCGGCGACGAAATGCGCCGTGTTGCTCGCGATCGCAAAACAAATTCCCTGCGCCGGCAGGATGACCGCGGTGTTCACGCCGATCACTTCGCCCGCGCTGTTCAAAAGCGGGCCGCCGGAATTTCCAGGATTCAGCGCGGCGTCGGTCTGGATGATGTCGTCCATCAAGCGTCCCGACTCCGCGCGCATGCTGCGGCCAAGCGCGCTCACAATTCCCGCCGTCACCGTCCGCTGAAATCCGTACGGCGAGCCAACTGCGATCGCGATTTGCCCAACGTGCAGCCGCGAGGAATCCGCCAGCCGCGCGTGGTAAATATTCGGCGCATCGATGCGGATGACCGCGAGGTCCGTTTCCGGATCCGCGCCGATCAGTTGCGCCGGATAAACGCGCGCGTCGTGCAGCGTCGCTTCGATCTCGCGCGCGCCCGAGACAACGTGGCTGTTCGTCAGGATAAAACCATCGCGCGAGATGAAAAATCCCGAGCCGCCTCCCTGCCCGCGCTCGCCGCTCTGCACGCGAATGTTCACCACACTCGACGCGACCCGATTCACGACCGCGGCGATCGTTTGCGAATACGAGTCGAGCAAAATCTGATCGTTAGGCTCATCGCCTAGCGACGTCGCGTCTTCCGCAAATTGTTCGTTTGTTACCATGGTAACTCTTTACCAAGGTGAACGTAGGCGCCGTTTGGTCCGTCCGCGCCGATCGTGGCCAGCTCGACGCTCGTCTTCGCCCCGTCGACGATTTCCATCTGCGCGCCCTCGCCGCCCATGTCGGTTTTCACCCAGCCGGGATGGGCCGCGTTCACTTTGACTTTGGTATCCTTTAACTCGTAGGCGAGCTGGACCGTGAACGCATTGACCGCCGATTTGGAAACGTTGTAAGCCGCGACTTTATTGTCGTAAACTGGCGAGCCGGGCGTCGCGTGATACGTGATCGAGCCGAGAATGCTCGAGAGATTCACGATCCGGCCGGCGTCGCTTTTGCGCAGCAGAGGCAAAAACGCCTGCGTCGTCTCGATCAGCCCGAAAAAATTCGTGTCGAAAGTTTTCCGCCAGGTCTCGAGCAATTGCTCGCTGACTTTTTTGTCGTGATCGTCAATCATGATGCCGGCGTTGTTTACCAGCACATCGAGATGACCGAACTCTTTTTCCACCCGCGCGGCCGCGTCGCGAATGCTTTTCGATTCCGTGACATCAAGCGCGATCGCGTGCGCCTCGATTCCATCCTTGCGCAGTTCGGCCGCTGCCTCCTCGCCCTTCGCCTCGTCGCGCGCGCCGATCAGAACGGTGAAATGTTGCCGGCCAAGCTGGCGCGCGGTTTCGAGGCCAATGCCTTTGTTCGCGCCTGTAATTAATGCGATTTTGTTCGTGCTCATTTTGAAAGAATAGCTTAATTGTAATAAACACAGTTACATTTTAAGCGCAATGGTCAATCAGCAATTCACGTTCGCCGTCCATATCATGACCATGCTCGCTTTTTCGGGCGAGAAGCTCGATTCGCAGCGGCTCGCGGCGAGCGTGAACACCAACCCGGTCGTCGTCCGCCGCCTACTCATGGCGCTGCACGCCGCCGGCCTCCTCACGACCGAAGCGGGACGAAACGGCGGCGCGCGCCTAACGAGAAGCCCGGAGAAAATTTCGCTGCTCCAGATTTACGATGCGATCGAGCCGCGGCCCATCATCGCGATCAATCGCCGCCGCGCCGCGCGGCATTGTCCGGTCAGTTGCCAAATGAAAAACGTCATGACTTCCGTCGCGACGAGCACGGACGGAGCGGTCCGCCGGCATCTGCGCGCGATCACGCTGCAGCAGGTGCTGCGCAAAGTGAAAACGAGCGCGGCCCGCAGTCGTTAGGCCGATTCGCCGTTTTCGTTCGGCAAGCGCGGGAGCAATTCCGGCGCCTGCAACTCGCGCGCGATTTGCTCGACCGGCTCGAGCGGCTCGATCTCGACCCCGAGCGGCGCGGCATGGAGATCGCGAAATTTTCGCGCGCTCACAAAAACGCGAGTTTCAATATTTCCGGCCGCTTTATTAAAGGCGTCGACCGCGTTGTTCAGGCTTTTGCCCAGACTGGTGAAGTGGTGCGAAAGATCGGCGAAACGCTTGTACAACTCGCTGCCGAGATCTCTAATCTCGCTGGCGTTTTGGGCGAGCTTTTCCTGGCGCCAGCCGTAACAAACCGCGCGCAAAAGCGCGATCAGTGTCGTCGGAGTGGCGAGGATGATTTTTTTTTCGGCGCCGAATTCGATCAGCATCGGATCGCGCTCAAGCGCGGCGCTGAAAAACATCTCGCCGGGCAAAAACAAAATCACGAAGTCAGGCGTGTTCTCGAACTGCTCCCAATAAGCCTTGCGCGAAAGTTTCTCGATATGGGTGCGGACCTGCGCGGCGTGATGCTGCAAACGCGAGATGCGCGCTTCATCGTTAGGCGCTTCGAGCGCTTCGAGGTAGGCGTTGAGCGACGCCTTCGCGTCGACCACGACGGTTTTGCCGGCGGGCAAATGCACGACCAGATCGGGGCGCATCCGCCCTTCCTCGGTTTGCACGGTCGTTTGCTCGAAGAAATCGCAATGATCGACCATCCCCGCGAGCTCGACGACGCGGCGCAGTTGAATCTCGCCCCAACGCCCGCGCACAATCGGCGACCGCAGCGCGCGCACGAGGTTGCTCGTTTCCGAGCGCAAATAATTTTGCGTCTCGCCAAGCTGCCGCACCTGCGTCGTCAGCGCTTCGTAGGCGCCGGTGCGCGCTTTCTCGAGGTCGTTGATTTTCGCGTCGACTTTGTCGAGCGACTCGCGCATCGGCCTAACGAGTGCATCGATCGCGCTCTGCCGCTTCTCGAGATCGCCTTTCGCGCTCTCCTGATTTTTTTCCAAGATCGATTTCGCGATTTCGAGAAAAGAATTGTTGTTGTTGCGCAGCGCGTCGGCCGAGAGCGCCTTGAAGGCGTCGCCAAAACGCTTTTGCGCTTCCTCGAGCACGGCCAGTTTTTCCTTGAGCGCTTTTCGCTCCTGCTCAAGCTGCGTTTCGAGCGTCGCGATGCGCGCGGCAGCCTTTGTGTCGCGCTCGCCGGCGCTCGTCTGCGCGGCCGCGAGGGTTTGCGACAACTCGGCGAGCTGCGCATTTTTCGCCGCCTCGCATTCGGCGATCGCGCGCGCGCGTTTCTGATGCGAGAAGATCGCGCAAAGTCCCCAGCCGACGACGAACCCGAGAAAAACGAGAACGCCGATGCCGAGATAAATGACGGTGCTGCTCACAAAATTATGGAACCGACTCGCAGTGTAGCAAAACGCCGGCGCGAGAGCCAGAAATGCATCCTACCACGAGACGCGCACGCCGCCGTAAGCCGCGCGGCCGAGCGCCGGAAAGCCGAATACTTCGGCGTAATGTTCGTTCGTCAGGTTGTCGATGCGGGCGAAGATCGTTAGGCGCGAATTGAACGCGTACTCGGCCGCGAAGTTGACGAAGGAATAATCTTCGATGTCGAAATTCGGCTCGCCGAAATTCAGTTCCTCGCGGGCGTTGACCCATTTCGCTTCCGCGGTCGTGCGCAGCTTGCCTAACCATAAGTAGGATGCGGAAAGGTAAACTTCGTTGCGCGGACGCCGTGGCAGGCGCGAACCGACCGGCTGCGAAATGTCGGCGGTGCTCGTTTTTTCCGCGTCGAGATACGTGTAACTCGCGACGAGGTTGAGATTCGCGATCGGCCGCGCGTGAAGCTCCGTTTCCAGACCTTGCGTGCGCGCGGCGCCCAGATTTACGAGGTCGAATTCGCCGTTGTAGCCGATGACGTTCGAGAGGTCGTTATGGAAATATGTCGCGCCTAACGAGACGCGCTCGTCCCACAAATTCTGCGTCACGCCGGCGTCGAAGCCGCGCACTTTCTCAGGATCGAGATTGAAGTTGTTCCCGAAAATTTTGTCCTGGCTCGAGGGCGGACTGAAGCCGGTCGCATAACTCGAATGCAGAATCGTGTCGGTCGGCGCGATTTTGTAACTGCCGGCAAAACGATAAGTCCAAACGTCGCCAAACTGATTGAAGTGATCGAAACGCCCGCCGGCGATGAGATTCAAATTCGCCAGCGGCGTCGTACTTGCCTGCAAAAATCCTGCCGTCTCATCGGTATGATCGTGCAAAAAAGTCGGCTCCGGCCCGAAGGCCTGCGAGACAAACGGCTGTTTGTCTCCGCTGTCGATGTCGCTGTAGAAAAAGCCGCTCGTCAAAGTGAGCCAGTGCGCCGGGCGGAGATCGTTTTGGTAATCGATCGTTAGGCGTTTGAAAAGCGCGCGCGTCGGGCCGGTGAATCCGTCATCGTTAGGGTCGTTCACCTGCCGCTCGTGGTCGTAATCGACGATCAACTTGTGCTCCCACCAATCGGTCGCTTTCCAATCGACGTGCGGCGCGATCAGCCAGCGTTCGGTGAGCAAATTGTCGAGCGGCCGCGGCGTGAAAATCGAATTCGGATTGCCCGCGTCGGAGAGCGAATAAGTGAAGGTGCCGCTGATGCGCAGTTGTTCGTTAGGCGACCAGCCGAGGTTCGCGACCGCGTCGGTGTTGCGATACTGATTGTTAGGCCGTGCGTTGTCGGTGTCGAGCCGGCTCGCGCCTAACGAATAGTCGAGCTGCTGCCAGCTTCCCGAGCTCGCGAACGTCTCGCGAAAAGTGTCGTAGGAACCACCTTCCGCGCTCACCTCGCCGGTCGGCGGACCGCTGCCGACTTTGGTGAAAAGCTGAATCACGCCGGCGAGCGCGCTCGGCCCGTAAATCGTGCTCTGCGGACCGCGCACGATCTCGATCCGATCGATGTCGTCAGTGGTCAGATCGGCGAAATTGAACGCGCCTTCGAGGCCCTGATTGATCGGAATGCCGTCGAGCAAAACCTGGGTGTGCTCGCTGTTCAAACCGCGGGTGAAAACGGAGGTGAGCTGACCTTGCGTGCCCGTTTGCACGATCGACAAGCCCGGCACTTCGCGCAACGCATCCGCGACGCGCTCGGTTTGTTTTTCCTCGAGATCATCCGACGTGATCACGCTCACGCTCGCGGGCGAATCCTCCTCCGGCGTCGGAATGCGCGTCGCGCTCACGACAATCTCCTCAGCTTCCGAAGCTGGCGTCGGCGAAGGTGAAGGAATCGCGATCGCGTCCTGCGCCAAGCTTCGAGACAACAAACTTCCGAAAATCAGAACCGCGATGCAGAACAATTCCGGGAAGCGCGCACGCCTCGCAGCAAAGCCTCGGTGCCTCGCGACCAAACCAAAGATATCATCCTTCCGCCTAACGACCCCGCATTTCAAAGTCCGCGACGGCGAGGCGCCATCGCTCGCACGCGCGGCGCGTGCGCTCCTCAGAACAAATCCAAACATGACAAGTTACCTCCAATTTTTGAGAGGCGGACTTGTCGCCTGCCGGCGCTTCCTCACGACTCTCATTCTTCTTTTTTGCGAAGAAGTTTTGTCGCGCCGGTCCGCACACGCGGCGGCACGAATGAGGTGGAGCGGGCAAATATTCTGGCTCCTGGTTTGCGGCGCGAGCCTAACGACCCACGCACACCTTCTTCCCGCCTTCACCGCCGGCTTTGCCTAACAATGCCTAACGATTGGCTCCTGGGAAGTTGTCTCCAGTTACAGCAGCGCAACTGCTCCCGATTCGCACGGGATTTCTCGCGCCGATCCACGGATCAAACTCGCAAAGAACTGCCGCGAGCAATAGCGGCTTGCGCTTCCCCGCTCAAGATTTATTTGTCAGCCGTCGGAATCTTCCCGGCATTTTTTTGTGAAAGGTTTGCCTAACCATCTGCTCCTGACCGGCGGCGCCGGCTTCATCGGCTCGAATCTCGCGCTCGCCTTGCAGGAGAAATTTCCGGACGCGCGCCTCACGATCATTGACGATTTTCGTTCGGGCGATTTCAAAAATCTGCGCGGCTATCGCGGCGATGTCGTGGCGGCCGATCTGACGACGCTCGATTGGCAGGCGCAGTTCGGCGACGAAAAGTTTGACGTCCTTTTTCATCTTGCGTCGATCACCGACACGACGCAGCACGAACAATTGCCGCAGGTGCGCGACAACGTCGAAAGCTTTCGCCGGCTCCTGCATTTCGCGCGGCCTAACGGGTCGCGCGTCGTCTATGCATCGTCGGCTGCGACTTACGGCGCGACAAAAAGCGCGAGCGCCGAAACGCATGAAGCGGCGCCGGCGAACGTTTATGCATTTTCGAAAGTGATCGTGGATAACATCGCGCGGCGCGAAGCGGCCGAGCACCCGGATTGGAAAATTGTCGGCCTCCGTTACTTCAACGTTTACGGCCCGCGTGAGGCGCACAAAGGCGCGCCCGCGAGCATGATTCTGCATCTCGCGCGGCAGATGAAAGCCGGAAAACGTCCGCGCGTTTTCAAGCATGGCGAGCAGCAGCGCGATTTCGTTTACGTGAAAGACATCGTGCGCGGAACGATGCTCGCGATGGAGGCGAAGGAGAGCGGGATTTACAACCTTGGCTCCGGACAAGCGCGCTCGTTTAACGAGCTGATCGCGATTTTGAATCACTCGTTAGGCACAAACTTCGAGCCGGAATATTTCGAGAATCCGCACGCGCATTATCAGCCGTTCACGCAGGCCGACCTGAACGAAGTGCGGAAGTCGTTAGGCTACGAGCCGCAATTTTCCCTCGAAACCGGCGTCGCCGATTATTTGCACTGGCTTTACCCGCCTAACGCCTAACGAACACGCATTATGAAACCGAAAAAATCCGATCTCCTCGTCGAAGTCGTCGAACACATCGACATCAAAAAGCATAATGTCGTCCCGCTCGTCGAGGCCATGAGCAAGATGGCATTCTCTGCGCGCGATCTCGGGCGCGCCGCGCAGATTTACGACCAGATGCTACAGGAAAAAGATTGCGCGATCATTCTTTGCCTCGCGGGCTCGCTCATTTCCGCGGGCTTGAAACAGGTCGTGGTCGATCTGGTCGAGAACAACATGGTCGACGCGATCGTTTCGACCGGCGCGATCATCGTCGATCAGGATTTTTTCGAAGCGCTCGGCTACAAACATTACAAGGGCGATATTTTCATCAGCGACGACGTGCTTCGGCGGCTCGCGATCGATCGCATTTACGACACTTACATCGACGAAGATGAGCTGCGGATGTGCGACGCGACCTGCGGCGAGATCGCCGATTCGCTCGAAAGACGGCCGTATTCCTCGCGCGAATTCATCCGCGAAATGGGCCGCTATTTGCAGAAGCGCGGCAAAACGAAAAACTCCGTCGTGCTCTCGGCTTTCAAAAAAGGCGTCCCGATTTTTTGTCCAGCCTTCAGCGATTGCAGCGCCGGTTTTGGATTGATCCATCACCAATTCAAAAATCCCGAGAAACATCTGAGCCTCGATTCGGCGAAGGATTTTCTCGAGCTCACGAAGGTGAAAGTCGCGTCGAAACAAAGCGGCCTGCTCATGATTGGCGGCGGTGTTCCGAAAAATTTTGCCCAGGACACTGTGGTCGCAGGCGACTACCTGGGCTTCGATGTCGGCATGCACAAATATGCCGTCCAAATCACCGTGGCCGACGATCGCGACGGCGCCCTCAGCGGCTCGACGCTGAAGGAGGCGAACTCCTGGGGCAAAGTCGATCTCGGCGCCGAGCAGATGGTTTACGCGGAAGCGACGGTCGCGCTGCCGCTCATCGCCGGTTACGCCTATCAAAAGCGCAGCTGGAGAAATCGGAAGCCACACAATTACGCGCAGCTTCTCGATCGGCCTAACGAGAAGCGCGCCTAACGCCTAACGCCTAACGAATTCAGCCTTCCCAGAAAAACGTCGTCGGCCGCTCCATTTCCGCCGGGAGGCTGCGATGGACGGGACAACCCAGCGCGGTCTTCTCGAGCAGTTCGCGCTGCGGATGGTCGTTAGGCAAAGGCACGTGCACTTCCGTCGTTAGGCGCGCGACCCGGCGCGGCGCATCGGCCATTTCCTTGCTCACCCGCACGGTCATTCCGCGCAGCTCGATCTGATTGCGTTCGGCCACGATTCCCATCGTCGTCGCGATGCAGGTGCCGAGCGCGGTCGCGACGAGATCGGTCGGCGAAAACGACTCGCCTTTGCCCTGATTATCGGCCGGGGCGTCGGTCGCGAGTTCCGATTTCGACGGTTCGTGGATCGCTTTGCAATGCAGTCCGCCGGTGTATTCGATCGAAATGTTGACCATGTCGAAATCTCGCCCGTGCGCGCTCGCGCGGCAACGCCTTCACGGTCGCGCGATGATCGGCGTCAGCTGAATCTTCGCGCGATGTCGCTGCAACTCCTCGCGAAAAACCGCGGTCAATTCCGGGTCGTGCAAAATATTCAGGTCGGAATTGTGCGCCGCGACATCGTCATTTTCCCAGCTCTCGTTCCACCAGCAAAAGCCGACGACCGCCGGCCAGCGCCCGGAAAAAATATCCTGCAGGGCCGCTCGCGCCCAGCTCGCCGCCATCCCGCCGCGGTAGTGAATGTCGAAACCGAATTCCGCGATGAGGATCGGCTTGCCCGGCGCGAGACTCGTTAGGCGCGGATACGCGTGGTCGACCTCGGCGCGAAAACTCTCGACCTCTTCGCGGCTCCGTGGCGTGAGCGCGCCGTATGCGCTCAAAGCCATCCAGGCGCAATAATTTTCGCCCGGAAAATAATTCTCGAGCCGGTTCCACTTCGTCTCCGGCTGGTCGTCCCAATTGACGTGCCAGACCCATTGCAGATTCGTCGCGCCGGCCACGCGCATCACATCGACGATGTGGCGATACGCCGCGACATAGCGCGCCGGGCCTTCGCGCCGGCCGTTCCATTTTCCATTCCAGGCAAACCAGTCGCCGTTCGGCTCCGTCCCCCACTCGATCAAAATCGGAGTGCCGAAGTTTTTTGCCGCCGTTGCCCAGCGTTTCAGGTCGCCGTCGAAAAGGCCCGCCGCGATATTCGTTAGGCTGAAATTTCTCTCGCCGTGGTTCTGATCCAGATCCGATCGCAGCATCAGCCGCACGTAAGGAATTTTGCCTAACGAACGAATCCATTCGCAGGTCGCGGCGGGAAAAACGCGGGACTCGAACCAGTTGTCGGAAAAATAAATCCAGGCCGTCTTCGCGCCGACCGTTTTCTCGAACTGCGCGACGTCCCGCGCGGTCACGTTGTGCTCGTTCGCGTCGTCGCTCGTCGGCGAGATCGCGCTGAAGAAAAAACCCTGATAAAGCTTGCCTGCGGGCGGAGGCGCAAGCGACGCCTCGAGTTCGGCGCGAAGTAAAAAGCTGGCAAGGCAGAAACCGAAAAGCGCGCGCGTTTTCATTCGGGATCGAATTCGCAAAATTGCGCGCGCAGTTCGTCGGGCGAAACGTCACGCGCACGAAAATGTCGCAGACTAAGCGCATCGTGCCGCTTGGCGAGACGTTTGCCTAACGAGTCGTTGACGAGCGGCGCGTGAAAAAATCTCGGCGGCGCGAGACCTAGCGCGCGATAAAGAAGCAACTGACGAAACGTTGAGAGAAGAAGATCGGCGCCGCGTACAATTTCAGTGATCTGCATCGTGGCGTCATCGACCACGACCGCGAGTTGATAGGCAGGCGTGTCGTCTTTTCGCCAGACGACGAAGTCGCCGAAATCGCTCCCGGCGCGGGCGCGTTGCGGGCCGGCGAAGCCGTCGTCGAACTCAAGCGGTTCGTCCGCCGGGACGCGAAAGCGCCAGTTGCAGCCGGCGGGTTCGAGTTCGTTAGGCATCGTTGGGCGAGACGGCCGGCAGGTGCCGGGATAGATCGGTTCTTCATCTTCGGCATGCGGCGCGGCGGCAGCATCGAGCAAATCGCGCCGCGAACATTCGCAGGGATAAATCAACCCGGCACCACGCAATTTTCGCCACGCGGCAAGATACAAATCGCGGCGCTCGCTCTGCCGATACGGGCCTTCGTCCCAAGTCAGACCGAACCATGCGATATCTTCGAGCAGCGCTTTTTCAAACTCGGGTCGGCAACGTTCGCGATCGAGATCCTCGATGCGCAGCACGAGCTGGCCGCCACGCGCACGGCAGCGCGATTGCGCCCGCCAGAAAGTCGCGGCGTGCCCGACGTGCAAATAGCCGGTCGGCGAAGGCGCAAGCCGTCCGCGATAGGTCGATAAATTCACGGTCGCGATTTGCTCAATTCGGTGTTCGTTCCTGCTTCGCGCGCGCCGCTTTCAATCTGCGCCACGATTTTCAAGTTGAGCAAGCGTCTTCTTCTTTTCGACATCGACGGCACACTCGTCGACACCCGCGGCGCGGGCGTGCGGGCGATGAGCGATGTCCTGCGGGGGCAGTTCGGAATCGAGGATGGTCTGCGCGACGTCGAAGTCGCGGGACGGACTGATACCGGCATCGTTAGGCAGGCGTTTCGCAAGGCGGAGATCGAGGCTTCCGAGGAAAACTTGCGCAGGTTTTTCGATTCCTATGCGCAATTTCTCGCGCGCGAGCTGCCGTGGCGCGACGGCAGACTTTTGCCCGGAATCGAAAAATTGCTCCCGCGTCTGCAAGCGCACGACGGCAACGTGCTCGCGCTTTTGACCGGCAACATCGAGCGCGCGGCGCAGTTGAAACTGGAGCATTACGGCGTCTGGAATTTTTTCGAGTTCGGCGCTTTTGCCGACGATCATGACGATCGCAACCAGCTCGGACCTTTCGCGCAAAAACGGGCGCGCGAAAAACATCTGGTCGATTTTCGCGCGGACGAAATCGACGTCATCGGCGACACGCCGCACGACGTCGCCTGCGGCAAGGCGATCGGCGCGCGCACGATCGCGGTCGCGACAGGAACTTTTTCCGGCGAACAACTCGCGGCCCACGCGCCCGATCATGTCGTCGCCGATTTTTCCGAAGTCGATGCGCGCATCGCCGAGCTCGGCTGGTGAGGCGATTGACGCCGCGCGCAAGAGTGACATCGTTCCCGAGCATGCCGGAAAAATCGCCGAACGTTTTGCCGCTCGAAGGCGAAATCGACCTGCACGTCTCGCCACAGATCAGCGCGTCGCTCGCGGCCATGATCAAGAAAAAGCCGGCCAAGGTCGTGGTCGATCTCGCGAAGGTGACTTACATCGACAGCTCCGGGCTCGCAGTTCTGATCGAGGCGATGCAAAAGGTCGGCGCTTACGGCGGGAAATTTGCGCTCGCCGGTTTGCAGGAATCGGTCCGGCCGATTTTTGAAATCGCGCGCCTCGATCAGGTGTTCCGGATTTTTCCCGACAACGCCGCCGCGCTCGCGGCGTAACGCAGGACCGCGAGCGTTTGCTCGACGTTCGCCGAAATGTCGTAGCGGCTCGCGCGCGTGAGAATCGCACCGCGGGCGTTGGCGCGGCGCTCGGCGCCGGACCAAAATTGGAGCGCGGCGCGCAACTGTTCGATGTTGCGCGCGTCATCGACGATCGAGCCGTGGACTTTGTCGGCGATGATTTCGCTGAAGCCGTTGGCGCGCGTCGTCACGACGGGCAGGCCGGAGGCGAGCGCTTCGAGGCAGGCGTTGGAAAACGGATCGTAAAGTGTCGGCAGCAAAAAAATATCGGCCGCGGCGTAGAGTGCGGGCAGGTCGCGGACTTCGCCTAACGAACGAACGTTGCGGCTTTTTCCCGGATTCGTCCGCCCGCGGCCGGCGATGAGGAGGCGAAAATTTCCGCCTAACGACTCGATCGCCTGCTGCGCGTAACGCAAACCTTTGCGTTCCCAGCCGGAGCCGACGAAAAGGACGGCGATGTCGTTAGTCGTTAGGCCAAGATTCTTCCGGCGCGCGTTCCGCACCTCCGGCGCGACCTCGAATTCCGCCAACGGCACGCCGTTGGGCACGACATCGATCTGCGCGGTCGGATAGCCGTAAAAATCCTGCGCCTCTTTTTTCACCATCGCGGAATTGGCGATGACGCGCTTCGCGCCGCCGCGAAAAAGCGACTCCTCGAGCTCGAAAATGTCGCGATGACTCCGCCCGAAATGGCGCAGAAATTTTCGCGTGCGCGAGGAGGCGGCATCGCGCCGTCGCAGCCAGGCGCGATGAATTCCGTCGCCGGCGCGGTAGACATCGCAGCGCCAGATGCGCTCGAGGCTGAAAAGCAGATCGCAGTGTTCGTTAGGCCGCGATTTTTCCAGCTCGTCGGCGAAACGCCGCGCGCTCTCGCCGGGCAGCCGCGTCATCGGGCCAAAGGACCACGCGCTCGCCGGCCAGCTCGCGTCGGTGAAGAGTCGCGTCGCCTGGCCGGCAAGGTCGAGCCCGCGCGCGAGCCGCTTGAGATAATTCTCCGCGCCGCCGGTCTCAGAGTGTCCGCGGCGCACGAGACCGATCGTTAGGCCAGGGCTCATCGGCAGTGGCGCGCGGGAGTTCGATCTTTACTTGCGGGCATTACAAAAGGATAATGGGAGGCCATGGTGGGTGAAACTCTAAAGGCCCCGCCTCCTGTTGTCGCGCGCGCGGCCTCGCGTCAATTGCCGACGCATTTGCTCTACTCGATCTTCGCGCGCATCGGCGGTTCGGGGCTGGACACGGACGCTTTCGAGACCTTGCGCGCGTCGTATCGCGGCGGTTTTCTCGGCAAGGCGGTCGCCTACGCGAATCGGCAGCGGGAAATTCCGGCGGGGCTAATCGATTCGTTGCGCTGGCATCCGGTGCGGCTGCTTTCCGGGATGGAACGACCCTATTATTACGGCGCGAAAAAAAAGTATCTCGACTGGATCGCGTCGCGTCATCTTGCAACCGGACGCTACGATTTGTTTCACAGCTGGTCGGGCGACTGTCTGCTCTCGCTGCGGACGGCGCGGAAGCTTGGCATTCCGTCGGTCTTGGAAATTCCGACCTGGCACCGCGATCGCGGCAAAACCAAACGCCCGCAAGCCGCGCCGAACAATCCGCCGGCGAAATGGCGCAAGCGTTGGAAGGATGAGCTGCTGCTCGAGCGCGAGCGTTATTTGAAAGAATACGATCTCGCGAGCCTCATTCTCGTTCTCTCGGAACGCGCGGCCGAGACTTTCCGCGTGCAAGGTTTCCCGGAGGAAAAACTTTTCTATCTCCCGCGCGGTGTCGATGTCGAACGCTTCACGCCGGGCGAACGGCCGCCGATTTTTCGCGCGATTTTTTCCGGCGCGCTGATCGAGCGCAAAGGCGTCCATCATTTGCTCGAAGCCTGGGCGCGGCTCGACCTGAAAGATGCCGAGCTTTGGCTCGTCGGCGCGGTGCACGATGAGATCAAGCCGGCGCTGGCGAAATTTGCGCGGCCGAATGTGAAGGTGGTCGGCTTCGCGAAGGAGCCGGAAATTTATCTGCGCCAATCGACCATCCACGTTTTTCCGTCGCAGTGCGAAGGCAGCGCCAAAGTCACCTACGAAGCCGCGGCCTGCGGTCTCCCGCAAATCACGACCCGCGAAGCCGGCGACGTGGTCGAGGACGGCGTGCAGGGAATCATCATTCCGCCGGCTGATGTCGATGCGCTCACGGACGCGATCCAGTATCTTTACGATCGGCCGGAAATCGTCGCGCGCATGAGCGTGGCCGCGCGCGAACGCGTGGTGGAAAATTTTACCTGGGACCATTTTCGCGCGCGGCTGCTCGATGCGTATCGTGCCGCGATGGCGACGACTCGTTAGGCGGTTGAACGTTCTCCTCATCCAGCTCAAAAGGATCGGCGACCTGATCCTGACCGTGCCGGCGATCGCGGCCTTGCGGGAAAAATTCCCGTCGGCCAAAATCACGCTGGTCGTCGCGCACGGCTCGCGCGAATTGCTGCCGGCGATTCAGGGCGTCGATCATGCGGTCGTGATGCGCGGCGGGGTTTCCGATTTGCCGCGCTGGCTGGCAATCGCGCGCACGGGATTTGATTACTGCTTCGATTTTTCGCGGACGGATCGCTCGGCATTTTTGAGCTTGCTCTCCTGCGCGCAACATCGCGTCACTTACACTTCGGCGCCGCACGAGTTGCTGCGCGAATTTTGCTACAACGAAGTCGTCCCGTCGCGCGTGCAAACGCTGCACACGATCGATCATCATCTCGCGCTGCTTGACTCGTTAGGCATCAATGAACCCAGGCCGGAAATCGGACTCGCGCTGCCGGACGCCGCGCAGAAACGCGCCGCGGAAATCATCGAAACGCGCAACCTTGGCGAGGACTTCGTCGTTCTCCACGTCGGTTCGGCGCGCGCGGAGAAATTCTGGCTCGCTGAACGCTGGGCCGAAGTCATCGACAGGTTGCGCGATCAGTTTACCTTCGTGCTCACGAGCGGTTCGTCGCCGCTCGAGCTCGAACAGATCGCGAAAATTAAATCGCAACTGCGCGCACCGGTCGTCGATCTCGCCGGGGAGCTTGATTTGCTCACCCTCGCGGCCTTGATCGCGCGCGCGCGGCTGCTCGTCACGATCGATTCCGCGCCGATGCATCTGGCGGGCGCACTCGGCACGCCACAGGTCGCGCTTTTCGGGCCGACGAATCCGTTTCACTGGCGGCCGCGCACGACGCCGGCACTTATTTTGCAGGGAGAAAAAGCCAGTTCCGGCGAGGATTTTGCTCCCAAACAACCACCCGCAGCGATGAACGAAATCTCGACGGAACAAGTGATCGATGCTATGCAGTCGCTGCTGTCGACTCCGGCGGCGCGCGAGTCATGAGCGACGGAAAAAAGAGCGAACCGAAGCAGTCGATTTGGCAAACCATCCGCATCGGATGGCGGCCCTACCGGCGGCTCTACAGCTACGTCGCGCCTTACAAATTTCGCTTCATCATCGGGCTGGGATTTGGGTTTCTCTACGGCATTGTGACCTCAGGTCTGCCGCTGGTGATGGCGCGGGTGACGAACGTGATTTTCAACGGCCATCCGGTGAATCCGGCCGACCTCGCGAGTCATCCGGAGCTGATGGGCCACGGGCCGAAGATCAACTCGCTGATTCTAACCTGCCTCGCGATCCCCGCGATCATGACCGTGCGCAGTCTGTGTTCCTACGCGAACACCTACTACACGACGTGGGTGAGTTTCAAGGTGCTGACCGATATTCGCACGGAGCTCTTCGCGAAAATGATCAACCACTCGATGGATTTTTTTAACAAGGCGCAGGCCGGTTTCCTCATGTCGCGAATCACGAATGACACGAACATGATGCAGGCCGCGCTCTCGATCGTGAGCAGCGATTTATTCAAACAGCCGATCGCGATCGTCGGCGGAATCAGCGTGCTTCTCTACCTCGACTGGAAATTTACCGTCGTGACGCTCATCCTTTTCCCGAGCTGCATCATCCCGCTCTCGCTCTACGGCAAGCGCGCGCGCAAGGCGGTGGTCAACGAACAATTCGGCCTCGCCCAGATGAACGTGACGATGCAGGAAACCTTCGGCGGCATCCGCGTGATCAAATCGTTCGCGCGGGAAGATTATCAGGAAAAAATGTTTCGCCGCAGCAACGACCAGCAATTCACGAGCGCGATGCGGATCGTGCGCTCGACCGAGGCCGTCGGACCGCTTGTCGAGACGATCGCGGCCATCGGCGTCGCCCTTGCGCTCCTCTATGTCTACGCGGC
Organism: Chthoniobacterales bacterium; assembly: GCA_036490335.1. Taxonomy (GTDB): domain Bacteria; phylum Verrucomicrobiota; class Verrucomicrobiia; order Chthoniobacterales; family UBA10450; genus Palsa-1392. The sequence goes on from DASXEB010000003.1 coordinate 62,856, forward strand.
GAGTCTGCCCGCGGCGAAATTCATCGCGCTCATCGGCGGAATTTTTCTGCTTTACGATCCGATCAAAACTTTGAGCCGCATCCACGTCATCATGCAGCGCTCGATTCAATCGACGGTCGGCATTTTCCAAACGCTCGACTCCAAACCGACGGTGCAGGATCGGCCCGACGCGCAGGCGCTGACGGTTTCCGAAGGGCGAATCGATTTCGAGCGCGTCACTTTTCGTTATGCCGGCGGGATCAGCGACGCGGTGCAAAATCTCAACCTGCGCATCGAGCCGGGTCGCAGTTACGCGCTCGTCGGCGCGAGCGGCGCGGGCAAGAGCACGATTCTTTCGCTCATTCTGCGCCTTTACGATCCGACCACCGGCGTGGTGCGAATCGACGGACGCGACCTGCGCAATTTCACCCAGGCATCGTTGCGCGAACAGATCGGTCTCGTGACGCAGGAGACATTTCTTTTTCACGACACGATTTTTAAGAACATCCAATTTGGCCGGTTGAACGCGACTGCGGAGGAAATTTACGCCGCCGCCCGCACCGCCTACGCGCACGACTTCATCATGGCGCAGCCGAAAGGCTACGACACCATCATCGGCGACAAAGGCTGCCTCCTTTCCGGCGGCCAGCAACAGCGGCTCGCGATCGCGCGCGCGCTGCTCAAAAACGCGCCGATCCTTTTGCTCGATGAAGCCACTTCCGCGCTCGATTCCGAAAGCGAACAGCAAATCCAGCTCGCGCTCGAACGACTCGCCGAAGGCCGCAGCGTGATCGCGATCGCGCACCGGCTCTCGACCATTCTTTCCGCCGATCAAATCGTCGTGATGGAAAACGGCCACATCAAAGAAATGGGCAACCACGCGGAGTTGCTCGAGAAGAGCGGCTACTACCGGCGCCTTTACGATCTGCAATTCAATCGCAATCCGGAAGAAGCGGGCGCGGAAGTGGAACTTCTCGCCGGCGCCACGGTCTGACCACTCCTTTACTCGTTAGGCAGGCCGCCTAACGAGTATAGTCTAGTTCGGCGACGACGGCCGACTTCGTGCGTGCTGTGGCAAACCGTCCGCGAGCGAAATCCAGGCGAGCCGATTATCGACCCAGATGTGGTCGCGCGGCGAAACCCGCTCGGGATTATCAAAACTGCTCACCGTCACATCGATCTCTGCCGAGTCCGGTGAAGAGAGAAACGTCAGGCTCGAACCGCAGGACGGACAAAAGCCGCGCAATCGCCCGGCAGATTCAACCGTCCGAATCTCGCCGCGGTTGACGACGAAATCCTCCCGCCGAAACGAACACCAGGTGACAAAAGCCGCGCCGGCGCTGCGCCGGCAATCCGCGCAGTGACAATGCGTGACGTGATAGGGAGTCCCGCGCGCCATGTAGCGCACCGCTCCGCAAAGGCAGCCGCCCTCGATGGAACTTTCTGTCATGCGCGGCGAGCGATGTTCGATCGAAACCCGGCGCGAATCCGGTTACGCATTGCGATTCCACATCGAGCCGGCCAGCACAACGCAGACCGTGACCGCCAGCAAAAGATGCGCCGCCGGGAAAGCGCCGATGAAACGGTAAAGCAGCACCGCGGTCATCGCCGGAATCACGCCGACGAGCACGATGACCGCGCCGGACGCGAGCCGCGGCCGCAGCGCGAGCAGACCGAAAACGAAACCCAAAGTGAAGAGCACGGTGGAATCGATCAGCCAAAGCCCCTGCAAAGCTTTCCCGAAAAACGGAGCGAGATTTGAATTGCCGACCGCGGCGACCGCTTTCGGAAAAGCACGCGTATGAAGAATGCCGCCGAAGAGAAGCAACGCGGCGGCGAGGCCGAGAAAAAAGCGGGCAAAAGAGCTTTTCTTCATGCGCTGGCGCGGAAGATAGCGTGGCCTAACGAAAGGAAAATTCCTCTTTTCCAGCTCGGAGCGCGAAGGCAGGATTCAAGGTAATCCGCCCGCTGATTGCTCGAAGAAGTAGCCCGCGCCCTGATAGGTGTTCCCGTCGATCGTCGGATGCGGCGTGCTGACCAGCGCGGTGCCGTTATCCAAAGCAAGCGCTGCGCCGAAAAAATCATCCTGCACGCCATCACTCGCGGTGAAAATATGCGACTGCTTCCAGTTGCCGTGTTTCTCGGCGAAAAGGTAGGCTTTTCCCTGGTCGGTATTGCTTCCGACCGTCGAACCATCCGCGCCGATCAGCGCAGTTTTGCCGTCGAGCGCGACGGTGTTGCCGAAGTAATCGTCCGCTTCGCCCTGGCTCGAAGTCAGTTTCTGGGTCTGGCTCCAGACATTGTTCATGCGAGTGAAAATGTAAGCCGCGCCCTGGCCGGAATGGCTGTTCACGGTTGCGAAATAGGCGCCGACGAGCGCGATGTTATTCTCGAGCGCGACTGACTGGCCGACGCCGTCATTCGCGGCGCCGTCGCTTGAGGTCAACTTCTGCGCCAGGCTCCAGATGCCACCGGAGTTCGTGAAAACGTAGACCGCGCCCTGTGCGCTGTGGCTGCCGATGGTCGCGCGCGGGGAGCCGACGAGAATGGTCGAACCGTCGAGCGCGACGGAGAGGCCGAAATTGTCGTAGGACGCGCCGTCGTTCGCCGTCAGTTTTTGTGTCTGCGACCAGATGCCGTTCGCGTAATTGAAAACGTAGACCGCGCCTTGCGCCGGATTGCCGCCGACGGTCGCGCCGTTTGCGCCAACTGCGATTGTGTCGTCGGAGATCGCGACCGCAGCGCCGAAATTATCAAACACCGCGCCGTCGTTCGCGGTCAGTTCCTGGCCTTCGCGCCATTTCTTTTTCGTCTTGTTAAAAACGTAAGCTGCGCCCTGGCTCGTGTTGCCGTTCACGGTCGCGCTGAAGGCGCCGATCACCGCCGTGTCGCCGAGAAGTGCGGTGCGATAGCCGAATTCGTCGCCCGCCTGCCCGGTCTTCGCCATCAGCCGCTGCGTCTGCTGCCAGTCGCCGTTTGATTCGGTGAAAATGTAGGCCGCGCCCTGAAAACTATTTTCTCCATCGGCGCCGATCAACGCGGTCGCTCCGTCGAGCGCCGTGGCCGAGCCGAAATAACTGTTTTGCGTTCCATCGCTCGCGGTCACTTTCTGCTCCATCCAGGCGAGTGGATCGCGATCCATCTGCGCCGCGGCGCGCGTGAGCGGAATCGCGCAGACAAGGGTGACAAGAATTGCGGCGGTCGATTGAGCTGTGATTGATTTCATTTGTTTTTCGAAGGGCAATGATTTTTTGGTCGAGACTGAATTCTATCGCGAACTGAGGCGGCGACAAGAATTGCGCGAGGCCGAGCACTTCAGGTCGCAGCCGTTAATATTCTTTTAACACTTTCGCGACCTACTTTAATTAACGGTGTCCGAACCGCGCGTGCAGAATCGCTGCATGCACGCACGGGATTTTCTCCAACTCGCGCTTTTCGCCGGCGGTCTGCTCGCGATCACGCCGCCGTTAGGCAAATTCCTCGCGCGCGTTTTTGCGGACGAGCGGCATTTTCTTTCGCGTTCGTTAGGCTGGGTCGAGCGCTTCATTTACAAACTCGCCGGCGTCGATCCTTCGCAGGAGATGTCGTGGAAGACATACGCGGTCGCGATGCTGGTTTTCAATATCGTCGGTGGCGTGGTTTTGCTCGCGCTGGAAATGACGCAGCGCTGGTTGCCGCTGAATCCGCAACAGCTGCCTAACGTTCCCTTCGCGCTCGCTTTCGACACTGCGGTCAGCTTCGTCACGAACACGAACTGGCAGGCCTACTCGGGCGAGAACACGATGAGTTACTTCACCCAGATGGCCGGGCTGGCGGTGCACAACTTCGTCAGCGCCGCGACCGGCATCGCGATCGCGGTCGCGCTCATCCGCGGGCTCGTGCGCAAGCAGGTCGCGACCATCGGAAATTTCTGGGCCGATCTCACCCGCTGCACGCTCTATATCTTGCTGCCGATCTCGCTCGTGATCGCGGTCGTGCTCGCGCAGCAAGGTGTGCCGCAAACTTTCGACGGTTATCCGACCGCCACGACGATCGAAGGTGCGGCGCAGGTGATTCCGCTCGGACCGGTCGCCTCGCAAGTTGCGATCAAACAGCTCGGGACCAACGGCGGCGGATTTTATGGACAGAACAGCGCGCATCCTTTCGAAAACCCGACGCCGCTAACGAACTTCATCGAAGTCTTCGTCATCTTCTGGCTCGGCTCGGCGCTCGTTTACATGTTTGGCCTAACGACGGGCGACCGGCGCCAGGGCTGGGCGCTCTGGGCGGCGATGTTCGCGCTCTTCCTCGCTGGTTTCGCGACGCTTTGGTGGGCCGAGCTGCAACCAAACCCCGCGCTCGGCCTAACGACTGCTTCGCTCGAAGGCAAAGAAGTTCGCTTCGGCCAATTCAATTCCGCACTTTTCGCCACCGTCACGACCGACGCTTCCTGCGGCGCGGTCAACACGATGCACGACTCGCTCTCGCCGCTCGGCGGACTCGTCCCGTTCGTCAACATGATGCTCGGCGAAGTGATCTTTGGCGGCGTTGGCGCGGGCTTTTACGGGATGATGATGTTCGTCCTGCTCACGGTTTTTATCGCCGGGTTGATGGTCGGGCGAACGCCGGAATATCTCGGCAAAAAAATCGAAGCGCGCGAAGTCTCCTGGGCCGTGATCGCCGTCCTCGCGCCCGCCGTGATGATCCTTTGCGGCAGCGCCCTAACGATGCTTTACCCCGCCGCGCTCAAGAGCCTAAACAACGCCGGGCCGCACGGATTAAGCGAAATCGTTTACGCCTTTACCTCCGCCGCCGCGAACAACGGCAGTGCCTTCGCCGGTCTCAACGCCAACACCGATTGGTTTAACTACACCCTCGCCCTAACGATGGTTGTCGGCCGCTTCGCCATCATCGTGCCGGTGCTCGCGATTGCCGGCAGTCTCGCGCAAAAAAAAGCCGCGCCGCCCTCGAGCGGAACCTTCCCGACCAACGGCCCGGTCTTCACCGTGCTCCTCATCTCGATCGTGCTCATCGTTGGTGCGCTCACCTTTTTCCCGGTCCTCTCGTTAGGCCCAATCATCGAGCACTTCCTCATGCAAGCCGGGAGGACGTTCTAATTTATGAGTGCGAGATCCAGGTCATCCATTTTCGATCCGACGCTGTTCCTGCCGGCGATCGGCGAGTCGTTTCGGAAACTCGATCCGCGCGTGCAGTGGCGTAGCCCGGTCATGTTCATCGTGCTGCTCGGCGCGGTCACGACTTCCGCGATCGCGGTCGCGCACTTCAGCAGCTTCAATCTGCAAATCAGCTTGTGGCTTTGGTTCACCTTGCTCTTCGCGAATTTCGCTGAAGCGATGGCGGAAGGCCGCGGCAAAGCGCAGGCCGAGACCTTGCGACGCATGCGCACGACAACGATGGCGCGTCGCCTAACGGATTCGCACGAAGAAAAAATCTCGGCGAGCGATTTGAAAAAAGGCGACGTCGTCGTCTGCGAAACGAACGACGTTATTCCGGGCGACGGCGAAGTGATCGAAGGCATCGCGAGTGTCGATGAGTCGGCCATCACTGGCGAATCGGCGCCGGTCATTCGCGAGAGCGGGGGCGATCGCAGCGCGGTCACCGGCGGCACGCGTGTGCTCAGCGATCGCATCGTCATCCGCATCACGAGCGAGCAGGGAAACACGTTTATCGATCGCATGATCGGGATGGTCGAAGGCGCGCGTCGGCAAAAAACGCCTAACGAAATCGCGCTCAGCATCCTGCTTGTTAGCCTGACCGCGCTGTTTGTTCTCGCGGTCTTCACCCTGCCGGCGTTCGCCCATTACAGCGAGAAGGCCGCCGGCCAAAAAAATGCAGTCAACGTCGGCATTCCGGTTTTGGTGGCGCTACTCGTTTGTCTGATCCCGACGACGATCGGCGGATTGCTCAGTGCGATCGGCATTAGCGGCATCGACCGACTCGTTAGACACAACGTCCTCGCGACCAGCGGACGCGCCGTCGAAGCGGCCGGCGACATCGACGTCCTACTCCTCGACAAAACCGGCACGATCACGCTCGGCAATCGCATGGCGGTCGCGTTTCACGCCGCGCCTAACGTTGAGGAAAAAGATCTCGCCGCTTCCGCGCAATTGAGTTCGCTCGCCGACGAAACGCCGGAAGGCCGCAGCATCGTCGTGCTCGCAAAAGAGAAGTTTGGATTGCGCGCAAGAGCGATGTACGAATTGCACGCGACCTTCGTCCCGTTCACCGCGCAGACGCGGATGAGCGGGATCGATCTGCACGCGACCGCCGATCGGCCGACGCAACGCGTGCGCAAAGGCGCGGCCGAATCGGTGCGCGGATTCGTCGATTCGTTAGGCGGAAATTTTCCCCAGGCGGTCGCGAAGAGCGTCGAGGAGATTTCGCGCCGCGGCGGCACACCGCTCGTCGTCGCGGCCGACAGGGCGACGCTCGGCGTCATCGAGCTGAAGGACGTCGTGAAAGGCGGAATTAAGGAGCGTTTCGCGCAGTTGCGCAAAATGGGCATCCGCACGGTCATGATCACGGGCGACAATCCGCTCACCGCCGGCGCGATCGCGGCCGAAGCGGGCGTGGACGATTTCATGGCGCAGGCCACGCCCGAGGAAAAACTGAAACGCATTCGCGCGGAACAGGCGCAAGGCCGCCTCGTCGCCATGACCGGCGATGGCACGAACGACGCGCCCGCGCTCGCGCAAGCCGATGTTGGCGTCGCGATGAACACCGGCACGCAAGCCGCCCGCGAAGCCGGCAACATGGTCGACCTCGATTCGAACCCGACGAAACTGATCCAAATCGTCGAGATCGGGAAGCAATTGCTCATGACGCGCGGCGCGCTCACGACTTTCTCGATCGCGAATGATGTCGCGAAATATTTCGCCATCCTCCCGGCGATGTTCGGCGCGCTTTACCTAACGAGTGGCGCGACCGCCGGGCCGCTCGCCGCGCTCAACATCATGCGGCTGCATTCGCCGGAAAGCGCGATCCTGAGCGCGGTTATTTTCAACGCGCTCATCATCGTCGCGCTCATCCCGCTCGCCCTCGTCGGCGTGAAATATCGTGCGGTCGGCGCGGCCCAAATTCTCGTGCGCAACCTTCTCATCTACGGCGTCGGCGGACTGATCGCGCCATTTGTCGGAATCAAACTCGTCGACCTCGCGCTCGTCGCTTTGCACTTAGCCTAACGAATGAAAATGATCATGCGTTCACTCCGCATTTATCTCGTGATCACATTGCTCACGGGAGTCATCTATCCGCTCGCGTTGACCGGAATTGCGCAGCTGGTGTTTCCGCGCCAGGCGAACGGTTCGCGCCTAACGAGTAAAGGAAGACTCATCGGTTCCGATCTGCTCGCGCAAAAATTTAAAGGCGCGAAATATTTCTGGCCGCGTCCCTCTGCCGTTGATTTCGCGACCGTCCCCTCGGGTGCGAGCAACCAGGGACCGACCAGCGCGGACTTGAAGAAATCGATCGAAGAACGACGCGCCAAATTCGGCCAGAACGCGCCGGTTGATTTGCTGACGGCGTCCGCGAGCGGACTCGATCCGGACATTTCACCGGAAGCCGCGCGCCTCCAAATCGCGCGCGTTGCGGCCGCGCGAAATCTTTCCGCGAAAAAAATCTCCGACCTCGCCGAGAGCGCGACTGAGCCGCCGCAGTTCGGCTTCCTCGGCGAGCCGCGCGTCAACGTCCTGCGCCTCAATCTCGCGCTCGACGCTTTGCGCTGAAAAGCGCAACGTCTTTATGAAAGTGCGATCTGCAAAGCAAATGAGTAGGCTTCTCCCATGAGCGAAGCCGACCGGCCAAACCCGGATGACCTGCTCGCGCAAATGAAACGCGAGGAAACGGCGGCGGCGCGCGGAAGGTTGAAGATTTTTTTCGGGATGTCGCCGGGCGTGGGGAAAACCTACGCGATGCTGCAGGCGGCGCGGCTGAAGCAGACCGAAGGTTGCGAAGTGGTCGTCGGTCTCGTTGAAACGCACGGGCGCAAAGACACGGAAGCGTTGCTCGAAGGCATGCCGATCATGCCCCGGACGCAGATCGAATATCGGGGGACGTCGTTAGGCGAAATGGATCTCGACGCCATCCTCACCTGGCATCCTGGTCTCGCGGTGGTGGACGAGCTCGCGCACGCGAATGCGCCCGGGTCGCGCCATCCAAAACGTTATCAGGACGTGCTCGAATTGCTCGACGCCGGCATCGATGTTTACACGACGCTAAATGTGCAACACGTCGCCAGCCGCAGCGATGTCGTTAGGCAAATCAGCGGCATCACGGTGACCGAAACGGTGCCCGATTCGGTGCTCGATCTCGCGGATGAAATCGTCCTCGTCGACCTGACGACGGAACAACTGCGGACCCGTTTGGCGGAGGGAAAAGTTTATCTCGGCGAGCGCGCGGAACGGGCCGCGCAGAATTTTTTCCGTGAGAGCAACCTCACGGCGTTGCGCGAAATGTCGCTGCGTCTCGTCGCCGAACATGTCGATCGCGATTTGCGCGACATCATGTCGGAAGAAAACATCATCGGACCGTGGAAGAGCGGCGATCGGTTGTTGGTCGCGGTGAGCGCGAGTCCTTATTCGGAGCGATTGATTCGTTACACGCGTCGGCTCGCGGCTTCGATGGAAGCGTCGTGGACCGTGGTCAACATCGAACAGCCGCGTGCCTTGTCGCGCGAAGAGCAGCTGCGGCTGACGCGTTATCTCGCGCTCGCGCGCCAGCTCGGTGCCGAAGTGATTTCCACGGCGGGGACGGATGTTGGCGAAACGCTGTTGCGGATCGCGCAGCAAAATAACATCACACAAATCGTGATCGGAAAACCGCTCGCCCGTCGCCTAACGAGTCTGTGGACACGCGATCCGCTGCAATGGCTCATGCGCCACAGCGGCAACATCGACATCCACATGATTCCGGCCGAGGAAACCGCGCCCCGAAAAAACGAAGCGCTCGATGATCGGCTCGCGCGCGTGCAATGGCGCTATTTTGGATTTGCCTTCATCATCGCGGTCGCGGTCACGGCATTTTCGCTCTCGATTTTTCGTTACACCGGCTACTGGGCGATCGCGCTTTTTTACCTGCTCGCGGTTGCGATTTCGGGCATGCAATTGCGGCGCTGGCCGACGCTTTTTCTCGCCTCAGTCAGCGCGCTGCTCTGGGATTTCTTGTTCATCCCGCCGCGCTTCACTTTTTACATTGGACATCTTCAGGACGTTTTAATGTTCGGCGCCTATTTCGTCATCGCGATCGTCATTGGCCATCTCGCATCGCAATTGCGCGAGGCCGAACAATCGGAACGCCGTCGCGAATTGCGCGCGACCGCGCTTTATCAACTCACGCGCGCGCTTGCCGCCAGCCGCGATCTCGCGGAAGCGCTCCCGAAAATTCTCGCGCTGATCAAGGGAAGTTTTGAAGCCGAATCGGCGGTTTGGTTGTGCGATGAAAATGGTTTGTCGCGCCATGCCTCGAGTACTTTCGCGGCGTCGAGCAAGGACGAGAGCGTGGCGGCGTGGGCGTTTCAGAAAAAACAAAGCGCGGGCAAATCAACCGACACCCTGCCGGATGCGGAGGCGCTTTATTTGCCGCTCGTGACCGGCGATCGCGCGGAAGGTGTGCTCGCGGTCCATCTCGCATCGGGGCCGACAATCGAGCAACGCGAATTGCTCGACGCGTTTGCGGCGCAGCTCGCGCTTTTCGTAAACAAGGAGCGCGCGCTGGAAGCGAGCCGCGCCGCCCAAGTCTCGCGGCAATCGGAGAAGTTGCAGAAGGCGCTTTTTGACTCGGTTTCGCACGAATTGAAAACGCCGCTGGCCGCGATGTCGGCGACGCTCGAGCAAGCGCGACCGGACGCCGCGGAGTTGCGCCAGGCCGTCGGGCGACTGACGCGCACGGTCGATCATTTGCTCGACGCGACGCGATTGGAGTCCGGGCTTTTGCAGCCGGTGCGCGAATGGTGCGATCCCGTTGATCTCTTGCGCGAAGCGATCGCGCGCGCGGGCTTGCCCGACGTCGCTGTGAACCTAAGTGTCGGCGAAAATTTGCCGACGATCTTCGTCGACGCGCGTTTGCTCGAACAGGCGTTGATCACTTTGCTCTCGAACGCCTCGGTGCACGGCGGCGCGCAAAAGATCGAAGCGAGTATCGCGCGCGATCAAGACGCGCTTGTGTTTTCGGTCGCCGATGACGGACCCGGTCTCGCGCCGGGCGAGGAGGCGAAAGTTTTCGAAAAATTTTATCGCGGCGCAGGCCGCCCGACCGGCGGTCTCGGCCTCGGTCTTTCAATTGCACGCCAGTTAGTCGAAGCACAAGGCGGAGAAATCGTCGCGCGCAATCGTGCCGGCGGCGGCTCGCGCTTTTCGATTCGCCTGCCGTTAGGCGACGAGATGCGTTTGCCTAACGAAGCCTCGGGATGAATCCGCTCGTCCTCATTATCGACGACGAAAAACAAATTCGTCGTCTTTTGCGCGTCGCGCTGGAAGCGGAAAACTATCGTGTGCTCGAAGCCGAGACCGGCCAGCAAGGCCTGACCGAAATCGCCAACCGTAAGCCGGACGCAGTGCTCCTCGATCTTGGGCTGCCCGATTTCGACGGCCTAACGATTCTGAAACGTCTGCGCGAATGGAGCGAGGCGCCCGTTATCGTTCTGACCGTGCGCGACGACGAAGAAGAGAAGGTGGCCGCGCTCGACGCCGGCGCAGATGATTACGTCACGAAGCCGTTCAGCACGCCCGAATTGCTCGCGCGCCTCCGCGCCGCGCAACGAAAAACCCGGCCGACCGAGGAAGTTTCCGTTTTTCGACAAGGCGATTTGGTCGTCGATCTGACCGCGCACGTCGTCACGCGCGGCGGTCGCGAAATAAAACTGACGGCGACGGAATTCGCGCTCCTGCGGCTACTCGTTAGGCACGCGGGCCGCGTGCTGACGCATCGCCAGATCCTGCGCGAAATCTGGGGCCCGAAGTCGGAGGAGCATCGGCAATATTTGCGCGTTTACATCACGCATCTTCGCCAAAAAATTGAGCCGGGCGACCCGAAGCATCGGCTGATTCAAACCGAGCCGGGCATCGGTTATCGGTTGCAGAAAAAAAGCGCCGAAGACTGAATCAGACGGGCGAACTTGCCGGCGTCGTCTTTTGCGTGACTTCGCGCCGCAGGCTGCTCGCGCTGCCGCCGCGCGCGCGCGTCCACCAGAGCACAATCGGCGAGGCGATGAAGATGGACGAATACGTCCCGACGATCACACCGATGATGATGGCGAGCGAGAAGTCGCGCAGCACGGCGCCGCCGAGGAAGAACAAACACAAAATCGGAATCATCGTCACGCTGCTGGTGAGAATGGTTCGGCTAAGCGTCTGGTTGATGCTCGAGTTCATGATTTCCTCGATCGTGCCGCGACGGCCGCTGGCGAGACCTTCTCGGATTCGGTCGAAGACGACGATGGTGTCGTTAATCGAGTAACCGGCAATCGTGAGGATCGCGCCGACGAGCGGCAAGGTCAGCTCGCGACCAAGCAGCGAAAAAACGCCGACCGTGATGAGCACGTCGTGCAGCAACGCGACGATCGCACCGACGGCGAAGGAAAGTTCGAAGCGAAACGTGACGTAAATCAGGATGCCGAAAATGCCGAGCCCGAGCGCCCAGAGCGAATTGCGCGCAAGCTCTCCGCCGACGAGCGAGCCGACGCGTTCTTCGCGCTCGACTTTGAAGTCGCCATTCGGGATCGCCTCGCGGACGGCACGCTGTACTTTCTCACTCGTGTTGAGCGGCAGACGCATGGTGATGAAGTTGCGCGCGCCCTGAGTCGATTGCTGGATCGGCTCGTTGTCGAGGTGGAGCGGCTTCAATGATTCGCGAACCTGCGCGACTTGAACGGTCGGCGCCGCGCTCAGTGAAAGCAGGTCGCCGCCTTTGAAGTCGACGCCGAAGTTGCGATCGCCGCGCACGGCAAACGCGGTCGCGCCCGCGATGAGCAAGGCGAGCGAACACATGCAGGCGATGAAACCTTTGCCGAGAAAATTAATGTGCTGCGACGAGATGAGGTGAAGCATCGAGACGCGCTTGACCCGGCCGGTGTCGACGAACCAACTGAAAAGATTTCGACCGACGATGAGCGCGGTGAAGAGCGAAGCGAGAATGCCGAGCGTGAGCGAAATCGCGAAGCCTTTGACCGGGCCGCTCGCTTTCCAGAACAAAATCGCGGCCGTGATCAGCGTCGTGACGTTGGCGTCGAGAATGGATGAGAAGGCTTTTTCGTAAGCGGTCTGGACCGCGACCTTGAGCGATTTGCCGAGCGCGAGCTCTTCGCGCAATCGCTCGTAAATGAGCACGCTCGCGTCGACCGCGAGGCCGATCGTCAGGATAATTCCCGCGATGCCCGGCAGCGTGAGGACGAAGTTGAACATCGTCAGCGCGCCGATCAGCAGGATGATGTTGACGATCAGAGCGAGGTTCGCGATCAGGCCGGCAAATTTATAATAGATGAGCACGAGCACGAGCGTGATCGCGAGGCCGAGCAAACCGGCGATGATGCTGGCGCGAATCGAGTCGGCACCGAGCGTCGGCGAAACGCTGCGCTCTTCCTCGACGCTGACCGGAGTTTGCAGCGGATTCTCGAGCACGCTGGCCAGGCCGCGCGCTTCTTCTTCGCCGAAATGTCCGGTGATAATCGCGTCGCCGCCGTAGATCGCAGTGCGAATGCTCGGCGCGGATTGAATCACGCCGTCGAGCACGATCGCGAAACGATGGCCGACGTTCGCTTCCGTGATCTGGCCAAATTTTTTCGCGCCTTCACTGTCGAATTTCATCTGCACGGTCCAGCCTTCCGGTCCGTAATAGGCGCTCGATTCGGTCACGCGATCGCCGCCGAGATCGGCTTTCTTTTTCACCAGCAAACGCTCGACGATCGGCTTCTTGCCGGGGCCCTGATCCATTGTGTATTTCTCGATCCGGTATTCGGGCGGGATCACTTCGGTGCCGGCATCGATCGCGCGCAGGCGCTCGCCGTTGTCGGGATAAACGAGACGAAACTCGAGCTTCGCCACGCGCGAAAGTTGCTGCCGCGCCTCGATGATTTTCGCCGGATCGAGCCCGGGAATCTGAACGAGAATGCGATCGGTCCCGACCGGGCTGATGAGCGGTTCGCCGCCGCCGAAATAATCGACGCGTTTGCGAATGACTTCGACGGCCTGGTCGAGATTATTTTTCGTGATCGGCCGTTCGCCCTGGACGAGCCGGATGAGAAATGAAGTGCCGCCCTGGATGTCGAGGCCGAGCTGAATTTTTTTATCCGGCGGCCAGATCGTGACGATGCTGAAAACGACGAGCAGCACCATGAGCAGAAACGCGAGCAGCCGTTTGCGCGGCCCGAAATCGGTCGCGAAATACCAACCGAAAAGGACGAGCAGGAGCAGCCCGATGAAGAAGGTGAGAAGCGGATTCATATCAGGCCTCGGCGGTTTTCACGACGTTGGTCACGGCGGTTTTGTCCATTTCCAGTTTCACATTGTCGGCCACTTTCACGAGCACGGTCGTCTCTTTCACGTTCGTGATCATGCCGTGAATGCCGGACGCGGTCACGACGCGATCGCCGGTCTTGAGCGCGGAGACGAGTTTCTGCTGTTCTTTTTGCCGCCGCATTTGCGGGCGAATCATGACGTAGTACGCGATCACGAAAATGAAAACGATCGGCAGCATGCCGATGAGTCCGGAGCCGGCCGACGAGGCAGCTTGCGCTTGTGCGAGAAAGTTCAACATGTTCGAAGCGGTTGCCGGAACCGCGGCGCGAACGGCCGGCGGAAGCGGAATTTCATTGAGCACAGAAGCGGGCGAAAATCAAGCAGCGCGCCGCCATCGCGGCGGCGAAATTTTACATGCCAGGCCAAAATGTTAAGTTATGCGCGACGCACGATCGACCCATTCGCGCCGCATTTTCCATGAATCAAAATCCGCCGTTTCCTTCCCCCGAAGAATTGCAATCCAAGCTCTCCGAGTTCATGAAATCGAACTTCGGCGAGAACGTTTCCTTCGCCAGTTTCGCGCAGCCGGAGCGCGCCGAAACCGACGAGGAGAAACCGCCAAAGCCGAGCGAGGACCATTTCGTTTTCGATTTTCTGCCGCGCGACATCAAGGCGCATCTCGACCGTTTCGTCATCCAGCAGGACGAAGCGAAGAAGGTGCTCGCGATCGCGGTTTGCGATCATTACAACCACGTCAATTACGTTCGCCGGCTCGAAAACGAAGACGCGATTCGCGCCGAGCAAACCGAGTACGCGAAACAAAACGTCATCCTCATCGGCCCGACCGGCGTTGGAAAAACTTATCTCATCAAACACATCGCCGAGCTGATCAAAGTGCCGTTCGTCAAAGCCGACGCGACGAAATTCAGCGAGACCGGCTACGTCGGCGGCGACGTCGAAGATCTCGTCCGCGAGCTCGTCCAAAAAGCCGATGGCGACGTCGCCCGCGCGCAATTCGGCATCATCTATATAGATGAGATCGACAAGATCGCGTCCGCCAGCAACCTCGCCGGTCGCGACGTGAGCGGCCGCGGCGTGCAGACAACCCTGCTCAAATTAATGGAAGAAACTGAAGTGCCGTTGCGCAGCGCGAACGATCTGCAAGGGCAGTTGCAGGCCGCGTTCGAGTTTCAGCGCAAAGGCAAAACCAAGCGCGAAACCATCAGCACGCGTAACATCCTGTTCGTCGTCAGCGGCGCCTTCGAGCGGTTGAAAACGCAGGTCGCGCGCCGCATCGCGCAAGGCCAGATCGGTTTTCAAAACGAACCGCTCCGCGTTCTCGACAACGACGTTTTCAAACACGTCGCGACCGGCGATTTCGTCGAGTACGGCTTCGAGCCGGAATTCATCGGCCGCCTGCCCGTGCGCGTCGTCTGCGAAGAATTAAGCGCTGACGATCTCTTCAAAATCATGAAGTTTTCCGAAGGCAGCATCCTTCATCAATACGAGCGCGCCTTTCGCGCTTACGGCATCGAGATCAGCTTCGAAGACGAAGCGCTCCTTCTCATGGCCGCCGCAGCCGCGACCGAAAAAACCGGCGCGCGCGGGCTGCTCACCGTCTGGGAAAAATTATTTCGCGATTACAAATATCACCTCGCCGGCTCCGGCCTCACGCAGCTCCGCGTGACCGAAGAACTCGTGCGCCACCCCGAACGCGTGCTCGAGCGTTTGATGGCCGAAGGTCATCAGGAGGAAAAAGCCGCGCTCCGCAACGAGGCGCAAATTTTCGCCGATCGTTTTTCGCGCGAGCACAGTGTCGAATTGCAATTCGACGACTCCGCGCTGCAACGTCTCGTCGAGCGCGCCGAAGCCGAGCGGATGAAAATGAGCGATCTCTGCGCGCATCTTTTCAAGGATTTCCAGTTCGGACTCAGCCTGATCAAAAAAAATACCGGCACCGTTCGTTTCGTTCTCAACCGCGAAGCGATCGACGCGCCCGACAAATTTCTCAGCGACCTCGTGCTGAAATCGTACGGGCCTAACGACGCCCGCGCGCAGACGCCGGCCGCATGAAGCGTTCGTTAGGCGCGAGTTTCTGGATCGGCGCCGGCGCGAGCGCGAGCGTGATCGCGCTCCAGAAATCGCGAGTCCTGCTTCCGCCCGAACGCACGATCGGGCGCTGGATTTACGCCGACTTTTTGCCTAACGACGGCGTCGGCCTCGCCAATTATCTGCTCGTCATTGCGCTCGGTCTCGCGGTCGCGTGGGCGATGTCGGAGCTGCCGGAACTGTGGCGGCGCGGCGGAATTCTTTTCGTCCTCATCGCGGAATTGATCGGCGCCTCCGCCGTTCTTTCGCTTGTCGAAATTTACTTCCAGCCGCTGCCTGCAATCCTCGTTGTGCTTCTCGCGACCATTCTCGTATTCGTTGCCGAAGCGACCGCGGCCGGCCAGCGACGGCGGACCAACCGGCTCCTGTTTTCCGGAAAACTCGGCACGCACGAAATCGCCGGCCTGACGAGAAGCGACATGCCCGAGTTGCAGCGGCCGATCGCGCGCGATGCGACTTTTCTTTACGGCGAAATCACGAACCAGGCCGAACTGATCGATGAAATGTCGCCGCCCGACTACGCGCGGTTGCTGCACGAGATCACGCGCATCGCGTCGGAAATTTTTCAGCGCGAAGGCGGCTACGTCCACGCCGCGGACGGCGAAGGCATTCGCGTCTTTTTCGGTTTTCCGAACTCGTTAGGCAAACACGCCGCCGCGGCCGCGCGCGCCGCGCTTGCGTTGCGCAAACGCATTTTAACCGCGCCGGAAAATGACTCGTTAGGCAAAATCGATTTGCGCCTCGGCATCAGCTCCGGTCCGATCGTGATCGCGATGCAAAAGCGCGCGCGGCAGCGCGAGCTCGTCATCAGCGGCGAGCCGATCGAGAACGCGCGCCGGATCGCGGCGGCGAATGAAATTTACGGCTCGCAAATTTTGCTCGGCCCGCGCGCCTTCACCGAGGCTGGAAGCGAGATCGTCGCGCGGCCGATCGATTTTTTGCGCAACGGCGAAGCGCACGAACGGCTCGAAGTTTACGATCTGCTCGCGCTCGCCGCCGACGCGACCGCGGAGGAAATTTCCTGCCGCGACCGCTTTTGGATGGCGCTGGTTTATTTTCGCGAGCGGCGCTGGACGGAAGCGTTCACGGAATTCAATCGCGCGCGCCGGGCCAACTCCGAAAACGATCGGCCGCTGCAATGGTATTTGCGCCGGCTCGAGCCGATTCTTTTGCAAATGGCGACCGAGCCCACGCCCGCGGCCGACCCGTTTTCGCCGGTTTGAAACGGACTGAATATCCCGGTGCGATCCGCGATTTGATCGCGCAACTGCGCCAGATGCCGGGCGTCGGCCCACGCTCGGCGGAGCGGATCGCGCTCTGGATCGTGCAGGCGCGCGGCGCGCAGCCGGACGCGATCGCGCGCGCGATCACGGAGACGCGCGCGGCGATTCGGCCCTGCGTGGAGTGCGGTTTTTTTGCGACCTCGGAGTTGTGCGAAATCTGCGCGGATCCGACGCGGGCGAAGGATCTGCTCTGCGTCGTCGAGCAGCCGACTGACATTTTGCCGCTCGAAAAAACGAGCGCGTTTCGCGGGCGCTACCATTCGTTAGGCGGAAGAATCTCGCCGCTCGACCGCGTCGCGCCGGAAGATTTGCGCATTGCCGCGCTGGTCGAGCGAGTCGAGCGCGAACCGCCTAACGAAATCATTTTCGCGCTCGCGGCCGATGTTGAAGGCGAGGCGACGACGAATTATCTCGTCGAGCTTTTGAAGAAATTTCCCGTCAGCCTAACGAGAATCGCGCACGGTCTCCCCGCCGGCGGCGGCCTCGAATCGGCGGATGAATTGACACTCTCACGCGCGCTGTCCGGGCGGACGAAGTTGTAATCCGGCCCCAGATTCGAGTAGCATGATGGCATGAGCGACGCGCAACCGAAGATGCTGCAGCCAGAACGGCGCGCGCGTTATCTGAAGGTCATCGCCGTTTTCAAAATCCTCAAAGGTCTCCTCCTGCTCGGCGTCGGCGTATCGCTGATTTTTTTGAACAGCCGCACGCATTTGCTCGACCGCATCGGCGACTGGGCTGGGGATGAACTCGCGCTCGTGCACAGTAGCGCGGTGCATTATTTTCTGAATCAGTTGCAGGACGTGGTTTCCGGCGGGCAGTTGCGCGTCCTTGGTTTGGTTTCGCTTTTTTATTCCGCGGTCTTGCTCACGGAAGGCATCGGCGTCTATCTGCAACAACGCTGGGCGGAAATTTTGATGGTTTGCGCGACCGCGTTGCTCATTCCTTTCGAAATCCGCCACCTCATTTTTCGGCCAAGCACAATCGCGGCGCTAATTCTGGCGGCGAATTGTTTCATTGTCTGGTTTCTCTGGCGAGTGCTGCGGCGCGAGAAACACAAAAGCGTCGCGGTTGGCCCGGCGGTCGCGGCCGAAGTTCGTTAGGCGCTCGTTAGGCATCGTTAAGCGAGACGCCAAAACGCGCCAGCGCCGGCCGCAGTTTTTCGAGCGGCAATCCGATCACGTTGCTGCGCGAATGCACGATTCGGCGAATGATGGCGCCGCCGCGATCCTGGGCGGCGTAGGCGCCGGCCTTGTCGAGCGGATTGATCTCGCGCAGATAATTTTCGATTTGCGCGTCGCTCCATTTGCGAAAAAGAACGCGCGAGAAAACCACGAACGACTCCGTCTGCGCGCGCGCGAGGCGGGCGAGGAAAACGCCGGTCGCGACGACGTGCTCGCGGCCATTGAGCCGCGCGAGAATCTTTTTCGCGTCCGCGAAGTCGCGCGGTTTGCCGATGATCTCGCGGCCGAGCGCGACCAGAGTGTCGGCGGCGAGAACAACGGCGTCGGGATTTTTGCGCGCGACGGCGAGGCCTTTGCGGATCGCGTTCCAAGAGGTGATTTCGCCGAGCGTGAGTTCGTTAGGCGAGACTTCGCTTACCTCCGGTTCGATGGTTTCGAAATCGAAACCGGCTTGCGCGAGAAGCTGGCGGCGGCGCGGAGAACCGGAAGCCAGGATCAGGCGCGGCGCATTCGCGCTCACTCGCCGCCGGATGGCGAAGGTTTGGCCGGTTCTTTTTTTCGGCCGAGAAAATCGGGCATTTTTAATTCCGAATAGCCGGCCGGAATGGCGAAGTCGGAGTCGGGCAAGGGATCGGTGTTGACCGAAACCAGCGTGCTGATGATGTCCATTTTGCCTTGCGATTTAATTTCGGTGCGAATCGGAAGGCCGGGCAGTTTGTTGTAGTCGGGCATGTTTTTGTGCATCGCGGCGAAGACGCTTTTGTGGAGGACGGAGAGTTGGCTGAGGATGTTTTGATAGTTCGGATAATTCTTCGCCACCCAATAGATGGTGTGATATTTCGGCGAATCGCTGACGTATTCGTCGGTGTCGTAGCCGTTGATCACTTTCTTCTGCCCGGTCGGTTGCGGCGGCGCTTCGATGCCGCTGTCCTTCGACTCCGCGCCGGCCATTTCGGCCATGGCCTTCGCGCGCTCGCCAGAAATGCGCATGACTGTTTTCTGGTTGTTCATGAGCGTGATCAACTCGCCTGTCCCGGCGTCGAGGATCATCGTGACCTCCGGCGAAATCTCGACCCGCGCCTTGTCGCCCTTGACTCGCAGAGTGACGTGCGCGGCGTTGGCGTCGCCTTCGACATTCTGGACAACGGTCAAATCCGCGCGCGCGAACGCGGCCCAGCCGAGAGCGGCGAGCAGAAAAAGATGCAAGAATTTCATGGCCGCTTTCGTAACCGCAGGCGCGAATTTTGGCAAGAGGAGCCGGAGGAAAAAACTTGGCAACCCCGCGCGCCCGCGCCAGACTGCCGGCCGCACGCGGGCATAGCTTAATGGTAAAGTTCCAGCCTTCCAAGCTGGCCATGCGGGTTCGATTCCCGTTGCCCGCTTTCCCGCAGCCGCGCCAAAATAAACATTGACCATCGTCGCGTTCTTGCTGTAGAAACCTCGGGTTTACCCGGAGGGATTTAATGAAATTTTCGCGCCCAAATTTTCAGCGCAGGATCTGTTCGCGAGAATCTGTCCACACCATCGTTTCGTTGCTCGGCGTGATCGCGCTCGCCGCGGGGCTCTGGCTCGCGACGACGCCGGCCGCGCGCGGACGCGACATGACGCCCGCGGAAATGATCCAGCAAGGTTTGCCGCCCGGCAAAACGATGAAGACCGCGACGAAGGCCGAATTTCTCTCCGCCGTCTGCGCCGCTGTCCGGCATCATCGCAATCTGGCCGCCGAGATTACAAAGGTCGCAATCTCCGCTCATCGCGAATACGCGGCCGATATTGTCGGGACGGTTTTGCGCTGCAGCCCGAGCGTGGATTGTGAATTTGTCGGCGTGATTGTCGAAGTTGCCGTGCGCGTCGCACCCGACGAAGCGTCGGTCATCGACGACGCCGCGCTCGCGCTCGCGCCTGATTGCGCGGATGCGATTCAGGACGCGACCCAACGCGCGCTCGGTGACATTCCGGGCGAAGGTCCGGGCGGCGGCGGTCCGTCGACTCAGGTTCCGTTGCCGGGCGGGGTCGGCGGCGGCGGCGGCGGTCCGGCTGCGACCGAACCAGTCCTGGTTTGCGACAACGGCACGCAGCGTCACATCACGTCGGGTAGTCTCGGATCGTTTCTGACCGGGCATCCCGGCTCATTTGTCGGTTCCTGCCAGCCGACGCCGACGACGAATCGTTAGGCCGGTAGCGCGGTTATTTTCGTTAGGCAAAAATCGGGAACTCGCGCATCGCGCCGGGGGAATTTTTGCGCCGCCGCTTGGTTCGTTAGGCAAAGGAAGACGCGGTTTGATTGTTCCCGACAGCAACCTACCTTCGTCGCCGCGTGGAAGAAAGACCTTTACTCGTTAGGCGCGGCGCCGAGTTTCTGGCCGCGGTTCTTCTCGCGATCGCGCTCGCCGGAATGCAGGTGCTGATCGGCGGAACGCGGCTCGTCTTCAGTCTGCCGGTTTACGGCTTGCTCGCGCTCGTCGGCTTTCTCGGGTTCTTCGCGCCGCGTTCGAAGCCGCCTGCGAACCGGGTCTGCTTCTGGTCGGTCGCTATTTTTTTTGGCTACGTTCTCATCCGGGCAATTTTTTCGCCGGTGCCTTACATCGCTCGCACCGATATTTCTTCGGTCCTCGGCGGGCTCGTCGTTTATTTTTTTACCGCGACAATTTTCGCCTCGGCGAAACGCCGGATCAACCTGCTCGTTTTTCTTGTTCTCGTCGCGCTCGTGCAGGTCGCGATCGGCGCGATTCAATTTCGCCATGGCGACAACTTCATGCTCATTCCGTTTTTGCAGCGCTACGATTACGGGCGGCGCGCGAGCGGGTTTTATGTCTGCCCAAATCATTTCGCGGGGCTCGTCGAAGTGCTGGGAGTTTTTTGCCTGAGCCTGGTCTGCTGGAGCCGCTGGCCGGCGTGGACGAAAATGCTCATCGGGTACGCCGGCGTGCTCTGTTACGCGGGGCTGGCGCTGACCGGGAGTCGCGGCGGTTATGTCAGCGCGGCTTTTAGTCTCGTCGCCTTCGCGGTGCTGACGATGGTTGTTTTCCGCCAGGCGGGCGGCGCGATTTTCTGGCGCATGGCGCTTTTCGGCGGCCTCTTCAGTTTGATTTTGCTCGCGGCGATTTTTTTTGGATTCAAAAGCAGCTTCTACCTGACCGATCGCGCGCGAAATGTTTTTGACACCCAAAACATGCGGATCGATCTCTGGCAGGCCGCACTCGAGCAATGGAAATTGCAACCGCTCGTCGGCACCGGGAGCGGCACCTATTTGTACTATGGGCGAGAATTTCGCAGCGCCCGCGTGCAGCTCGACCCGGTTGAGGTGCACAACGATTACCTGCAACTGCTCTGCGAATACGGCCTCGTCGGCGCGGCGACGTTTCTCTTTTTTCTCGGCGCGCATCTGCGGAGCGGCTGGCAGGCCTTCGCACGACTCGGGCCGCGGCGGGTCGCCGTCTCGATGCGTCTCCCGAGCAACAACCTTGCGCTCAATCTCGGGGCGCTCGCGGCCGTGGCCGCTTATCTCGTGCACTCGTCGTTCGATTTTAATTTGCACATTCCGGCGAACGTTTTGCTCCTCGCTTTCGTCTTTGGCATTCTCGCCAATCCCGGTCTCGAGCGGACGAACGAAAGCGTCCGGCCAGCCGCTCGCCTTTCGTTAGGCCGCTTCGTCCTGCCTCTGGTCGCGCTCCTTCTCGCGATCGGTTCGGTTCGTTTCGGAGTGGCGGAATACTTCGCCGAGCGCGCGCGGATTGCGCTGCGCGACGAGCGCCACGTCGCGGCGATGTTGTCGGCAAACAAGGCGATCGCGCTCGACGATCAAAATCCCGAGACCTGGTTTTATCTCGGCGAAAGCCGCGTCCGGCGGGCCGAAGACATCACGTCCGCGGCGGGGAGGGCGTCGTTTGAGCGCGCGGCACTCGCGCCTTTTCAACATGCGCTGGCGCTCGCGCCTGACGACGAGACTTTTATGATCGCGCTCGGCCGGGTTTACGATTCGTTAGGCAGATTTGCCGAGGCGGAATGGATGTTCGACCGGGCGCGCGCCTGGGATCCGCGATCGGTCGCAGTGGAAAAATCGTGCGCCGCTCATCTCGCGCTGTGGAAAGGCACGAAGCCCTCCGCCGTTCCGCAAAAAAAACTGGAGCTGCCGGACAAAAATGCGCCATTGCCGACGCCGTCATCCGCGGCGGGATAAATCTGACTGTCACGCCGGCGTCACGCATTTCGCAGCGTTTGAGAGAAAAGGATTGCTCTTGGGCGCGCAATCCGCATACTCTGCGGCGCTTCGGCCGAAAAACCGATGCTCGCCTAACGATAAGCCTGGATCTATGACCAATCGAACTTCCCTCTTGAGAGCGGCCAGTGTTTTTGCGGTCGTGATTCTGATCGCCGGACAGGCGGCGCGCGGACAGGATCAGGATTCATCGCCGGCACCAGCGGATGCTTCAGCCGATCAACCGTCAACCGCGACCTCGGGCAAAGATGTGATGAGCGATTCCGGAAAGGAAGTGATGACTCAGCCGAGCAGCGGCAATTCCAATCTCGGCGTCGGAAATTTTGGGCCGACGCCGTTTCACGTTTCGGTCGCGGTGCGCGAAGGCTACGACGACAACGTCTACACGACGCGGATCAATCCGATCAGCTCCTTTTTCACCGAGGCCTCGGCGCTTTTTGATTATCGCTTCGGGAGTCCGCGCACCACCTTCGATCTGCAGGCGCTGGCTGGCGCGACCTATTATTATAACAGGCCATTCGGGCAACCGTACGACATCGACCTGTCGGTTACGTTGGGGTTTGAGCATCATTTCACCCCGCGGCTGACGCTTTCGATTTCGTCTTACGCGACTTACCAGTCGGAACCGGATTTGAGCCTCGGTTTTGGCACGAATCGCTTCTCCGGAAACTACTTTTACACCGCGGACAAATTTTCCCTTGCCTATCAGTGGACGCCACGT
The DNA here is from genome assembly GCA_036490335.1 of Chthoniobacterales bacterium. Taxonomy (GTDB): domain Bacteria; phylum Verrucomicrobiota; class Verrucomicrobiia; order Chthoniobacterales; family UBA10450; genus Palsa-1392. Next base: position 85,799 of record DASXEB010000003.1, read on the forward strand.
TTTTCGACGGTGACGAGCTATACCCTGGGCGTGATTCATTACGACGACTCGACGATCGGCGCATACGAAGACCGGTTCGAACATACTTTTGGCAACGAGTTTCGCTATCTGGCGCTGCCGACAACCGCGCTCGTCGGCGAGTATCGTTTCGAGTTGGATGATTTCGAGACGGGGACACGCGATTCGGACACGCACTTTATTCTCGCCGGCATCGATCACACTTTTAGTCCGCGCTTTAATCTTTCCTTCCGCGGCGGCGTGGAATTCCGGGATTACGAAACTTTCGGCGACCGCACGTCGCCGTATGCCGAAGGCACCGTTCATTACGCGTTGGGCAAACGCACAAGCGTCGATTGGATCAGCCGTTATGGTTTGGAAGATGCCGACGTGCCGGGCACCCCGTCGCGCACGACGTTTCGGACCGGCCTCACTTTTTCCTACGGAATCACGCAGCGAATCACAGCGACCGGCTCTGCATTTTACCAGCACGACGACAACGAGGCGCTCAATTCGCCTGGCTCCATCGTTCCGGCATTTTCCGAGGACTCGCTCGACATCGGCATCGGTCTTCGCTACGAAATCAACCGCGTTTTCGCCTTGCTGGCCGGTTACAGTTACACTCAGGTTTTCTCCGATATTCCGATTCGCGACTATTCGCGGAATCGTTATTACCTTGGTTTGGACGTCACTCTGTAAGCGTTGTTTTCTTCCTCCCGTTTAGCGTTCCTTTACCGGGGCGCAATATCTGCTAAGATAACTACCCGTTTCAATCGGGCAAAACATGGCCCAAACCGAAGAAGTAAAACTCCACTTTCTTGATTACTGGCGCGTCATTCGCGTGCGCTGGGTCATTATTCTCCTCGGGTTCCTGCTCGTCGTCATCACAGCGGCGGTCGTGACTTATTTTCAGCCGCGCGAATATCAATCCTCCGTCTTTGTCGAAGTGAAATCGATGGCGGAAAACCCGCGCATCTTCGGCGGCGACGGACCGGAATTGCCTTACCACGATCCGGAATTGGCGCCGACTGTTTACCAGGTCATCCAGCGCACCGGCATTCTTTATCCGGTGATCGACGATCTGAAATTGGAAGATAAATGGGCGAAGGACGGCGTCCGCCCGACGCGCGAACAGGCGTATCAGCTTTTGCGCAGCCGGCTCGATCTCGACGAAGTGCGCAACACCGACCTTTTGCAGATCAGCGTCTTCGATCCCAACCCGCAGGAAGCCGCCGACATCGCGAATAAAATCGTCGCCGTTTACCAGGAAAAACGCGTCCAGGAAGAAAGAGAAATCCTCAATCGCGCGGTCGGGACGATGAACGAAGAAGTCGCGAAGGAAGACCAAAAAGTTGAAGACGCCGCCACCGAGATGTCGCGCATCCGCGACAGCGAACACATTGTCGATCTCAACCCCGAAGGCACCGAGGATTCGCTCACCGCCGACAATTCAAACGTCATCAAACAGGAAGGCGAAGTGAACGACGCGGACGCGAAGGTCGCCACGCTCGAAGCGAAATTGCAACAGATCGAGAATCTCAAAGGCGACGACCTCATGCGCATGATGCCGACGCTCGAGATTCAGGACCCGACGATCCTGAAAATCTTGCCCGATTATCAGGAAGCGATCGCGCAAGAGGCGACGCTGCTGAATTCCGGCCTCGGCCCGAATCATCCGAAAGTGAAAGCGCTCCGCGCCACCAAGGCGGTTTATGTGCGGCAGCTCGAGCAGCAAGTCGCGAGCGTGCGCGACGCGCTCCAGCGCAATCTGAATTCAGCCAAGGAAACGCGCGATCGATTGAAGAAAAATCTCGGCGACATCAATGCCGCACAGCTCAGTTCCAAAAACCTGAGCGAAAATTACGTCCGGGCCAAGAACGCCTACATCAAGGAAAAAACTTTGCGCGACAGCCTGCGCCTTCGCGCGCAGACGCAGACGATGGAAATGGCGATGCCGCGCCAGGCCGTCAGCGTCAAGCAGGTCGCCGAGCCGCCATCCTACGCGGCGCGGCCGCGCGTTGCGCTCAACATGGCGCTCGGCGCCGTCCTCGGCATTTTCCTTGGCGTCGGCCTCGCATTTTTCATCGAGTATCTCGACACCAGCGTGAAGACGATGGACGACGTCGAGAGTCTGCTTGGCGTGCCCGTGCTCGCGATCGTGCCGAAAAACATCCGGATGCTGCATCGCGAAGCCGGCGATACGCCCGACGCGGAAGCCTATCGAATTCTGCGCACGAACATCGAGTTCAACCGCAAGAGCCCCGACGCGAATACGATTTCGATCGTGAGCGGCGGACCGGGCGAAGGAAAATCGACCACGCTCGCCAACCTCGCTTTCATTTCCGCGCAAGGCGGCTACTCGACTTTGATCGTCGATGCGGACTTGCGCCGGCCAGTCCAGCACACCTTTTTTGATGTCGATAACAAAATCGGCCTGACGAATTATCTCACGACCGAGACTCCGCTCGAGGACGTGATTCAACCGACGACGGTGGAAAATCTTTCGGTCCTGCCGAGCGGCGTTCTTCCGGCCGACGCGGTCGGCATTCTCAATTCGCAACGCATGTCGGATTTAATCGCGGAACTGAAATCGCGCTACGACCTGGTCTTTTTTGATTCCCCGCCAATGCTCGGCGTCAGCGACGCGTCGGTCCTCGCGAGCGAAGTCGACCAAACGATCATCGTCGTGCAACATCGCCGTTTCCCGCGCGCCATGCTCACGCGGGTGAAACAGGCGATTCTCGGGGTCGGCGGGCACGTGCTTGGCGTCGTCTTGAACAACGTCGACCTGAAACACGATCAGAACTATTACTACTACACGAGCTATTACAACTACTACCAGCGCCGCCCGGATAGCCCGGGCAAATCCGACCGCCAAAAGACCGGCACCGCTGCCGGCAACGGGTCGGCTGATCCAGAGGAATATTAAGTGCGCATTCTTTTCGTTTTCTCGTTGCTTTTCCTCGCGGCGCTGCCGGCCGCGTTGGCCGACGCCGTTTTGCGACCCGGCGATCCGGTCGATATGAAGATCAGCGGCGTTCCCACCGACGAACAAACGCAGGTCAACAATACCTACTCGGTTGACGCCAACGGCATGATCAACATGCCTTACATCAATAAAGTCAAAGCGGCCGGTCTGACGCCCGCGCAGCTCGCCGCCTCGATTGAAGCGGCTTATCGTCAGAACGAGATTTTCACCAACCCCACCATCACGATCGTGATGCAGCCGCAGACGCGCTTCGTCAACGTCGGCGGCGCTGTGCGCAATCCGATGCGCGTCCCTTTCACCGAAGACATGACCCTCCTCGCCGCGATCAACGCAGCCGGCGGTTTCAACGATTACGCCGATCAAAAACGCGTGCGGCTATTGCGCGGCAATGAGGCGAAACTCTTCGACGTTCGCCAGTTTCGTCGCGAACCGGGACTCGACCCGAAGCTGCAGCCGGGCGATCGAGTGGAAGTTCCGCAAAGCTTCTTCTAGCCTTGGCGAACTCCTTTACTCGTTAGGCATTTTCCTTGCGCAAAATCTCGCGGTGCTGCCAGAGGTAGCCGAGGCCGGAGTAAATCGTCAGGCAGATCATCACCCAGAGCAGCGCGCCCCCACCGTAACGCCAGCAATCCTGCCACCAGACCGTTTCAACTGCCGGCGGCTGCAATTCGCCGATCGCAAGCAACGCGAGAAAATAAACCGCGGTCGCGATTTGCCAGGAGGTCTTGTGCTTGCCGAGCTTTTCCGCCGGCAAAACGACTCCGTCCGACGAAGCGAGCAATCGCAGGCCGGTGATTAAAAAATCGCGCGCCACCACCACGGTCGCCATCCACGCCGGCACCGCGCCGATCGGCACGAGGCAGATGAACGCGGCCGCCATCATCACCTTGTCCACCAGCGGATCCATCAACTTCCCGAATTTCGTGATCACCCCGTATCGCCGCGCGATTTCGCCGTCGAAATAATCGCTCACGCCCGCGGCCACGAAAAGCCCCAGCGCCGCGGTCCGTCCGTAAGTCCAGCGCGAGCTGAGTGCGATCACGAAAAGCACCGTCAACACGAGCCGGCCAAGCGTGAGACGGTTTGCCCAGTTCATTTCGTCGCGCGCGAAAGCTGCCGCGCGCTCTGCTCGCGCCTAACGAAAAGCGGCCGCTTCCAAATCGGCACTTTCTGTTTCAACTCCGCGATGATCCACTGCGCGCCGTCAAAAGCCGCCTGCCGATGCGCACTCGTTAGGCGCAGAAAGAGCGATGCTTCACCGGCCGCGACGAAGCCGACGCGATGCCGCAGAATGACTTCCTCGACGCCGAATTTCTCCCGCGCCTCTGCGGCGATTTTTTCCAGTTGATGCTGCGCCATCGCGGCGTGCGCTTCGTACTCGATCCCGGAAATTTCGCGGCCGTCTTCGAGCGGGCGCACCACTCCCCAAAAATCGACGATCGCACCGGCTGGGTCGCGCCATTCGTTAGGCAAAGCGGTCAGCGGCGCGGTCGTGATCAGGATTTGCGAATTCCAAATTGCCATCTGCACCGTGCGAGCCGTAAGGTGTTGGCTTCCGCGTCGCGGTCATTCAGGAGATACCGAAAATGCAGACGAATCAATGTGATATTGGCCTCATCGGCCTCGCCGTCATGGGCGAAAATCTTGTCCTCAACATGGAATCGAAAGGTTTCAGCGTCGCGGTTTTCAATCGCACGACTGAAGTCACCGACAAGTTCGCGGCTAATCGCGGCAAAGGAAAAAACATCCAGCCGACTCGGACGATGGAAGAGTTCGTTAGGGCACTTTCCCGCCCGCGCAAGGCGATGATCATGGTCAAGGCCGGCGCGCCGGTCGACGCCGTCATCGGCCAGCTCGTGCCGCTTTTCGAAAAAGGCGACGTCATCATCGACGGCGGCAATTCACTTTTCACCGACACGCAGCGCCGTTGCAAAGATCTCGAAGGCCGCGGCATTCATTTCGTCGGCTGCGGCGTTTCCGGCGGCGAAGAAGGCGCGCTCAAAGGCCCGTCGCTCATGCCCGGCGGCCCGCGCGCGTCCTGGGAAATTATCGCGCCGATTTTTCGCAAGATCGCCGCACAGGTCGATGGCGAGCCTTGCTGCCGTTACATGGGTCCGGACGGCGCCGGCCATTACGTGAAGATGGTGCACAACGGAATCGAGTACGGCGACATGCAGTTGATCTGCGAAGCCTACGCGATTTTGAGCGGCGTTCTTGGCCTAACGACTAACGAACTCGCCGACATCTTCGCGGAATGGAATCGCGGCGATCTCGACAGCTATCTCATCGACATCACCGCGCAGATCTTTCGCAAGCACGATCCCGACACCGGCAAGCCGATGGTCGATGTCATCCTCGACAAAGCCGGGCAAAAAGGCACCGGCATCTGGACCCTGCAATCGGCCATCTCGCAATCGGTCGTCATCTCGACGATCAACGCCGCGGTCGAAGCGCGCGTTATTTCTTCGCGCAAAGACGAGCGGGTGAAAGCGTCGAAAATTTTGCCGCAACCGAAAGTCGAAAATTTCAGCGGCAACCGCGACGAACTCATCACTGCAGTGCGAGACGCGCTTTACGCGTCGAAAATTGTCTCCTACGCGCAGGGGATGGAATTGTTAGGCGCGGCCAGCAAACAATTTTCCTGGAACCTGAATTTCGGCGATATCGCCACGATCTGGCGCGGCGGCTGCATCATTCGCGCGAAATTTTTGAATCGTATCGTCGAAGCCTACGCCCGCGATCCGGGCCTGCCGAATTTGCTCCTCGATTCTTATTTCACCGACATCATCGCGAAGACGCAACACAACTGGCGCATCGCCGTCTCGACCGCGATCCTGCAAGGCGTGGCCGTGCCGGCTTTCAGCGCGTCGTTAGGCTACTTCGACAGTTTCCGGCAGGCGCGTCTGCCACAAAATCTGCTTCAGGCGCAGCGTGATTTTTTCGGCGCGCACACTTACGAGCGGGTGGACAAGCCGGGCGTTTTTCACACCGAATGGCTCGAGAGCGGAAAGCATCCGGAGGAGAAACCCGCCCAACCGAAGGAGCCGTCGAAACGTCACACCGGCGAGTAATTCGTTATGCCGATTTACGTTTACGAGACAACGGATTCGAAAAAGCCGGCGCGGCGATTTGAAGTGAAGCAGAGCATGAAGGACGAGCCGCTGCGGGTTGATCCCGAGACGGGCGAACCAGTCCGGCGCGTCATCTCGGGCGGTTACGGGGTGCGCGTGGTGGGCGGATCCACCGGGCCTTCCGTCGGCTCGGTCGGCGGTTGCGGTCCGGGCTGCGGCTGTCACTGATTGCCACGACTAACGAAAATCGTGCGACTCGCTGCCCGCGAGTTGCTCGTGCGCGAGCGCGCAAATTTTTTGCGCCTTGATCAGGACGACGTTTTCCCTGTTCTGCACCACACCTTCGATGATGAGAAACGGCTCTTCCGTGATCGTTAGGCGAAATTTTTCAAACAGGTCCGGCGTCACGATCGCATTCGAAACGCCGGTCTCATCTTCCAGACTAATGAAGACAAAACCTTTCGCCGTCCCTGGCCGCTGACGACAAATCACGTTCCCGGAGATCTGCACCGTCGAGCCGTGCCGCGCCCGCGCCAGATCGCTCGCCCGCCAGACATCCGGCAACTGCGCGCGCAACAATCGCATCGGATGCGGCCCGGTCGTTAGGTCCATCCCTTCGTAATCGGCCTGCACGCGCTCCGGTAGAGTCATCGCAGGTAGCGGTGATTTCTTTTTTCGCGCTGTCCCTCGGGAAGACTTTCGAATCAGCAAATCATCGTGTGGAATTTCCTCGACTTGCCAGAGCGCGTCACGCCGATGTTCCGCAAAACAATTCAGCGCGCCTAATAAAGCCAGCGCGCGTAATTCCTCTTTCGTTAGGCGAGCGCGCTTTCGAAAATCATCCAGCGAAGTAAAGCGCTCTGCATTTCGCGCGCGCAAAAATTCTTCCGCGTGCTCGCGACGCAATCCATTCACGACACAAAGCCCAAGTCGGATGGTGTCGTTGGAAATCACGCTGCAATTCCAGTCTGATGTCTCCACACACACCGGCAGCGTCTTTACGCCGCGCCGGCGCGCATCTTTCACGAGTGTCGCCGGACTGTAAAATCCCATCGGCTGATTGTTGAGCAGGCTGGCGTAAAACTCTGGAGCGCGATGCACCTTCAAATACGCGCTGCCGTAAGCGAGAATCGCGAAACTGATCGCGTGCGATTCCGGAAATCCGTAAAGCGCGAACGACGTAATCGCCTGCATAATTTTTTCGATCACCTCTGGGTCGAGATTTTTTCGCGCCATCGCCGCGCGCAATTTCACGCTCACTTTGTCCATCTCTGTCTGCGAGCGATGAAAACTGAGCGCGCGTCTCAAATCCTCCGCTTCATCGCCGGAAAAATCGGCCACGACCATGGCGATCTTGAGCATCTGCTCCTGGAATAAGGGCACACCTTTGGTCCGCGCCAGAATCGGCCTGAGATCGGATTCCAAGTCTGGATGGAAATAAGTTTCTTTCTCACGTCCGGCGCGGCGCGCGAGATAAGGATGCACCATGTCGCCCTGGATCGGGCCGGGCCGAATGATCGCGACTTCGATCACAACATCGTAAAAGCATTCCGGCTTCAGTCGCGGCAACGTCGCCATTTGCGCGCGGCTTTCGATTTGGAAAACGCCGATAGTGTCGGCTCTTTGCATCAACTCGTAAGTAGCCACGTCGTCTTTTGGAAGTTGCGCGAGATCAATCGGGCGGTTTCGTTCCGCACAAAGTTTCAACGCATCCTGCATGACCGACATCATGCCGAGACCTAACAAATCCACCTTCACGATGCCGAGGTCTGCGCAATCTTCCTTGTCCCATTGTGCGACGACGCGGCCGGGCATCGAGGCATTTTCCAGCGGCACGATTTTGCTCAGCCGATTCTGGCAAATGATCATCCCGCCGCTGTGCTGGCCGAGGTGTCGCGGCAAACCGCGCATGGTCTGATACAGCCTAACGAATGCCGGCATGCGCGGGTGTTCGTTAGGCAAACCGGCGCGTTCGATCTGCGCTTCCAAGGCCAGCGTGTGCGGGAAATCGCCGTTCGCGAAAAGATGGGAGAAGCGGTCGAGAATATTCGGCGAAAAATTCAGCGCCTTGCCGATCTCGCGCGCCGCACTTTTGCCGCGATAGGTGATGACGTTCGCGGTCATGGCCGCTCCGTGTCGGCCGTAACGGCGATAAATTTCCTGGATGACTTTTTCCCGCCGATCGCCGCTCGGCAGATCGAGATCGATATCAGGCCAGCCTTTACGGCTCTCGGTCAGAAAACGCTCGAAGACGAGCTTGTTCTTCACCGGATCGACCGGCGTAATTTCGAGACAAAAACAAACCGCGCTGTTCGCCGCGCTCCCGCGGCCCTGCACCATGATGTCGTTCTCGCGGCAAAAATTGACGATGTCCCAGACGATCAAAAAATAGCCGGCGAAACTAAGTTTGATGATGAGCGCGAGCTCGAACTCGATTTGTTTCCGCACTTTTTCGCTCAGTCGATCGTAACGACGACGCGCGCCTTCCCAAACCACGCGGGTCAGGAACGCGTCCATCGATTCCTCAGTCGGAACCGGGTAGTCCGGGAAAGTGTAAATGCCGCCGCTCAACTCAAATTCCAGACGCTCTGCGACGCGTTCCGTGTTTGTGATCGCCGTCGGCAAATCGCGAAAGAGTGCGCGCATTTCCGCGTCGCTTTTCAAATGACGCTCGGCGTTTTTGGTCAGCAATTTTCCGGCGGCATCGAGATGCGTGTGCTCGCGGATGCAGGTGAAAACATCGAGCGCTCCGCGGCCTGACGATGTCGCGTATTGCACCCCGTTTGTCGCGACCAGGAGCACGCCTAACGAACTCGCGAGATCAACCAGTTCGCGATTGCGCTTTGCTTCACCACGAAGAAAATGGCGCTGAATTTCGACATAAACATTCTTTCGGCCTAACGAATCGATAAGCCGCCGCACTTTCCCGGAAGAATTTCCGAGCGCGATCAATCCCTCGCCGAATTCCGCCAATTCGCTCCAACGCACCGCGCATTCGCCTTTCACCTCACTGCGCAAATGCGCTTCGGTCAAAAGCGAGCAGAGATTCGCGTAACCGGCTTTTGTTTTCACCAGCACCGGCACGATGCTGCCCTCTTCCATCGTCAGCTCGCAGCCGACCAGGGGACGCACCTGCTGCTCTTGCGCGGCCTTCGCGAAACGCTGCGAACCGTAAACGCCGTTGCGATCGAGCAAGGCCAGAGCGGACATTTTTAATTGCGCGGCGCGCTCAGTTAAATGCTTGGGAAACGAAGCGCCACGCAAAAAACTGAAGGCGCTGCAAGCGTGCAACTCGATGTAGGGCATCAGTCGTAAATGCCTTCGACGCGCCACTCGTTAGGCTGTTCGGCGATGCGATAAATCGAGCAACCTTCCAGTTGAGCATCCCATTCCGTGTGCACCCAGCTTTTTTCATCCCACCAATTCCCCGACGAGCGATAGGGTCCGGCCCTGGCGACGATTTTCGATCGAAGAACGGTGATCGATTTGCGCTGGCGCAAACGACGCAAGGCCGGACCAACTTTCGTCACGAGTTCGTTAGGCGACTCCGGCAGTTTCCAGACAAACGGCTCGAGATGGAATGAGTCCGGCCGATGCGAATCTTCCAGGACCGGCGTGCCGACGCGATCCGCGCCTAACAATCCGGTCAGCCGCGTGAGAGTTTCGTGCAGCCGGCCCGGATCGCGCAACGGCGTCTCGAAAAGATCGAATTGCTGCCGCGCCGGGCGCGTCGGCTGAACCGAGAGGGCGACGGCGACGATCGGCTGTTCGGCGCGAAAATTTTCGAAATGAGTCTGGAGAAGACGAAATAAAATTTCCACCGAACGGGTCGGATGCGGAATCTCGAACTGATGCTGGTAGTCGGTTTTGTCGGCAAAGGTGAGTCGGAAAAAAAGCGCGCGCGCGACGAGATACTGCGCCGCGAGCCGGCGTGTGAGCTGATCGAGAAAACGCCGCAGAACGAAAAGAAGCGGCTCGGCGGTTTCGATTTCGTACTCGAACTCGATCGTTTCCTCGAAAGTTTCGGGCGGCCTAACGAGTCGAAGCAGGCGGTGGGAATTTCCGCTCGCCTGATCCCAAAGACGAAGCGCGTGCGGGCCGAGGTGGGCGCCGAGTTGGTCGCGCTCGAGAGCGGCGAGTTCGCCTAACGAATGGATTCCCCATTGATGGAGAATGCCGATGATGCGGGAAATTTCGGCGGCCGGCTCGCAGTCCACCGTGAAAAATAAAGCGGAGAGCGCCTATGTTCAATAGGACATATTGAACGCCGCAAACTGTGCCGCCTTTTGCGACCGAAAAAAACTTACCCGCCTGGATTCAGCAACTGGTTCTTGGTCTCGTCCGGCAAATCCGAATTCGCGATCCAGACCGAAGCATGCCCCGGGTCGGTCCGCAGCCACGAACGCGCGATCGATTCCGTTCGGCTCTCGCGCAAACCGGCATCGTCAATCGTCGCCGCCCATTGCGCCGCTGCCTGCGGATCGGAACTGCTCAGCCGGCTCGTGAGCGCGCTGACCGCCTGATCGCGCGACGGCCCGGCGGGCAATTGCGCGACCCAGTTGGCCGCGTCCGCGGGATCGCTCCCGGCCCAGCGCGTGACCAGATTTGCGAAGACCTGCGTGCGCGTATTTCCCTCCGGAAACGAAGCCGCCCACGCCGTCGCCGCCTGCGGATCGGTCGTCATCCAACGAAGCACGATCGCATCCGCGGCCTGGATTTGTGCCGGGCCGGAAAGCTGGTTCGCCATTTGCGCGGCGCCGGCGGGATCGTTATCCGCCACGACGGAAATGATGCTCGGCAGAACCGTGTCGCGCGCAGCCGGCGACAAACTTTGCGCCCAGCCGAGCGCGGCCTGCGGATCGTTCTGCGCCCATTGGCTCGCGACCGTCTCGAGCATATTCCGGCGCGCATCGCCAGTGGTCGCAGTGAGCGCGAATTGCGCCGCCGCCGCCGGATCGCTCTGACTCCATTGCGCAATGATCGGCTGGAGCGCGCCGTCGCGCGTCGCGCCCGCGGGAAGTTTCTGCGCCCAGGTCACAGCGATTTGCGGATCGTAATTGGCGAGCTGATTCGCGACCGCGCGCACGCCTTCCGCCTGCGCCGAACCAGCCGGCAGACCAGCGACGTAATCGGCCGCGGCGGTGGGATCGTTTTGCGCCCACGAGGACAAAATATTTTGCGTCGCGCGGTCGCGGCCTTCGCCCGTCGGCAGCGTGTGCATCCAGATGAGCGCCGCCTGCGGATCGTCGCGCGCCCAATGCTGCGCGATATTCGCCTCCGCCTGGTCGCGCGCCTGGCCCGCCGGCAGAATGCCGATCACGCTCGCGGCTTTTTGCGGATCAGAAGTCGCCCAGTTCGCGATAATATTTTGCACGGCGTCGTTGCGCGCCGGACTCACCGGCAACGCGCTGGCCCAGGCGAAAGCCGCGCTCGCATCCTGGCTCGACCATGTCGCCGCGACGACCCGCAAGGCTTGGTCGCGTGCGTCGCCCGGCGGCATTTCCGCCGCGCGCGCCGAGGCCGTCGCCGGATCGAGTCGCGCCCAGTTTGAAAAAAGCGGCGAATAAATTCTGCGCGTCGCGGCCGAGGGCGGGAGCGTTTGCAAAAGCGCGAGCGCGGCCGGCGGATTTTGTTCCGCGAAAGCGAGCGCGACCGATTGCAAGGCGCGATCGCGGTCCGGCCCCGGCGTGAGCCGCAAGGCCCAGGCCTGCGCGGCGCTGCCATCGTGTTCCGCCCACGCGCGCACGACCGAGGTCACGGTCTCTTTGCGCTCCGAAATCGTGCCGGTCGTTTGCGCGTAGGCGAGCGCGTTCTGCGGCTCGACTTCGCCCCAGCGCGCGAAAAGCATCTCGGTCAGCGCAATTTTTCGCCGATCGTTAGGCAATTCCCGCACCGCCTCGATCACGGGACGAATCTGGTGCGGATCGAGCCCATCGATCAGCTGACTCAACTCGACGTAACCGTGCCGTTGCGAGGAAAGGGCGAGCGCGTTTTTGATCCGCGCGATGATCGCGTCGGTCGAAACCTTGCCCGGAGTTTGCGCGGCGGCTGCCTTCTGCGCTGCTTCATTCGCAGTTGTCGCATCTTCACTTGAAGAAAAATTGTCCGGCGAAGAATCCGACGCGCTAACCGCCGGCGCCGGCAAAACGTAACGATCGACCGCCAGACCAGCCGCAAATGCCGCCGCGGAAACGACGAGGAGCGCGACGATCAACGGCTTCACAAAATCAAAACTAGTTTCAGTCCGGCGCGCGCTCAACTCGCGCGTCCTGGCGAGATCATGAGTTCCTTGACTCGTTAGGCAAGCCTAAAGAATCTCGACCGGGCATTTCGGGAGCGCGCGCAGGAAAGCGCGGCCGTAGGCTTTGGTCACGATCCGATTGTCGAGGATGACGACGATGCCGTGATCGCTCTTTGTGCGAATGAGCCGGCCGACGCCCTGGCGCAATTTCAGGATCGCTTCCGGGAGCGAAAATTCGGTGAAGGCGTCGCCGCCGCGCGCTTCGATCAGTTCCAACTTCGCCTCGATCAGCGGATGATCGGGCACCGCGAAAGGCAGGCGCGTGATGATGACATTCGAGAGCGCGTCGCCCGGAACATCAACACCCATCCAAAAACTGTCGGTGCCGAAAAGGACACTGCGCGGCGTGGTTTTGAACTCGGCGAGGAGCCGGCTGCGCGGCGCGCCTTTGCCCTGGACGAGGAGCGGCATTTTCTGCCTGACGAAAAATTCTTCCATGTCGCCGGCGAGCTGTTGCATCGCGCGATAGCTCGTGAAGAGGACGAAAGCGCGGCCTTCCGTTTCCTCGACGAAGCGCCCGATCCATTCCGCGAGCGCTTCGTGATAGCCGGCGTCGCGCGGCTCGGGCATGCGCCTGACGACGAAAAGTTTCATCTGCTTTTCGAAGTCGAACGGGCTCCCGAGCTGCAGCGCTTCGGCCTCGTCCGCGCCGATGCGGCGGCGAAAATAAGCGAGATCGGGCCGGCCGACCGCGAGCGTCGCGCTCGTCATGACGGTGCTGCAATCCTCGCGAAAAAGCATCCGCTTGAGCACCGGCGCGACGTCGATCGGGGCGGCGTTGAGGGTGAGATTCTGCGCGGCTTTGCCCGTGCGCTCGATCCAGTAAACATATTCGCGCTCGCTTTGCTGGAGGAAAATGCCGATGTCCTGGCGCGCTTCGCTGAGGCGGCGGCCGAGTTCCTGGAGTTCGGCTTTCAAGAATTCGTCCTCGGTTTTGCGCACCACTTCGGCGACGCGCAATTGCAGACTCGTTAGGCGACCGCTGATCGAGTCCGCGACAAAATCGGCTTCGCGCACGCGGCATTCGCGGCCTTTTTTGAAATCGGCGCGCTCCTCGACCGCGTCGAAAAAATTTCTGACCTCTTCATCAAGGGATTTTGCAAGACTCTTTCCAGCTTCCTCGCGCGTGACGGTGAACAATCCCTTTTTCGTGCGCTCATTGTAGAGCCGCTGGATAGCCGCGAGTAAGCCGTTCCTTGAAATGCCGACGCCGATTTGGCGCGAGGCGACCTGCTCGATCGTGTGCGCTTCGTCGAAGATGAGGAAGTCGTTAGGGAAAAGATAGCCAGTCTCGCGCTCCTCCTGTTCTTCCGGCCGGCCGAGGAGCATGAAAAGCAGCGTGTGATTCAGCACCACGACGTCGGCCGCGAGCAAACGCCGGCGCGCCTGTTGGAAAAAACAGCGTGGATTTTGCCCGCAGGTTTTCGCCGTGCAGATGTGCGCTTCACTGCAAACCTGCATCCAGACTTTCGTGTCCGGCTCGACCGGCAGATCGCTCAGCGAACCGTCGATCGTGGTCCGCGCCCATTCCGCCAGCCGGACGAGATCGGCCTGCTCCGTCGTGCTGAAAAGTTCGTTCGCCTGCGCGAGCGCGCGCTCGAGCCGGCGCGGGCAGAGATAATTCTGCCGGCCTTTCATGAGCGCGGCCTCGAACTCGACCGGCAGGATTTTTTTCAGGATCGGAATGTCCTTTTGCAGGAGCTGCTCCTGGAGATTGATCGTGTGGGTGGAAATGATCGCCTTCTTTTTGCGCTCGAGCGCGAAGAGCGTCGCGGGCGCGAGATAAGCGAGCGACTTGCCGATGCCGGTTCCGGCTTCGACCACGAGGTGTCGCTCCTCCTCGAGCGCGCGCGCGATCGCCGCCGCCATCGCCTGCTGTTGCGGGCGATATTCGAAATTCTTCGCGCGCGCGAGCAGTCCGCCCTCGGCGAAAATCGCGCGCACTCGCTCGACAAAATCGCTCTCGAGGGAATCTTTCAGCGCAATCATGCGGCCGGAAGTTAAGCCGCAATCGCCAACTGCAACACCGCGTTCATGAGACTGCTCGATCGCTACATCGTCCGAAACTTTTTTCAGCCCTTCAGCTATTGCGTGCTCGGCTTTCTCGCCATCTGGCTCATCTTCGACATCAGCGACAACAGCTCCCTCCTCTTCGACCAGCACGTGCCCGGCTCGGCCGTGGTCAATTTTTACATCGGGCAAATCCCGCAGGTCCTCGTCATCCTCCTGCCCGTCGCGCTTCTTCTCGCCCTCCTTTTCTCGTTAGGCAGAATGTCGCGCTCGAACGAGATCGTCTCCATGCTCACCGCCGGGGTCAGCGTCCCGCGCGTCGTCCTCCCGCTCTTAGCCATCGGCCTGCTCACGACCGCTGCTTCGTTTGCGCTCAATTATTCCCTCGCCGCCCACGCCGAGGCCGCGCGCAAAACTTTTCTCGAGGACATCAATCGCGGCGGGAAACACGAGAACATCATCAGCGGCCAGGTCTTTCGCAATCGCACCGACGACCGCACCTGGTTCATCTCGCGCTTCAAGCCGGGCACGGACCAGTTCGACAGCGTCCAGATCGTGCAGCAGGATGGGCACGACAACATCGTGCGCAATTATCTCGCGACCGAAGCCTACTACGATCCGGCGCGCAGGACCTGGCGGCTCGATAAGGGGAAGGTGATCGACTACGACAAAAAAGGAAACATCACCTCCGACAAGATGGTCGACAGCCTCACCATCAAAGGCTGGAGCGAAACCCCATTCCGGCTCGCGAGCGCAAACTTTCGCCCGGAATTTCTCGGCATCCCCGAGCTCGACCAATACCTGACCTACAACGCCGATTTTCCCGAAGTCCTCCTCGCTCCCTTCCGCACCCAGCTCGAATACCGCTGGGCGCTGCCCTGGACCTGCTTCATTGTCGCAATCATGGCCACGCCGCTCGGCATCGGCTTTTCGCGGCGCGGGATTTTGTCGAGCGTGGCGGCGGCGATCGCGCTCGTCTTCTCGATGAACTTCCTCACCCACCTGTTCCTCGCCCTCGGCGAAGGCGACCGCGTCACCCCGCTCGTCGCCGCCTGGACGCCGAACGTGATTTTCTTCCTCATCGGCCTCTACCTCCTTCGCCTGCGCGCGACCAACCGCGACGCGCCGAGCCTCAATCCCGCCAACCTCTGGCGGAACCTGCGCACCTCATGAATTCGTTAGGCGAGCAATGGTCGATCCAGCATCGCGCCGAGGCCTGCGCCGCGACCGGTCGGCCGTTTCTGGAGGGTGAAAACTTCTACACCCTCCTCTTTCGCGACGGCGACGGCTTCCGGCGCCAGGACTTGAGCGAAGAAGCCTGGCGCGCGCGCAACGACAACCTGCAACCGTTCTCCTTCTGGCGCTCCCGCTTCGAGCCGCCGCCGCCGGTGCCGCCGGAGACCTTGCCGAAAGAAAACGCCGAGGAACTCTTCCGTCGCCTCGTCAGCGCGGCCGACCGCACCAACGCCAACGCCTGCTACGTCCTTGCCGCCATGCTCGAGCGCAAACGCATCCTCAAGCAAATCCAAACCGAGACGGGCGAAAACGGCGGCCGCGTCCTCATTTACGAACACATGAAAACCGGCGACGTCTTCATTGTCCCCGACCCGCAACTGCACCTCGACCAGCTCGAGCCGGTGCAAAACGAAGTCGCCGCCCTGCTCCGCACGACCTGAGCCGCGGCGGATGATAGCACAAGCTTCCAGCTTGTGAGCCGCCAGGATGACGGCGCCACTCCGAACCCGGAGGCGCCGCTGGCGACCGTGCGAAATTGTAGGGCGACCGCTCCGGTTGCCCCGGGGGCTTTCCCCGTTGCCTTCCGCCACCCGGCAGGCGATGCGCCCGCCCTACAAATTGAAGATCTCGGCTCCCCGCCTTTCGCCAACTGCGCGTCACAAAGCCGAACTGCGGCCTGGCCTAACGAGCAAAGGAGGCCCTCAAAAAGAAAAGCGCCGGGAGAATTGCTCCTCCCGGCGCTTCCATTTTTGGCCTAACGAGTATAACTCTCGCTCCGGCCTGGTTTGAGTTTTAGATGACCATGTGGGCGACACCGGGCGTGTAAGCGCCTTCACCGGCCGAGCCGATGCCGCAGACATCGACGATATAGGTTTGACCAGGAGTCAAACCTTCGAAGACGTGGCGGATCGACGTGGTGACCACGGTTTGGACATATACTGTGGGCGCGGACGCAAGAGCGACGCGGAAACAGTAAGTGTAGGCGCCGCGCTGGCGGCGTGTGCTTGCGGCGAGCTTGCCCGTACTTGGGCCCTGCTTCACCTTGGGCGTTTCCGGCGGGAGCAAAGGCCCCACCGGCGTGCCTCTTCGCACCGCGTTGAACCCGGAGGTGGCAAGGATTTCCAGACTGTTCTGGCAATGCGCCTGCACCCAGGCCCCGAGTGGTCGCATGACTCCGAGCAGATCCTCCCGGCGCTGGTTACGCGCCGCGATTGCTGTCTTGCTCCGATCCATGGCCAACTGTTGCGCTGCCTTCAGCGCATCGATTTTGGCTGTTACATCAATGAGAGCGGGAAAGGGATCCCCGTAACTCAGGTTTCCCGTCAACATCTCCACCACATTCTCACAGAATGCGATCAAGAGAAGGACGGCCAACTGCAGATACGCGAGTGATACGCGCACTGTTTTTTGTGTATTGTTCATACCTTAGGTATTGCTAACTGTCGTGCGTTTGGTTGAGGAGTGACCGGGCTGACAGCAGCACCCGGCCTCTCTTATGTTTTGCTCCGCGGGGAAAAGTGGAAAGCCATGGCGTGGCGATTGGAAAAGAGGAAGGGGGAAGTCCAGAATTGGGCCGCTCAACGAAAGCGTTGAGGTCGCCAGCGGCGCTAGCTCGACGGGGAGCCGGGTTATCCAGGGGACGCCGGGGTGGGAAGAATCGGTTAGGGGGATTGGGCTACGCTTTCTTGGGTTGATTTATCTGCACAGCCCCTCTTAAAGCTTATCGCATGCCACGCTCCTCAGGTTTCTTAATTAAAATATTTCCCACCCTTTTTACGAGGGAGAATTCGTTTTCCATCGGCTTGTATGGAAGCTGCGGTCGCCTCCGTTGCGCCCAAACGAATGGCTCTTTCAGGACCCGATAAACCGCGGGCCGGACCAGGATTTAAAGCTTGCCGTCATCGACAACTGAATCCGAGGGCCGCCGTTGGTAATAACGACGTTTTCACCCGCCGAAGCCGAACCGAAGAAATAAAAACGCCCCGATGCATGGATCGAACCAGTCGCAGGGGCATAAAAGTTCTGGACGGAGAGGGAGCTGTTGATGATACCAGCTCCATGGAACTCAAGAACCGACGAAAAGCCGGCGTCTAAGAGTGGCGCCATGGTAATGGTGTAGGCAGGCGCGTCGCTGGTAAAGACCACCTCCCCTACGATGTTGCTGTCCTCATTAGGCGCGTCTCGCAGCATGACATCCGTAACACTGGAGGGCCCAAAGGTCGCCGTATCGGAGTCTCCGTATGGGATAGTTTGCGGCGTCCAAATTCGCCTCGTCATCCCATTCGTTGGTCGCCGGATTTGTATTCCAAGTGGCGCTGCCGGAGATCGACGTCGGCATTTGCGCCGGAGCCAGCTTTATCGCGAAAGGCTCTGCGATCGCCGGGGCGCAAGGAGGGCAGGTCTACGTCTATGGCGGGAGTGGAAACGCCACCTTTAGCGGCGAAGGCGGGACGGCGAGTGGTGGCGAGGGCGGATTGATCGATCTCTTTGCCCTGCCTAACTCGGCTCAGACCGTTGTCATCGCCAAGGCGGGTAAGAGCGACGGCTTGGGCGGCCACATTGTGATTGAGAACAAGGCCGTGGTCGATATGGGACAGTTCCGACTGCTTGGTAACGGCTGGCTCGACCTGGGCGCAATCACGAACGGCAAGACGGGCATTGGCTCTTTAGCCGGGAGCGGCCTCGTCTCCACCGCCGGCCAGATGCTCACGGTGGGCAACAATAACCTCGATACCACCTTTTCCGGACTAATCGAAGAGAGCGGAGGACTGAGCAAAGTCGGGACGGGGTCGCTCACCCTCAGTGGGGAGAACACCTATACCGGCGGCACCACCGTAAGCGCCGGCTCGCTCCTGGTGAACAACACGAGCGGCTCAGCGACCGGTACGAAAGCAGTCAAAGTGAACGGCGGCACATTAGGCGGCAACGGCATCATCGCGGGCGCAGTCACTCTTGGCACCGGCAGCGGAAGCGGAGCGTTCCTTGCCCCTGCGGGCGGAACTAGCAAACCAGCCACATTAACGATCCAGAAAGCGGTCACCTTCAACGCCGACGCCACCTACACCTGCACCTTGCAGGCAAGCAAAAAGAAATCAGCCAATGACGAAGTGGTGGCCAACGGCGTAACGATTAACGGCGGGGCGCAATTCAACCTCGTGGCGAAGGTGCAGGGCAAACTCAAAGCCGGCACCAGCTTCACCGTCATCAGCAACACCGCCAGCACGCAAATCAGCGGCACCTTCGCCAACCTGGCCGACGGCGCGACACTCACCGTCGGCAGCACCAAACTGCAAGCCAGCTACGAAGGCGGCGGCAACGATCTCACCCTGACGGTGCAGTAGCGGATTGACGATCTTGAGGTAAATAGGTCAAAGCTAACTATCGCTACAAAGAGCACACCTTTATTCGTTAGGCAGGCCAATTCGAGAGGCTGACACGCTGCCGTAACGGCTGCGCGGCAACGGCCGGGCTCTCCAATTCGAATGTGGGGTCCCGAGGGCCAATACAGGCCGCGATCGCGTTCCTCCGCGGGCACGAAACAAGCTCTAATTCTTTCGCCGCCGATAATAAGCCGCGAGAGTTGGCCGGCAAACAAGCTCGGAGTCCGTATAGCTCCTGGCGTTTTTTGAGACGTTGTTAGCGCGCAACGCAATCCGCGGCCCGCGCTCCTTTTAAGTGGCGCGACCGTCTCGGTTGCGATCCTCTCAGGGCACAAGCGGGACGCTTATGCCACTTCCGATCAAGCTAACTATCGACACAACAGACGCCTAAACCCGTTATCACCTCTTTACTCGTTAGGCAAACTCAAAACGTCATCGCGCCAAATCGGCGCGGACTGCATTTGGATCAAGGTGCGCAATGGCGTCCGCCGCTGTCTGGCGGTTGAGCGCGGCCGGAAAAGCGAGATAAAGAAATAAGGGGAGGACTCGTGGGTCAGAGTGGGCTTGCCCCAATATCACGGACAGTAAGGAAGGGATATTGGGGCAACCCCACTCTGACCCCTATTCATGCTCCTCTGACCCCTATTCATACTCCTGCTCTGACCTCCCTGCTCTGCCCCTGAAATTCTTGGAGCAAGATATTTTAAGAAAAATCCTTGACTCGGCTGGCGCGAATGCAAAAGAATCACCGCATATGAAAACCCACCTGGCTACATCCGCCATCCACTTAACCATCTGCGCCACCGCTCTGCTTCTAAGCAACGGGTGGTGTCTCGCGCAGGACAGTTGCCCGGATGATGGCACTGTCGAGATGACGCCTCAGGAGACACTTGGCAGCATGTATCAACCATACGAGGACCGGAACGTCTTGCAGCGCCGTCGCTTTGTACCTCCGCCACCTTACGCGTCAAAGTACCCAACGGTCCTGATGCTACCGGCAGACGTCTACAAATTGGAATACGCCGATAACGGCGACACGAGCGAGAAGGAAGCGAGCTACGACCTCCAGCAAGCCGGTTTCCTCGTTTTTCAGGTTGAGCATCGCCTCGCGCCTCCGGGGGCTCTGGAATATCAGCTGCCGACAGATTACGGACGCGCTCCAGAGCAAACCGACGACCTCAAACGGCAGATCCTGGCCGCGCTTGCCGACCCCGACTGCAATGGTAACATCTATCTCGTGGGCGGCTCTGCCGGTGGCACTCTAGTCCTTTGGTGCGCGCTGGATCCTGCGAGCACAGTCAGCGGATGGGACGAAACGGCGAGATCACATATCAAAGCAGTCGTCAGCCTGTCCGGGCCGACCCAATTCTGCGATTGGACCGATCCCGGCACCATCCCTCCACCGAAGGTGGCGGAATTTGAAAGTGACCTTGGTAATTACGTTGGCCTTCCGACTTCGCCTCCGGTTAATTGCGATCCTGATTGCACTGGCAGCGCGACCTGTGCGTTGAATCTGGCTTCTCCGGCCTGGCTTGTAACGCACGGTGCGACAAGTTACCCACCGCCCTTTAGGCTGTATGCTACTACTGGCGACCCTGTGCCGAACCCGCAGGCAGCAGATATGTACATAGCTCTGACCACGCAGTATGGCACGACCTTTGATGTCCAGATGTATATAATGAATTATCCCTACGGGGATTCTCACGACCATGCATATAAGTACTGGCACGCAACAAATAATGCTTCAAACGGCGGCGGCGTGTGCGTCAGCAGTCAGGTGATCAGTTTCTTAAACGGTCATTTATGAACGCGCCATTCAGTAGAGTCAGGTTTTTCATTGCCGCTGCGCTGCTCTTTTTAGCTGCGCAGCGGCCTTCCCTCGCCGACAGCGCCAGTTGGGCGACAAAGCCCACCAACGGCGATTGGAACACGGCAGCTAATTGGAGACCGCAGACGGTGCCAAACTCGGAGACCGACATCGCGACCTTCGGGGCATCAAATGTGACGAATGTCACCAACACCGACGAAATCATCATGCTGGACAGCCTGGTCTTTAGTCCCGGAGCTCCGGAATACACCATTAACGCCTTGGACAACATCGAGCTCTATGGCGCTGGCATTGTAAACAATTCCGGCACGACGCAGTCATTTGTGGCTGGCGCAATTTTTTTTGATAACAGCGCCACTGCCGGTGATATGGTTAATTTTAGCGCGGTGGGTGGCGATTTCTTCTTCAACGACGCATCGAGCGCCGGCTTTGCGACTTTTGATCTAACGAACGGGAGCGGTACTCAAGGCCACATCTTCTTCGAGGATGACTCGACCGCCGGAAACGCGACCATTAATGCCAGCGCCAGCTCGGTCGTAGAGTTCTTGGGCAGCTCAAGTGGAGGCAACGCCACCTTCAACCTCACCACCGCGGCATTCGTGCTCTTTGACGCCAGCAATAACGCGGAGCATATGACCGGTAATTGCATCGGCGGCAATGCGGAGATTGGTTCCGAGATTGCGTTCCAAGGCTATTCCAGTGCGGGCGAAGGCACCTTCACGACAGTGGGGGGAAGCACAAGCGGCGAGCAAGGCGGTTTCATCCTATTCGACAATACTGCGACCGCAGACAATGCCACCTTTGTCGTTGGCGGCGGGCTCGGCGCGGGACTGTCCGGGACATCGTTGATCTTCTCCGTCTCCACCACCGCGGCAGCGGCCGACATCACCGCTAACGGTGGAGCAGACGGTTCCGAGGGCGGCACGGTCATCTTTGCCGACAACGCCACCGGCGGCACCTGCAACATTACCCTCTTCGGCAACGCGGCTCTGGATATCACGACGCACAAGCGTCCCGGAGTAACGATTGGCTCGCTGGCCGGCGCAGGTTCAGTGCTGCTCAGAGCGAACACGCTCACCATCGGCAGCAATAATCAGAGCACCACCTTTAGCGGGGTCATCCAAGGCAGCGGCGGAGTGACCAAGAGCGGCACAGGCACGCTCACACTCAGCGGCAAGAACACCTACACCCGGACGACAACGGTGAGCGCAGGCACCTTGGGTGGCGGCGGCACCATCGCGGGCAGCGTCACAGTCGCAGCCAACGCCAGGATCGCTCCCGCGGCTGGAACAACGACCTCCGCGACCATGAAGATCAAGAAGGCTCTTACCTTTCAAGCCAGCAGCAGCTACAGTTGCCTGCTCTCGGGCAATGGGCGCAAGGTGAGGAGCGACCAAATCAATGCCAAAGGCGTCACCGTCGACAGCGGCGCACAATTTGTTCTGAGCGACCAAATCACCGGCAGATTGCGCAGCGGCACGAGCTTCACCGTCATCAGCAACACGGCAAGCACACCGATCAGCGGCACCTTCGCCAATCTCCCCGATGGCGCCATCCTCACCGTCGGCGACACCAAACTGCAAGCCAGCTACGAAGGAGGCGACGGCAACGATCTCACCCTCGCCGTCGTGCCTTAACGAACCCGTAACGGATGCAGCGCAACGGCCGGGCTTTCCAAGCAGTAGAATTTAAGCTTTACTTCTCGTCGGAGAGCACACTACAACTCGCGTCATGAGAACCATTCTCCGCCTCTGCCTCTTCTCCTGCTTCCCTGCCTTTGTCATTCCCCTAACGAGTAAAGGTCAGGACGCAACTTGGGCATTGAACCCGGTGAGCAGCGATTGGACGACGGCG
>DASXEB010000004.1:0-272799 GCA_036490335.1 Chthoniobacterales bacterium
CGCCATCTTCGATTACATCGAGACCTTCTATAACCGCACCCGCCTCCACTCCAGCCTTGACTACCAAAGCCCGCTTAACTTTGAATCCAAACTGAACTAATTTATCCCTTCCTTACTGTCCGTGATATTGGGGCAAGCCCAAACTCGCCCCCGCGGGGGGCAAACTCGCCCCCGGCCCTGATCCGCGTCGCCCCTTTAATCTTTCAGCGCCCCGTCATCGCCTCGATTTTCTCCGGATAACGGGCGCCTTGGACCTCGATCTGCGAGGCCGCTTCCTCGATCTCGCGCAGATCGTCCGGCGTCAGCTCGAACGAAACCGCGCCAAGATTTTCCTCCAGCCGATGCAGCTTCGTCGTGCCCGGGATCGGCACGATCCACGGTTTCTGCGCCAGGAGCCAGGCGAGGGCGATCTGCGCCGGCGTCGCCTGTTTGCGCCGCGCGATTCTCCCGAGCAAATCGACCATCGCCTGGTTCGCCTTCATCGCCTCGGGCGCGAAACGCGGGAGGCCGCTGCGAAAATCCGCGCTGTCGAAGGTCGTGTCCGGATCGATTTTCCCGGTCAGAAACCCGCGCCCGAGCGGACTGAACGGCACGAGACCGATTCCGAGCTCCTCCAGCGCCGGGATCACCTCCGCCTCCGGTTTTCTCCACCAGATCGAATACTCGCTCTGCAACGCCGCCACCGGCTGGACCGCATGCGCGCGCCGGATCGTCTCCACCCCCGCTTCCGAGAGTCCGAAATGTTTCACCTTTCCTTCCGCGATCAATTCCTTCACCGTCCCGGCCACCTCTTCGATCGGCACGTTTGGATCGACCCGATGTTGATAGAACAGATCGATCACATCCGTCTTGAGCCGCTTTAGCGAAGCCTCCGCCACTTCCCGGATGTGCTCCGGTTTGCTGTTCAAACCCGCCGCGCCCGGTCGCGTGTCGCTCCCGGTTACTTCGAACCCGAACTTGGTCGCGATCACCACCTGCTCGCGGACCGGCGCGAGCGCTTCGCCGACCAGCTTCTCATTCGTGAACGGCCCATAAGCTTCCGCGGTATCGAACAACGTCACCCCGCGATCGACCGCCGCCCGCAGCAGCGTCGTCATCTCCTGCGTGTCCTTCGGCGGCCCATAAGAAAAACTCATCCCCATGCACCCGAGTCCGATCGCCGACACCTCCAGATGACTCTTCCCTAGTTTTCGTTTCTGCATTTTCAATCCTTGTTCCATTCGGAAACCATAAGGCCGGAAAACAATTCGCGCCCTCCGACTTTTCAGCCTTTCAGAGTCTCAGCTTTTCAGCGTTTCAAATATCCGCCACGGCTCGCGCGCTGCCGCACAACAAATATGGACGCGCTCCCCTAATGGCTGTTTCTTTGCGCTCGAATGGAACGCCGACTCGCCGCAATCCTTGCCGCCGATGTGGTCGCCTTCAGCCGGCTGATGGGCGCGGATGAAGTCGGCACACTGGAGCGCCTCCGCGAGGTGCGCGCGGAATGCATCGAGAAAAGAGTCGCCCAACATCACGGCCGCATTTTCAAACTGACCGGCGACGGCATCCTCGCGGAATTCCCCAGCGTGGTCGACGCGGTTGCGTGCGCGGCGGAGATGCAGCGCGAGTTGCGCGCGCGCGCCGGCGCCATTCAATTCCGCATGGGCGTGAACCTCGGCGACGTCATGGTTGACGACGGCGATATCTATGGCGACGGGGTCAACGTGGCGGCGCGATTGGAAAGCGTCGCAGCGCCGGGCGGCATCGCGGTCTCGGATGTCGTGCATGCGCAGATCGGCCATCGGCTCCCGCTCCGATTCGAAGATCGCGGCGAGCAGCAACTGAAGAACATCGAACGTGCGATTCGAGTTTATGATGTCATCCTCGAAGACGAAGATGCGGCGCCCGACGAGATGAACCCGACGCAAGACGAACGTCCGTCTCTTGCCGTTTTGCCGTTCACAAACATGAGCGGCGATCCGGAGCAGGAATATTTTAGCGACGGGATCACCGAAGACATCATCACCGACCTGGCGAATGTTTCGGCGATGCGCGTGATCGCGCGGCATAGCGCCTTTAGTTACAAGGGCCGGTCGATCAAAGTGCAGCAGGTCGGCCAGGAACTCGGCGTGCGCCACCTGGTCGAGGGCAGCGTGCGCAAAGCCGGCTCGCGGGTCCGCGTCACCGCTCAACTGGTCGATTGCCGCGATGGCAGTCAGGTTTGGGCGGAACGTTTCGATCGCGATCTGACCGACATCTTTGCCATCCAGGACGAGATCACGCGCGCGATCGTCGAGCGGCTGAAGGTGAAACTGTTGCCGGAAGAGAAACGCTCGATCGCGCAACCGCCGACGCAAAATATCGAAGCCTACAATTTCTACCTGCACGGCCGTGAGCTCTCGCGTCGCCGCTCGAAGCGTTGTCTGCAGCTCGCGCGCGAGATGTTCGTCAAAGCCGCTGCGCTCGATCCGAACTACGCCCGGGCCTATGCCGGCATCGCGATCTGCGATTCGTTTCTCTCCATGACCTATCACGTCAATGTCTCGATCGACGGAATTTTGGAGCTCGCCGGCAACGCGCTCGCGCTCGATGACAAACTCGCCGAAGCGCACGCCGCGCGCGCGGTCGCGTTCTCCGCCGCCGCGCGCTACGACGAAGCGCAAGCAGCGTTCGAAGAGGCGCTCCGGCTCGACCCGAATGGCGCCGAGACCTGCTACTTCTACGCGCGCAGCAGTGTCGTGCAGGGCAAGCACCAACTTGCCGCCGAGATGTTCGAGCGCGCGACCGCAGCCGACCCGGATGATTATCAATCTCCCTGTCTCCTCAAAATGGTTTACATAGCGCTCCATCGCACCGACGACGCCAAACGTGCCGCGAGCATCGGCTTGGAACGATCCGAGCGCGAGCTCGCGCGTCATCCCGACGATTCACGTCCGGCGCAGTTGGGCGCGGGCGCGGCGGTCGCGCTCGGCGACAAGGAGCGGGCGAGGGAACTGATCGCGCGCGCCCTCACGCTCGAGCCCGACGATCTCGTCGCGCAATTCAACGCCGCCTGCGTCTACGCCTTGATCGGCGAGAGCGATCATTCTCTCGATTTGCTCGAACGCTGCCTGCCAAGACTGGGCTCCGAAAAAGTGGAGTGGGCGAAGCAGGATTCCGATTTCGAATCAGTGCGCGATCACCCGCGTTTCCAGAAGCTTTTCGATTCCATCGCGGCCGCGGGAGCGACCGACGTCTGATCACAGAGCCCGACGCTTTCAGCTTTTCAGAATCTCAGCCTTTCAGCGTTTTGGCTTTGGTACGGAACTCGCTCTCAAGGGAAGACAAATCATGAAAAAGCTATCCAGCCTTCTTATCATCCCGTTCACCGTCGCATTGCTGAGCTCCTGCACCACCGTGAAGGAACCGGCCCCGGCCGCCAGCACGACGACGACGAGCACAGATCAGGTCCAAACTCCGGCGAGTTCCACCACCACGGTTACGCACCAAAGCGGCAACTACTAATCCAGGCCTGCCGGGGTAAGCTGGAAGTCTTCTTCCCCTACACCGCCCAAGTCCCGCCGCCCTTCACGCCGCGCCCGATTTCGCGGCCAAGCCGGTGATCTGAGGGTGCGAGCTATTCGGCCTTAACGGCCGTTCCAAGCGCTTTGCGAATCCATCGAATTGGAAAGCGCGCTCGTTTCTTCGTCAGATCGCATTCCCAGACGCGAATCACTCTCCAGCCCTGCTCGCGCAAAGTCCGGGTGACGAGCTTATCCCGCTCCGAATTTCGCGTGAGCTTCGCTGCCCCGGCATTCCGCGCGATTCTTCGGCATCGCGGGATCTGAGGTAAGGAAAATCCATAAACCAGCAAAGTGAAGATCTTACCACCTTGACAAAGCAAGCAGTTTCCTTCCAAATGCAGACGCGACTCTTCTATGACTACCGGAGCTGATTGGTCACGCGGCGAAGTGGAGGCTGCGGTTAGCGAGTACTTCGAAATGCTTACGATGGAGCTTCGCGGCGAACCGTTCAATAAAGCTGAACACAACCGCGGTCTTCAAGGCTTATTGAAGCGACGAACGAAGAGTGCAATTGAAATGAAGCATCAGAACATCACCGCGGTTCTGATCGAGCTCGGCGCTCCATACATCGCTGGCTACAAACCGCTGAGTAATCTTCAGAAAAGCTTGCTCCCAGAAGTTGTCGAAGAACAGCTTGCGCGTTCCCCAGAATTGCAACGCCTGATCGAAACGGTAGTCACCGCACCTTTTGAGGGAGCGAAGGTTCATATCAATGTTTTGCCCATCCGCGTGCCCGCGCCGAAAGCCCCAGCTAGAAGCCTGCCTCCAGAAACTAAGGGACGTCCTAAGCGCGTGCTCCGAGGCGTCCGGAATTATCTTGAGATAGAAGCGCGCAATCGGTCGTTAGGTCGAGCGGGTGAGGAAATGGTCATGCAATTCGAACATCGTCGCTTGTGGAAAGCAGGCTGGCGAAAGCTCGCCGAGCAAATCGAGCATGTAGCCGTGACGTTGGGCGACGGTCTCGGCTATGACATTCTTTCTTTTGAAATGAACGGGCGCAAGCGCCTCATCGAAGTTAAAACGACTCAATTCGGCCGTTTCACTCCCTTCTTTGCCACGCGCAACGAAGTCAATATCTCGGGCGAGCAACGCGACGTTTTCCAGCTTTATCGGCTCTTCGAATTTAACGTTCGGCCACGCCTGTTCATCGTGCCCGGCGCTTTGCGACACACCTGCCGGCTCGATGCTGTCGTGTTCTCCGCGCTTCCGCAGTGAAGCGTTAGCCTCTCGAGGCCCGCAGGAATGCGGCAAGTTGCGCGAGCACGCCTTTAAAGACTCTCGTCTGCACGCCCTGTCCGAGAATTTCGATTGCGGTCGCGTAGTGGGAGCAATCAATCGAACACCCCATCAATTTCTCGACTTCCTGTTTCCGCAGCAGTCTTAGTCCGAATTCCGTTTCTACAAACGGGCCGACATTTATCTTATGGTAGGATCGAACGACGGTTGGAACCCGAGACGATCCAGCGTTGATCGTGGAGAAACCAAAGCCATGACCCAGGGCGCGGTGACGTTCACGATGGCGCTTCAATGCTGTAATGCTTCATGCGATGCGTTCCGCATCGTGACGGTCCCCCTCGCTTGGTGGGTCGAGTAACGCAGCGAGGTTGCCTGCGAACGGTTTGCCCGGAGGGTGTAGGACAAACCCCGGAAGGAGCGTGGCGACGAGAAGCCAACGCCGGCGATCCTGCGGCTCTGCCCATTGCTTGTGGGGATCGAGGATCGTTTGCGCGACATGGTAACCGAGATGTTTTAGGTGTTGCGAGAGCGTCTGACCTGCGAGCGCGGTAGCAAACGAAGGGACATTTTCAAAGATACAGGCCAGCGGTAAGTGCGTTGCGATAAGGGCGGCGACACTCAGAAACAAATCACCGGTGTCGCCAAGTTCAGGCTTCTGGCCGAGAGATTTCTTTGCTCGGCCGAGAAGCGAATGGCTGGTGCAAGGCAAGGAAGCGATGAGTATCTCGTGCGATGGAAACTCGCTCGGATGAATCTTTCGAATATTGGATTGAATCAGCACCGCGTCCGGATGTGCGGATTGCCACACATCAGCGAAACGCGGCTCAATCTCAATACCTGCGACAAGGTGAAAATCCGGATGCCCGGAGATGGCGGCGGAAAGCGTGCCGCCGCCGCAAAAAACCTGTAACGTGCGCCAGGGCGCGCGACTTTCCCGCTGCCGCCGAATGGTGAATCCACGAACCGAAGACGTGACATCAATTAGACCCGACGATCCTGCGATTCGTACTTCATCCCAATTTGTAATCGGCGCTAGGAGGGTGCGATTAACCACATCGATGATTGGTCTAACGCCGCCGGCGACACGCCGCCGCGAAACATGATGTGCGCCGTGCGCGGAGACTCGAAGTCGTATGGCATTGAAGAGAATTTCCACAGTGAATGGCTGCCCCACCCCAAAGCCGAGCGTTGCGAGACGCTTCGATTCCAGCCAAAGGCGCGGACTACTGCGGTTCTCACCGACTTTGTGAAAAGCAATAAGCTTTGGACGTTTAACACAGGCGTCGCGATGGGCCATTCTTAACGTCTACGATCTCGCTTCCGAACCTGTCTACGGACGATCGTCTACATAAAAGGTTTTCGAAATTTTCTTGGACCATGTCTACATCGGAATGCTGGAGATCGCCGAGCATTATCAGCGGATCATTCTGCAGATAGAAAACCAAATTGAAGCGCAGGGCGGTTGGTAGCGATCTTGCTCATGAATGTCGTGCATCGTGTGAGTATTTGGAAGCTGTCCCATGTCGCGCCGTTCTTCGTTTGCTAACGATTTGATTCTTTGCCCGTGGTGGGTCAGCACCGTACTCGCGCTCATCTCCTGGGTCGTGCTCCGTGGGATCATTCCGGCAATTCAGCTTGCCAGCCCTTTCTTTAGGGCGCTGGCGCCAGCCGCTGCAACAATTGCTCCCCTCGTCGCGATCTTCTTCCTCGCTCTTTCCGTTATTTCGGCGATCCGCTCGTGGCGAAATCGTGCGGTGGTCGAGAAACAAACCGGGCTCGATTCCCTGCGCTCTCTGCCGTGGAAGAATTTTGAGGACTTACTCGCCGAGGCCTACCGGCGGCAGGGTTATCGCGTGGAGGAGCGGCTCGGCGGCGGACCTGACGGCGGCGTCGATCTTGTGCTCGGTCGCGATAGAATGGTCACACTTGTCCAGTGCAAACGCTGGAGGGGAAAACCTGTTTCGGTGCAGACGGTTCGCGAATTGTTCGGGGTTCTTCACGATCGTCACGCGGACGGGGCGAAGCTGGTCGCGACGACCAGATTTACGAGCGAAGCGACCGCCTTCGCCGCAGGCAAGCCGATCGAGCTTGTCGATCAGGACGCGCTCCTTTCGCTCATTCGCGACGTGCAAACATCCGGCCGCATGCGCGTGCCAATTGAGCCAGAGTCCGACCATCTCGCCCCGGCCTGCCCCCAATGCAGTGCTGCGATGATCCTGCGCACCGCACGCCGGGGGCGGAATGCGGGAGCGAAATTTTGGGGTTGTCCGAATTACCCAAAGTGTCGCGGGACGCGCACTCTGTAGCTAGTCTCGTTAGGCAGCGCCGAAAGCTGAAACACCGACACGCTGAAATGGGAAGGCTGGGGAATCTTTGCGAGAGACCGGCGAGGTCTTGGGCCGAATGGCAAACCGAAGGTGATTCCAACGACCTTTATTCGTTAGGCGCCGAACCGCGCGCCCGAGCACCTGGCGAGGTTTGCCAATTGACCTGGGCTCGGTTAAACCCTGAGGGTGAGTGCAGAGACCGCTGAGCTGGTCCAAATATGCGAAGCGTTATCCGCGGAAAAGCGCAGGGCGCTCGCAGAGTTCGCGCGTTTTCTGCTCTCTCGCGGAGAGGATGAGGCTTGGGATCGATTGCTCGACGACCCGCGGAAGCGCCCGCGTCTGGAGGCTTTCATTCGGGAGTCGGCTGCGGATGAGGACGAGCCGCTCGATCAATTCCGGCTGTGATTTCGCGCGTCCGACCGAGCTTCTGGAAATGTGAAATCCAGTGGCGGGAAATCGGATCTTAGAGCAGCGCTTTGAATTGCTCGATCGTGAGGCCGGCGTCACGAACAATCGCCGCCATGGTGTAGGCATCGACGGGGTTATTGCGCGGCACAACGACTTTTGTTTCGCCTTTAGACAGGAAGATGTGTTTGCCCTGCCGATCGATGCGAAAGCCTGCTTTTTCCAGCGCTTTCACGGCGCGAAGATGATTGACGCCGGGAAGCTTCGGCATTCCTCAGGCCGTGCTGACATTCATCTCGCGAATCTCACAACGGGTTTTGGGTTCGCCATAGAGTTCGAGGTAGCCTTTGATCGCGTCTTCGATGTTGATCAAGGCTTCCTTGATATCGCCTCCCTGCGAATGGCATCCCGGTAACTCAGGGCAACTGACCGAAACCCCTTTATCGTGCTCCAAGAGTGTGACGTGAAATTTCCGTTTCACGAGGACGAGGGTAGGCGACAGTCACGACTGCGTCAACGCGGCGAGCGTCGCCCCCCGGGACCAGCGCGACCGGCGGCAGAGGATAAGCCTCTCTTAAAGGATTCTTGGTTCTTGAAAGGAGGGTCTCGAGTTCGCCCACGCAATTTACCCGCCGGCCTTGTTCAATCATCTCGTCGTTTCGGCGCATTATCGGGATAGATCGGCGGCTCCGGCTTTTCCTGCTTTCTTGCTTTCCTGATTCGTTTCCTGATTTTTTCAGTTCTCGGCTGACGATTTCCGGCAACTGGGAATTTGCTTTACTCGTTAGGCTAATTCGGGCCGACAGCGTTACACGGCGCTGCCCGTGGGGGACTTGCCATATGCTGTAGGCTCCCCGGGATATGGAAACCGATCCTTCACTTATTGGCCTGCTGGCGGGGCTCTCTGCGGCGGAGGCGGCGGCGCAGTTTGATGCGTTGCAGCGCAAGCTGGTCCCGCTCTGGCGCTCGATCGAGTCGTTTAACCAGGATGAGCAAAGCATCATCGTCGTGCCGTCGATGTCGATCGATATGTCGGCCACCGGGCTCGAGGCGCAGGCTTATGAGGAACGGTTTCTTTTCCTTCTCCTCCTGCTCACTCAGCCGCGGGCGCGCATGACTTATGTCACTTCGCAGGCCATTCATCCGAGCGTGATCGAGTATTATCTCGATCTCCTCCCGGGAGTGATCCCGAGTCATGCCCGGCAACGGCTGACTTTGCTCGCGCCTTTCGATGACTCGGCCCGGCCGCTCAGTGTGAAGGTGCTGGAGCGGCCGCGTCTTTTGCGCCAGATCGAAGCCGGGATCGCGGACAAGGATCGCGCGCACCTGATTTGTTACAACACGACTTACGCGGAGCGGAATCTCGCGCTCCGTCTCGGGATTCCGCTCTACGGGGCGGACCCGCGCCATCTCGGCTTCGGGACGAAGACCGGTTGCCGTCAGCTTTTCGCGCAGGCGGGGATCAATCATCCCCTCGGGTTCGATAACCTGCGCGGTCTCGATGAGGTGGTGGCGGCGTTGAAGGAGATGCGGCGGCAGCATCCGACGGTGGCACAGGCGGTGGTGAAGTTGAACGAAGGGGTCTCGGGCGAGGGGAACGCGCTCGTTGACCTAACGAGTATAAGTGGGGACGAGGAGGCGGCGCTGCGGGAAAGGCTGGGTGCGATGCGCTTCGAGCTCGCGAGCACGCGGGCGGAGGATTACTGGGGGAAATTCCGCGAGCGCGGCGGGATCGTGGAGGAACGGGTCGGGGTGGGCGCGCAGGAAGTGCGAAGTCCGAGCGTGCAATTGCGGATCACGCCCCCGGGCAAAGTGGAGCTGCTTTCGACCCACGATCAAATGCTGGGCGGGCCGAGCGGCCAGAGTTACCTCGGCTGCATCTTTCCGGCCGACCCGGCTTATGCGGGCGCGATCACGCGCGACGCGGGCAAGGTCGCGGAGCTGTTGCGCGACGCCGGGGTGATCGGGCGGTTTGCGCTCGATTTCGTGGTCACGCGCGCGAGCGCTGCCGCGCCGTGGGAGACCTATGCGATCGAGATCAACCTGCGCAAAGGCGGAACGACCCATCCTTTTCTCACCCTGCAATTCCTCACCGGCGGGAACTATGATCCGGAGAACGCGATTTTCGCCACCCCGAACGGGCGGAAGAAATTTCTCGTCGCGACCGATCATCTCGAATCGCCGCTCTATCGCGGCTACACGCCGGACGATCTCTTCGACCTGGTCGTGCGCCGCGGCCTGCACTTCGGCCAGGTGCGGCAAACCGGGGTGGTCTTTCACATGCTGAGCGCGCTCGGGAGCGCCGGCCGGCTCGGCCTGACCGCCGTCGGCGACACGCCGGAAGAAGCGCGCGAGATTTTCGAGAAAGCGCAGGCCGCGCTCGATGAGGAAGCGCAGTTCGATGAGGTCTGAACCTCAGCCGCTCGGAGTCTTTTGCTCGTTAGGCAACTTTTCCAGCTCATTGCGCCGCTAACTGCAGGGCTTGGAAGTGGTGCCAGGAATACCAGAACGTCCAGACCGTCCAGACGAGAAGCAAACCGAAAACCAAAACCGCGAAGAGCGTTTCATTAAGGAAAAATTGGAGGACGAAAAGGAAGAGCGAACCGAAGAACATGAGTCTTCCCGCGAGGCGGTGAGTCGCGCGCCAGGTTTCGGGGCTTTCCAGAGTCCACGGCGTGCGGATACCAACAAAATAGTTTGGGCGCAACGTGGCTGAGTAATTGCCCAAGACTGCGAAGAGGAACAGACAGGCGTTAACTGCGATACGGCTAACAGGGACGGCATGGCCAAGAGCGGCTAGGAGTTGGGTGCAAAAGATCGCGTCGCCAAATGCGGCCAGGGTCACGCCCAGAACGGCGAGTACCGCCGGCATCCGGCTTGTTTCCCCAGCGCTCTTTCGCAGCTTCGGATCCAAGCGCGGTAGGAGGTGAAGAAGCGCGACGATCCCCACGTTCAAAAGGGGAAGCAAGAGAAGACCAGAGCCTTTCGAGCCCCAACCGTCGACTTGATTACGCAGATTCCAATGCATCGGGATACGCGCAGGCAGCCCTCGCCAAAAGATCGCGAGTGCGATAAAGGGCGCGAGCAGGAGAATTCCTTCGAGCCAGGTGGGTTTCGATTTCATTTTCGTTTTCTTCCTTTCTTCTTCATCAGATCGAGAATCCAGCCTAACGAATCGTCGAGCACCGTCGTTTCGAGCGAGTAAGTGACGAACTGGCCATTCTTACGCGAGGAAACGAGCTGGGCGTGCCGGAGCAGATCGAGGTGATAGGAAATGCTCGGCGCGCTGATCGAGAACGCCTCGCAAATCTCCCCCACGGTTAGATCACGTTGTTTGAGCATCTCAAGGATGCGGCGTCGGGTGGGATCGCGCAGGGCTTTGAAAAGCAGGTTCAATGACTGCTTAATTAGCTAAATATCTAATTATGTCAAGATGGATTCCATCAAATTTTTTTGGGCCGAGATTAACTCAAATGGGCTTCTCGCCTAACGAGAATAGGATCGTCGCGATCGCAGCTAAGATTTTTCTTCCGCACCGCGTAACAGGAACGAGAAACAGATATGAAATCGCAGAAGAGAACATCAGCCGGGAAATCCAACGCGGGGGCGAGCGCGAAAAAAACCCTTCGAGACCTTCTAGCGAAGGGCAAACAGGCGGATCAGGTTCGTGCCGGCAACCAGAAGAAGAGCCTCCGATGGGTGGAACCGAGTGAAAAACATTCCCGGCTAGGACGGATTGTTTGTGCGGGCGTCGCTTGCGTGACTGTTGAAATCCTTTAGTCGTTAGGCGAAAGGTCGAACGAAGTTTCATTTCACGTTTTCGCGACAGGTGAATCTTTCCGATCGATGTCGAGCCGCTCACGGCTCCTTCCGGCTTAGCGAAGTTAACTCGACAGGCGCGATGCCTGGTCGATCCGCATGTCATGGCAGGCTTCAGGGTTGTTT
This sequence comes from Chthoniobacterales bacterium, assembly GCA_036490335.1. Classification (GTDB taxonomy): domain Bacteria; phylum Verrucomicrobiota; class Verrucomicrobiia; order Chthoniobacterales; family UBA10450; genus Palsa-1392. The sequence continues at coordinate 11,459 of DASXEB010000004.1, forward strand.
GCCGTCGATGAGATAGAAGTAGGACCGCTCTTCGAAAAGAATGCAGCCGGTCTTTTCAGCGTGAGCGAGATTTTCTTTCGTGTCGGGATCGGCGATTAGTTTCTCCCGGTAGCTTTCGTAAGCGGCCAGGCTGTCGAAGCCAATCAAGGCCATCGCGATGTTATCGGCGCCGCCGTAGCCTTTCTTCGGCAGGAAATATCCGAGCGGCCGGCCGCCGCAACGCCGAATGATGCCGCCTTCCATCCAGCGGCGCGCGTAGGTCTCGAAGTCGGCAATTTTGTGCGGATCGATTGTGTAGCGGATGCAATGGTAAATCACGCCCTGAAGTTACCGGCCGCTGCCGCGCGCACAATTCAGCCAGGATCGAAATGTCCGGTGTTGCGGATTCGCCTAGCGACCCGGCGGCGCAGCAGGCTCGGCATAAGGCCCGGACTTGAGCAAACGATCGATCCCGCCCTGATCGCGCATGAGCGCTTTCATGCTCCACTGAATCGCGCCCGGCGACGAAGTTCCGCGCCGGCTCATCTCGATCTGCTCGATGATCTCGCGCGCCGGCCGCTGCGTGCCGATCCGCTCGGTCGCGATCCCGGGCCAGACCGGCCGGCCGTGGCTCTGCGCCCGCCACCAATCGAGCAGGACGGGAAAGCTTTGATCCGCCGGCTGAATTCCCCAATAAAGTTGCGGCGCGAGATAATCGACCCAGCCGTTCGCGAGCCATTTGCGTGAGTCGGCGAAGAGTTGCGCATACGCGTCGATCCCGGCCTTGATCGTGGGCGGAACATGCGGCCGCCAGATGCCGAACGGGCTGATGCCGACGCGCACGTCGGGCTTGATCGCCTTCACCGCGCGATACAACGTGCGCACGAAATCGTTGATATTTTCCCGGCGCCAATCGGCGCGACTCAATCCGCTGTGAATCCCGAAACGCGCCCACGTCTGCGCATCGGGAAAGGTCGCTTCGCCCGGCTTGAGCGGGTAGGGATAAAAATAATCGTCAAGATGCACACCATCGACGTCGTAGCGCCTCACGATGTCGCAGATCACGCCAATGACATACGCGCGCGCCGCCGGATCGCCCGGATCGACCCAAAGCTGGCGGCTGAAACGGCGCACCCATTCCGGATGCTTTTTCGCGATGTGATTGGGCGGCAGCTTTTCATTCACGCTGATCGCGGCGCGAAACGGATTGACCCACGCGTGCAGCTCGATCCCGCGCGCGTGTGCTTCGCGAATCGCAAAAGCGAGCGGATCGTAACCGGGCGGCACGCCGGCATGGCCGGTGAGAAATTCCGACCACGGCTCCTTGTCGGAAGCGTAAAGCGCGTCGCTCGCCGGCCGCACCTGGAGGAGGATGGCATTGAGATGCAACGCAGCCGCGCGATCGAGAATCGCGCGCAACTGTGCCTCCTGCGTTTCCGTCGGCAGACCGGGGCGCGACGGCCAGTCGAGGTTGTAAACCGTCGCGACCCACGCGCCGCGAAACTCCCGTTCCGCGCCGCGCGCCCGAAACGGTGAAAGCAAAAGGCCTAACGAGCAAAGAAAACAGCCTAACGAGAAGTAATGCTTCACGAAATGGGATTAAGTGCCGCCTCGACTGCCGCCGGGAAAATTTCGTTCACTTCGCCCTCGATCCTCAACGTCACGGCCGGCTCGTCGTCGTGTTCGGTCGCGCCGCGATTCACGATCACATACGGCGCGCTGTGCTGCGCGGCGATCAGCGGCAGCGCCGCCGCGGGATAAACCGACAAAGTCGAGCCAAGCGCGACAACGAGATCGGCCTCCAGCGCGGCAGCCCGCGCGCGCGCCAGTTCGTTAGGCGAAAGGCTTTGCCCGAAGCTGATCGTCGCCGGTTTGAGGAATCCGCTGCATTCGCAAAGCGGGGTGCGGCGTTGCGCGCGAAAAAATTCGAAGTGCGGCCGTGGATCGCCGCGCCGCTGACAGCTCTGGCATTCGACCTGCGCGTTCGTCCCGTGCAGCTCGACCAGCCGTTCCGCGCTCGTGCCCGCGAGGCTGTGCAATCCGTCGATGTTTTGCGTCGCGACCAGCCGCACCTTGCCCGCGCCTTCCAGCCTGACGACCGCGCGATGGACGTCGTTAGGCTGCGCGTCGCGAAACGCCTCCCAGCCTTCGAGCTTGAAATCCCAGTGCTCGATCCGCGCCGCTTCCGAGCGCATGAAATCCTGGTAATAAACCGGCTGGCGTCGTTTCCACACGCCATTCGGCCCGCGAAAATCCGGAATGCCGCTCTGGGTGGAAATGCCCGCGCCGGTGAAAATAAAGATCCGTTGCGCCGCTCGCAAAAAATCGGTCAGGGTTCGATCAGCCATTCGTTAGGCACGCGGAAGTCACCGCAACTCGATCGGCTTCAGCCCGGCTTTTTGCAGCTTCTCGTTCAGCGCCGCGACATCGGTTTCGACCGACTTCCAAAGTTCGCGCCCAGTTGGCGCGGCGCGCTCCAATTCCGCCGCCGCAGTCTGCTGCTGACTGGTCGGCGAGGCATCGACGCCTTGGATTTGATCGAAAAGTCTTCCAACTTTGTTCAGCACGTCGAACGCGAGCGGCTGACCATTGCGCATCGCGACCGGATCGGCGAGTTGCTCCAGTTTCTTGCGCAGCGATTGTGCTTCATTCCCCAGGCCGTTCGCGCTCATTTCCGCTTTTCGCTTCTCGAGGGCGGACGCGACGGCGTCATAACTTTTGCCCAAAGGCTCGAGCGCGCCGCGGAGCTCGTAGAGTTCCGACGAAAGTTGAAACTGCGTCGTCAGATCGGCCATCGAAACCTTAATTCGCGGATCCATTTTGATCTTCAGCGGCTGCGAAAAAGTTTTGCCGCCACTCGTCAGGCTGACGGAATAATCGCCCGGCAAAACCCACGGCGCGCTTGGCTGCGGCTCGGTCTCGTGCGCGACCGCGGCCATCGGATAGTTCGCTTCCGCTTTCGGCAAAGGCGCGCCGTGCATGTCCCAGAAAAAACGATGCAGTCCCGGCGCGGCCGACAAAACGCGCGGCGGTTGCAGCCAGTAGCTCGGAATTTTCAGCTCCGGATCGGCCGGCGGAATTGGATCGTGGCTCGCGAAGCGCCTCACGAGGTGTCCGGCCGCGTCGCGAATTTCGAGCGCGACGGTGCCGCTCGTTTCCGCGCCTAACGAATAGTCGAGCATCGCGCCTTGCGGTGGATTTTCGCCTGCCGGCTCGTCCGGCGGGAGCGGCGTGTCGGTGTTCGTGTCCCAGCGAATGCGGAGCGCGGTCTGCGGCTTGAAAAGCCCGGTTTGCTTTTCGTTAGGCTGAAATTGCCGGAGCGGCGTGATGTTATCCAAAATCCAAAAGCCGCGGCCGTGCGTCGCGACGACGAGATCGTCATCCTTCACAATCAAATCGCGCATCGAAGTGGCGGGCAGATTGAGCCGGAGCGATTGCCAGTTTTCGCCGTCGTCGAACGAAACGTAAACTCCGCGCTCGGTCCCCGAGAAAAGCATCCCGCGGCGCTGCGGGTCTTCGCGCACGGCGTTGACATTTTCGTTCGCGGGAATGCCGTTGACGATTTCCCGCCAGGTTTTGCCGCTGTCGTTCGTCCGGAAAATGTGTGGGCGCAGATCGTCGAGGCGAATGGTGTTGACCGCGGCGTAGGCGGTCGCCTTGTCGAAGTGGCTCGCATCGATGAGCGAAATTTTCCACCACGGGCCGATTTGCGGCGGGGTCACATCGCTCCAGTTCTTGCCATCGTTAGTCGTTAGGCGAATGAGGCCGTCGTCGGTCCCGGCCCAGATGCGATTTTTGTCGAGCGGCGACGGCGCGACCGCGTAGATGACTCCGCGTTGTCGCGGCTGCGCCGTCGGTCGATTGCGAAAAATGCCGACGCTCTTTGGGACTTCGTAAGTTTTGCGCGTCAGGTCCGGACTGACCTGCCGCCAGTCGCGACCCTCGTCATGCGTCGCCCACAAACTGTTCGCCGCAAAAAAAAGCATATGCGGATCGAAAGGCGAAAAGACAATCGGTTCCGTCCGCACGACCCGAAAATCATCGGATCGAAACGCCTTCGGCATCACCTCCTGCGCCTCGTGCGTGCGCTGGTCGAAGCGCGTCAGCTTTCCGCCGTAAACAATCTGCCAGTCGCGCGGATCGGGCGTGACGTAACCGTATTCCTCGGCCGCGACCGGATGCCAGTCGCGAAACGTGATCTCGCCATTCGGCCCGCGACTCGCGATCCCGACCGAGCCGCTTTCCTGCTGGCCGCTGTAAAGATGATACGGGAACGCGTTGTCCGCGCTGACGTGATACAACTGCGCAGTCGATTGGTTATACCACGAGCTCCAGGTCGCGCCGCCGTTGACGGTGATGATCGCGCCCTGGTCGCTCCCGAGCATGACAACGTTCGAGTCGTTAGGCGAAATCCAGACGTTCTGATAATCGTCGCCGCCGGGCGCGCCGCGCCAGCCGTCCCAGGTCTTGCCGCCGTCGGTCGATTTCCAGCAGACAATGCTCGCGGAATAAACGATCAGCGGATTGTGCGGATCGATTCGCAGCACCGGCAGATCGCCGCCGCCGATTCTTTCCGCCGGCCGTTTGTCGTCGGTCGCGATCTTCCAATTTTTGCCGCCGTCGTCGCTGCGATAAATTTTCACCGCGTGCAACGTCGCGACGGCGGCGAGCAGCGTTTGCGGCGCGCTCGCGGCGATCGCGAGATTGGCCTGCACGATGTCGTTAGGCAAACCGCCGCCGAGCCGTTGCCAGGTCTGGCCGCCATCGAGCGATTTGAAAATACCGGCGTCGCTGCCGTTCCAGGCCGCGTTTTCCCACGGACCGTCGCGCGCTTCCCAGAGCGACGCGTAAACGATCTGCGGATTGGTCGGATCGATCTGCACATCAGCGCCGCCGATGTTTTCGTTTTTGAAAAGCGTGCGCGCGAAATTCCTTCCGCCGTTGGTCGAGAGAAAAATCCCGCGCTCCTCGTTAGGCCCGTAGGGATGACCCGCGACCGCGACGAGAATGTGATCGGGATTTTGCGGATCGACCGCGAGCTGCGCGACCTGCTGGCCGCTCGGGAGCCCGAGATGCGTCCAGGTTTTTCCCGCGTCGATCGATTTGTAAACGCCGTCGCCTAACGAGAGATCGGGCCGATGCAATCCTTCGCCGCTGCCGACATAAATGATGTCCGGATTCGAAACCGAAACGGCGAGTGCGCCGACCGAAGCGGTCGGTTGATCGTCGAAAAGCGGCTGCCAGGTCCGGCCGTAATCGGTCGATTTGAAAACGCCGCCGTTGACCGGCGCCATGTAAAAGACGTTCGGCTGCGAGGGCACGCCTGAGATCGCGCGCGTCCGGCCGCCGCGATACGGGCCGACATTTCGCCAGCGCAGCAACTGCGAAAAATCGGGCGCGACCTCAGCGAACGCAGAACTGCCTAACGAAAGCGCGAGGACGAAAGCGATCGAGCGCGATCGCATTTCAAGCGGGCGCGGCAGGCGTCGGCGCGGGCTTTTTCTTCGCGGCGGCGGCGGCGAGTGCGGCATCGACCGCGTCGGCTTCGCGCGGATGAATCGTGTGGTAATAGATGTTCGATTTCGCGAGATCGCCTTTGCGCATGAGAAGCGCGTCGAAGCGCTCGCGGCGGCTCAATTCAAAAACCTTGTCCATCTTGATCGCCTCAAACGGGCAGACCTCGACGCAAATCTGGCAGCTCATGCAAACCGAAATGTCGATGTCGAAAGTCGCCGGATAAAACTGCGGCTTGCCGAGATAATCCGGCTTCTTGTCCTTGCTCTTGACGATGTAAATGCACTGCGGCGGGCATTCTTTTTCGCAAATCTGGCAGGCAACGCAACGCAAGCCGGCCTGCGCTTCGTCGCCGTCGAAAACGAGGAAGGGAAAGTTGCGCGAATTCTCCGGCAACGGCACGCGTTCCTCCGGATATTGCACCGTGGTTAGCCGATCTTTTTCGAAATAACTGCCGGCGAAGTTACGCAAGGTAACCGCCATGCCTTTGAGAATGCCCGTGCCGATCATACGACTATTTCGTTCCTAACTCCGAAAACAGTCCCTGCCGTCAGCATGCGCGCAAACGCTTGTTGTCGCTCACGCGAACATTGTTCACGCTCACCCAGAGATTGTCATCCTGAGCGTAGCGAAGGATCCCGCGAAGGTCATCAACACCCGGGATCGTGAGGTCCTTCGCTGCGCTCAGGATGACAGGCGGCCGACTCATCGATCCACCTCGCCCATCACGATGTCGATCGAGCCGAGAATGACCATGACATCGGCGACGGTGTGACCGAGGCACATGTCTTCGAGGATCGTTAGGTTGATCAAACTCGGCGGGCGGACGCGGTAGCGGTAGGGATTGCCCGTGCCGTCGCTGATGAGGTAAAAGCCGAGCTCGCCTTTGGGCGCTTCGATGCGGCCGTAGGCTTCGCCGAGCGGCGGTTTGAAGGCGCGGATTTTTATCTTCGGGTTTTGGATCGGGCCTTCCGGAAGTTGATCCATCGCCTGGTGCAGGATCGTCAGGCTCTCGCGCAGTTCGAGGACGCGCATCATCAGCCGATCGTAGCAATCGCCGTGGTCGCCTAACGGAACGCGAAATTTGAAGCGCGGATAAATTCCGTAGCCATCGATTTTGCGGATGTCGTAATTGACGCCGCTCGCGCGCAAGCCCGGCCCGGTAATGCCGGCGTTGATCGCGAGCTCGGCGGAAACTTTCCCGACATCCTGCGTCCGGGCGATGAGAATTTCATTCGAGGTCATGAGCTTCTCGAATTCATCGAGAAAACGCGGGAAGCCGTCGACGATTTTACGCGCAGCTTCCATCCAGCCGGGCGGGAGATCGACCCGACAACCGCCGAAACGCATGTAATCGCACATCATGCGCGAGCCGCTGAGCGATTCGAAAAGATCGAGCACGCGCTCGCGCTCGCGGAAGGCATACATGAGCGGCGTGCCCCACGCGCCCATGTCGCTGAGGAGGAAGCCTAACAATGAAGTGTGATTCACCAGCCGTGTCAGCTCGGCGAGGATGACGCGCAAATATTCGGCGCGTTCCGGGACTTCGATGCCGGCGAGTTTTTCGACGCTGAGCGCATAGGCCCAGTTGTTGGTCATCGAGCAAAAATAATCGAGCCGATCGGTGTAGGGCATCGAGCCGAGGTAGCTGGTGCTCTCGCCGATTTTTTCGTGATTGCGATGGAGGTAACCGAAAACCGGTTTCAGTTTGCGCACGATCTCGCCGTCGAGCGCGACGTTCATGCGGAAGACGCCGTGGGTCGAAGGATGCTGCGGGCCCATCGAGACCTCGAGCAATTCGCCATCAAAACGCGAAGTCCGGCGCGGCGGCGCTTGTTCAAGTTCGTGAAAACCAATGCTCATTGCCTAACGAAAAGTCCTCTTCCCAAATAGTCCAACCTCGGATGCGATGACGAAGCATGACAAGGCCAGGCCGTGCTTTCAACCCGGATCGCATTTCGGCGCTGTTCGATCCGGGTGTAACGCGCAACGGAAGCGCATGGCTTGTCGTTAGGCGCGACTCGTTAGGGCAGCAGAAAATCCAGCGACAGCGAAGTGGCGCGGATGTCCATTCTCTCCCCAGTTCTGGGGATATTTATTATTTCGACGGCGCGTCACACTGCGCACGGTGAAATACGGGAAAGCGAAACCGAGCAAGGCGTCGCGCGCGACTCGCCCGCCGGCCGTTCCCTATCCGCCTGATGTTCCGTCTCGGGTGGCCGAAGAGCCCGCCGTTCGCCCGCGTTTCAGCGATCGCGAAAAACTGGTCGGCGGCTGGCTCGCGGAAGGGAAGTCCGACCCGGACATCGCCGGCATTCTTCAGATCGGCCTCGAGACCGTGCGCACCTATGTGAAAAGCATGCGGCTGAAAACAAATTCGGCGAGTCGCAATGAATTGTTCGCCTGGATCTGGCGCGATCGCATCGCCTGTCTCGGCGGCGGCTTTGCTCTTGCCGAGCCAGGGAGCTATTCATGAGCGCGGTAAAGAAATACTCTCAGACCGCAGTTTCCGCTGATCGGACGCCGGCTTTCTTGAAGCGCTGGCCGCTGCTCTCCGGCGCCCCGGCGCTGCTCCACGACGGCGTAAAGCTGCGCAGCGGAGCGACAAAGTTGTACAGAAACGGCCCGGCGCTGGACAGCGGAGCGGCATTTCTGTACAGAAATGTGTCGCCGTGGAGCAGCGCCGCCGCGCCGGAGAGCAGCGGCAGGGCACATCTGCGCAGCGTTGGCGCAATGCTGCACTCCGCAGGTGCGGCGCTGTCCCACGTCGGAGCAAATCTGCTCCACGCCACCACAAAGCGGAGCAACGCCACCACAAAGCGGAGCACCGGCACGCCATTTCACGAGGGCAGGAACGCTTTTTCCTCCGAATCCGCACTTTCACCGAAGCAGTTAACCCAAAAGGAAAGGAAAACCTCATGTCATACGCAAAAGCAGTAGTCGATTTCTCGAAAGAGGAAGACGGCGAACTTCCAAAAATCGCCACCGCCGTTTCCCAGCTCATGCTCGTCACCAACGCCACCACCTTCCCGGCGGCGCCCTACACCCAAACCGCCTTCAACGCGCTCATCAAAGCCTACACCGATGCGCTCGGCGAAGCGATGAGAGGCGGCACCGACCGCACCCATGCCAAAAACTCCGCCCGCGCCGCGCTCGAGGACGCGCTCGCCCAGCTCGCCAGCTACGTCAACCTCGTGGCCAAAGGCGACCAGGCCATCATCGACCTGAGCGGCTTCCCCAGCTACACCACCGACCGCGTGCAAAGCACCGGCGGCGTCACCTTCGTGCCGCAAAGCGCGCGTTGGGAAGACGGCACCGTCAGCGGCCAGGAAATCCTGCGCTGGAAAGGCGACGGCAGCCGTTCGATGTACGAAGTGCAAACCTGCACGAGCGACCCGAGCGTCGAAGCCAACTGGACCTACCGCGGCAGCTTCAGCGGCGGCCGCGCCGTCATCAACGGCGCCACGCCCGGCACCATCCTCTGGGGCCGCTGCCGCAAAATCGGCACTGGCGGCGAAGTCGGCGGCTGGAGCGACCCGGCGCAAATCAGGACGAGCTGACGAATCGAAGCGGCCGGATGTGAAAACATCCGGCCGTTTTCCAACCGCAGAGCCGCTGGGGCGGCGGACGAGCGATTGAACAATCACGACTTCAAACGGCGTGATTTTTTTCATCGGCAGTATCACCGGCCGCGTCGCAAATTATTTGCGAGCGAGGACCCGCGCGGAATTCCGTTGCTAGCGTCGTATAGCTCGACGCGGTGCAGAGGTCGCCCTATCTTCCGCACGCATGAGCGACTTGGACGACGATGAGGATGTAATCGAGTTCGACGAAAGCGAGATGTCCTGGGCAGCGCATGCACGACGGGCAATCGAATCCGCAGCAGCGACCATCGAAAAAGACGAAGTGCGTGGTGTCATCTACATGCAAAGCGGAGAGGATCAGCGCTTCCTTCCGGTCCACGAGGAGTTTGATTCCTGGGAAAATGTGCGGCACGCGCTCGTTCACTTAGGAGAAAGCGAGTGGGTGAACTATGCCCCGTTTGACGGAGGGGAGCCGGTGTTCCACCCGAGTGTCGACGGGTTTGTCGAAGACGCGATGAGCCGGCATGGCGTCGAAGATTTTTTCGAGAGCGTCAGACCTCCTGACGAAGGCGATGAACTCGCCGATGCTCACGACCTCGTAGCACGCCGCGCCGGTCTAGCTGTGCAGATCGACGTCGGTGAAATAAATGCAGAGCTCGTTCGCTACCTCGCAGACAATCCTGAACAGATGTACGAGTTGAATCCTCGAAAATTTGAGGAGCTTGTCGCTGAACTGTTTCGAGCCAAGGGATACGAAATCGAGCTGGGGCGGGGGCGAAAGGACGGCGGCGTGGATATTCGAGCCTTTCTTCGCAACGATATTGGCGCGCTACTCACGCTCGTTCAATGCAAGCGCTACGGACCTCACCGGAAGATCAACGTCGACGTTGTCCGGCAACTTCACGGTGTAGTTAATCGGGACAATGCTAGTGCTGGAGTAATCGTCACAACCTCTACGTTCACGCGCGACGCGCGATCGGAGCAGCAGCGATTCGAACACCGCATTCAGCTTGCAGAATACAGCCACCTCGCGAAGTGGTTGCGCGAGTACCCTCAGCCCGGAAAGAGTGGGTAGCCGACGCGACAGGCCACTAGACCGGCGCAGTGCCGCGCGATAGATCTAAGGCCGCGAGCTCGCGGCGACAGAATGCCGGCAGCGTCTGAATCTGGACCGATCGCAGCTTGGCGAGACATCCCTCGGGCGTGGGATTCTCTTGAAAGTCGATCCGGCGCTTCAGAAACAGTGCAGACACGCGAGACAAGCCTAGAGAGATTAGGCTGATAGCAGCGGGATCTGATGCACCACATTCTATGTAAAGGTGCATCGGCGGCAAACTTTCGGATTGCTCTACAAAGCCGCGGTTCCTCAAGACGAAGGCAAGCACATCGTTGTAAGCGCGAAGGTGCTTTACGAAGCGATACCGCAACACTGTCTCGATGTCTTGAATGACTTCGTAGATGGCATTCCTTACGTCCACTTCGCCGCGGCCGCGAAGGTATTCCAGTCGATCATTGATAATTTGCCGCAGCGAACGCTGATGTACCCATTCCTTGGCAAGCCGCCAGTAGTAGCGAAAACTCTGCGTGCCGTCGTGCTGGAGCTCGCGTTCAACTATCTCAAAAATTTCAAACAGACGGTTATTTGTTCCAGGAATAAACGGCGCAATCGGAATAAGCAGCCGAGGGTCGTCAACACGCGTGAAATACTCACGCAGTGCCTCGAGCCGCATTGGCAGGATTCCGTAATTCCGACCGAACAACTCCGGCGGCAGGCTTGTTTCAAGCATTCGCAGCCGCTCGCCAGTTTCGACAAGCGACTTCTCATTCTCGGCTGTCTCGTAGCGCGATCCAGCTAATGGCCTTCCCGCAAGCGTGAACTCAGTGTAGACTCGGGTGAGCGCCGCGACGGCTGTCTCTTGGTCTCGCTCTTCAAGACCATCCTCGTCGTCGAGCACTTGCCGGATTGCCGTTCCGCCGTCTTGCATGGTTCGCTCGAAGGCTGATTCAATGTTTTGGAGCAACTCGCCCTCATATGAACGCGCCTCCCAAAGGTCCGGCCGTAGGCACCAAACATTGCCATGGAATTCCTTGAGCAAACGACCAGCCCGCCCCGCAAGATTGACGAAATCGCCACGGAGCATCGGCTTACCCATTCCGCGTTTCGGATTCTCGATAACCAGATCTCGTGCGGGCAAGTTGACTCCTTGGAGCAGGGTGCTCGTGCAACAGATGAACTTCAGTTTGTTGCGAGCGCACAGCTCTTCGACACCGGCGCGAACGCTTCCCGGCATATTGCTGTAGTGGAAGCCGACTCGCTTCCGCAGTGTTTCGATCAGCCCGTATTCCTTGTGGACCTGCTCTTCGAGGAAAGTGATGAATTCGTTCACCCCCTGATCTTGCGTCGGTGCTGAGGTGATCGCGGAGGCAATCTCTTCAGCGATCTTCTCAGCGTCGCGTGCGCCATTCGCGTAGACGATGCAGCAGTTCCGTCCGCCCTGTACGGCAAGAGCGAGTTTGGCTCGTCTCGACAGAACGCCGGCGTCGCGCACTGAGAAGCCGAGATCCCGTTGACCAAGATTCACTCGCTCAGACGGAAGAACCAACTCAAACGCGGCTAGTGTTGTCCCGCTCTCCCCGGGATTAACGAGGATCAGGTTCTGCGACACGGGCGAATGTTGCTCAAGAAACGGCACCCCCACGCGTTCGAATATTTTGAGAAGATACTCTGGGTTTCGTGCTAATGGGCTTGCGAATAACACCTTTGTCGCAGGGAAGCGTTCTAGAACCGCGTCAATTGCGCTGTGCAGCAAAACGCCTCTGGCACCATCACCGATGCCCTGTGCTTCATCGACAATCAGAGTTGTGATCCAAACGTCAGCGTTATCGGCATGGAGAAGGCTGAGGAGGCGTTCTTGAGTCAGGACGTACACCACTCCCGCAGGCGCTTCCTCCCGCGAGATTGGTGTCGGCACGGATCGCAGGGGCACGTTTCCCAAGGCCGATTTACCTAAGTCACGGCGGAGGGTAATAATCACCTGGCGTATCAGCGCACGGGTCGGCACGAGGTAAACCACCGACGCTTGCGGCTGCTGCGCCAAATTCCGGATCACCTCGAGCGAGAGGACGAACGACTTGCCCGCCGACGTAGGCGCGGAAACACTGACTGATTGAGATGCACCGAACGCTTCAAGCGTTTCGACTTGGAAGTCCGTAAGAGGTTTTGATTCACTAGCTGGGTCTTCGACCGTGTTCTCGACCTCTCGGGCGATCACTTCTAAGTCGAGATACGGTGCGATCGGAGTTTCAGAGAATGCCTGCCCGTACCGCTCGCGAAGGAGCTGTCGCCCGGGGAAGTTGCCGAGGCGCGATAGCAGCAGGTCGGCCGCCTTAAGAAGTGAAGGCGGCAGGTCGTTCCTGAGGTGAGCTGTACGCGTGGCGATCTCGTACGCTACCGTGCGGTCCTCCGCGTTGGCGGATAATGCGAGAACCGACGCGGTGCTGACAAGTCGACCGAGCTCGTCGTCCGGCAGCGCTTCCGTTGCGGAGGAATCCCAACCTGGCAGTCGACGCTGCATGTCTGCTCCGAGCAGCTTCCTGTAGAGACGTGTCAGGTCCTCAGGAAGGTGCGAAGCCATGACTTAGCCAGTGACCGCGTCGTTGAAAGCGGTGCGAAACTCCTGAACGGTCCTGAACGGCAAAACGAAAATCTCAAATCGAAGTCGTCGGTTCGCGAAGGCGGCAAAGCGACCGGTAAGGAGTTTCTTCAAACGAGGCAGGTCAGATATGTACCGTTGGCGGAAAGTATCCGCCAATTCTGCGGTGCTCACGCTTCCGAGCTTTTGATACTCGTGCCAGTCGTACCCCACGAGGCATGCGTGATTGATCCGGCAGTCGCCGCCCGGTTGCTTGCGATCTAGCAGCTTGAGGATCTCCGCCTTCATTTGATCATCGGCATGTTTGTAGTGACTCGTGACGACGCCGAATTCGTGCTCTAGGAGCCGTTCCGAGTGGAAGCTTTGGAGGCTGCCAATCATGTTATCGAGAGCGGAATAGATCGTCTGTTCCAGTTTCGCTTCACCGAAAAACAGATCGAGTTTTCCGTCTGATTCGTGCCACTTCATGTGAATCCCGTCTGAGCCGTGGAGTTCCATCCGCGGGTTGGTCTTCAACTCCATTTTCGCGACCATCTGTGGTGCGCCGAGTACAGCCTCAAGCAGGAAGTAGAGGAGCATCTCTCCTGCTTCTCCACTTGTACCAATCTTTCGCAGGTAGGCTCGTCCTTCTCGGCTAAGCCGCGAGAATTCATACGGCTTTTTCGGGCTCCCGCGGCGGCGCGCCGCAAAACAGTACTCGATAATGTGGTCTGCGAGTGCTTCGGCAAGATCGTTGAACTTTGGCTCTCCGTTTTCGTCGAATCGCAGATGTTGGAACCGGACAGTCGCTTGCGGTGAGTCCCACGCGTCTTCCTCGTCGAGGCAGTCCAGGCAGGCCTCGTATTGCTGGGTCGATGCCTCCAGATATGCGGATAGCTCGAGCGCTTGTTCAGTGGATGTCGGCGGCATGATAAGGAGCGGTGAACTGTCCGGATTTGCCCACGTGATCCGGGCTTGTCGCAGGTTGCAAACGCAAGCCCACAATTGCGCCGCGGGTGAAGAAAAATTTCGAGGGGTAAGGATTCAGCTTTGTCCTCTAGCCTTTGCCCGGAGATTCCGGGGCCAGCGCCTCCCCGCCGTCGAGCTGCGGGCGCGGTGGATAATGTTCCTTCGCTCGCGCGAGGACTTCGTCGTGCGGAGTCGGCTCGTATTCGTAGTCGTCCGGTTCGACGTAATCCTTGCGCATCGGATGATCGACGAATTCATCCCACATCAAGATGCGGCGCAGGTCGGGATGGCCGTCGAAGTGCACGCCGTAGAGGTCGAAAATCTCGCGCTCCTGGAATTCCGCGCTGCGCCAGATCGGCGTGAGCGAAGGAAGGCGCGCGCCTAACGAACGGTCGGAAGTCCGCACCCTAACGATAAGTGGACCATGCTTCAGCGCGATGGAATAAAGGTGATAAACCGCCTCCAGATAACCGGCGAAAAATTCTTCCTGCGTTTCCTCGACTTCCTGTTCCACGCCTTCGACCAGCTTCTTCACTTTCACTTTTTTCTTCACCGTCCGATCGAGCCAATCGACGCCGGTCACATTCGAGCAGTAATCAAAAAGCAGCGTTGGATCATCGCGGAGAAAGCGCGCGATCGCTGTGGCGAATTCGTTAGGCAAAAGCAGCGACGGCTGCTTCGCCGGGCCGGGATTTGGAATAATTTCGACGCGCGCGCCAATCACGGCGGCTTCGATTCGCGCCTTGATTTCGTCCAGCGACTCCATTCGTTAGGCGCGCTCAACCACCGGCGGATGGAACAACGCCGGATTGGCCGGCGGCTCGAGATCGTGCGCGCCGAACGCCGGCACCGGAAATTCGCTCGCGCTCGATTCTTTGAGGAACTCGGCCTTTGCGCTGCCGGTTAATTTCTGTCCATCGATCTTGCGCTGCAGCTCCATGAACGCGTGGAGGAGCGCTTCCGGCCGCGGCGGACAACCGGGAATGTAAACATCGACCGGAATGTAACGATCGATCCCTTTGAGCACGTTGTAGCCTTGCTTGAATGGACCGCCGGAAATCGCGCACGCGCCCATCGAAATGACATACTTCGGATCGGGCATTTGGTTGTAGAGCCTGACGATTTGCGGCGCCATTTTTTTGGTGACGGTGCCGGCGACGATCATGAGATCGGCTTGGCGCGGCGAAGGCCGGAAAACTTCGCCGCCGAAGCGCGCGAGGTCGTAGCGCGACGCCGCGGTCGCAATCATCTCGATCGCGCAACAGGCGAGGCCAAATTGGAGCGGCCAGATGGAATTTTTGCGGCCCCAATTATACAACTCCTGCATCGAGGTGAGCCAGATGCCCTGTTTTTGCAGTTCGCTGCGCAGGCCTTCGTCGACTTGCGATTCCATCACTTCGCCCAATTTAAGCAGCCTTTGCTCCAAGCCCAAACGAGGCCTTCGAGAAGCAGCAGCAGGAAAACGAGAATCGCGACGAAGGCGCCGATTGGCAATCGGGTGAATGCGACGGCGAACGGGATGAGGAAAATCGACTCGACGTCGAAGATGAGGAAGATGATTGCGTAAAGATAGAACTGCGATTGGAATTGAATCTGCGCCTCGCCTAACGACTCCACGCCGCATTCGTAGGTCGCGTTTTTGGCCGCGCCGGGTTTGGGCGGCTGGAAAAATTTTCGCCAAAGCCAGGCCAGCACGAGCGGCGCGATCGGAAACACCAGCGCCACGCCGATGAAGACAACGAGAAAAAAGTAGGGCGACGGACTCATGCGAGGAATCTCGCCTAACAATGCCTAACGAATCGCTCGTCAAAGAATGAATCAGGAAAATAGGAAAGCAGGAAATCGAGAAGAACTCTTTTTCCTATTTTCCTGCCTTCCTGATTCATCCCGTCTTTTTTAGACGACGCCCTGATCGAGCATCGCGTTCGCGACCTTGAGGAAACCCGCGATGTTCGCGCCGTTGACGTAGTTTCCCGGCGTGCCGAAACGCTCCGCGGTCATGCGGCAGGCTTTGTGAATTCCGCGCATGATGCTTTGCAAACGCGAGTCGACTTCTTCGCGCGTCCAGGAAAGGCGCATGCTGTTTTGCGCCATCTCGAGGCCGGAGGTGGCGACGCCGCCGGCATTCGCGGCCTTGCCCGGACCGAACAAAATTTTCGCGTCGAGAAATTGATTCACGCCGGCGATTGTCGTCGGCATGTTCGCGCCTTCGGAGACGACATAGACGCCGTTGCGCAACAAATTCGCCGCGTCTTTTTCGTTGATCTCGTTTTGGGTCGCGCTTGGGAATGCGCACTCCGCCTTGTGATCCCAGAGCGGATTGTGATCGGCCTTCGGATCGAGCGGCGTGTAAACCGCGCCTTTGAATTTGTCGGCGTATTCCGAGATGCGACCGCGCCGCACGTTCTTTAGGTCCATGACGAAGGCGAGCTTGTCTTTGTCGATGCCGGCTTCGTCGAAGATGTAGCCGCCCGAGTCGGACAAGGTGACCGCCTTCGCGCCTTGCTCGATTAATTTTTCCACAGTGTATTGCGCGACATTGCCGCTGCCGGAGACGAGACAAACTTTGCCCGCGAGTTCTTCGCTGCGCGTGTTCAACATTTCGCGCGCGAAATAAACCGCGCCGTAGCCAGTCGCTTCCGGCCGAATGAGCGAGCCGCCCCAATTCAGCCCTTTGCCGGTGAGCACGCCGGTGAATTCGTTCCGCAGTTTTTTGTACATGCCAAAGAGGAAACCGATCTCGCGCGAGCCGACGCCGATGTCGCCCGCGGGCACGTCGCGATACGGTCCGATGTGGCGCGAGAGCTCGGCCATGAAGGCCTGGCAAAAGCGCATCACTTCGTTGTCGCTTTTCCCCTTCGGATCGAAATCGGAACCGCCTTTGCCGCCGCCCATCGGCAGAGTCGTTAGGCTGTTTTTAAAGACCTGCTCGAAGGCGAGAAACTTGAGAATGCCGAGATTGACCGACGGATGAAAACGCAGCCCGCCTTTGTAAGGCCCGATCGCGCTGTTCATCCCGATGCGGAAGCCGCGATTCACCTGCACCTCGGCGGCGTCGTCGACCCACGGGACGCGGAACATGATCACGCGTTCGGGCTCGATCATGCGGTGGAGGATTTTCGCTTTGCGATACTCCGGATGGCGCTCGAGGACGAGCTGGAGCGATTCCGCAACTTCGTAAACCGCCTGGTGAAATTCCGCCTCGCCGGGGTTCTTTGCTTTCACCTGCGCCATCAAATCGGAGACTTCCGTGCTCATAAAAAATTTGAGATTTAGGGCAGGAGCCTCGCCGATTTTGCCTAACGAGCAAGCGCCGGCCGCATTTGCGAGGGTGGATTCGGAGTTCGTTAGGCGAATAGGACGGTTCTGCGGCGAGGTTTTTCGCCCATCGCCTAACGAATTTGCCTAACGAATAAATTTACTCCGCGCGCAAGGCCTCGATCGGATTGAGCCGCGCGGCCCGATGCGCCGGCAGCCACGAAGCGAGCAACGCCACCGCGATGAGCAGCAGCGTCGTGCCGAGCAAGACCGGCGGAGCGTTCAACTGCATTCCCGGATTGGTCGCCGCCAAAAGCCGCGCGACGCCGATCGCGCCGAGCAAGCCAAGCGCGGAGCCGATGAGCGCGAGCTTCACGCCCGACGCGAGCACGATGCGCGTGATGTCCTTGACGCAGGCGCCGAGCGCGAAGCGAATCGCAAATTCATTCGCGCGTTGCGCCATGGCACGCGCGATGACGCCATAAATGCCGATCGACGCCAGCCCCAACCCGAGCAGCGCGAAGCCGCTCAGCATGTCGCGCAAGACCGCCGTCTGATAATTCGCGCGCTCGATCGTCGCGTCAGCGGTTTGCAAATCGCGCACCGGCAAATCCGGATCGAGCGCAGTCATGGTGGTGCGGATGCTCGCGATCATTCCGGCGGGATCGACGTTTGCGGAGCGGACCGAGATCTCGCTGTAAGCCTGCGGCTCCTGCGCCATCGGCTGGTAGATTTGAAACGCAACCGGACCCGGGTCAGGCAGGACCGATTTCACATTCGCGACCACGCCGACGATTTCGCCCCAGCGCAACTTGTCTCCGCCGACCTGCGCGAGCCGCTGGCCGATTGGATTTTCGTTTCCGAAAAGTCCTTCCGCCGTCGCCTGGCTGACGACGAAAACTTTCGGCGCCGCCATGTCGTCGTTCGTTTTGAAACCGCGACCCGCGAGCACGCGCGTGCCGACCGTGGCGAAATAATCCGGCGTGACGCTGTTCACGACCGCGGCCGGTTCGTGGCCGGATGGCGGGCGCACCCGGCCCTCGATGACAAATTTGCGGATGTCGTTCCAATTAAAAAATGGCGTGAAGGAAGAGATGCTGGCCGAGGCGACTCCGGGCATCGCTTCCAGCCGTTGCACGACGAGGCGATGGAAGCTGTTGATCTTTTCCGCGTCGGAATAACGCGCCGCCGGCAACACGATCGTGCCGGTGACGAGATGCTCCGATTCCCAACCGGCGCGCCGATGATTCAACTCATCGAGCCCGCGAATAAAAAGCGCCGCGCCGGCCAGCAGCACCATCGCGAGCGCGAATTGGCCGACGATAAGAAAATGACGAAAGCGCTGATGCCCGCGCCCACTCGTTAGGCTGCGGCCGCCGCTTTTCAGCGTCTCGTTCACTTTCAAACGCAGTGCGAAAATCGCCGGCGCCAATCCGAACGCGACCGCCGTCACGACCGACACGCCGAAAGCCCAGCCGAAAACCGACCAGTCAAAGGCCAGAATAACCTGCTCGCCATTGTCGCCCGTCGAGCGCACGGCCAGCCAATCCGCGCCCCACATCGCGACGAGAATCGCGCACGCGCCGCCCGCGACCGAGAGGAGCAACGACTCGACAATGAGCGGCCGCAACAGTTGCATGCGCGACGCCCCGAGCGCGGCGCGGACGGCGAATTCGCGCGCTCGCGCCATCGTGCGCGCGAGCGAAAGATTGGCCAGGTTCGAGCAGGCGATGAGCAAAACAAAACCGGAAAGGCCGATGAGCATCGACATGATCGCGCGGCTGCCGGTGACCGTGGCATTGAGCGATTTCACCCGCCAGGTGCTGCCCGCGTCTTCGGCCGGGAAATCTTTCGCCAGTCGCGCGCCAAAATTCGCGATAAATCCCGCCGCCTCGTTAGGCGAAATTGTCTTGGCGCGGCGGCCGATGACGCGAAGGATCGTGCTGCGGCGATCAGCAATCTTTTCTTTGTTGAAGCCGAGGGGCCGGAAAAAATCGACCCAGCCAAGATGCCGCCAATCGTTGAAAGACGCCGGCAGCACGCCGACGATTTCGTGCGGTTCGCCATCGACGCGAATGGTGCGGCCGACGATGTTTTCGCGACCGCCGAAACGTTTTTGCCAGCAGCGTTGACTGATGATGACGACGCGATCGTTGCCCGGAAGATCTTCTTCGCGGCGAAAATCTCGACCGAGCTGCGGTTGCACGCCGAGGGTCGCGAGCAGATTCGAAGTCACGCGCAAACCCGAGACCATTTCCGCGTTTTGGCCCGGCTCCGAAAGGCTCGTGTCCGACGGCGTGTAAGCGGCGACCTCGCCAAACCCGTTCGCGTTTCGGCGCAGATCGAAGAAATCCGCCGGCGCCATGTTGCCCTCGGGATTTTGCGGCGTCGCGCGATAAATACGAGCCAGGTTTTCGCTCTCGGGATACGGCAGCGGCTTGAGCGAGATCGTCCGAAAGGCGCTAAACATTGTCGTATTGCCGCCGATGCCGAACGCGAGTGTGATAATCGCGAGCAGCGCGAAGCCGGGGCTGCGCGCGAGCGAGCGCACCGCGAAACGCAGACTGCGCCAAAGGTCCGCCAACTCCGGCGGACGCCAACTGTCGCGAATTTGCTCGCGATAAGCCGCGGCCTCCGCACCAAATTCGCGCTGCGCCGCGAGCCGCGCTTCGCGCTCCGGCATTCCTTCCGCGCGAAATTGTGCGGCGAGCTGGTCGAGGTGAAATTGCATCTCGGCGTCGAGCGCTGCTTCCGCTTTGCTGCGGCGAAAAAGCCGGCTGCCTTTCGCGCGCAGCCATCTCCAGAATTCTCCGCGTTCATTTTTCGACGCGCTCACGATAGCTCCTCCAAATTGTTGAGAACGCTGTTCATCGCCTCAGCGAACGAGAGCCAATGTTCCCTCTCGACCTCGAGCTCTTTGCGGCCGCGGCGCGTGATGCGGTAAAATTTCGCGGCGCGACCGGCCTCCGAGACACCCCATTCCGCTTCGATCCAGCCGCGGCCTTCCAAACGGTGCAGCGCGGGATAAAGCGAGCCTTGCTTGAGCGACAAGCGATCGTTCGAGACCACGGCGATTCGCTTCGCGATATCCCAGCCGTGCAGCGACGCGGCGGAAAGCGCCTTGAGGATGAGAAGATCAAGCGTTCCCTGCAGTAATTCGTTTCGCACTTTTTCCATCAGCGCGATCTTACTGTCGAGCTTCTACAACAGTCAAGCATTTCTTGTCGAAGGACGACAACAGGAAAACAACCATCGAATCTTAAGAAAGGAATTTGAAAGCCAGGAAACCAGAAAAGAGGAAGGGAAAATGATTTCTGGTTTTCTGCTTTCCAATTTTTTCCTGAATCCGTTCCCGGCTTTTCGATTGGGTGCGGGGCGCCGCCCAGGCAGCAAAACGGCCTTGCTTAAAAATTCAGACCTCGCTTTCTTCCTCGCCAGCGTGAGCAGCTTTCTCGATCAAATCTTCGTCCTCGCCAAAGCGCGCGTCCTCGCGCTCTTCGCCGGCGCGCCGCATTGGGTCGGCGAAATCGTTTCCAGCCTGCTCAACATCGCCGCGCTGCTCGCGGTTTTTCTCTCGCTCTTCGCCATGATGTCGTTGTTCGAAAGAAAAATTCTCGCGCGCATTCAAAATCGGCTCGGACCAAATCGCGTCGGTCCATTCGGTCTGCTCCAACCCGCCGCCGACGGAATCAAAATGCTGATCAAAGAAGACATCGTGCCCGCGCGCGCCGACAAGGTCGTCCATTTTCTCGCGCCGATTTTGATGGCCGCGATCGCCATCCTCGCGCTCGGCATCATTCCGTATGGACGCAACATGACGCCGTTCACGATTGACGGCGGGATTCTTTTTTTCTTCGCCATCGGCTCGAGCACGGAATTGAGCGTTTTCATGGCCGGCTGGGGGAGCAATAACAAATTTTCCATGCTCGGCGCGATGCGCGCGATCTCGCAAATGATCAGCTACGAGCTGCCGCTCATCATCACCGTGCTGCCGGTCGTGATGATCGTCGGCTCGCTCACGCCCGACGCGGTCGTTAGGGCGCAAGGCGGCTTTTCGTTAGGCTTTGTGCCGCGTTGGTTTTGTTTCACGCCCTGGGGCGCGGTCGCGTTCGCGCTCTTTTTCATTTCCGGTTTGGTCGAATCGAATCGCACGCCGTTCGATGTCCCGGAAGGCGAATCGGAAATCGTCGCCGGTCACATGACGGAATATTCCGGCTTCAAATACGCCACTTTTTTCCTCGCGGAATATTTCGGCATGTTCGCGATCAGCGGACTCGCGGTCACGCTTTTTCTCGGCGGCTGGCACGCGCCGCTGCCGTTTCTCGAGTTCGTGCCGTCATATCTTTGGTTCTTCGGGAAACTCGGCGCGCTGCTTTTCGTTTTCATCTGGGTGCGCGGCACGCTTCCGCGCACGCGCGTCGATCAGGTGATGAATTTCGCCTGGAAATTCATGCTCCCGATGGCTTTTAGCTGCCTGCTCGCCGCGGCGATCTGGCATTATTCCGGCCGGCGGCTGACGGGCTGGCTCTACTCGTTAGGCTTTCTTGTCATGATTTATTTTGCCTTGTCGCGCGCGCTCGGGACGGGGAAGAAATTTGCGCCGCGCACTTATCGTTTCGCCGAATGAACAGCGTCGCTTTCATCATCATCGCCATCCTGACACTCGCCGCCGCGCTCGGCGCCGCGACGCTGCCGAAGTTGATTCACGCCGCGCTCAGCTTCGCGCTCACCTTCGTCGGCGTGGCGATGTTTTACTTTTTGTTAGGCGCGGAATTCGTCGGACTGGTCCAGGTATTCGTTTACGTCGGCGCGGTCGCGGTGCTCATCGTCTTTACGATTTTGCTCACGCGCCGGGACGTCGATAAGGATCGAGGCTTCAATTGGAACGGCGTCGTCATCGCGCTCGCGGTTTTTGGCGGACTCATTTTTGCGATCACGAAAACTTCGGGCCTAACGATCGCACCGCCGGCGATCGCGCCGCTTTCCGTCAGGCAAATCGGCCAGACCTTGATGACCGATTACGTCTGGCCGCTGCAATGCGTCGGCCTGCTTCTGACTGCCGCGCTCATCGGCGCGCTCGTGCTCGTGATGGAGGAGAAACGATGACGCCAACGCTGCAACTTTTCCTCATCATTTCCGCGGCGCTTTTTTCCTTTGGCCTGCTCGCCGCGCTCAGTCGCCGTCACGCGATTTTCATTTTAATCGGTATCGAGATGATGCTCGCGGCCGCCGGAATAAATTTCATCGCCTTCTGGCGTTTCGCGCCGCAACCCGCGCCGCCGACCGGCGTCATGATCACGATTTTCGCCATCGCCATCGCGGCGGCCGAAGCCGCCGTCGGCCTTTCACTCGTGATCGCCGTTTATCGGCATTACCGCACGACGAACGTCGACGAAATCGATCAGCTGCACGGATGAGCAACTGGATCGTCGCCCATCTTTGGCTGATTCCGGCGATGCCGTTCGCGGCTTCGCTGGCGATTCTTTTTTGCCTAACGAACTCGCGCCGCGCCGCGGCCGGACTCGCGCTCGCGGGCCAAATCGTTGCGTTCGCTTTTTCGGTCGCGGCGTTTGTCCCGACGCTAACCGCGCCTAACGAACGCGTTTTTCAAAACTTCACCTGGTTCACGTTCGGCGAACAAACGCTCCAACTCGGCTTCGTTCTCGATCCGCTCGCGGCCGTGATGCTGCTCATGATCACGTTCGTTAGTCTGTGGATTTTTGTTTTCAGCGTCGGCTACATGGCAAGCGACAAAAATTTCGCGCGCTTCTTCGCTTACCTCTCGTTTTTCAGCGCGGCCATGCTCGGTGTCGTGATCGCGAACAGCCTGCTGCTGCTTTTTATTTGCTGGGAACTGGTCGGGCTCGCGTCGTATCTGCTCATCGGTTTTTGGATTCACAAACCGAGCGCGGCCGCCGCGGCGAAAAAAGCGTTCATCACCACGCGCATCGGCGATCTCGGATTTTTTCTCGGGCTGCTCTGGCTTTATCAAAAGAGCGGCACGCTGCTCTTTTATAATGGCGGCGGCGGTACGCTCGAGAACGCCGGGCTGGCATCGTTAGGCGCGGCCTCAACCGCGATCGCGCTGCTCATTTTCTGCGGCGCGGTCGGCAAGTCGGGGCAATTCCCGCTCCACGTCTGGTTGCCCGACGCGATGGAAGGTCCGACGCCGGTGAGTGCGCTCATCCACGCGGCCACGATGGTGGCGGCGGGCGTTTTTTTGGTCGCGCGCGTCTATCCTATCTTTTCGTTAGGCGGATTAAACGGCGTTACGACTTCACTCACGGTCGTGGTGTGGATTGGCGTAATTACGGCGCTCATTTCCGCGCTGATCGCGCTCGCGCAATGGGACATCAAACGCATCCTCGCCTATTCCACCGTCTCGCAGCTCGGGCTCATGATGGTCTCGTTAGGCGTGGGCGGTGTCGCGGCGGGCATCATGCATTTGCTCGCGCACGGCTTTTTCAAAGCGCTGCTTTTTCTTGGCTCCGGCTCGGTCATTCATGGCTGTCACGAAGAACAAGACATCCGCAAAATGGGCGGCCTCCGCGGGCTCATGCCGGCGACTTTTTTCACCTACGCGATCGGAATGATGGCGCTGAGCGGTGTGCCGCTGTTTTTCGCCGGCGCGTGGACGAAGGAGGAAATTTTGCACGCGACTTCGCTCTGGAGCCTGTCGCGCGTGCCGCATTTTCTCACGCTCGCCGGAGTCGCGCTGACCGCGCTCTACATGACGCGGCAGATGATTTTTGTTTTCTTTGGAAACCGCCGCGCCGCTGCCGAGCACGCGCACGAAAGTTCCACGGTCATGACGCTGCCGCTCGTCGTGCTCGCGGTTTGCGTGATTGTTTTGAGCGTCCTGCTGACGCCGGCGTGGCCGTGGCTGCATGATTATTTGTCAGGCGAGCGGCCGGTCTTCGATTTCGCGCGGTTGATCTCGCCGATGCTCTTCGTCTCGCTCGCGCTGGTCGCTGCCGGCATCGTGCTCGGCGTTCTCATTTACCGTCGCGCCGGCGAAAGCGATCCGGTGGAAAAAGCCGCGCCGTCACTTTTCCGCTTCCTCGAAAACCGGATGTGGCTCGATGAAATTTATGATTGGACGGTCCTGGCCTTGGCGCGTTTCGTGGCGCGGCTCTGCGATTTTCTCGATCGCTATTTTTGGGACGGACTCGTTAGGGGAGTTGGGGCGCTCGGCAATTCGTTAGGCATCTTGACGAAAGGTTTTGACGAACACGCAATCAACGCCGGCGCGAATGACGCTGCGGACGCGGCGCGCGATGTTGGTCGCTTTTTTTCGCATCGGCACTCCGGCCAGGTCCAGACTTACCTCGGCGCGCTCGCGGTCGGCGCGCTCGCCTTGTTGCTCATCTACGCATGGCTCATCTGATCGCCGGGCTGATTTTTTTGCCGATTCTCGGCGCGCTTTTCGTCAGCGTCGCGCCGCGGAATTACGCGCGCACCGTCGCGCTCGGCTGCAACCTTCTTACCGCCGCAATCTCGCTGATGTTGTGGCGGCAATTCGTTCCCGCGCTCGCTGGTTTGCAGATGGTGGAGCGCCATCAATGGATTCCGCCGATCGGCGCCGAATTCTTCGTCGGCGTCGACGGCCTCAGTTTGCTTTTGATTTTGCTGACCTCGCTCGTTTTCCCCTTCGCGTTTTTCGCGCAGCGAATGGAACGCGGCTTTTACGCGCTCATGCTGCTGATGCAGGCCGCGCTCTACGGCACCTTCACTGCGCAAAATTTCATCTTCTGGTTTTTGTTCTACGAGATGAGCCTCGTCCCGACGTTTTTGCTCATCAAAATCTGGGGCGGCGAAAAGCGCGACCGTGCGGCGACGAAGTTTTTCCTCTACACCTTTCTTGGCAGCGTCGCGATGCTGCTCTCGTTTCTCGGGATTTATCTCGTTAGGGGGACTTTCGATTTCGGGCAACTGGCGTCGTTAGGCAAAAGCGGCTTGCTCGGCGGCAATCTGCGCTGGTTTGTCTTCGCGGGAATCGTTCTCGGGCTGGCGGTGAAGGTGCCGCTCTTTCCCTTTCACACCTGGCTGCCCGACGCCTACGAAGCCGCGCCCACCGGCGCCTCGATGGTCATGACCGGCGCGCTCTCGAAAATGGGCGTCTACGGATTCGTTAGGCTGCTCCTGCCGCTTTTCCCTAACGAACTCAAAATCGTCGGACCGTGGCTGCTCGGTCTCGCGGTTTGCTCGATTGTTTTCTCGTCGTTCGCGGCCTGGGCGCAGTCGGATTTGAAACGAATGGTCGGCTATCTGTCGATCAATCACCTCGGCTATTGCATGCTCGGGCTCTTCGCCGTGACGGCGGCGAACGTTATCCCGCCTAACGAATCGCAGGCCGCCTTGAGCGGCGTCTTTTTGCAAATCTTCAATCACGGAATAACTGCGGCCGCGCTGTTTTATTTTGTCGGCCTGCTCGAACAACGGCGCGGCGCGCGCGGCCTCGGCGATTTCGGCGGCCTGATGCAACGCACGCCGCTGCTCTGTGGCTGGATGAGCGTGGCGATGTTTTCATCGTTAGGCCTGCCGGGGTTGAACGGCTTCGTGAGCGAGTTCCTGATTTTCAAAGGCTCGTTCGCGCTCGCAGCCGGTTTCACCGCGGTCGCAGTCATCGGTCTGCTCATCACCGCGGTCGTTTTTCTGCGCGCGATGCAATCACTTTTCAGCGGACCGCTCGACGAAGATTGCCGCAGCTTTTCGGATCTTCGCCCTAACGAAAAGTGGATCGTCATTCCGGTCACGCTACTCATGTTCGCGATCGGGCTCGCGCCGCAATTCGTCTTCAACATTTTTAATTCCACCGTCGTGCAGCTGGCGCGCTCGTTAGGCTGAGCTGGTATCATGAGCAAACAGCTTCTGCCCGTCGCCACGATCGCGAATACGATTCATTTGGTTCGCGGCCCAAAAGTGATCCTCGATTACGATCTCGCGGAACTCTACGGGGTGGCGACCAAAGTTTTGAATCAGGCCGTGGGACGAAATCGCGCGCGCTTTCCGCACGATTTTATGTTCCGACTGAAGGCGGCGGAGGCCGACCGATTTGGCTCGCGATCAAGGTCACAAATTGTGACCTTGAAGCGCGGGGCGAATCTCAAATACCTGCCGTCCGCCTTTACCGAACAAGGCGTCGCCATGTTGTCGAGCGTGCTGCGGAGCGCGCGCGCGGTGAAGGTGAACATCGTGATCATGCGCGCGTTTGTGCAGTTGCGCGGCGTGCTCGAAACGAACCGCGAGCTGGCGCAAAAGTTTGGCGAGCTCGAGCGCCGCGTTGGCAAACATGACGAGGAAATCGGCGCCATCGTCGAGGCGATTCGACGGTTGATGGCGCCGCCCGAAAAAGGAAAACGCGGGATTGGTTTTCATGTGCGCGAAACGCCAGCGCGCTATGGGACGCGCAAAAAACGATGATCGCCTGGACGATTTACGCCACCTTTGCGGGCGCGATTCTGGCGCTGATTTTGCCGCGTTTTTGCGCGCGCTGGATCGCGCTCGCCGCGGCGGTGGCGGGTTTTGGGATTAGCCTGTCGGCTTTCTTTTCTCGAACGAATTTCGCGCTTTGGAAAACGGTCATTAATCTTCCGTGGGTGCCGTCGTTAGGCATGAATTACCATCTCGCCGCCGACGGGATCAGCCTAACGATGATCGCGGTCACCGGCCTGACCGCGACCTGTGCGGTGCTTTTTTCCTGGAAGATCGATTATCGGCCTAACGAATTCTTTTTCTGGCTCCTCCTCGTGGTTGCGGGCTCGTATGGAGTTTTTCTGAGCGCCGATCTGTTTCTCTTTTTCGTTTTTTACGAGCTCGTGATCGTCCCGAAATATTTCCTGATCGCGATCTGGGGTTCGACGAACAAGGAATATGGCGCGATGAAGCTGACCCTTTATTCCTTTTTCGGCGGCGCGCTCGTTTTCATCGGAATCCTCGCCGCCTACACCACTGCAGGCACGCTCGATCTGGAGCAGCTCGCGCTGTTTCACTTTAGCCCGCAGTTACAACATTGGGTCTTCCCGATTTTGTTTCTCGGCTTTGCGATTCTCGCCGGCATCTGGCCGCTGCACACATGGGCGCCGACCGGTCACGTCGCCGCGCCGACGGCCGGCTCGATGTTGCTCGCTGGAATCGTGATGAAGCTCGGCGCTTACGGCGCGCTGCGCGTCGCGATGAATCTTTTCCCGTCGGGCGTCGCAATGTGGAGTAAATGGATCGCCGTCCTTGCCGTGATTGGGATTGTCTACGCCGCGGCGGTCGCGTTGCGGCAGAACGATCTCAAGTTCGTCATTGGTTATTCGAGCGTCAGTCACATGGGTTTTGTCCTGCTCGGCCTCGCGACGGCGAACGCGCTCGGCATCTCCGGCGCGGTGCTGCAAATGTTCTCGCACGGAGTGATCGGCGCGCTTCTTTTCGCGCTGGCCGGCGCAGTCTATTACCGGACGCACACGCGAAATCTCGATGACCTGAGCGGGATGGGTCTGAGTCGCAGGATGCGATTCCTGGCGATCGCGTTTGTCATCGCTTCGGCCGCGTCGATGGGGATTCCGGGTTTCAGCGGGTTCGCGGCTGAACTCATCATCCTGCTCGGCGTCTGGAAAACATATCCGATGGCGGTTTGGTTTGCCGGCGCCGGCATGGTCCTGGTCGCGGCGTTCACCTTGCGCGCGTTGCGGAAATCATTTTTCGGTCGCGATGATTTTGTGCCGGCGGTTGGCGAAAAAAACTTGCCTAACGAACACAGCACTCTGGCGGAAAAATGCGGCGCGAGTCTGTTAATTTTTGCGACTTTGGTTGTCGGACTGGATCCGGCCTTGTTGCTCGACCGGATCCAGCCGGCGGTCGCGAATCTGCATTTTATCCGATGAGTTATCGCGACCTGATTTGGCTGGCGTCGCCGGAGATTGTTCTTGCCCTGACCGCCCTGGCGACGCTCGCGCTTGGACTCGCGCGCGGGCGGGTTCGTGGTCTCTGCACCGGCGTGGCAGCCGCCGGTTTGTTTTTCGCCATGGCGAGCGTTCTGCTCCTGCCCGTGCGCGCGACGCTCTTTCACGGGATGCTCGTTGTCAGCCCACTCAATTCCTTCTTTCAGCTTGTCTGTCTGCTTCTCGTCCTCGCGACGCTTCTTATTCCCGGGAACGAACGTTCGTTAGGCGATCACGGCGAATATCTCGCCGTCCTGTTGCTTGCCACGATCGGTCTGCTTTTGCTCATCGGAAGCGAAGAGTTTCTCATGCTTTTCACTGGCCTGGAGCTAACCGGTCTCGCGCTCTACGTCCTGACCGCTTTCAACAAGCGGAGTTATAGGTCAGCGGAAGCCGGCTTGAAATATTTTCTGTTCGGCAGCGTCGCGAGCGCCTTCACCCTTTTCGGCATCAGCCTCATCTACGGCATGACCGGAACGACCACGCTCGCCGCGGTCGCAACGCGGATTGGCGCGGTCCCGATGCCGTACTTGCTTGCCGCCGGAATGGCCATGACGCTGATCGGCTTCGCGTTTAAAATCGCGGCGGCGCCTTTCCATTTTTGGGTGGGCGACACTTATGAGGCGGCGCCGATCCCGAGCGCGGCGTTCATCGCTTCCGGTTCGAAGGTTGCCGCGTTTGTCGCTCTTGGAAAAATCGTCCTTTTCGGGTTTGCGCCCGCGGCGGGGAGCGCGGCCTGGCACGCTTTTGTCGCGGGCTGGATTCCGATTGTCGCATTGCTTTCGGCCTTCTCGATTTTGCTCGGCAACCTGCTCGCGCTCGTCCAGACCAATGTCCGCCGCCTCCTCGGTTACTCGGCGGTCGCGCACGGCGGCTACACTTTGCTCGGGTTAATGGCGGCCCGGGAAGGCTTCGCCGCGACGCTCTTTTATACCACGATCTATGCTTTCACCCTCGTCGGAGCCTTCGGCATAGTTGGACTCGTTAGGCAACGAACCGGCGGAGAGAGCCTGGCGGATTTCGCCGGACTGCGCGCGCGCTCGCCGCTGCTCGCCGGCTGCATGGCGGTGTTCCTTCTCTCGTTAGGCGGGCTGCCGCCGCTCGCCGGATTTTTCGGCAAGTTCTATCTCTTCAGCGTCGCGATGCGAGCCGCGCCGCAACGCGGACTGACCTGGCTCGTCGCGCTCGCTCTCTTTGGCAGCCTGATCTCGCTTTATTATTATCTGATTGTTCTCCGAGTGATCTTTGGCGAATCCCCCAATCCCGCGCTGGCTGCAAATCAATCCGCGACGCCACTCGCCTCGTTTCCTCTTTTATCAAAAGTTAGCGCCGGCGTTCTCGCTGCCGGCATTCTGCTCATTGGAATTTTCCCGGAATCCCTCGTCCGGTCGATCATCGCCTCGCTCCGTTAAATCGCGCCGCGAGATACGAGCTTGACGCCGGCAGGGGCCGCGAAGAAAAATCCCGCCATGAAAACGAAAATCGCACTTGCAACTATCGCGGCCGTGGCGGGACTCGCGCCCGCCTTTGCCGCTGATCCGACGCCGGGCACCCCCACGACCGGCGCCTCGCCTAACGAGGCTGACATGATGAAACAGATGATGGAAATGGGCAAACCGGGCGAAAACCAAAAACTGCTCGCGCAGTTTGTCGGCACCTGGAATTACACCGTGAAATATTCGATGGCGCCCGGCACGCCGCCGAGCGAGTCGAAAGGCAAAGCGACTTGCAGCATGACAATGGGCGGCCGCTACCTGATGGAAAACGTCAGCGGCAAAATGGAAATGCCCGGGCCCGACGGCAAGATGAAAGAGGCCCAGTTCAGAGGCTTGGGAATCGATGCTTACGACAACGCAAAACAGAAGTTCGTCGCTTCCTGGATTGATAACATGGGCACCGGCATCGTGAATTCCGAAGGAACTTACGACGCGGCGACAAAGACGTTCACCTATAATAGCGAAGAGGAAATGGCTCCCGGCACCACGACCAAGGTCCGCGAGACGCTCCAGATTACGGACAAGGACCATCACCTCATGCAATGGTTTGAAAACCGCGGCGGCCAGGAAGTGAAGACGATGGAGATTAGTTACACGCGCGCGAAATAAGGCAGTCGCAGAAGGAGGCTGAAGAGTTATACTCGTTAGGCCGATTGTCTTTCGAGTTGGATTTAATCCCGGCGGCGTCATCGACCGGAACGGAAGAATGCAGTTGCAAACTCCCGGACCGCTTGCTTCACTGCCTGCGGAAAATGCCCGGATCTACCACGCGAGCCCCTGGCCGGCGACGCTTTTGCCTCGTCCTCGTCAAGCCTGCGCACTACGACGACGACGGCTACGTCATCCAATGGTTTCGTTCCGCGATCCCGTCTAACTCGCTCGCTGCGCTTTTCGGGCTCGCGCGCGATTGCGCCCAACGCCGCGTGCTGGGCGACGACGTCGATCTCGAGCTGCACGCTTTCGACGAGACGAACACGCGCATTCGCCCGCAAAGACTGGCCCGGATGATCGAGCGCGCCCGCGCCGGCATGGTCATGATGGTCGGCGTGCAATCGAATCAATTTCCGCGCGCGCTCGATCTTGCGCGGCCCTTGCGCGCGCGCGGCCTGCAGGTCGGCATCGGCGGATTTCACGTCTCCGGCACGATGAGCATGCTCGGCGGCGAGGACGCCGATTTGCAGCGTGCGCGCGAAATGGGTATCTCGCTTTTCGCCGGCGAAGCGGAGGGCCGTTTGGAGCAAGTCTTGCGCGATGCTTTCGCCGGCAAACTACAGCCGCTCTATAACTATATGGCTGACCTTCCCGGCATCGAGGGCTCGCCCGTTCCGATCATTCCCGCGAGCCGCGCGTCGCGCACTTTCGCGGGCGTGACCAGTTTCGATGCCGGCCGCGGTTGTCCTTTTCAATGCTCCTTTTGCACCATCATCAACGTGCAAGGGCGCAAATCGCGGCGCCGTTCGCCCGAAGACATCGAGCAAATCATTCGCGAGAACATGGCCCAGGGCCTGCACAGTTTCTTCATCACGGACGATAACTTTGCCCGGAATCAGGATTGGGAACGGATTCTCGATCGCCTGATTTATCTCCGAAATGTCGAGAAGCTGAACCTGACTTTTCTCATCCAGGTCGACACGCTTTGTCACAAAATTCCGAACTTCATCCGCAAATGCGCGGCCGCGGGCGTGCGGCGCGTTTTCATCGGCCTCGAAAACATCAACCCGGAAAGTCTCGCCGGCGCGAAGAAGCGGCAGAACAAGATCACCGAGTATCGCAAGATGCTGCTCGCCTGGAAAGAGGCGCAGATCATCACCTACGCCGGTTACATCACCGGCTTCCCTAACGACACCGTCGATTCAATCCGGCACGATATCGAGATCATCAAAAAAGAGCTGCCGGTCGACTTGTTGGAATTTTTCTTTCTCACGCCGCTGCCCGGCTCCGAGGACCATCAGAAACTGGTGCGCGCCGGCATAAGCATCGACGCGGATTTGAATCGTTACGACTTGAATCACGCCACCGCGCCGCACCCGAAGATGTCGCGCGCCGATTGGGAACGCGCCTATCGCACCGCGTGGGAGACGTATTACACGATGGACCACATGGAGACGGTCCTGCGCCGTCTCATGGCCAAGGGCGCGAGCGCGAGCAACGCGCTTCTTTTGATCACGTGGTTCATGGGCTCGATCAATCTCGAGAAAATCCATCCGCTCGAGAGCGGCCTTTTTCGCTTGAAGTTTCGCCGCGATCGACGGCCCGGATTGCCGATTCTGCCGCGCTGGAAATTCTACCCGCGCTACCTGCGCGAATCGATGGTTACACTCGTTAGGTGGTTCACCCTTTATTTCAAGTTGCGTCGCATTTACGTGCGCATTAAGCGCGACCCGCAAAGATTGAGTTACACCGACCTCGCGCTCACGCCAGTGACCGATCACGATTTCGAGACCATGGACATGTTCCATTCCCCGAGCGCGCAATCCTTCGTCGCGCATGAGCAGCGGCATCATGCGAAGAAAGATGCGGTCGCTGCGGCGGTGTAAGCGACCGTTTCGGTTTTCACGGCGAATTGCTTTACTCGTTAGGCACGATCGTCTTTCACCGCGAGAAAAGTCTGATGACTTCGCCGGCGACAGATTCTATTTTCGGGCCCGATGCGTGCGAAGCAGATTTCGACTGACGCTGTAACTGCGGCTCCGGCGCGCCTGAGAATTCGCCTGAAACGGCACGCGGACGGCTCGGTCGCTCTCACCTGCACGCGCGCCGACGGCTCGAAGACCTGGCAACGTCTCTCGCCTACGCATGGTCAGGTCTTTCCCGCGCATGATCTGACTCATCTCGCGGTCGAGACCATCCTGAATTACGAGTGCGGATTTTATGGGCTGCTTTCCGCCGGCTGGGAGATCGGCGACTTCGCCAAACCCTGGCCGCGCGGTCCAATTCCGGCCGAAGCGCGCGAAGTCGAACTCATCGTCGGCCTTTTCGATGGCGAACGCCGAATGGGCGAGACGTGGAGCGCGACGGAGTTCGTGCAGCAGGGAAAAATCTACGCAGCCGCGCAAAAAGGAAATCGCAAATCAGTGGAAATGCCGAAGCTCAGCGAAGAAGCCGTCGCACGTATTCGCGCGCAGCGTGGCGACCTGCTCGCGCGCTGGGCCGCGACGCGACCGGGCGACTCGCTCGAGTTGCTTTTTCCTTTCGGTGCATCCTTGCCTAACGAGTAAAGGTTGCGAGTTGGAAAAAAGCGGCGCCGTCGCGCAGCTCGTTGCCCGGTTCTCTGAGCGATGGTAATTAATGAGATGAACTGGCTGCAGCGATCCGCGCGTCTGTTGCTTTTCGCTGCCTTGTTATTTGCGTCGCCACATCTTCGTGCGCAAAAATTTGAAGGCCGCGACCTGGTCAATGCAAGCTTGATCGCGGACACGACAGCGATTGTTCCTGGCCGCGCTTTTACCGCGGGACTTTTACTGAAAATGGCTCCGACCTGGCACACCTATTGGCAATATCCGGGCGATGCCGGCATTCCGACGGAGATCAAATGGCAGCTTCCGGCCGGCTGGAAAGCGGGGCCGATTCGATGGCCGATTCCGCTCAAGCTGACTGAGCCCGGCGAGATTCAGATTTACGGTTATCACGACGAAGTGTTGCTCATGACCGAGCTCACTCCGCCGGCCACGATCGCGGCGAAATCAGTCCATCTGGCCGCGGCGGTCGGCTGGTTGGTCTGCGCGAAAATTTGCGTGCCGGGAAATGGCAATGTCCAGCTTGATCTTCCCGTCGGAGGAGCCGCCTCCGCGGCCAATCCGGCAGTCTTCGCGAAGTTTCGCGCGCAACTGTCACGCAATTTGCCTAACGACGCTCTCTCGGCAATTCATTGGCAGCGCGAGGCAAAGGATTTTCGCCTAACGATAAGTGACAGGAGCCTGGCGCAGGATGGCAACGTCGATTTTTTCCCGCTGCCCGGTGCCACAACGGTCCTTGGTCATCCGCAACGGCAGCAAACGAGCGACGGTTCGCTGGTCTTCACGATTCCGTTTGAATCGGCCGCGCCGGGAATTCACTCGCTCGCGGGATTGATCGTTTTTGATCACCAAGCCTGGTCGTTAGGCAAGTCCACATCCTTATCGCCGGGTCCGGCGACCGCCAAGTCCGCGCCGGCATCTTCGACTGCGCGTGATCTGCTGAAATTCCTCCTCTTCGGATTCATCGGCGGTTTCATTCTCAATCTCATGCCGTGCGTGCTCCCGGTGATCTCGCTGAAGATTTTCGGCTTCATGCAACACGCCGGCGACAGTCGCGCGAAGATTTTCGGCAACGGCGTCGCGTTTTCCGCCGGCATCTTCGTCTGGTTCGTCGGTCTCGCCCTGCTCATGATCGCGCTCAAGGCCGCCGGGCATCAGATCACGTGGGCGTTTCAATTTACCAATCCGCTTTTTGTCGTCGCGATGAGCGCGGTCGTGCTCGTCTTCGCGCTCAATCTTTTTGGCGTTTTCGAAATCACGCTTTCCGCGCGCGCGTCCGGCGGATTGCTCGGCTGGAGCGCGCGCGAAGGTTATGCCGGCTCATTTTTCCAGGGCGTTTTCGCGACCGTCCTCGCCACGCCGTGCACGGCGCCGTTTCTGGGCAGCGCGCTTGGCTTCGCCTTTGCCGCTTCGGCTGGCGTCATCCTGCTCATGTTCGTCGCCATCGCGGCGGGAATGAGCGCGCCTTATTTGCTGCTGACCGCGCAACCGGCGTGGCTGCGATTCCTCCCGCGACCGGGTGCGTGGATGGTGCGGGTGAAACAATTCATGGGCTTTCTGCTCATCGCCACGCTGCTCTTTTTGCTCTGGGTGCTCGGCGCCGAGCGCGGGCCCGAAGCGATCGTCTGGACCGGCGCGTTTCTGCTTGTGCTCAGCATCGTCTGCTGGATGAAGGGCTCGTTCTCGACGCCGGCGAATTCCTTTTCGCAGCGGCTCGTCGTCTGCGCGCTCATGGCGCTGCTCGTGCTCGGCGGCGGCTATTATTTCATCGGCGAAAAATTTCGCGCCACAAGAATCGCCGCCTCCAGCCTAACGCCTAACGACTGGGTTGCGTTCACGCCCGAACGATTGCGCGACGAGCTCGCGCAGGGCCGCAGCGTCTTTGTCGATTTCACGGCCGCGTGGTGCATCACCTGCAAATTCAACGAAGCCTCTGTCCTCGAAACAGCCGTAGTGAAGAACGCGTTCGCCCGCGCGGGCGTCGTAAAAATGAAGGCCGACTGGACCAACGCCGATCCGGTCATCACAAAAACTTTGCAACAATTCGGCCGCGTCGGTGTCCCATTATACGTGCTTTATCCGGCGACATCTCCCGACCATCCGGTCGTGCTGCCGGAATTGCTCACCCAAACATTGGTGCTCGATTCACTGCAAAACGCCGCGCCGAAAGTCGCGGCCGCACATTAGAAAAAATATGAAAACAAAACTATTGATCCTCAGCCTGACGACACTCTGCAGCGGCGCGCTCTTCGCCGCGGAAGCCCCAAGCATCGGCGCACCCGCGCCCGCGTTTTCGCTTCCCAATTCGCAGGGAAAGACCGACTCGTTAGGCCAATTCAAAGGCAAATACGTCGTCCTCGAATGGTTCAACCCCGGTTGTCCGTTCGTGCAAAAACATTACAAGAGCGGCAACATGCAAAAACTGCAGAAGGAATTCACCGGCAAGAATGTGGTCTGGCTGACGATCGATTCCTCCGCGCCCGGCCAGGAAGGCAATCTCACGCCCGCCGAAGCGAGCAAACAAATCGCCGAGTGGAACATTAAATCGACCGCGTTTCTCCTCGATCCGAGCGGCAAAGTCGGCCACGAATACGCAGCCACGAACACGCCTCACATGTTCGTCATCGATCCGGAAGGCAAGCTGATTTATTCCGGCGCGATCGACAACAAACCGACCGCCAATCCCGCCGATATTGCGGACGCGACCAACTACGTGAAGGCCGCGCTCGACGAATCGATGGCCGGCAAACCGGTGCAGACGCCGAACTCGCGCGCCTACGGTTGTTCGATCAAATACGATCGTTAGGCGAGTTCGTTAGGCAAACTCGTCAGGCTTCGAGCGAGCGAAAACGATTCGCGAAGCGGAGCAGAGAAAGCGGCGTCAGCCTGACGATCGCCATCCCAAGTTTCATCCACACGCCGGGGATGACGAGCGCGCGGTCGCATTCGACCGCGCGCAAAGCCTCCGCGACGACTTTCTCGACCGAAACGTAAACGATCGCTGGTCCAAACTTCGCATCGCACGCGTTTTCTCGCCGCGCGATCTGCGTGAATTCGGTCTTCACCGGTCCGGGACAAAGCGCGGTCACGCTCACGCCGCTTCCGCGCAGTTCGCCCCGCAAGCCTTCCGAAAAACTGGTCACGTAAGCCTTGGTCGCGGCGTAAACCGCGAAGCCCGGCATCGGCAGAAAACTCGCGGACGAACTGACATTCAAAATCGCGCCGCGCTTTTGCGCGATCATCGCCGGCAGCAGTGCGCGCGTCAGCCGCGTTAGCGCGACCATGTTCACGAGCGTCATTTGCTCGACGCGCTGCGGATCGGCCGTGGCAAACCAGCCGAGGTCGCCGAGGCCGGCGTTGTTCACGAGGAAATCGATCGCAAGATTTTCGGCTTCGAGCCAGGCTACCAATTCACTCGTTTCATTCTCTTTCGACAAATCAACGGGCCGGATTTCGATTCGCACTTCCGGATTTTTCGTCGCGATTTCCGCGCGAACTTCCTCGAGTCGCTCGCGCCGACGCGCGACGAGCACAAGCATCGCCGCGCGCCCGCCGAGTTGCTGTGCGATTTCGCGACCGATGCCGGACGAAGCGCCCGTGATGAGCGCGCGGCAGCCGTCGAGTCGCATCATGATCAGCTTTTCGCGAGCAGCGGCTCGAGCACGCGCCAGACATTTTCGGCGACAATTTTATGGCCCGCCGGCGTCGGATGAATGTGGTCGGCCTGGTTCAATTCCGCGTGGCCACCGACGCCTTCGAGCAAAAACGGAACGAGGGCCGCATGATTTTTTTCCGCCAGCTTCTCGAACGTCGCGCGGAAATCATTCGCGTAATCGGCGCCATAATTTGGCGGAATTTGCATCCCGGCGATGACAATTTTTACCCGCGGATTTTTCGTTTTCACGCGGTCGATGATTGCCTGCAGATTGTTTTTCATCGCCGTGATCGGCAGGCCGCTCAGTCCGTCGTTCGCGCCGAGCTCAAGCACGAGAACATCGATCGGGCTTTGCAAAATCCAGTCGAGCCGGCTCAGACCGCCAGCCGTCGTGTCGCCGCTCACGCCCGCGTTTTTCACGTCGAAAGGCAAATGCGCCGCGCGGATTTTTGCCTGGATGATCGCCGGAAAAGCCTGCGACGGCGCGACGCCGAGACCCGCCGTCAGGCTGTCGCCGAGAAAAAGAATCGTCCCGCCGGATGCCGACGCCGCGCAAAGAAGCGCGCAAAACAAAAGCGCGAAATTGCGGGGAGCCAATTTCCTCATGCGCGACGAACCGTCATCGCGTAAGCAAGACGCGTCCTCCTGACCCGTCAATGAGCACACTTCCGATTCTCGAACTTCGCCGCCTAACGAAAAGCTACGCGACCACCGCGGGGCCGCTGACCGTTTTGCGCGACGTCTCCTTCACCCTCGCGCCGGCGGCGACCTGCGCGATTCTCGGGCCGTCCGGCAGCGGCAAAACGACGCTGCTCGGCCTCGCCGCCGGCCTCGATCAGCCGACTTCCGGCAGCGTGCATCTCGACGGCATCGCGCTCGCCGAGCTCAGCGAAGATGAACGCGCGCGCGTGCGTAACGAGCGCGTCGGTTTCGTTTTTCAAAACTTTCAGCTCATTCCCACTCTGACCGCGCTCGAGAATGTGACCGTGCCGATGGAATTGCGCGGGGACCGCAGCGCGCGCGAGCTTGCCCGCGATCTGCTTGCGCGCGTCGGCCTGGCCGATCGGATGACGCATTTCCCGGCGCAACTTTCCGGCGGCGAACAGCAGCGCGTTGCGCTCGCGCGCGCGTTCATCAACCGGCCGAAGATTCTTTTTGCCGATGAGCCGACCGGAAATCTCGATGCGGAAACGAGCGCGCAAATCATCGAGATCATGCTCGATCTCAATCGCAACGCGGGCACCGCGCTTGCGCTCGTGACCCACGATGGCGAGATCGCGCGCCTGACCGAAACCACCATTCGCCTGCGCAATGGCGAAGTCGTAAACTGATTCTCACCGTGCCGCAGCAGCTTCGATTTATCGGCGCGATGGCCTGGCGCGACAGCCGTTCAAGCCGGCGGCGGCTTTTCTTTTTCTCAATTTCGATCTCGTTAGGCGTGGCCGCGCTCATCGCGATCGGCCTCTTTCGCGCGAGCCTGAGCCAGGCGATTGACGATCAGGCGCGGGCGCTCCTGGGCGCGGATCTGGTCGTGGAAAGCTCGCGACCCTTCACGTCGGCGCAGGAGCAGTTTTTGCATTCGTTAGGCGAAATGCAGGCGCGCGAAGTTCGTTTTCGCACGATGGCGCTTTTTCCGAAAAGTGGCGGCACGAGGCTCGTCAATGTCCGCGCTCTCGGCGGCGGCTTTCCGTTTTACGGAAAAATGGAGACCTCGCCGTCGCCGGCCGCGCGCACGTTCCAGAACCGCGGCGAAGCGATCGCAGACGAAAGCCTGCTTTTGCAATTTCGCGCACGGCCTAACGATCCAATAAAAATCGGCGATGCCACCTTCACGATCGCGGGGGCCCTCTTGAAAATGCCGGGAGAAGCGTCGCCGGCTGCGAGCTTCGCCCCGCGAGTTTACATTCCACTGCAAAATCTCGCGGCAACGCACCTCCTCAAACCGGGCAGCCTCGCGCGTTATTTGAATTTCGTGAAGTTCGCGCGTGCGATTGACGTGAATCGCGAAGTGCAAAAACTCGCGCCCCAAATCGAGCGGCTCGGTTTGCAATACGACACCGTCGCCAAACGCAAAAAGGATCTCGGCGAGGCGCTCGACAATTTGTATCGCTTTCTCAACCTCGCCGGTTTCATCGCGCTCCTGCTCGGAGCCGTCGGCGTGGCAAGCGCGATCCAGACGCATCTTCAGGAAAAAACGCGCACCGCTGCTGTCCTTCGATGCCTCGGCGCGGCTGGCCGGACGACGGTCGCGGTTTACCTTCTCCAGGCGATCGCGCTCGGCTGCCTCGGCGCGTTCGCCGGCGCCGCTCTTGGCCTGACGATGCATCAACTCCTCCCCGGCGCGTTGCAAAAGTTCATTCCTTTTCCGCTGCCGACCGCCATCGCGTGGACGCCTGTTTTTCGCGGGATGCTTGTCGGCCTTTCGGTCTGCGTCCTCTTCGCCTTGCCGCCGCTGCTCCGCTTTCGTCGCGTCTCGCCGCTCATCGCCTTACGCGCCTCGCTGGACGAAAATTCTCCGGTTGGCCGTCGTGACTTCCTGATCTGGCTGGTGAATCTCTTCATCGCGATCGCACTCGTAGCCTTCGCCATTTCCCAGTCCGAAAGGTGGACTGATGGATTATGGCTGGCGGGCGCACTTGGACTCGCGGTCGCAATTCTAATCGGCGTCGCAAAACTTCTCCTCGTCATCGTGCGAAAATTACTTCCTCAAGGTTGGAGCTTCGTTCTGCGTCAGGGCCTCGCCAATCTCTACCGGCCTAACAATCGCTCCTTGCTCCTGACGTTGTCCTTAGGCCTGGGAACCTTTCTGCTCCTCACGGCCTATCTCACGCGGGACGTGCTCCTGACCCAGTTTCGCTCCATCGACGCCCACAATCAGCCGAACATTTTCCTCTTCGACATCCAGCCTGAACAAAAAGTAGCCGTAGCTACACTTGTTCGTCGCCTTGGTCTTCCGGTGATTCAGCAGGCTCCGATTGTGACCATGCGCCTGTCTGAAGTGAAAGGCCGCAAACCGGCCGAGATCCTGAAAGACCCGCACAATAAAATTCCCGATTGGGAGTTGGACCGGGAATATCGCGTCACCTATCGCGCGAAACCGAGTGAAACCGAGAAGGTCATCGCCGGCCGCTGGATCGGGCACTTCGATTATCATCCCGGCGACATCGTGCCGATCTCGCTCGACCGCGACATCGCGAAAGATCTCGGCCTGACGATCGACGATTCTCTGATCTTTGATGTCGAGGGCGTGCTGATTAAGGCGCGCGTCGCGAGCCTGCGCGAAGTGGATTGGCAGCGATTTCAAACCAACTTTTTCGTTGTCTTCCCAAACGGCGTGCTCGAAAAGGCGCCGACCTTTGATGTTCTTGTCAGCCGCGTGCCTTCGCCGGCGGAGTCAGCGCGTTTACAAAACGCTGTCGTTGCGAAATTCCCGAACGTTTCGGCACTCGATCTTAGCTCCGTCATCGAAACGGTCGATGGAATCCTGAGCAAAGTCGCGCTGGTCATCCGCATCATGTCGCTTTTCATCGTCGGGAGCGGACTTGTTGTGCTCACGGCTACAATTTGGAGTGGTCGCTACCAGAGGATGAAGGAGAGTGTTTTGTTGCGAACGTTGGGCGCGAGTCGGGCGCAGATCTGGAAGATTCTTTCAGCCGAATATTTCTTTCTTGGCTTGCTCGCGAGTGTCAGCGGCATCCTCCTCGCGTTTCTGGCGAGTTGGGCCCTCGCCGTTTTCACTTTCAAGCTTGGCTTCACGCCGCCGCTCTGGCCGATCGCAGCGACGATTCCGCTCGTGACTTTGTTAACGGTCGCGATCGGTCTGCTTTCGAGTTACGGCGTCGGCTCGCGGCCGCCGCTGGCGATTTTGCGCGAGGAGCTGGAGTGAGCGGGCTTTTCGCGCAGGCTGACGAGCTCGCTTTTTGTTAAGGCGCGCCAGGCGCCGCGCGGCAAATCGTGGAGCCGCAAAGGGCCGAGCCGGACGCGGGCGAGACGTTTTACTTCGTAGCCAACTTCGTAAAACATGCGGCGAATCTGTCGGTTCAATCCCTGCTCGAGCACAACGCGCAAGCGAGTTGGGCCGAGCTGTTGGACGCGGATGAGTTTTGCCCGTTTGCCGTCGAGGAAAATCCCGGCGCGCAATTTTTCGGCGAGTTTCGGCTGCCAGAGTTTGTCGAGAACGACTTCGTATTCCTTTTCGACCTTCGACCGTGGGTGGGTCAGGTGTTGCGCGAGATCGCCGTCGCTGGTCAGAAGCAAGAGTCCTTCGGTTTGCGCGTCGAGCCGGCCGATGTGGAAGAGGCGGGCAAATGTTTCGGGGAGCAAATCGTAAATTGTGTCGGTCGCGTGCGGATCGC
The DNA here is from genome assembly GCA_036490335.1 of Chthoniobacterales bacterium. Taxonomy (GTDB): domain Bacteria; phylum Verrucomicrobiota; class Verrucomicrobiia; order Chthoniobacterales; family UBA10450; genus Palsa-1392. The sequence goes on from DASXEB010000004.1 coordinate 52,065, forward strand.
GCCGGGTGCAGACGAAGCCGGCCGGTTTGTGCAGCATGATGGTGAGCGTTTCCGCCGGCCTAACGAGTCGGCGATCGACTTTGACGTGATCGTCAGGCGCGATTTGCGTGCCGAAATTGGAGCAAGGCTGCCCGTTGACGGTCACGCGGCCCTGCGCGATGAGCTCGTCGCAATGCCGGCGCGAGCCGAGGCCGGCGGCGGCGAGGAAACGGTTGAGGCGCAAGCGGCCTAGACGTCGGGCTTGGTCTTCGGCAGGCCGACGACTTTGCTCGAATCTTTCCACTGGCCGCGTTTTTTCAGCAGTTCGACGCGCTCGAAGCGTTTTAGAACATTGCGCTTGGCGGTGATGGTGCTGGCGCCTTTGAGGCTGCGATGCTGCGACATAAAATTGCTCCGATGTTTGGTTGTGAAAGGAGCGCTGAAGTTAGCCGATCAGGCAAATTATTCAACTTCGCAGACGACAGCCTAACGCCTAACGAGTATTGCCGAGGAGAATGCTCGTGCCGCAGGTTGCGAGTTGCTCGACGGGCAAATTTCTTTCCCGCAACTTTGTCTGCCAATGAGAAAGCCGGTTGCGTTCGACGAGGAGGTAGATGCCGTCGTCGCCAGCCCATGCGTCGAGCACGGCCGGTTCGTTAACAAAAACGTCCTCCTTCGCGGCTGAAGGAGCGCTCGGCTCCGACGCCGGATCCTGGTTTACGAGATAAAATTTTCGCCCGAGATAAAAAAGCAGACTACTGCCGACGTGCATCGGGCCTTCGTAGATGACCTTGTCGTTAGGCGCGATGCGGGCGTCGATCACCCGCGCCGCCGTCGCGAGCGAAAAGTAGGGCGCGACCTTCGCAACGCCGTCGAGCATAGCAAAACCGATCGGGACCATCGCGGCCGCGATCGCGATGAGCGCGAGATGGGGACGATTGCGCCGTACGAACCAAAGCGCGAGCGCCGGAAAAATAATCAGCGCGATTCCGACGATGGCGAAGCCGGCGCGGAAGCCGAGCCAGGTCGAAAGCGGGATCGTTGTAAGTGTGCGCCATGCGGTCGATCGACCCGCGGTGGTGCCCCAGTGTTGGTCCACGCCACCGAGCAAAACCGGGAGCCGCCACGCCGCCAAGGCCGCGATAATTCCGATGGCGAGCAACGCCGCGACACCGACCGTCTGCATCCGGCGCGGCATTCTTGACCAGGTCGTCGCGACAAAAATCGCGAAGCCGCCCCACATGCTCATCGAATAATAATCCTGGCGTTGGCCGATAAAAAAAAGCGGAACGAGAACAACCGCCATCCAACAGAGCGGCAGCGCTGAAGCGAAATCGATTTCGCGCGGACGAATGACCCGCCGCCAGGCAAAGAGCAAACCGGGAAGAATCAAAATCGACCACGGAAACCACCACGCGAAATGCAAAAGGCAAAAGGTCGCGCGCGGGACGCTGTCGTAGGTGTGCAGCCGATCCGCTGCGCCGCTCAGGTGCACGAACCACTCGCGCGCGGTGACGTGAGTGAGAAATCCGGGATGCCGCCATTCGACGTAGATATGCCAGGGCGCGGCGACGATTAAGAATGCGAGCACCCCTTCCCAGCGCAGCAATTCGCGAAAACGAATTCGCGCTTCGCGATAAAAACAGCCGAGCAAAAACAAAATCGCCGCCGGATAAAGAAGGCCGTGCAGACTTTTCGCCATGCAGGCGAAAGCCGCGCAAATCCAAAAGCCGACAAACCAGCCGCGGCGGCCACGTCGCCGTTCATAGCCGCGTAGCGCGCAGTAAATCGCGCCGGCCACGAACGCGCTGAAGACCGGCTCCGGCATCACGATCCGTCCGAGCAAAAAAGTTCCGCAACAGCAAAGATGAATCAGGCCCGCGAGAAATCCGCGCCACGGTCCGCCGAGTCGATCGCCGATCAAAAAAGTGAGCGCGACCGAAGCGACGACCGCGAGCGCGATCGGGAGCCGCACCGCGGCAGTCGTCAGGCCAATGGCCTTGAGCGAAATCGCGATCATCCAATAAAGCAGCGGCGGTTTTTGCAGCCGCGGGATGCCGTCATTCGTCGGCGTGAGCCACTGGTGCGATTGCAGTATCTCGCGCGCGGCGCCGGCGTACTGGCCGTCGGTTTCGTTATAAAGATCGCCCCAGCCGATCGTCGCGACTTGGAGAAGGGCAGCGAGGATAAGAAGAAAAATCAGCAGTGCGCGTCGCACCGGTGGCGGCTCGATCGCGCCCGGCGCGAGAAAAATTTCGTCGAGCGAAAGCGCGGGATTGCTAGACGGAGTCATCGTTAGGCACGCGCCTTCGCGGCCGGAGTCGAGTCGCGGTATTGCTCCCATTGATCGGGCAGAGCGACCAGTTTGGCCTGCGGCATTTGAATGAGCGCGAGCATCTGCCGGCACTCGGCGATGAGCGCGTCGTCGTTAGGCCGTTTGATTTCAAACCCGCACCAAAAGCGGACGCGCGCGACGCGATCGAGCCAGCCCCGGACGACGAGCCGGTCGCCTAATTTCGCCGCGCGGCGGTAATCGATCTCGGTGCGAACGACGACCGGATAAAGTTGCGTTTGCGCCATCTCGTTCAACTGCAGGCCGAGCTTTTCGGCGAACAGCGTGCGTGCCGTTTCGATGAAACGCAGGTAGGCGATATTGTGCACGACCGCCGCGCAATCGGTATCGAAAAACATTACCTGCACGTCGATTTCGATTTGCGGCCTGCTCTTTGCCGTGGACGACACGCGCTTTCCTTCCGTTACATCCGCACGAGATCGAGCAGGAACTGACACCAGAGATAAAACATCCCGCGCCACGAATACTTGATTTCGCCGCCCGGCGTTTGGGTGAGGACGCCTTGCGCGAGGTTATGCGTGATTTGGTCGCGCAGATCGTTTTCCATCTCGGCCTGGATTTGGTCTTCATCGAGCTCGCCCACCCGCGCGGTTTCGACGGCATGCTCGCGCAAAAAATTTTTGTGACTTTGATAAAGTTGCCAGAACGACTGGTCGGGACGCTGGCGGTTGATCCGGAATTGCGGCGTCAACTTGAGGCCGTAGGACAAGGGATAATTCCACGTCGTCCAGATCATCCCGTCTTCCGTGCGCGACGAAATGCGCAGGTAATAAAAGGAAAGATCGTGCTGCTCGTTCAAACAAATCGCCGCCTGCGCACGATCGTCCGCTTTGTAAAAGAGGCGAAAAAATTGCCGGTAATCGGCCCAATCCCAACCCGCGTCCGCGACATGGGTGAAGCCTTCGCTTTCGATTTGCTTCGAGATTTCATCGAGCGTGGGGAAGACGTCGCTCGAGGGCGGACTTTTTGGGCGCAGCATTTTCTCGCGCGGGAGCCGGAGCGCGCGGATGCGGGTGAGAATTTCCACCCACGGCAGCAAGAGCCAACTGAAGGCGACGGCGAGGCCGAAGATCCAGTTGTCAGTGATGTAATAGACGCCGAGAAACGTCGCGGTGACGATGCCGAGGGCGCCGATTTTTTGCGAGATGGGCGATTCGTAACTGCGCAGGGCAACGCTGAGCGCCGCGATCCCGAGGGTGATGAAAAGGCCGAACAGCATTTACGGCACAATGTCGTGCGCGCGCAAAAATTTTTCGAGCTGGCTGGTATCGAAATTGGCGAGCACTTCATCGCCGGCGACGAGCGTGGGGACGTAGGTTTGCGCGGAAAGCTTTTTCATTTCTTCGTAGGCGCCCCGGTCCCGGCCGACATCGATCTCGGTAAATTTGTAGCCGCGCTCGCTCAGATACTCCTTCGCATCCATGCACCAGGAGCACCATTCGCGGCTGAAGAGTCGGAGAGCCGTCGTCACGGGAGGGAATAAACAGTCGCCGCGGAATGCGTCAATCGCGAGGTGCGTTGTCGTTAGACGTCGATGCGGGGACTCGTTAGGCGAAAACAACGACTCGTTAGGCCAATCAGTCGACAATTTCCCAGGCGCCGTCCGGTTTGTGCACCGCCCCGATTCGCCCCGGATAAACGCTCGCCAGCACCACGCTCGCGCACGCCTGCGTCTCTTCATCCTGCACCCCGGCGAAAGTCTTTTCATCCAGGCCGAAGAGCGTTCCATTCTCACGCGCCACCATCACTTCCGGCCCGCCGGTCATGGTGAAATTCAACTCGCCGGCCTGCGGCGCGGAAACGCGCACGCCCGCTTTGTAAGCCGCCTCGAGGCATTGCGCCTTGCGCACGTCGTCGGCCTTGAGCGATTCGTCATCCTCGATCGCCTTGTAGAGCGCACTGAAATTGGGTTGAAACCAGGCCACTCGCGCCTGCAGCAGCGCGACGATTTTTTTCTTGTCGTCTTCCGTCAGCGAAGTGACCGCGGGGTAATGATGCCACGGAAAATCGAGCGCGAAAGCCGCGGTGAAATCGCGTTCAAAGACGACCTTGCCTTTCGTCGACTTGCGATCGTCGACGCCTTCATTCGTCAGGCTCCCGCTTCCGTCCGGCCCCAAGTCATGGGTCGGCTGATCGCTCAGGAACGACCAGCGCAACTGCGCATCGTAAAATTTGGCGGCGTCGTTGGGCCTAAATTCGAGTCGAAATTTATTTTTCCCTTTTCGCACGACAGAGCCGGCGGAGCTGATGGGCACCGCGACGCCCGGGCCGACGTCGTGCGATTCGGGAGTTATCGCCAGCTTCTCCTCGCGCAGTTCCTCTTCCGCGATCGGAACGTTGTTGATGAAAACCTCCGCCTTACCCGGAACCATCGTCACTTCCTTGTCCCGCGCCGGATCGCCGCTAAATGGCGTGAACTTGAATTCGACGTTCATCACCGCCGCCGGAGCGATCGTCGCAAACGCGAGCGAAAAGGCGAGCGCGAGTTTTTTCATTTCTGCGAGTCCTTTACTCGTTAGGCAGGCGCGACCTGCGATTTTAATCTCAACCGAGCGACGCCTTGTAAGCCGCGGCATCCTTTAAATCTTTCAAGGCGTCGCCATCTTCGATTTGCAAAACATAAATCCAGCCTTCGCCGTAGGGGTCGGTGTTGATCAGCGCCGGATTCGCCTCAAGCGCCTGGTTCGCCTCGACGACCGTGCCTTTCGCCGGTGCGTAAATGTCGCTCGCCGCCTTGACCGACTCGACGACTGCGATCGTGCTCCGCGCCTCGTAACTCGCGCTCACTTTCGGCAGCTCGACGAAAACGACGTCGGTCAATTCCGCCTGCGCGTGGTCGGTAATGCCGACGCGGATTTTGTCGCCGTCGCGGCGCACCCATTCGTGCGATTCGGTGTAAAGCAGATCGTCTGGAACGTTCATGATTTTTTGTAGAGCGGTTTTTTCTCGATCGTGGCCGGAAACTTTTGGCCGCGGATTTCGATTTCAATTTCTTCGCCGGGCTTCGGCGGCGGACTCGTCAGGTAAGCCATGCCGATGCCGTAATTCAAGCTCGGCGAAAGCGTCCCGCTCGTCACTTCGCCCGCGTCCGCGCCGTTTCGGAAGAGGTGATAACGCGGCCGCGGCGGCGGACTTTTGCCCTGCATGCGGAAGGCCACGAGGCGGCACGGTACGCCCTCTTCTTTTTGCTCCCGCAATTTTTCGCGGCCGGTAAATTGCGGCTTCGTCAGGTCGACGAAAAACCCGAGCCCGGCTTCGAGCGGATTGTGCTGCGGCGAAAGATCAGAGCCGTTGAGCGGATAACACATTTCGAGCCGCAGCGTGTCGCGCGCGCCAAGCCCGCACGGGCGAATGCCTAACGAACGGCCCTTTTCTAAAATCTCGCTCCAGATTTTCGCCGCGTCGTTAGGCGAAAAGAAAACTTCGATCCCGTCTTCGCCAGTATATCCCGTGCGCGCGACCCAAATTTTCGCGCCGCCCAAATCGAAAAGCGCGATTTGATTTCGCGGCGGCATCTGCTTTTCCGCGCCGAAGAGATTGCGGAAAAGTTCGCCGACGCGCGGACCTTGGATAGCGAGCCCGGCGAATTGTTCGCTCGCATTGTCGAGCTGCAGATTGTCGGCAAGATGCGATTGCAGCCATGTAAAATCCTCCTCGATTCGCGACGCATTCACGACGAGCAAAAATTTCTCGCGCTCGATCCGATAAACGATCAGGTCGTCGATGATTCCGGCCTCGTCGTTGAGCAAAAACGTGTATTGGCCAGCGCCGACTTCGAGCTTCTCGACATTGTTCGTCAACATCGTGTCGAGCCATTCGCGCGCGCTCGGGCCGCTGACGACGAGCTCGCCCATGTGCGAAATATCGAAGACGCCGACAGCGTTGCGGACCGCGAGATGTTCCTCGCGAATGCTCGTGTATTGCACCGGCATGAGCCAGCCGCCGAACGGGATTATTTTTGCGCCGAGCTTCACGTGCTCGTCGTAAAGCGGAGTGGTTTTCTGCCCGGCGTCGCTCACCGCGCTGAGACTAAGGATTGCCCAAGTGCTGTCAATCGCGCGCGCGAACGGCGGCTCTGTTGAACTCGCGCGCGCGCAACCTTACCATCCTCGCGATGAGTTTTCTCGATTCACTCGAGCGCCGTCTCGGGCGTTTCGCGATCCCGGGATTAATACGAATCGTCGCTGGTTTTAACCTGCTCGTTTTCATTCTGGCGTGGCTCAATCCAGATTTCGTCCAGCTCCTCGACTTGAATCCGGGCGCAGTCATGCGCGGCGAAGTCTGGCGGCTCGTCACCTACATTTTCATCCCGACGACGAACAGCGCGATCTGGATCGTCTTCATTCTGCTTTTTCTTTGGTACGTCGGCGAAGGTCTCGAGCGCGCGTGGGGCGCCTTCCGGGTCAATCTTTTTTATTTCGTGGGCATGATCGCCACGACGATCGCGGCCTTCTTTTTCGGCAGCAATTTTTCGAACACGATGCTCAACGCGTCGCTCTTTTTCGCCTTCGCGAATTTTTATCCCGACGAAGTCATTTACATTTTTTTCATTCTGCCCGCGAAGGTGAAATGGATCGCCTGGGTCTCGGCCGCGCTGCTCATTTTCGGATTTGCCACGAGCCCAAACTCGTATCGGATGGCGCTCGTCGCGGCCTTTGCGAATTACTTCATTTTTTTTGGTCCGGAGCATTTTCGCGCGGCGCGCAATCGTCACGAAGTCGTCGGTCGTCGCCGGCGTTTTGAGAAAAAAGCGCAGCCCGAAGATGAGTCGCTCCATCATTGCGCGACCTGCGGCGCGACCGAGCAAAGCAATCCGAATCTCGAGTTCCGGGTCGCGCGTGACGGCGAAGAATATTGCCTGCCGCATCTGCCGAGCGCGGTCGCGAAAGTCGAAGCCTGACGAAAAGTTTCCGCTCGCCTAACGAGCCGAAACTTTTGGCCTAACGAAAGCAAAATCCCGCTCTCCGGCGGCTTGCTTGACCCAGCGCGCGTGCGACCGGAGTTTTCGCGATGGACCCGACGCCCGCGCCACTCATTCCGCAGGAAGGCTGGCATTGCCTCCATCTTTTTTACCAGATCGAGCATGGGCAATGGCAACTCCTCAGCGCCGACGAGCAGCGCGCGGCGAAAATCGCGCTTTCCACCCTCGTGCAGGAGACGCGCGCGTTGCCCGACACCCAGCTGCTCACGCTCAGCCAGGTCACGCCCAAAGCCGACCTCGGTTTCATGCTTATCACGCCCGATTTGCAGGTCGCGAATCGGATCGAGAAGCAGCTCACGCTCTCGTTAGGCGCGGACGTGCTCGCGCCGGTTTACAGTTATTTGTCGCTCACGGAAGAGAGCGAATACACGACGACGGAAGAGCAATGGTCGCAGACTTTGCAGGCCGAGCAGCAGCTCAAGCCCGGCACGACCGAGTTCGACGCGGCGATAAATTCGTTCCGCGAGCGGATGAAAAAATATCGGCACGAGCGCGTTTACCCGACGCTGCCCGACTGGCCGGTGGTTTGCTTTTACAACATGACGAAGCGTCGCGGCGAACAGCGCAACTGGTATGTTTTGCCTAACGAGGAGCGCCGCAAACTGATGGCCGGCCACGCCCGCGTCGGCCGCGAGTACGCGGGCAAAATCAAACAGCTCATCACCGGTTCGACCGGCCTCGACGACGCGGAATGGGGCGTGACGCTCTTTGCGCACGACACTTTTCAGATCAAGGCCATCGTTTACCAGATGCGCTTCGACGAAGTGAGCGCGGCTTACGCCGACTTCGGCGAATTTTACCTTGGCATTCAACTGCCGCTCGACGAACTTTTCCGCCGTTTGCAACTCTAGGCTCGCGCCTAACGAGCAAAGGATGGGTGACAGAGCGGTCGATTGTGCACGCCTGGAAAGCGTGTGTGCTGAAAGGCACCCGGGGTTCGAATCCCCGCCCATCCGCTCGCGGCCATTTTGCTTGCGCGTTTTCTTTTTTCGCCAAAGCATCCCGCAGATGTTTCGACCTTTCGTTTTCATAATTGGCCTCACGATTGTCTTTCGCATCGCGTCGGCGCAGACGGCTGATCTTTCCGATTTGCTTGAGGCCGCGAAGATGGATTACGCGAACGGCCATCTCGACGCCGCCATGGCGAAACTCGATCAGCGCGACAAAGCCCAACGCGCGAGCGGCGATTCGCTCGATCTCCGCGGCAGCATCGCGCTCGAGCAGGGGAAACTCGCTCTGGCCGCACGCGAATTTTCCGAGGCGCACAAGTTGCAGCCGGAGCTTTTCGCGCCGCGGCTTCATCTCGGCGACGTCGATTTGCGCGAGAAAAAATACGCGGAAGCGCGCGAGATTTACACGAAGCTCGCGTCGGACACGAACATTCTCACGTCGAGCGAAAGGACGCGCTACGCGCTGCTCATCGTCGAGCTCGCAAGCAAGGACGAAACGGCTGCGAAAGCCGCATTCGGCAATATCAAATTCCCGACCGAGACGCCGGCTTACTACTTTGCCGAAGCCGCCTGGGCCTTCGCGCATCACGATGAGAGTTCGGCGAAAAAATGGATCGCGACCGCGCGGGATATTTTCGCGGCGCCGACTCTCGCCTGGTTCGAACGGCCGCTTTACGATCTTGGCTGGCTGAAAGAGAAGCCGCCGCCGACGACGCTTTGATCGTTAGGCAGATTCGTTAGGGTCAGGCTCGCGCGGTTGCCGGCGGCTCAGCACCTGCGTCGTCTGGCGCAGCTTGATCATGCTGTTTGCGGGCAGCACTCCGCGAAAATTCGTGCCGGGATAAATGATGCAATCCCGTCCGACAACCGACCCGGGATTGAGGACTGCGTTGCAACCGACTTCCGTGCGATCGCCGATGATCGCTCCAAACTTCTTCAGCCCGGTCGCGATCATTCCATCGGTCGCGAGGACGAAAACCTCGCCGCGATCGAGTTTCACATTGGAAAGAATCGAGCCGGCGCCGAGATGCGCGCGATAACCGAGGATCGAATCGCCGACGTAGCTGAAATGCGGCACCTGCGCCTCGTCGAAAAGAATGCAATTCTTGAATTCGCACGAATTGCCCATGACGACGTCGTTGCCGACGATAACGTTTTCGCGCACGTAACAGCCGGCGCGAATGTGGCAGTTCTCGCCGATCCAGGCCGGCCCTTTCAACATCGCGCCCTGCTCGACGATCGTGCCCGCGCCGACGAAAACCGAACCGCTGATGAACGGCTTGCCCACGAGCTCGCCCAGCACCGCGGGCTTCAGGCGAAACTTGAGATAACTCGGAATTTGCCGAAGCGCTTCCCAGACATATTTCTCCGGCTCGAAAAGTTTTGAGTGCGCGGTGTGCTCGAGCTCGAAAAATTCTGCGGCGCTGAACATCTCGTTAGGCATCGTTAGGCATCGTTAGGCATCGTTAGGCGCGGGCGTGGTGTTACGATTTGTCCATCCTTCGTGTCGCGCACATCCCAGCCGCGCGCGTTCAACGTGTCGCGCAACTCATCGCTTTTGCGCCAGTCCCTGTCCATCCGCGCGCGCGCGCGATCCTCGGCCATCTGCACGATCTCGTCGGACGGTTTCGCTTCCGTCGCTTCGAGCGCAAGGACGTTGCTGATCCGCTCCCACCATTGCAGCCAGGCGAGGGCGCGCGCGGAATCGACGCCCGCGTCGAGCTCGCGATTGCTTTCGCGAATTTTCTCAAAAAGATGACCGAGCGCCGCAGAAATGTTCAGGTCGTCATCGAGCGCCACGGCGAATCCGTCGTCCTCGATCGCGATCGGGCGATGCGGCTGCAAATTTCCCGCGCGCGCCGATTCCCAAAGTCGCCGCAACCAATCGTCGATGCGCGCGAGCGACTGGCGCGACTCCTCCAAACCTTCCCAGGTAAAATTGAGCGGCGCGCGATAGTGCACGCGCAGGAGCGCGTAACGAATCTCGCGCCCGCTGTAACCCTTCGCGAACAAATCGGGCAGGGTGAAAAAATTGCCTAACGATTTCGACATTTTCTGTCCCTCGACCAGGAGATGCGCGCAGTGCAGCCAGTAGCGAACGAACGGCGCGCGCCCGCTGCAGCCTTCCGATTGCGCGATCTCGGCTTCGTGATGCGGGAAAATATTGTCCACGCCGCCGCAATGGATATCGAGCTGCTCGCCTAACAATGAAGTCGCCATCGCGCTGCACTCGATGTGCCAGCCGGGCCGGCCGCGACCCCACGGACTTTCCCAGCCGACCTCGCCGTCTTCCGCGTCCCAGGCTTTCCAAAGCGCGAAGTCGCCGACGTGCTCCTTGTCGTATTCATCGCTCTTCACCCGGCCGGTCGAGCGCAATTCCGCGAGGTCAAAATGCGCAAGGTGCCCGTAATTTGGAAAACGATTGATCCGAAAATAAACCGATTTGTCTTCCGCCTGATACGCGAGACCGCGCTCGATCAAGGTCGCGATCATCGCAATCATCGCCGCGACGTAACGCTCTTCCGTCGCCGCGGGAAACTCGTTAGGCATTTTGATTCGGAGCGCGGCGAGGTCCTCGAAAAACGCCGACTTGAATGGCGCCGTGAATTTGCCTAACGACAAGTTTTCCGCGCGACTGCCGCGAATCGTTTTGTCATCGACGTCGGTCAGGTTCATCACCCGCCGGACGACGAAACCGCGCACTTCGAGATGACACTGGAGCAGATCTTCGAAAACATAGGCGCGAAAATTCCCAATGTGCGCGCGACTGTAAACCGTCGGCCCGCACGTGTACATCTTCACTTCGCGACCAGCGGGATCGATCGGATGAAAATCCTCGAGCGCGCGCGAGTAGGTGTTGAAAAAACGCAGTGCCATTTATTCGTTAGGCGTGGCGTCGCCTTCGACACTCGCGACCGCGAACGCGGCCATGCCTTCGCCGCGGCCGAGGGCGCCCAGGCCTTCGTTCGTCGTCGCTTTGATGCCGACGCAATCCGTACCGATGCCGAGCGCGGCGGAAATTTTTGCGCGCATCGCGTCGAGATGCGGCGCGATCTTTGGCGCTTCCGCAACCAACGTCGCGTCGACGTTGACGATGCGAAAATTCTTCGTGGCAAAAATTTCCGCGACGCGACGCAAAATTTGCAGACTGCTGATGCCGCGAATCGTCTCGTCGCTGTTCGGAAAATGGTGGCCGATGTCGCGCGCGCCGATTGCGCCTAACAATGCGTCCGCGATCGCGTGGCTGAGCACGTCGGCATCGGAATGACCCTCGAGGCCGCGAGTGTGCGCGATCTCGACTCCGCCGAGAATGAGCTTTCGTCCTTCGGCAAAACGGTGCGCGTCGTAGCCAATCCCGGAGCGAAACATGTCGTTAGGCAGAGGGCAATTCGAGCAGACCGTTCGACGCGACGACGCTGAATTTATCCGGCAGATCGGCCCGGGCCCGCATCTCGACCCGGCCGCCGGCGGCCTCGATCAGCAACCACCCGGCCGCGATGTCCCAAAGGCTGATGCCCTGCTCGATGTAGGCGTCGAGCCGCCCGCACGCGACGTAAGCCATGTCGAGCGCAGCGCTGCCTAACATTCGACATTTGCGCACGCGATGGACCATATCCTGCAACAACGGCAAACCCGATTCGATCGTCTCGCGCGTTTTGGAAAGGCCAACCGACACGACCGCTTCGGCGAGCGCGGCGCGCGTGCTGACGCGAAATTCGCGGCCGTTCAAGAGCGGCGCCTTTCCTTTTTCGCCGCTCCACATTTCGCCGCGGATCGGATCGAAAATCACGCCGACAATAATTTCGCCACGAAATCGGAGCGCGATCGAAACGCAAAAATGCGGCAGGCCGTAATAATAATTCACCGTCCCATCGAGCGGATCGACGACCCATTGATGCGCGCTCGATTGATCGCCGACGATGCGTTCTTCGCCGTAAAGCGCGTGCTCCGGAAAATGACCGAGCAACATTTCCGTGATCAGATTTTGCGCGAGCACGTCGACTTCAAGTTTGATGTCGTGCGCGGTCGTCGCGTTGACGGTTAGCGGTTTTTCGAAACGCGCGCGCAGGAGTTCGCCGGCGGCGCGCGCGGCTTCCTCCGCCGCTGCAAGATAATGGATCACGGATCGAACCTAACCAATTCTCCGCGACTGCGGTGAAGTTTTTTGCGCAAAAAAACGGGAGGAGAAAGATTCTCCTCCCGGGTTGAGTTAAGGATGAGGAAGAACGGCGACTTACCGCTCTTCTGTGGACGCGGCGGGCTAGCGTTTCTTTTTCTTAGCCGCCATTTTCTTCTTGGCCGGAGCCTTTTTCTTAGCCGCAGCTTTTTTCTTCATTGGCATAGGGTAATCCCCCCTTTCGATCCGCAGAAGCGGTCTGTGAACAGTTGGTGAATAAGTTCACGTTTCATCGTGTCACTAATCGTCACGTTTTTTTTGTCAAACAATTTTCGCGCGCGCGCAAAATTATTTTTAGCAAACGGCGCGCCAGAACGATTTTTTTCGCGCGCGAAAGTGTTTTCGGCTTTTCGTTAGGCAAAACAATCAGCAGTTCGTTCTCCTCCGAATCGATTCCGGAATCGGCGCCGCTGACATCGTTGGCGACGAGCAGATCGCAATTTTTCGTTTTCAGTTTGTGTCGTGCGTTCGCTTGTGAGTTCTGCGTTTCCGCAGCGAAACCGATAACGAAACAGCGATGCGGCTGCCTCGTTAGGCTGGCGAGGATGTCGCGCGTTGGCGCGAGCTCGAGCGCGAAATTGCTTTTCTGCTTCGGCATTTTCTTTGTGGAAAAGTTCGTTGGCTTGTAATCGCAAACCGCCGCGCACATCACGAAAATATCGCAGCGGTAAAAATGTTCCGATGCCGCCGCGAACATTTCGTCTCCGGTTGTGACCCGCAGCAATTCCGCGCCCGGCGGAGACGCGATCGCGACCGGACCGGAAATGAGAACAACTTCATGTTTTCCCTCGAGCGCGGCGGACGCGATCGCGTAACCCATTTTTCCCGAAGAGCGATTGCTCAGATAACGGACCGGATCGAGTGGCTCGCGCGTCGGACCAGCCGTGATGACGAACTTCACGCGATCAAATTGTCGCCGCGCGCGAGCAGGAATTCGGCTCGGAACGCGATCTCATCGACTTTCCACAAACGGCCGATGCCTTCGTAGCCGCACGCGAGCATGCCCGATTCCGGCCCGATGAATTCAACGCCGCGCGCGCCTAACGAGGCGACGTTTTCTTGCGTCGCCGGATGTTCCCACATCTTTCCATTCATGGCCGGCGCGAGCAGAATCGGCGCGCGGGTCGCGAGCGCGATCGCGGCCAGCGGATGACCGGCGAACCCGTGCGCGAGTTCGGCGATGATGTGCGCAGTCGCGGGTGCGATCAGGAGCAAATCGGCGCGATCGGCGAGCGCGATGTGGCCGGGATGCCAGCTTTCTTTTTCGTCGTAGAAGCTCGTCGTCACGGGATTTTTTGAGAGCGTCTGCAAAGTCAGCGGCGTGATGAATTCGCTCGCGTCCTTCGTCATGACGACGAAAACATCGTGGCCTTGTTTCACGAGCAGGCTCGCGAGTTCGGCCGATTTGTAGGCCGCGATCGAACCGGTGACGCCGAGAACGATGGAACGTTTTTTCTTCATCGTCAGGCCAGAATCATTCGCGTGCTCAGGTAACGCTCTGCGCCCATGATGTGACGGAATTTCTGCAAGTCTTCCTCGATCGATTTGCTGATGATGGTGTAGCGATAATCGCGCCAGAGTTCCATTTCGCGGGCCGCGGTCGTTAGGCGAATTTCGACCTGCTCGGCCGTTTCCGTTCCGCGTTTCGTCAGACGGCGGCGCAGTTCTTCGAGATCGGGCGGCATGATGAAAACATCGGCGAGCGCCTGCCTAACGAACGGATCATTGAACGCGCGAATCGCCGCCGCGCCTTGGGTGTCGATGTCGATCAGCACGTCGACACCTTCGCGCAGATGACTGATGATCGGCTCGCGCAAAGTGCCGTAGAGTTTGCCGTGCACATTCGCGTGCTCCAGAAATTCTCCCGCGCGCACGCGTGTTGAAAATTCGCTCTCGGAAATGAAGTGATAATCTTCGCCGTCGATCTCGCCCGCGCGCGGCGGCCGCGTCGTGCAGGAAACGGAGTAAACAAAATCCGGGGTCTGCCGCAGCGCGTCGCACAAGGTCGATTTGCCCGCGCCGGAGGGCGCAGAGACGACGAACAAAATGCCGTAACGGCTGAATTGTTTACTCAAGGTTTTGGATTTGCTCGCGGATCTTTTCGACCTCCGACTTGCAGGCGACAACCTGCTGCGAGATTTCCGCGTCGCTCGCCTTTGCGCCCAGGGTGTTCAGTTCGCGCGAAATTTCCTGAGTGATGAATTCAAGCGTGCGCCCGACCGGCTCGTTCCGGCGCAGGTGGTGGGCGAATTGCGCGAGGTGGCTTTCGAGCCGCGTCAGTTCTTCCGAAATGTCGGAGCGATCGGCGAAAAACGCGACCTCCTTGATCACGCGCTCATCGTTAGGCTGAAGCTCGACGCCGGCCTTGCCGATCCGCTCGAGCAGATTCGCGCGGTGTTTTTCGATCACAGTCGGGTAGCGTTTGCGCACTTCTTTGAGCGCTTGCCGGACGACTTTCAGACGATGAATCAAATCCTTCGCGAGATGTTTTCCTTCGCGCGCCCGCATTTTGATCAGCTCGTCGAGCGCGCTCTCGAGCGCTTCTTCCACGCCCGGCCAAAGGTCGTTAGGCCGCACGCCTTCCTCAGCGAAACGCATCACGCCCGGCGCCTGCAAAATCATCCCGATCGTAATCTCGCCGCTCACCGCTAGCTCGGCCTGGAGCGCGCGCATCGCCTCGTGATAGGAGCGCGCGAGCGCGCGATCGAGCGCGAGATTGTGCGAAACATTTCCATTCAATTCATACGCGACGACGACGTTGGTGCGGCCGCGGGTGAGGTGTTCGCTAACGACCTGTCGCACCCGCGGCTCGAGCGCGCTCAACTCCCGCGGCAGGTTGACGACGATGTCGCTCTGCCGGCGATTCACCGAGTTGATTTCGACGCTGATCTTCGCTCCGCCGCGCTCGCTCATCCCGCGGCCGTAGCCGGTCATACTACGCATCGTTAGGCACGTTCGTCAGACGACGCGCCTTCTCGCATCGACTCATGGAACGGACACGTTAGGCATCGAGCCGCGCGCTGCCAAGTTTTTGTCGCGGGAGAAGTCGAGTGAGCGCGCGACGATGCGGCGAGGGCAAGGGAATTTCCGCCAGAGCAGGGATGGGAAACCAGCGTTCGTATTCGTTGGGGAATTTCCGCCGCGCGTCGGCGAAAACGGAAAGCGTGATGCGATGATGAGTAAAAGGAAAATCGAGTCGAACGAGCGGCGGGTGCGCTGGAGCATTCGTTAGGCGAGGCAGAATCCACATGCCACGCCAGCGGTCGCGCGATTGCTCGAGCAAAATGCGATCGCGCCGAAAAATAAAACCGTGCGCTTCATCGAGACGAATCTGCCGTGGCTTCGGCTTTTTTCGCGGGAGCGAATCAGGCTCTGTCGCGGCGCAGAAGACCCGCACCGGACATTGCGCGCAAAGCGGACGACGCGGCCGGCAGATGAGCGCGCCCAGTTCCATCAAGGCGGAATTGTGCGCGCGTCCCCGATCGTGCGGCAAAAGTTCGGTCGCAATTTGCCAGAGATGCGCGCGACCGGCGGCGGTGTCGATCGGGATTTGCGAGTTCGTTAGGCGAGCGAGGACGCGAGCGATGTTGGCGTCGACGATCGGCGCCGGACGATCGAAGGCGAAACTGGAAATTGCTCCCGCGGTGTAACGCCCGATGCCGGGAAGCGCGGCAATTTGCGCGTGATCGTGAGGCAAAACTCCGCCAAAATGTTCGCAGACGAATTTCGCCGCGGCATGAAGATTTCGCGCGCGCGCATAATAGCCGAGACCTTGCCAGGCGTGCAGCACCTCGCTTTCCGGTGCACGCGCGAGAGCGGCTAAGTCGGGAAAACGCGCGAGCCAGTGCTCGTAATAATGGAGCACGGTCGCGACCTGGGTTTGTTGAAGCATGAATTCAGAAACAAGGATCGCGTAGGAATCGCGCGTCTTGCGCCAGGGAAGGGCGCGGCCATGACGCGCAAACCACGCGCCGAGCTGGCGACGAAAACGCGGTCGAGAAAATGAGATCATGCGATCCGGTTGAGGCGCGCGAATTCTATCACAGATGTTCTCTTGAACATTAACAGTTCGACGAGCTAAAATGCGGAATGTTTGCGAGCAAAATTGTCGATTTGCGTCGTTTGCTCGCAGAAAAATTTCCCCATGAAGCGACGGGCGCGGCCGATCGACTCGCGACCGGCCTGCGATTTTTCGATGAGGCCCTCGATGGCGGCCTAACGAAAAGGGCGATCACGGAATTGAGCCCGGCATCGTCAGGCGCAGGCAGTGCGACGATCGTTGCCTCGTTGCTCGAACAGGCTTGTCGCGCGCGATATTTTATCGCGCTCGTCGATGGCCGCGATTCGTTCGATCCCGAATCGGTCGCGGAGCCGGCCCGGCGCCATTTGCTTTGGGTGCGTTGTCATCAGGCAAACGAAGCGATGCAGACGGCGGACTTGCTTTTGCGCGACGAAAATTTTCCGCTCGTCATTCTCGATCTCGTTCTCAATCCGCTCGCAGAATTGCGCAAAATTCCGTCATCAAACTGGTATCGACTGCAGCGTCTGGTCGAGGCCGTGCCGACTGTGCTGCTGGTCGTCACGCCGCAAAACATGATCGCGAGCGCGCAATGGAAACTCGTGCTCGAAAATAGCTGGACGCTTCTGCAGCTCGACGCCGAAAAAACGGCATTGTTAGGCCAACTGAAACTCCAGCTGCGACGAGCGCAGCCGAATAAATGGAGAAGCGAGCGGGAAACCGCGCGCGCGAGCTGATGTTTGCGGCGATTTATTTACCCGATTTTGCCTTGCAGGCGGCGGTGCGGCACGCGCCGGCCTTGCATCGTCAGCCAGTCGCGCTGCTGGAGAACGACGAAGCGCGCGCGACCATTTTTCAGTTAACGCCGAGTGCGACGGAAGCCGGCGTGCGCGCAGGAATGACCTCGAGCCAGGCGCTCGCGCGCTGTCTTCGCCTAACGATCAAAGGACGCGCGCCTGCGCAGGAAAAAATCGCCGGCGACATTTTGCTCGACCACGCGGCCACCCTCGCGCCGGAGATCGAAGCGACCGCGCCGGGCGTCTGCACGGTCCATTTTAGCTCGGGAAAAAATTGTCGCGCTCATGTCGAGCGAGTCGTTAGGCAACTTGCGCATCTTCATCTGAGCGCACAGGTCGGGCTCGCGACCACGCCGGATTTGAGTTTTCTCGCCGCCTGTCTGGCGCGTCCGATTTTGCAGGTCGATGACACGCGAAATTTTCTCGCGCCGCTGCCGATTGAAACGTTGCTCCAGTTGCTGCCAGTCGACAAAATTTGTCTTCGCTCCGCCGTCCCATAACGAGCGCTGGTTTTTGCCTAACGAACGCGCGCGAAACGCAAAAATTCAGCCGCGCGCGTAGTCGGGATATTTCTCGCTCAACTGCGCGCGGGCATGTTCCGCCTCGGCGGGCTTGCCGGCCTTGTCGTAAGCCTGGGCGGCTTTGTCGAGCGCCTGCGGCGTGATCGCGGGATCGTCGTAAAGCAGGGCCACGCTCATGAAAGCCTTGCCCGCGTCCTCGAATTGCGCGCGTTCCATTTCCACTTCGCCGGCGAGCAGCCGCGCCTGCGCGTTGACCCGGCCTTCGGGCTGGAGCTGCATGATTTCGTCGGCGATTTTCTGCGCGTCATCCGGTTTGTGGACGGCGATCTTGACTTCGCCTAACGAGAGAAGCGCTTTCGCTTTGGCGGCCGGATCGGTCGTGAGTTCGAGAAATTTCGTGAGCGATTTTTCGGCATCGTCAGGCTGATTCAGTTTCATTTCCGAATCGCCGAGGTAAAACCAGAAGTCCGGTTTGACGCTCGCGACCGCGCTGCTTTTGCCGAGCGCGCCGAGGTATTTCTCGGCCGCGGCATAATTCTTCGCGTTATAGAATTCGAGCCCGAGCCACTCGAGAATTTCGCCGGGGACCGGTTCGTTAGGCGAAGTCTTGAAGAATTTGTCGGCCTCTTTCGCGAGCGCATCGCGATCCTTCTCGTAAAAAAAGGTCGACATGATGCGGAGCGACGCGGGCGTGCCGTATTGCGCGGGATTGAGCTGGCGCGCGGTCCTGAGCTCGCTCAGTGCGGTCGGAAAATCCTTCGCCTCGAAAGCCGATTTGCCGATGTAATAATGCGCCTGGGCCGCGGCCAGGCTTTTCGGAAATTCCTGGAGCAACTGCCGGAACGCATCCGCCATTCCTTTGCTGTCGTCGGTCTGGCCGAGGAGCAGCGCTTTTTGTTGCAGGGCGGCTTCGCGTTCGCGCGCCTTCGGATAGTTAGCAAGCAAACGATCGAGATCGTCGAGCGCGGCGGAATATTGTTTCTGCTCCTGGTAGGCAAGCGCGCGCTGGGTGAGCGCGGAGGGCACTTCGCTGCTCTCCGGAAAAGCCTGCAAGAAATAAGTGAAGGCCTCGATCGCGCGCGGCGGTTCTTTCGTTTCGACAAAGCACCAGCCGAGTTTGAAGGCGGATTCGGCGCGCAATCTGTCGGAAAGTTTCGCGTCGCGCAGATCGGTGTAGAGCGTGGCGGCGGCGGCAAAATCGTGCGCCTTGTAGAGCGACTCGGCCTTGAGCAATTTGACCTGATCGCTCTGCGCGCCCTCCGGGTTGTCCTTGAGAAATTGATCGATCTGCGCGCCTAACGATGGATCGTTTGCGTTATAAAGCGCGATCAAGCGCTGGTATTGCGCCTCCTTCGCTTCGTCGCGGCCGGGATATTTTTGCATGATCTGGCGATAGAGATCCTGCGCCTCCTTGTAATGCGAAAGCTGGCGCTGGCTGTTCGCGGCGAGCAACATCATCTCCGGCCGGAGTTCGTTAGGCACGGCGTCTTTGCTTCGCGCGTAATCGGCCACGACCTGCGCGAACTGGCCCTTCTGATATTCGAGCCGCAAGAGCCCGGCCGTCGCGATCCCGCTCCAGCGGCCGGCGTCGGGCAACGCGCGGCCTTTTTTAAACAGCGTCGTCGCCTTCGCGAGCATCGCGGGATCGTTGTTGTTCGCCTGCGCGAAATCGAGCGCGAGCGAGGCGGCGCGCACCGTCGCCTCGGCTTTGAGCGGCGCTTTTGTCGTCTCGCCGGCGAGCGCTTCGAACTGCGCGAGCGCGTCGGCCTTGCGGCCGTTCTCGAGGAAAATTGAGCCGATCGCGAGCCGCGCGTCGTCGCGATACGGATTTGGATTCGCGACCTCGACGACCTGCTCGTAAATGTCGCGCGCGTCATCCTTGCGGTTGAGATTTTCCAGGCAACGGGCCTCGAAATAGCGCGCCGAAAGCGAGAGCGAAGACGACTTCACCGCTGCGGCGGCGCGGTGAAAAAGCGGTCGCGCCGCGTCGTAATCTTTGTCGTTGAAAAAAATCTCGGCCAGACCGTACGACGCTGGCCCGGCGAAATCGCTCTCGGGAAAATTGTTGATCACGCTTTGGAAACTGGTCCGCGCTGCGTTCGTGCGGCCGAGCGCGCCGTAAGCTTCGCCAAGATAAAAATAAACCGAGGCGCAATCCGATGAATGGGGATAAAGGCCGAGAAATTTTTCGTATTCGGGGACGGCGAGATCGTAAAGTTTGCGGCCGAAAAGTCCGTTCGCGTAATCGAGCTGGCGCTGGCCGGGTGACTCTTCGCTTTCGTTAGGCGCCGCCGGTGTCGATTCGTTAGGCGACTCGTTAGGCGCGGCGGTCGGCGAGGGCGAGGGCGTCGGCGTGTCGTTTAATTCCGGCACCGGCAGGGCGCGGCGGATTGTCGGCGTTTGCGGCTCGACCGGAATCGCGCGCGCGACGGGTGGCTCGTTCACCGGTTGCGCGCGCCGCACCGGGATTTCATTTTGCGCGCGCGCGACGAGGGCGAGCAGCGAAGCTCCGGCCGTCACACCGAGCGCGGCGCTCGCGAATCGCCGCGTCATTTCGCGGTCGCGAAGGCCACGTTGGTCACGCCGGCCTCGCTGCAAATGTTGAGGACGTTGACGATGTTTTTGTAGGCGCCGGCTTCATCACCGCGAATCACGACGGCCTGGTCGGCGTTGAGTTGCACGAGGCCTTTCAACATCGCCGTCAGGTCGGGCCCGGAAAGCGAGCGGCGATTGACGACGACGTTGCCGTCCGCTTTCACATTTACGATCACGTCGCCGATCGGGGCGGATTTTTCTTTCGCGGCGCTCGCTTTCGGCACCTTGACGTCGAGCTCGTTTTCGTTCCGCGCTGCGTTCCAGGTCATGAGGAAAAAAATCAGGAGGAGCAGGAGAACGTCGACGAGTGGCGCGAGTTGAATCCCCGGATGTTGCGGAGCGGTGCGGTTGCGAAAATTCA
The DNA here is from genome assembly GCA_036490335.1 of Chthoniobacterales bacterium. Lineage (GTDB taxonomy): Bacteria > Verrucomicrobiota > Verrucomicrobiia > Chthoniobacterales > UBA10450 > Palsa-1392. The sequence goes on from DASXEB010000004.1 coordinate 72,797, forward strand.
TGGCCTGACGATCGGGAGGAACGCGAAAGTTTTGACGCCTAACGACGCTTAAAATTCATCCTCGAGCAAAACCGGCGTGCGGTCCGTGCGCCGGCTGAATTGCAACGAAAGAAGCGCGATGATGTGAGTGCAGGCGGATTCGAGATCGGAGACGAGCCGTTGCGCGCGGCCGCGGAAGAAAGCGTAAAAGATCATCGCGGTGATGCCGATGCCGAGTCCGCCGCAGGTGTTGATGAGAGCTTCGCTGATGCCTTTCGAAAGCAGCGTGTAGCTCGGACCAAGATCGGAGCCGAGCGCGCCAAAAGATTTGATGATGCCGACGACGGTGCCGAACAATCCGACGAGCGGCCCGATCGTCCCGATATCGGCGAGGTAGGTGACGCGATTGTTCAGGCTGGTCGCGATGCGCGCGCCTTCGGTCTCGGCGATCTCGCGCGCCTGCGCGAAATCGGCGTTCGGATTTTTCGTCATGAAATCGAGCGTCTGCTGGACGACGCGCGCGACCGCTTCGCCATGACGATTCGAGACCGCGAGCAGGCCGAGGTAATCGCGTTTGCGCAAAAGCGCGTCGGCCGTCGCCATGTAGCCGTTGGTCACGATCGCGCCGCGGCGAATGGTGAAAAAATAAACGACGATGAGCGTGACCGAGACGATCGAAAGCAGGAACAAAAGAATGATGACCGGACCGGCGGCGATCATCGCGTCGAGGATGTTGGTTGTGCGCGGCAGGACCGGCTGATCGGGATTCGGGGCCTGCGCAAAGAGCGGCGTGGCGCTCGCAAAAAGAACGAGCAGTGAAAGGAAACGCTTCATGCCCAAAACGAAGTTTAGGATAGGCGCGCGGCAGGCGGATGCAACTTGGCGCGATCGTCAGGTCAAATGCGGCGGACGCGAAAGATGTGCGCCGGCTGCAGGCCCGGATGGAGCGCGACGTAATTGCGGCGGCCGTGCCAGGTGTAGCGCGCGTCCGTGAGAAGGTCGTGCACTTCGTAAGTGTCGCCGCCGATCTCGCCGAAATCTTCCACCGGCGCTTCCACCCACGCGGTCTGCGTCCGGTCGGGATCGAGATTGACCGCGATGAGAATGATGCTGTCGCGCGCCGGAGTCATCTTGCTGTAAAACAGGATCGCTTCGTTGTCGGCGGAGTGGAATCGCAGGTTGTCGTAAAGTTGCAGCGCGCGATTCTCGCGCCGGATCTGGTTCAGCTTCGTGATCAAATCCTTGATGTTGCCGGGCGCATTCCAGTCGCGTTCCTTGAACTGATATTTTTCCGAATCGAGATACTCCTCGCGGCCCGGGATCGCCTCATTTTCGCAGAGCTCGAAGCCGCTATAGATGCCGTAGAGACTCGACAAGGTCGCCGCGAGCACGGCGCGGATGGCGAACATCGGCCGGCCATCGTTTTGCAGATGGAGCGGCAGAATATCGGGCGTGTTCGTGAACAGATTGCCTCGAAAATATTCGCGCATTTCCGTCTGCGTCAGCTCGGAGAAATACTCCGTCAGCTCGCGCTTGCCCGTGCGCCAGGTGAAATAAGTGTAGCTCTGAGTGAAGCCGGCCTTCGTGAGCGCCTTCATCATTTTCGGCCGCGTAAAAGCTTCCGACAAAAAGATCGTGTCCGGAAATTTCTCGCGCACGCCGCCGATCAGAAAATCCCAAAACGCGACCGGCTTCGTGTGCGGATTATCGACCCGGAAAATGCGCACACCGCGCTCAGCCCAGAAAAGGATGATGCTTTTCATCTCCTCCCAAAGCGCCGGCCAGGTCGCGCAGCGAAAGTTGAGCGGATAAATGTCCTCGTATTTTTTCGGCGGATTTTCCGCGTACTTGATCGTGCCGTCGGGCCGTTTGTAGAACCATTCCGGATGCTCCGCGACATAGGGATGGTCGGGCGAGCAGTTGATCGCGAAATCGAGCGCGATCTCCATCCCGCGCTGGCGGATTTCTTTTTCCAACCAGGCGAAATCTTCGAGCGTGCCTAACGATGGCTCGATGTCCTTGTGTCCGCCGCCGTTCGGCAAATCGAGATGGCGATTGCCGATCGCGTATGGCACACCCGGTTCGCCCGGCTCGCATTTGACGGAATTGTTGCGGCCTTTGCGATTCGTTAGGCCAATCGGATGAATCGGCGGGAAATAAACGACGTCGAAACCCATCGCCTTCGCGTCATCGACGCGTTCGAGACAATCGCGAAAGGTCGAACCGCGATCGGCGCGACCCTCCGCCGACCGGGGAAAAAATTCATACCAGGCCGCGGTTCGCGCGGCGACGCGGTCGACTGTGATGCGCGGCGCCGGGTCGTATTGGGTCGCGCCGGAACGTTCGGAGTAAGTCGCCATCAAAATCTCCAGCTCGGCGAGCTTCGCGATGCGATCGACGTCGGAATCTTCGCCGGTGCGCATTTGATCGGCGAACTCGCGCAGGCGTTTCGCGTCGGTGCGGCGCGCGCGTTTGGCCGCCGCGAGAAGGAGTGCGGTGCCTTCGAGCCGCTCGCTCGTCAGGTCGTGAATGCCGGCGTCGAACTTCGCGCCAAATTCGTATTGCCAGCCGGCAAAAAGATCGGTCCAGGCCTCGATCGTGTATTCGTAGGTACCAATTTCGTAGAGCGAACAGACGCCGCGCCAGCGATCGTTGTCGATGTGCGACATGAGCGTCTCGTGCCAGCGCGGCGCGTCGAGCAGTCGCCATCTCAACGCGGCCGCGACGATGTCGTGCCCATCCTTGAAAATGTCGGCTTCGACCACGACATCTTCGCCGACGACGCGTTTGATCGGGTAACGGCCGCAGTCGATGAGCGGCTGCAAATTTTCGATGACGGTGGCGGGGAATTCGGTCGGCATGCGCAGCAATGAACCAAGATTCGCCCGGCGCGAAAGCGCAAAACGCTCGATGAAAAATTAATCGAACCGCCTGCGAAATTCCCCAGCGGTGAATGGAACCGCGCGAAAACGGCGCGCGCGCTTCGGAAAAACTTTAGCGCGCCGGCAATCGCCCACTTCCCGCGTTGGCGAAAAAATCAGACCGCGAAATAAAAGGCCGCTTCGAAAAGACCGGACGTCCAAGTCTCCTCGCGCCGTACCGGCGTTTGCAGCACTTTTTCAAACATGTCCTGCTCGAGTTTGCCGATGATTTTGTATTTCTCGACCAGGTTCATGATTGGGCTGTGGCATTCGAGAATCTGCGGGCCGCCTTCGCTCGCCTCGGAAACAAATTGCGCCATGTAACCCTCCTCGTCGCGAACGGTGGCGAGCTCCTTGGCGCGTTCTTCGATCGTCGCGCCCTGCACTTTTTGACGGAGCTGCTCGGTTTTGCGCTCGTACATATTGTAGAAAAGTTTCTCGGCCGCGTTCGGGCCATGAATTTCCTGGATGGCTTCGAGCAAATCGAGCGTGAAAGCGTTGCTGTCGGCCTGAAAAAGGCCGTGGCAGCGGCGGGTCAGCCGGTAAACCATTTCCGGTCGGCCCATTTTTTGCGGGCGTCGCCAGGTGTCGAGATAACCGTCGCGTTCGAGCGTGAGGCAATGTTGCTTGATGCCCATGTAGCTCATGTTCATCCGCTTCACCAGTTGATTGACCGACAAACCGCGGGTGCGTTTGAGGGTGTTGAGAATTTCCAGCCGTTGGGTGCGGCCGATTTCGGCGAGTAATTTTTGATTCACAATATTTGGTTCCGTTAGAAGAGTAGGTGCTGTTTTATACGCGAAAATATCGAGCCTCCGCAAGTTTTTCCTGCGTCCAATTTGCAGTGCGCGGGCAAATTAGATAATTCGCTGCGTCGAAACCGGATCGAAAAAATGGGCCTTCGCGAGATCGATCTCAAATTGAAAACGATGGCCCGCCTCGCGATGATCGAACGCGCCCTGACTGCGGCAAACGAGCGTGTGCGCGCCGGTTTGCAAATATAGATTCGTCTCCGCACCCATCGGCTCGACGATGTCCACGATCGCCGGAAAACCAGTCGACGTGCGTCCGCCTTCGCGGTTGAATTTCGCGGCCTCCAGATCTTCCGGCCGAATCCCGAGGATGACTTTTTCGCCGGCAAATTTTTGCACCGCCGGCCGTTCGTTCGCGCTGAATGCGACGTCGATCGTTCCGCCTTCCATCTCGCAAAAACGGATCCTGTCGGGGTCGGTTTTGAGCGTTCCGTGGATGAAATTCATCGGCGGGCTGCCGAGAAATCCGGCCACAAAAAGATTCGCCGGCTCGTTGTAAAGCGTGAGCGGCGCGTCGTTCTGCTGCACCACGCCGTCGTTCAGCACCACGATCCGATCGCCCATCGTCATCGCCTCGATCTGGTCGTGCGTGACGTAAATCATCGTCGCCTGCAAACGCTGATGCAGCTTCGTTATTTCCGTCCGCATCTGCACCCGCATCTTCGCGTCGAGATTCGAGAGCGGCTCGTCGAACAAAAAAACTTTCGGTTGCCTGACGATCGCGCGACCGACCGCGACCCGCTGCCGCTGGCCGCCGGAAAGTGCCTTCGGTTTTCGCTCGAGCAGATTTTCGATCCCAAGAATGCTCGCGGCATCGACAACGCGTTTCTTGATTTCCGCCTTTGGAAATTTTCGCAGCTTGAGACCGAAGGCGAGGTTTTCGTAAACGCTCATGTGCGGATAAAGCGCGTAATTTTGGAAAACCATCGCGATGTCTCGATCTTTCGGCGCAACGTCGTTGACCCGTTTCTCGCCGATGAAAACGTCACCGCGCGAAATCTCCTCGAGGCCCGCGATCATGCGCAGTGTGGTCGATTTTCCGCAACCCGATGGCCCGACGAGCACGACAAATTCGCGATCCGCGATCTCGAGACTGACGTCTTTGACCGCGACCACTTCCTGGCCTTTCTCGCCCGGATAAATTTTGAAAAGATTGCGAACGCTGACGCTGGCCATGACGCGGAAGCGCCAAACTAGGAAGCCGGCTCGCCTCGGTCAACGCGCTTCGCGCGCCGCGAACGGAAGCGCGACCACCCGCACGCGCGTGAGTGCAGACGAAAACGGCGCGTCGGCCGCGAGCGCATCGAGCTCCGTGCCTAACGAATTGAAACTGCGCTTCACAAAACCGAGCGCGATCTCGCCGCAGCGCGGGCTCGTCGTCGCACTCGTTAGGCGGCCGACTTCTTTTCCTTCTTCCGACATGGCGACGAGCTTCATGCCGGTGACGAGCGGCGCGTCGTGCGCGGAAATCAAACCACAGAGACGCTTGTTCGTCTGGCCGGATATTTTCATTCGCGAAATGACTTCCTGCCCGATGTAGCAACCTTTCGTGTAATCGACCGCGTCGATTTCCAAATTGGCTTCCGGCGGAATAATTTCGTTCGTCAGTTCGCGGCCCCAGCGCGGAACCCCCCGCTCGATGCGAAACCGCTCTGCTTCCTCGCCTGTGAGCAAAACGTCGCGCGCCGCGAGCAACTGCAACGTGCGATCGTGCTCCATCGCGTCGCACCAAAGATCCCAGCCCGCGACGCCGAACCGCTTGCTTCGTCGCCAGCGAAGTTCGTTAGGCGATTCCGGCGCGCGGTCGCCAATGAAGTGGAAAAGCGTGTATTCTTCCGTCGCGTCGGCAAACGTCACGTCATCCGCGATCGCGTAACGTTCGAGCCGGTCGCCTAACGACTCGCGCAATTCCGGTTCGGCATCGAGAAGCAATTCGTCGCCCTTCGCGGAAATGAAAACGAAGGCATCCATCCGCCCTTTGGCGTTGAGCACCGCCGCGGGCATCGCGAGATTTTCGTTCGCTTTGCGCACGTCGTTCGTCACCTGGCCGTTCAGAAAACGAACGCGATCGTTCCCAGAGACGCGCAGCTTGGCGCGAGCGGAAAGATCAAGCAGCACCCGCGTCCTCCCGCGTCTCGCGAGCCGGAACGCGGCGACTGAACCAGCTTCGAAATCCGCCGGAAAGATTCACACCCTCGGGAGTATCGCCGGTCGGCGTTTTCTTGCCGCCGTTCGGCAATTTCGCCGCCGAAACCGATTCGTTAGGCAAAAGCGCGATTATTTTCGGAGCAGGAAAATATTTTTGCGCGACCGAAGAATAATCCGCGTCGCCGCGGCCATGTTTCATTTCTTCGAGCAACATCTCACGCGCCACGTCCGTCACCGGCAGGTGGAGCGAGAATCGCTCGGCGAGATGGCTCGCGATCCGCACATCCTTGAGCATGTGTTTGATCGAAAAGTGCGGCTCGAAATCGCCCGCGGCGATTTTCGGCAGCTTCATCTCCAGCGTGGCCGAATTGCTCGCGTTCGCCTTCATCGCCCGCGCGAAAAGTTCCGCGGAAATGCCCGCCTTTTGCACGAGCGCGAGCGCTTCCGCGCCGATCTGCGCGGTCGCGGCCGTGACGATGTTGGTCGCGACTTTCATCACGCTCGCATCGCCGATTTCTCCGATGAGCAAAATTTCCCGGCTGCTTTTTTCCAGGATCGGTCGCGCCTGTTGCAGCGCCGCTTCGTCGCCGCCGATGTAGTAAACAAGCTGGCCATTTTCCGCCGCGATTTTGCTCCCGGTAAACGGAGCCTCGAGAAAGCGCGCGCCGCGCCGCTGCACGATCTCGGCCGCCGCGCGCATGCTCTCCGGCGCGACCGTGCAGTGCGCGGTCACGACGTGCTGCGCGGCCAGCCCGGCGCTCAGTTGCCTAACGATCTCGAGCAGCGCTTCGTCGTCCGCGACAAAGATCTGCACGATGTCGCAAAGCTCCGCGACTTCGACCGGCGAGCCGACGAAATTCTGCTCCGGTTTCGGCGTCCGGTTCCAAACAAAAACGTGCAGGCCGCGCTTGCGCAGGGTCGCCGCGACGCGCGAGCCGATGATGCCGAGCCCGATCAGGCCGACGTTTTTGGATTTGGAACGTGCCATGAAATTGCGCTGCAAACTGGGATCAATTGCCCCGCGCCGCAAATTGGATTTTGCCGCCGAGATGCGCGACGAGCGCGTTCACATCCTTCGCGCGCTCATCATTTTCCAAAATCGTCGCGATCTCCGGCGCGACCTGCGCGAAGTCGAGCTGCGCGGCCGGAAGTTTTTCGGTCAGGCGCAAAATGTGAAAGCCGAGCCGGCTCCGAACCGGCGCGCTAATTTCGCCAATGCCTAACGACTGCGCGGTCTCGAAAACCGCCGGCAACATTCGCTCTTCGGCAAAATAATTCAGGTCGCCGCCGCGATTTTTCGTTTCCTCATCGTCGGAAAATCGCGCGGCGAGCGCCGGAAAATGTTCTCCACTCGTTAGGCGCGCGGAAAGATTTTCGATCAAGGCCCGCTTCGTCTTGATCACTTCGTCGGGATAACCCACGGGCGCGGCGAGAAAAATATGGCTCGCGCGAAAACGCAGCGGCTCGCGAAACCAATCGAGATGCGCGTCGTAAAATTCACGACACTGCTTTTCGTTAGGCGAAATTTTTCCGGCGAGCTGCGATTCGATCCAGGCGCGGGCGCGCAGGTTGGCAGCGACTTCGCGCCGCAAATCGTAACGCAAACGAAAATTCCACGCGCGCGGCGGCGCAAATTGCCAGCGCAGCAGATCGATCTCGCGATCGACCGCGTGGCCGCTGAGTTTTTGCTCGCGCGCAGCTGCGTCGAGCTTGGCCCGTTCGATCAACTGTGCGAGCGCAGAGTTCTTCCGCGTCTGCGCGAGCGCGATCGGCACGTCGTTTGGTTCGAGCCCTTGATCGTACAGTTGCGCCTGCCACGCGTGCTCGACGTCGCGATCGTAAATGCCGCGTCCTTGCACGATGGCGAGCAGCTCGCCGCGCCTAACGATTTGCGCAATCGTCGCGCGCGTCCAAAAATTCTTCGCCAAAAATTCGCCCGCAATCAACCCGAGAAAAATCGCGGCGACGAGCAGCGCGTTTTTCATTCGAAGGCGATTTGCGCGAGGTAATACGCCGTCACCGCGCCGACGATCTGCAGGCTCCCGGCGCTCAACTTATCCATCGTGTCGCCGGCTGTGTGCCAGGGCGGATAATCGAAATCGATCAGGTCGATCGTGTCGATGCCGATTTTGTTCAGCGGCGTGTGATCGTCGAGCACGTCGCTCGTGAAGTAGGTGAAATATTTGCGATCGCCGAGCGCGTCCGCGGCCGCGAAAATGCCGAGCGCGAGCTGCGCCGGCGAGTCGGGCGAAAGCGTGATTGTGAGGTTGCGATCGCCGATCATGTCCCACAAAATCCCGCCGCGATAATTTTGCGCCGTCTTCGTCTCTTCGATCCGGCGCGCGAAATAACGGCTGCCGTAAAGTCCGTCCGTCGCGCTGAATTTTTCGTAGGCTTCTTCGCCGTCGAAAAATACCAGCTCGATCTGGGCGGCGAGCGCGGGATGAAGATTGAGCACGCGCGCCATCTCGAGCAGCGCGCCGGTGCTCGAGCCGCCGTCGTCCGCGCCGACGAAACGAAAGGCGTCGAAAGTTTTCGTGTCGTAATGCGAGGAGAGAAGAAAATATTTCGCGTCCGGCGGCTCGTTAGGCCGGCGCGCGATCAGGTTGACGAACGAAACCGGGCCGCGCGGCGTGTCGTCGGTGAAATGCTGCTCCGTCATCTGCCAGCCATCCTGTTCGAGATTTTTTCGAATGTAGGCGCGCGACTTTTCGATCGCCGCGGTTTCCGGCGGACGCGGACCGAAATCGACCAGCGCCTGGACATGCGCGAGCGCTTTTGCGCCGGAAAAATCTTTCCACGGCTCGCCGTAAATCTCGTGTCGATGCCGTTGGCGCAGGAAAAAAAAGATGCAGAGCAAAACCGCAAGAATGACGAGAGCTGCGATGCTCCAGCGCGGCCAATCCTTGCGAAAATCCGGCGCCTGCCACCATTTCGCGGCGGCCTTGCGCCGGCCGCGCGGCTTTTCGTTAGGCATCGTTAGGCGTCGGGCGGCAGGCCGAGCCGATTCACGATCCGGTCGAGATCATCGGCGCCGTAATATTCGATCTCGATCCGGCCGTTTTTTTCGCGGTGATGAATCGTGACGCGAGTCGCGAGATGTTCCTGTAGGCGGCTGGCGAGATCGTCCATCGCCGCCTCCGGCACAGTCGTCGCGCGTTTTTTGCGGCGGACTCCGCCGACGCGCCCGAGCTGGCGCGCGACCATTTTCTCGGTCTGACGGACGGTCGAGCTTTGCCGCAAAACGGTTTCGGCGACGGCGCGCTGTTCGTCGTGCGCTTTCAAACCGAGCAGGACTTTGGCGTGGCCGACCGAGAGGAGATTTTGCACGACCCACGCCTGCACCTGCTGGTCGAGATCGAGCAGGCGCATCGCGTTCGCGACCGAAGCGCGGCTGCGGCCGACCTTCGCCGCGATGTCGTCCTGGCGCATGCCGAATTCGCCCGCGAGCCGCGCGTAAGCTTCTGCTTCCTCGATTGGATTGAGATCGGCGCGCTGCAGGTTTTCGATCAGGGCGAGCTCGAGCACTTCGAGATCGGAAGCTTGCCTAACGATGACCGGAACTTCGGTCAGGCCGGCTTCGCGCGCGGCACGCAAACGCCGTTCGCCCGCGATCAATTCAAACGTGTGATTGATTTGCCTAACGATGAGCGGCTGGATGATTCCGCGCTGCCGGATCGAGTCGACCAGCTCCTCGAGCGCCTCGCGATCGAACTCGCGGCGCGGCTGGAGCGGACTCGGGGTGACGTTGGTCAGCGCGACGAGCTGGATTTTTTCGCCGGGCTCGGCCTCGACTGCGCGCAAGGCCGGCGTCGCGCTGATGAGCGCGCCGAGGCCTTTGCCGAGACCGGATTTTGCCATGGGGGTGAGGCTATCGGTGCGCGCGAATCAACGCAAGGCGCGCGCGATCGCGGCGGCGCATTGCGCGAGCAGACAGCTCTCCGCCGCGACGACGACGGCGTAACCGTCGCCCTTGATCGGCTCGTGAAAAACGCGGCTGTTCTGCGCGATCGTGAAGCCATCGGCGTTTTCGATTTGCCAGGAAACGTCGAGGATTGCGCCGCTGCCGCTGATGCCGTGAAATTGCCTAACGGCCAGCGCGACGCGCCGCGCCGGCGCGCGTCCCGCCGCCCACGGATAGGTCAGGACTTCGCGCGCGCCGAGCGCGCTCCGGAGATCGCTCGCGAGGACGGCGGTGATGTTGTCGCGAAGCGAGCCGGCCCAGCTCGCATTCGACGGAATCTGGAATTCGTTAGGGCCGCTTTGGAAAACGAGTTCGCTGCGATCGATGTAAGCCGGCAGGCTGACCGGGCCGACGCCGAGGCTGATCGAGCGTTCGTTAGGCGAAGTCGCGGCGTTTTCGGCGCTAAGCCGGAAATATTGTTGCGACGAACCGCCGCAACCCGCGACGAGCAGGGCCGCGCCGATCGTCGCCGCGCGTTGGAAAAATTTTCGCGTCGTCATTTTAGTGATTGCTTCCTTTCGGCGGCGGCACGCTGCCCGGTTTGCCGAAGATGAGCGAGTTCGGTTTGCGCTCGAGCGTGCTCGTCAGGCTGCGGAGCGAACGAAGCGTGTCGTCAAGCTGGCGCAAGGTTTCGGCGAGCTCCTGGTAGAGCGGCGAGTTGTCGTTGAAACCGCTCGCGGTCTTTTTCAAATTATCGGCCGCGGCCTTGATCGAGGCGAGCGCGTCGGAGGCGTTGTTGACCGTTTTGTCGAGCGGGAGCGCCTGCAATTTCGCGAGCAACGCGGAAGCCTGTTCCTGCAATTGCGCGAGGCCGGCGGAGGGCGCGACGGGCAGAATTTTGTAGCCGGCGAAGTCGACGACGTGATCGGGTTTGATGCTCTTTTGATAATCGATGTCGATGAACATTTGGCCGGTGATGATGTTGCCGGTCTTGAGCGTCGCGCGCAGACCTTTCCCGACATTTTGCGCGATGAATCTCTCGGCGATCTCATAGCTGTCGTTAGGCACTTCGCTGATCAAACCGGGATCGATGTCGATCAAAACCGGGACACGTTGCCCGGGGTCGTTAGGCAAATATTTGAAGGAAATGCCCTCGACCGTGCCGATGCGAATGCCGCGGAATTCGACCGGCGCGTCGGGGCTGAGCCCGCGCACGCTTTCGGTGAAAAGCAGGAGGTAGGGCAGGGGATTTCTCATCTCGAATCGCGTCGTGTCTTCGAAGCTGTTGTAAAGCGTGAAGACTGCGCCGTCGGCGATCGGCCGCGAAGGCGTGAGCGCGACCGGCTCGCTGAAGGTCACGCCGCCGAGGAGGAGCGCTTCGAGTGTGCCGGTGCGCAGCTTGACGCCGTTCGCGCCGACCTCGAGATCGATGCCGCTGTTGTTCCAAAACTTGCTCCCGTGGCGGACGAGCTTCGCGTAATCGTTCTCGATAAAAGCGTCGAATTCGACCTTGCCGGTCGCGGGCAAAAACGTGCGTTTTTCGATTTTGCCAACGTCGAGACCTTTGTAGGTGATGGGCGAACCGGGATCGATCCCGCCCGCTTCTTCAGCGATCAATTTGATCCGCAAACCGGGCACGCCTTTCGGCGTCACGGGCGGTTGCTCGAGGCCGATAAAATCGGTCCGTTCTTTTTTCGAAAGGCCGGGCTCGAGCTCGATGTAATTGCCGGAAACGATCGTGCTCAAACCGGAAATGCCCGCGCCGCCGTAGCGCGGCCTAACGACCCAGATTTGCGTGTCCTGGACGAGGAGGCGCGAAGCGTCGTTCGTCATTTGAAGGGTGACGAGCACTTTCAGCTTTTCGGTCAGTTGCACTTTGTCGACCGTGCCGATGTTGACGCTGCGGCAGAGGACGGGTGTTTTGCCGCCGACGATTCCTTCCGCGGTTTCGAAACGAACGGTCACGACTGGTCCGCGCTCGGAATAATATTTCCAGACGAGCCAGAGGCCGAGGAGGGCCGCGATCAGGGGAACAATCCAGACCGCGGAGAAGCGGCGATGGGTTTTGCGCACGGTCGCGGCGGGCGGCGACGGTGAAGTGCGCGCGGGCGGTTCGGGATCCATTCGTTAGGCGTTAGGCATCGTTAGGCAACGCCATCGTCGGACGGGCCTCGCCCGTTCCGTCGGCGCGCGCGGCTGTGTCCCAGATCAGCCGCGGATCGAACGTCATCGCGGCCAGCATGGTCAGGATCACGACCGAAGCAAACGAAAGCGCGGCCGGCCCGGCGTGAATCGAAATGACCGAGCCGAGCTGCACGACCGCGACCAGAATTGCGACGACAAAAACATCAACCATCGACCAGCGGCCGATGAATTCGGTCAGCCGATAAAGCCGCGTCATGCCGAGCGGATGATGCCCGACCCTGGCGGCGAAACAGAGCCAGAGCAGCGAGATGATTTTCAAGACCGGAATCATCACGCTGGCGGCAAAAATAATGATCGCGACCGGGTAATCGTGCGATTGCCAGAACTGGATGACGCCGCCGACGATGGTGTTTTTTTGCGCCCCCCCTAACGACTCGATACGCAGGATCGGCAGCATGTTTGCCGGAAAATAAAGGATCGCCGCTCCAAGCGTGAGCGCGAGCGTACGCTGCAAACTTTCCGGCTTGCGCAGATGCAGACGCGCGTCGCAGCGCGGGCAAAACTCGAGCGTCTCCACCTCGACCCGCCCGCAGGAATGACAAAGCGCGAGGCCGCGCGCCGCCGCCGAACCAGACGCGAATTCGCTCATCCGCGCGCGTTCTCCAATCGCGTCCACAATTCGCGATAATCGATCGAATTCAGCGCCGCGGTCAGGCAAAGGATCATCCCGACGAAGGCCCAGAACGATGTCCCGAGCGTGAGGGTCGCGAGCTTGCCGAGCTTGAGCAGACTAACGAGTGCGCCGAGCAAAAAAACTTCGACCATGTTCCAGCGCCGCGCGCGATAAACCCAGCGGCAAATCACAATCGCGCCCGGCAGCCGGCGTTCGCGAAAAAGCGGCAGGAGCAGATAAAGCAAACCGCCAATGATCAGGGTCGGCGCGCCGAGCGTGAAGATGGCGACCGCGCCACCGAGATAAGGCGAGCCCTGTTCTTCGAGGCCGGCGGCGCTTTGCGACAGCACCATCTCGCTCTCGCGAAATCCGGCGCGCAAGGTCATGAATGGAAAAAGATTTGCCACGATAAAAAGAAACGCCGCCGCCATCGTCAGGGCGGCCGCGCGATGGAGCGAATTTCGATGCGCGTAAAAGAGGACGGCGCCGCACTGCGCGCAGACAACCTGCTCGCCTTCGCTCACGCTCGGCGCGGCGAAAAGCGCGTCGCAATCCGGGCAGGCAACATTTTCCGAAGCACCTGAAGGCCGCACGAACAAACCGTAGCATGGCGCAGGCGAATTTTCTTTCACTGCGCCGCGGCTGTGCGTTGCGCGCGGGCGCGACTGCGCTAGTTGTGACGACGTTTTTTTATCATGCCTTGGACCGCTTCGCATCCCGCCGCCGTGCTCCCGCTGCGACGCTTCACGCCGCAGCCGCTGAATTTTGCCGCGCTCGTTTGCGGGAGCATGGCGCCCGATCTCGGCTATTACATAAATCAATTCGGCTTCGCGACTTTCGCACACACTTTGCCCGGCAGTTTTCTCGCCGCGTTGCCGACGGGATTATTTTTTTTGGTTGTGCTTTATCTTCTTCGTCGGCCGTTTTGCTCGACCTTGCCCGCGCCGCATCGGCAGGCGCTGCTGCCGTTGTGCAAACCCGCGCCGGGCGGCCTGACAAACTGGCTCATCATCGTCGGCTGCGTCCTGCTCGGCGTCTGGACGCATAATTTTTGGGATGCCTGGACGCACGACACCGGCTGGTTCGTCGTTCGGCTGCCATTTTTGCAACAGCCGGTTTTTCACATCGGCAGGAACACGATTTTTCTGCCGCTCTGCCTGCAAGTCTTCAGCACCTTCGCCGGTTTTTTCATTCTCGTTTTCGCCTATTTCAAATGGCTCGCGCGGCAACGTCGCGCGGCGGCATTCGATCCGGAGAGCGACGCCTGGCGTTATTGTTTTTGGGGCGCGCTTGTCGTCGGTTCGGTCTTATGCGCGATTCCGCTCGCGATTCATTCCGCCGGTTCGAAACATGGGTATTTGCTCGGGCGCGCGATCGTTTTTAGGACGGCGATTTTTTCCGCCGACGTTTTCTTGCCGCTCAGTCTCGCGGCCGTCGCGCTCGTTTGTTTTCGCCAACGCGCAGCGCGTTAAGGCTGATTTTTCTTCGCGTCGGGATGGATCTTTTTCTCGACGAAATTCTCGATCCGCTGACTCTCTTTTTTGAAACCTTCCACAAAATCACTCGGGCCGTACTCGAAGAGAACGAGAAAACAGAAGGTGAAAAAAACGAAAAGAACCAGCCAGAAAATGGTCCGAATCAATCCCACGCGCGCACGCTAGCTGACCGTCGCGGACGGGTCAATCATTCGTTAGGAAGATTGGCAGCGCGCGGCTCCCATGCTTCGGTAACGCATGCGCGTGCCGCTGCTCGACCTGAGCGAACAATACCGCCGGCTGGCCGAGCCAATCCGGCGCGAGGTGGACGAAATTCTGCGCACGCAAAGTTTCATTCTCGGCCCCAAGGTCGAGGAATTCGAGAAGGCGTTCGCGCAATATTGCGGCGCGCGGCACGCGGTCGGCGTTTCATCCGGAACCGACGCGCTGCTCGTGATTTTGATGTCGTTAGGCATCGGGGCCGGGGATGCCGTGATCACGACGGCGTACAGTTTTTTCGCGACCGCCGGTTGTGTCGCGCGCGTCGGAGCGACGCCGCTTTTTGTCGACATCGATCCGGAGACTTTCAATCTTTCGCCGGCCGCGCTGGCCGATTTCGTCGAGAAAAAATGCCGTCGAAACGCGAAGAACGAACTCGTCGATGACGCCGGGCGCGTCGTTAGGGCGATCATTCCGGTGCACCTTTTCGGTTTGTGTTGCGAGATGGACGCGATCAACGAAATCGCGCGTCGTCACGATCTTCCCGTGATCGAAGACGCAGCCCAGGCGGTCGGCGCGGAGTATCGCGGCGAAGAGGGCGTCACGCGCAAGGGCGGGACGATGAGTCTGGTCGGCTCGTTCAGTTTTTATCCCTCGAAAAATCTCGGCGCGGCCGGCGACGCCGGCGCGGTCGTGTGCGATGACGACGCGCTCGCCGAAAGGCTCCGCATTTTCCGCCAGCACGGGATGGAGCCGCGCTATTTTCATCACGTCGTCGGCGGCAATTTTCGCCTCGACGCAATCCAGGCCGCGATCCTGAATGTGAAACTGCCGCATCTCGACGAATGGTCGGCCGCGCGTCGCTCTGTCGCCGATGTTTACCGCGAAGAATTCGGACGCGCCGGCCTAACGAGCACCATTAAATTGCCTAACGAACCGTATCGCAGTCTCGGCCTGACGAATCACCACATCTATCATCAATACGTCATCCGCGCGCCGCGGCGCGACGAGCTGCAACAGCACCTGACGCGACGCGAAATCGGCTCGGCGATTTATTATCCGCTCGGCTTGCACGAGCAGGAATGCTTCGCCGCGCTCGGATATCGCGCGGGCGATTTCCCGGCGACGGAAAAGGCGGCGCGCGAAACCCTGGCGCTCCCGATTTTTCCCGAACTGACGCGGGCGATGCAGTGCGAGGTGGTTGGCGCAATTGCGGAATTTTTTGCCTAACGGGCGATGAAGGATTTTGGTTTTATTCATGAGTTTATCGCCGGTGCGACGTCGCAGACGCTGCTCCTCTTGCACGGCACGGGCGCGAACGAGCAAAGCCTGCTTCCACTCGGCCGCGTCCTCGATCCCTCGGCGAATCTGCTCAGTCCGCGCGGCAAAGTGCTCGAGGAAGGACGGGTGCGCTTTTTCCGCCGCTTCGCCGAGGGTGTGTTTGATCTCAAAGATCTGGAGTTCCGAACTAACGAACTAAATGATTTCGTCGCGGCGGCGGCGGAACATTACGATCTCGCAGTCGAGGAAATGATTCTGGTCGGCTATTCAAACGGAGCGACCATCGCTTCGAGTTTGCTCCTGTGCTTCCCCGGAAGATTTCGGCGTGCGATTTTATTTCGCGCGATGGCGCCGTTTCTGCCCGAGAGTTCGCCCGATCTCTCGGCAACTTCCGTTGCGATCAGCGCCGGAAGAAACGACCGCATCATTCCGTTCGTCGAGACGGAGTGGCTCGCCGATCTCCTGCGCAATGGCGGCGCGGAAGTGGCGCTCGAAATCGTCGAAAGCGACCACGGCCTGACGAAGGATGATTTGAGGATCGCGCAGGACTGGCTCGCGCGGCAGGCGTGATCGCTTTGCCGGGCGAATCGGCCTTGCGAGGCTGGACGAGCGAGCCTATATCAAACGCTCGCGCCCACGGGTAGGTACCGAAGTGGCCAAACGGGGCGGACTGTAAATCCGCTGGCTTACGCCTTCGTTGGTTCGAATCCAACCCTGCCCATTTTTGCCTAACGAGCAAAGGAATCGATTCACGGCCCGCGATAGATCACGCCGTTCTTGAGCACGAGGCGCACTTGCCTAACGAGACTAACATCCTTGGTCGGATCTCCTGCCACTGCGACGAGGTCGGCGAGCAAGCCGGGCTCGATTCGACCGCGGTCCTTCAGCCGAAAAATCGCCGCGTTCCCGTTCGTCGCCTGGCGCAAAACTTCCGCCGCCGCGAAGCCGTACTCATGCACGAGCAATTCCATTTCGCGCGCGTTATCGCCGTGCGCAAAAACGCCGACGTCGCCGCCCATCGCAAACGTCACGCCGGCCTCGCGCGCCGCTTTCATGCTCGCGCGCTTTTTGCGGATGCGATCGGGCTCGGGATCGACGCCTTTTTTCCAGCCGTGATATTGGGCGATCGCATCGCCGGCCGCGACCGTCGGGCAAAAAGCGACGCCGCGTTCTTTCATCAACGCGAAAACTTCCGGCGTTCCCTCGTCGCCGTGCTCGACCGTGTCGACACCGGCGAGAGTCGAGCGGCGCATTCCTTCCGCGGTCGTGGCATGCGCGGCGACCGGCCGGCCGGCGTCATGCGCGGCTTTGACCGCAGCCGCGAGTTCCTCTTCGGAAAAAGTCGGCCGCGCCGGCTCGCCCGCGCCCCAGCGATAATCGGCGTAAAGTTTTACCCAATCCGCGCCTTTGCCCATCTGCGCGCGTGCCGCCCTAACGACCCCGTCGACGCCGCTCGCCTCTTCGCCGCCCTGCGGCAAGTCGAGGTCGGTCGAAAGTTTCGGGCCATAACTTCCGAGCGCGACGATCGCGCGCGTGACCACGATCATGCGCGGACCGGGCACGATGCCGTGCTCGATCGCTTTCTTCAAAGCGACATCGCCGTAGCCCGCGCCTTCGGTGCCGAGATCGCGCGTCGTCGTGAAGCCGGCGAGCAGCGTCGCGCGCGCGTGCGCGACCGCTTCGCAGGTGCGGAAGGCGAGCGACTCGTTGGTCACCTGATCGTTCCACGACGCTTCATTGTAAGGATGAAGAAACAGGTGCGAATGGCCTTCGATCATTCCGGGAATGACGGTGTCGTTAGGCAAATCGATCACGCGTGCGTCGTTTGCGGTGATTTGAGCCGCGGGACCGACGGTGGCGATTTTGTCGTCGCGCACGAGCACGGCCCAGCCGGGATGCATTTCCGCGCCGTCGAAAACCGCGGAGGGTCGGAGTAAAATCGCGCCGGAATTTTGAGGCGGAGTTTGAGCAAAAACTGTCATCGTCACGAGCGTAGCGCCGGTGAAAGAGAACCGCGCATCCGCGCCGCTCAACTTACCACAGGCCCGGCACGATCCGTTTCGTTCTTCGCGCGCAATCGCGATATTCGGGATAACGCGCGCTGACGAGCTTTTCTTCGCAAAAAATCCGCACGAGCAAGCCGGCGGTGGCGAGCGCGCCTAACGATGCCGTGATTGGCGACCAATGGGCGGCGATGCCGACCCAGAGAAAAAGCAGGATCGCGGCGTAAATCGGATGCCTGACGAATCGATAAGGTCCGCGTGTGACCAAACCGCCCGCGGTCGGATCGGCGCCGGGATGAAAGCTGCGAACGCCGAATGTCACGCGCGCCCAAACCATGAGCAGAAGCGCGGCGACTTGAAGCGCGATGACCCACGGCGCCGCCGAGAAAAGCGCCTGCATCCGCAAAAGGAAAAGCAACGCAACTACGATCGCCGCAAGTCCGACAAATGACAGCAGCTTCATTCGTTAGGCACTCGTTAGGCGATTTGTCGCTCGAATACGAACGAAATTACGGCGACGGCGTGTGCGTCGCGCGGACGCGCGCGTTCAGGGCGGCGTCGCGCTCGGTTTCCATCAAGGTTAGTTTGGCGCGTTGCTCGTCGGTCAGTTGCGGGCGCAGTTCGCGGTCGGACTGATCAAGAACCGCGTGCACGCGGCGGCCGGTCTCGATCCGGATCGTTTCCAGTTGGGTCGCGGTGCGATCGAAGATCGGCGCGGTCGCCTTCACCTGCTCGGGCGTGAGTTCCAGGCGCGCTTCCATTTTGACCCGCATTCGCTCGGCGAGCGAACGGCGATGCGCCATCTCGCCGTGATGATTGTGCGCTTGCAGTTGTCCGAAATAATTTCCGGCCGCGAGTCCGGCGATGAAAACGATCACGAACCCCGCGGTTAATTTCCAGTGCAGCGCGGTCATTGTTCGACGGCCCCGACGATCGCGTTGTCGGCGATTGCGTAATCATCGCCGAAAATTTCGCGGTCGTTAGACTGATGCGCTTCGCGATACGCGCCGGCGCCGGCGAGCGCGATCAGGGCGAGCGAAATGTAAACTACGCGACGCAGGAGCCGCGCAATTGCCGGATCGGGCCAGCTCATTTCCCGGGTCAGCGCGACCACGCGGGTGTCGAAGCCAAACGGCATCGCCGGCGGCGGTTCGTTAGGCGCGGCGCTGGCGGCGCGGAGCAGACGTTCGAGCGCTTCGTCGTTTTTCATGCCATCGCCTCCGCGTTTACGCGCGCGAGTTGTCGCCGCAATTTCTGGCGGGCGCGAAAAGCGCGCACTTTCACGAGCGATTCGCTCCAGCCGGTGCGCTGACCGATTTCCGCGATCGAAAGTTGTTGCAGATAGAGCAGGTCAACGATGAGCCGATCGGCCGGTTTGAGCCCGACGAGCAAATGCTCGACCAGATCGCGCGCGGCGAAATTCTGGTCGGGCGCGAGTTCGGCGCCGGTCGCGGCGAGATTTTGCACGACGGCGGCTTCGTCTTCGCTCAGGTCGGCGTAACGCAATTCCGGACGCACTTTTTCGGACTGGATTTGATTGATGCAGGTATTGATGGCGACGCGCGAGACCCAGTGGGTGAGCGGCACTTTGCCGGAAAATTGCGGCAGCTTTTGGAAAATTTTAATGAAGATCATCTGGCAAAGATCCTCCTCGGCGGTGCGACGCGGACGATGCGAACGGACGAGCTTGGCGACGAGCGGATGGAGCCGGCGAACCATTTCGCGCGCGGCCTCTTCGTCGTGCTGGAGGACGGCCGCGACGAGCTCGCCGGCATCCGATTCGTCAGCCATGTCATCCAAACCGCTTCCACATTAACCGGATGACAGCAAAATGCGCGTGCCGGTTACAAGTAAGAAGCGCGCCCGGCGAAAACCGCGCGACCGAAATCGGCGCGGGAAAAAATTCTGTAACTGCGAATCGTCAGCGCCAGTCTTCAGGTTCACATATGAAAAGAAAAATCATCACACTCGCGGCGCTCGCCACGCTCTCGTTAGGCGGCATCGCATTTGCGCAGGATCAGGATTCGGACGCGTTCCAGCATCGCGGCGGCAGCAGCCACGGCATGCATGGCGACATGATGGCGAAGATGACCGAGTCGCTCAATCTCACGGCTGATCAAAAGGCGAAAATTCAGCCGATTCTCGACGAGGCGAAGCCGAAGATGGAAGACATCCGCCGAGAAGCGATGCAGAAAATGAAAGCGGTCATGGACGACGTCCACTCGAAGATTCGTCCGCTCCTCACGCCCGAGCAGCAGCAGAAGCTCGACAGCATGAAAAACGAACGGCACGGTCATCATCGCCAAAACGATGGCGATAACGGCGGCGGCGACGACAACGGCTAGAAATTAATTTTAGGAGGTTAAGGGACGGCGGGGATCGCGAGATCGCCCGCCGTTTTTTTTCGGCGCGAAGGCCGTCAGGCGAAATGCCTTCGCCTAACGAGTAAAGGACGTGCTTCCGGAGCGCCGTCTTATTTGTTGAAGACTTTCTTGATGTCGCCAACCTTGTTCTGCACTTTGCCCTCGACTTTCTGGGCCGTGCCTTTTTCGCGCAGATTCGGATTGCCGATTGCCTGACCAGCTTTTTCCTTCACCGTGCCGATTGCTTCCTTCGCTTTTCCCTTTGCTTTGTCTTCCGAGCTTGAATTCATACTTAATCTTCGGATTTGGCGGCGCGCGAGGCCGCGTGCAAATGTCGTGACCTTATGAAAGCGCGCAAAGCCGCTCTCGTCTTCATCCTCATCACCGTCTCGCTCGACATGATCGCGCTCGGTATCATCATTCCGGTGCTGCCGAAATTGATCCTCAATTTCCTCGGTGGGAGCACGGCGCGAGCGGCGACCTGGGTCGGCATTTTCGGGACCGTTTTCGCGCTTATGCAGTTCGTTTTTTCGCCCGTCCTCGGCGTCGTTTCCGATCGCGTTGGGCGGCGGCCGGTGATTTTGCTTTCGAACGTCGGGCTCGGCCTCGATTACATCGTGATGGCGCTTGCGCCCACGATTGGCTGGCTTTTTCTCGGGCGAATTATTTCCGGCATCACAGCCGCCAGCATCACGACGGCGATGGCCTACATTTCCGACGTCGTCGTTCCGGAAAAACGCGCCGGCGCTTTCGGCTTGATCGGCGCGGCCTTTGGCTTGGGCTTCATCATCGGGCCGGCGCTCGGCGGCTGGCTCGGGGCGGTCGATCCGCGGCTGCCGTTTTGGGTCGCGGGCGGGCTCAGCCTGGTCAACGCGGCTTATGGATTCCTCGTCCTGCCGGAGTCGTTAGGCACGGAGAAACGCAGGGCCTTTTCCTTCCGGCGCGCAAACCCTGTCGGCTCGCTCGTTCTCCTCCGCTCGCATCCGGAATTATCGCGCCTCGCCGTCATCCAATTCATCAGCTACACCGCGCACGAAGTCGTGCAGGTCTACGTCCTCTACGTCATCTACCGTTATCTCTGGAATGAAAAAACCATCGGGCTTTCGCTCGCCTTCGTCGGCATCTGCACCGTCATCATTTCCGGCGGAATGGTGCGGCCGGTCGTGGCGCGGCTCGGCGAACGGCGCGCCCTTTATCTCGGGCAGGCGCTTGGCGCCATCGGCATGTTGCTCATGGGCTGGGGCACGACCGCGTTTATTTTCATGATCGGCGTGACGGTCATGAATCTCTGGTCGCTCGCCGGCCCGGCCGCCCAAGGCATGATGACGCATCGCGTCGGCGCGTCGGAACAGGGCGAACTCCAGGGCGCGATCAGCAGCCTGCGCGCGATCGCGATGTTGATCGGGCCGGGGCTGTTTTCGTTCACCTTCGCCTGGTCGATTAATCCGGCGCACGGCTGGAAAATTCCCGGCGTGCCATGGTATCTGGCGGCCGCGATGTTGTTCCTCGCCATGCTGCTCGCCTTCACCGTCGAGCAACCGGCGATGACCCCGGCCGCGGCGCCGGCAGAATGACGAAGCGGTTTGCCTAACGAGTGCCTAACGAGCGCGCCTAACGAATTCCGCACTCTGCGATTGAAAGCTGCGACCGCGCGATTACTGTGAGGCGTCGTGGCCCGCCGCGCTCAGCACAACGCCTGGAATGAAGTCTATGCCCTGATCCTTCTCTTCACGGGCACGCTCCTTTTTCTCGCCCTCATTTCCTACGTCCCGAAGGACATTCCGACCTGGTTCCCGCTCCTCAATTCCACTTCGTCGCCGAATCATCCGGCGCAAAATTTCCTCGGACCGATCGGCGCAATCGCAGCCGGCATCTGTTATTTTTTGATCGGGGCGGCTTCCTATTTGCTCGCGGTCACGCTGCTCGGTTTCGGCGGCGCGAAATTATTTCACGGCGAGTTGAACGTCGGCCGGCGCGTCGGCTGGATCGCGCTTTTCATCATTTCCGGCGCCTCGCTCCTCGCCTTGCAGCCCTGGTTTTTGCACGGCTGGCATCACCTCGTGAGAAACCAGGGCGCAGGCGGATTCGTCGGCGGTCTCGTCGGCTCGAAAATCTTTCGCTCATTGTTAGGCAAAGGTTCCGCCATCGTCCTCGCCGGCATTTATCTCACCAGCCTGATCCTGATGACCGGCCTGCGCCCGATCCATCTCGTCCAGCAAAGCGTCCTCGGCGCGCGCAAAAGTTTCGTCGCACTGCGGCTCTGGCTTTTGCATCGGCGCATGCGCAAAGCGAACGCTCGAGAACGGCTCGAGATCAGTCAGCGCGAGATCGAAAAACAGCAGCGCGTCCTCGAGAAAAAGCTCATCCGAAAACGCGGCGCCGCGCCGGAGTCGGCAATTGGTCTGACCACTCCGGAAGAGTTTGCCAATCGCCCGGAACCAAAAGTTGTCGACACCACCGCGCTGCCTAACGAACTCGCAACGCCGCGCAAAAAACCATCGCTCGCCGAACTGCGCCGCGGAAAAAAATCCGCGCCTAACGATGCCGCAATCGTCGGCCTGACGGGCGCGCAAAATTGGGACGGCGAAAAAAATTACGAGCTGCCGGGAATCGACTTGCTCGAGGAACACGACAGCGAAGGCCGCGTCGCCGCCGACCCGCGCGAGCTGGAGGAGATTCAGCTCACCCTCATCGAAACGCTCGCGCAATTTGGCATCCAGGTCGCGGCCGGCGACATCACGAAAGGTCCGACGATCACGCGCTTCGAAGTTTATCCGGCCAAAGGCGTGCGCGTGGACAAGATCGTCAGCCTCGAGCGCGATCTGGCCCGCGCGACGCGAGCCGAGCGCATCAACATCCTCGCGCCGATTCCGGGCAAGGACACGGTCGGCATCGAGCTCGCGAACAGCCGCAAAGTCAAAGTGACCTTGCGCGAGCTGCTGCAATCGGAGGATTGGAACACGAGCGCGGCAAAACTGCCGATCGCGCTCGGCAAGGATGTTTACGGCAAAACGATCATCGCCGATCTCGCGCAAATGCCGCACCTGCTCGTCGCCGGCACGACCGGCAGCGGCAAAAGCGTCTGCATCAACGCGCTCATCGCGAGCATGCTTTTTCGTTTCAAGCCCGAGCAGCTCCGCTTCATCATGATCGATCCGAAAGTGGTCGAGATGCAGGTTTACAAATCGCTTCCCCATCTCGCGTTTCCGGTCGTGACCGATCCGAAAAAAGTGCTGCTCGCGCTCCGCTGGGTGATCGATGAAATGGAGAAGCGCTACAAAATCTTCGCGCGGGCCGGCGTGCGCAACATCACCAGTTTCAACGCGCGTCCGCCGAAAAAAACGCAGAAGGAGCTCGATGCCGAAAAAAATGGCGAGAGCGAAATTTTGCCTAACGAAAAGCCGACTGGCATCACCGTGCCGCGCGACGACGAACCGCCGATTCCCGATCGCATGCCTTACATCGTCATCATCATCGACGAGCTGGCCGATCTCATGCAGACCGCGCCGGCCGATGTCGAAAGCGCGATCGCGCGCATCACGCAAATGGCGCGCGCGGCCGGCATCCATCTCATCGTCGCGACGCAAACGCCGCGCGCCGACGTCATCACCGGCGTGATCAAGGCGAACATCCCGAGCCGGATCGCGTTTCAAGTCGCGAGCAAAATCGACAGCCGCGTCATTCTCGATGAGAACGGCGCCGATCGATTGTTAGGCCAGGGCGACATGCTTTATCTGCCGCCGAGCACTTCGCGCCTCATCCGCGCGCAAGGCGTGCTCGTGACCGACGACGAAATTTCGCGCCTCGTCGATTTTGTTTCCGCACAAAGCTCGCCGAATTTCGACGCCGCCATGCACGAACGAATGGAAGCGGCGGCCGCGCCTAACGATGACGTGACCGACGAAGACGAAGAGCTGGTCGAGAAATGTCTCGAAATTATCAGGCAGGAAAAGCGCGCTTCGACTTCGCTCCTGCAGCGCCGCCTCCGCCTCGGCTACACCCGCGCCGCGCGCATCGTTGATATTCTGGAGCAGCGCGGCATATTGGGCCCCGGCGGAGGCGCGAAACCGCGCGAGATTCTCGTCGATCTCGACGCCGCCGTCTGATCCGCCGCCGCGATGGAACCGCTCGGTCAAAAACTCAAGCAGGCGCGTCTCGCGAAACGAATCACGCTCGAGGAAGCTTCGCGCGTGACCAAGATTCGTCCCGCGCGCATCCAGGAAATCGAGGCGGAAGATTTTTCCGGTTTCTCCAGCCTCGCCTACGCGAAAGGTTTCCTGCTCATCTACGGCAAATATCTCGAGGTCGACGTCGCGCCCTACCTCGACGCCTTTGAAACCTCCGACCGCATGACCGTGGACGGTTACTCGTACTTGCAGGACAACGGTCCGACCGCGCCGCCGCCGATCGTGAGGCGGCAACCGACCGGCCGGCCGACGCTGCTGCCGTTTTTGATCGCCCTCGGCGTCCTCGTGCTCGGGATTTATCTCGTGAAATTATTTCTCGATATTCAACGGATCACGCCGCCGTCAT
Organism: Chthoniobacterales bacterium; assembly: GCA_036490335.1. Classification (GTDB taxonomy): domain Bacteria; phylum Verrucomicrobiota; class Verrucomicrobiia; order Chthoniobacterales; family UBA10450; genus Palsa-1392. The sequence goes on from DASXEB010000004.1 coordinate 97,253, forward strand.
CCGCCGCGCCCGCAGCCACGATTTCGCCGGCAGCGATCGCGACCACGCCGACGCTTTCGCCTAACGAGATCGCCGCGCCGCGCGCCGTGCCGGTCGAAGGCACGCCGGCGAGTGAAGGCGGGGTTTTGCCGACAGTCACGCCGCCGCCCGCGACGGCGACGCCGACCCAGCCGGAAGTGCGCCGCGCCGAGCCGGTGCGTCCGGAGGATTTGGCACCGGCCGGGCCTTCGCCGCGACGCAGGAGTTAGCCAAGCGTGAAAACGGAAAATGCGGCGGCGAATTCTCGCCTAACGAAAGTCGGCATGGTCAGTCTCGGCTGCGCCAAAAACCTCGTTGATGCCGAAATCATGCTCGGGAGCGTGCGCGCGCGCGGAATGGAAATTACCTCGCGCGCCGAAGAGGCCGACGTGCTCGTGATCAACACTTGTGCGTTCATCGATTCGGCCAAAGAGGAATCGATCGAGGCTATTCTCGAGGCGCACGAACAGCGCGGCCTGACGAATCGGCCGAACCAAAAATTGATCGTCAGCGGCTGCATGGCGCAACGTTTCGCAAGCGAGCTGCGCGAATCTTTGCCGGAAGTCGACGCCTTCATCGGGCTCGATCAAGTGCAAGAGCTGGGCGCGATCGTCGAGCAGGTCGTCAGGCAAAATGAGAATCGCGGGGCGAACTTTGTCACCACTCGTCCGACTTACATTCCCGACTGGGAGACGCCGCGTTTTCGGCTCACGCCGGCGCACAGCGCGTACGTCAAAATCGCCGAGGGCTGCAATCATCCCTGCAGTTTTTGCGTCATCCCGCAGATGCGCGGGCGGCATCGGAGTCGTTCGTTAGGCTCGATCGTCGCGGAAGTGCGAAACCTCGTCGCCGAGGGCGTGAAGGAAATCAATTTGATCAGCCAGGACACGACTTATTACGGGATGGATCTTTGGGCGGAAAAGGCCGGGCCGCGCCAGCCCGTCGATTCGTCGCGCGGGCCGACGCTGAGCAAATTGCTGCGCGAGCTGAACGCGATCGAGGGCGAATTCTGGGTGCGATTGCTTTACACCCACCCGGCGCATTGGAGCGATGAGCTCATCGAAACGATCGCGGGCTATCCGAAAGTCGCGCGCTATGTCGACATGCCGTTGCAGCACATCGACGAAGCGATGCTCGGCCGAATGCGCCGCGAAACTTCCCGCGCCCACATCGAAAACCTGATCGTTAGGCTGCGCGCCGGCATTCCCGGAATCGCTTTGCGCACGACTTTCATCGTTGGTTTTCCCGGCGAAACGGAAGCGGAATTCGCGGCGCTGCTCGAATTCATCGAGCGCGTTCGTTTCGAGCGTCTCGGGATTTTCAAATACTCGCAGGAGGAAGGTTCGCGCGCCGCGAAAATGCCGGAGCAAATCGCGACGGCGGAAAAAAATCTGCGTTATCGCCGCGCCATGACGTTGCAGCAAAAAATCGCGCGCGAGCTCGCGGCGGCGAGGGTTGGCGAGGAGCTCACGCTGCTCGTCGATCAGCCGCTGATCGCGCGCACCGAAGCCGACGCGCCGGATGTGGACGCGCGGGTGATTTTGTCGGAGGCGGCGCCGGTCGGCGAGTTCGTTAGGCGAAAAATTCGCGAAGCGCGCGGTTACGATTTGGTGGCGTGAGGAGTTGAGAGTTGACAGCGGGACGTGATTTGGGGCAGAGATCGCGCTCGCATTTCCGCGGTTGAAATTTTACACTCCTGCGGTGGCAGATTTTAACGAACCGAAAAAGGAAACCGTTCGAATAACTCTGCCGCCGCGCATGCCGTCGAAACCGGCCGGAGCTAATCAGAAGGAGACGGTGCGCATCAATCTCCCGAGCAGGCAGCCCGCGCCGCCGCCACGCCCGGCCGCTCCGCCCGCGGCCGCGAAACCGTTGCCACCGCCGCCTCTCCGTCCGCCCGCGCCGCCGCTCGCACCGAAACCAACGCCGCCGATCGCGAGCGCCGCGCGTCCGCCCGCGCCGCCGATTTTGCGAGCGCCGACTCCGCAGCCGCCGGCGACTCCGGCTGCAAGACCGCCGAGCCCGCCGCCGGTTCGTCCGCCCGCGCCGCTGCCGCCACCAGAGCTGAAACCAGCTTCCGTTGCCGTGCCAGCCGCTTCTTCGCTCGCGCAAGTTCCTCCAATGAATGGCGCGTCTGCGGTCGCGCGATCGCCTGCGCCTGCTCCGCCGCCATCTGCTCCCGTCGTCGCGCCGGCGAAGCCGCCGATGAAAGCGGATCCAGGAGCGGTCGTCGGACCGCGAAAAGAAACCGCACGGATCGCTCTAACGCCGGACAAGGTGATGAAAGCGACCGTGAAATTGACGAGTGCGCCGCCGAGCGCAATCCCGGCTGCGGGCATCGTCAGGCCGGCGGCGCCGCCAGCCATTGCCAGCGAAACCTCAGGCGTTGACGAATCGGTCCCGATGATTTTTTGCTGGCTGCTGCTCGGCGTTTCCTCGTTTGCTTTTCTGTTCCAACTCTGGACGTTTTTCTCCTCATAAAAAATCATGGAAAATTCTTCTGCGGTCACAATCGACGAATCAAACTTTGACAATGAAGTAACCAAAAGCGCCCAGCCAGTGGTGGTCGATTTTTGGGCGGAATGGTGCGGCCCTTGCAAGATGATCGCGCCGATTCTCGAGGAGATCGCGAAGGAAAAAGCCGGCAGTGTCAAGGTCGCGAAGGTAAATGTCGACGACAATCAAAGCCTGAGCATGCGCTACAATGTGCGCGCGATTCCGACCCTGATTTTTTTCAAGGACGGCGAAGTGCGCGACCAAGTCACGGGCATGACGAGCAAAAAAGATCTGCTCAACCGGCTCGAAGCGCTCGCCTGAGGAGCGCGCCTAACGAATCCCCGCCTAACGATGCGCCCGGCGCGGCTCGAACGCGCAACCTACAGCTTCGGAGGCTGTCACTCTATCCAGTTGAGCTACGGGCGCAGTGCGCGGTGATTATAGCGGCCGCGCCCCGAAAGCACAACGACTGCCGCTTTACATTCCGGGCCTCGCGCGCTAGATATTCGGCCCCCATTTTCACCCAAGCGGAGACGACCTTTATGAACATCATCGACACCATCGCAAAAGAGCAGCTCAAAACCGACGTCACGAAGTTCAAGGTCGGCGACGGCGTGCGCGTGCACACGCGCGTGCGCGAAGGCGACAAGGAGCGCATCCAGATTTTCAGCGGCATAGTCATCGGACGCAAAGGCACTGGTCTGAATCAATCGTTCACGGTGCGCCGGATTTCGTACGGCGAGGGCGTCGAGCGTGTCTTCCCAGTGCACTCGCCGCGGATCGCGAAGGTGGAAGTGGAAAAGCAAGGCCGCGCCCGTCGCGCGAAGCTGAATTATTTGCGCAGTCGCAAGGGCAAGGAAGCGACCGCGGTCCGGGAATAAGTCGGCGGCTGATCGATTTTCAGCGACTGCGTGATTGCGAAACGTCTCGCAATCGCTCAATCTCTGATTCATTGATTCACTGACTGGCTCGATGCGCTGCGGATTCCGCCATGAAAAATATCTGCGTTCGTTAGGCGTGGTTCGCATCGCCGGGATCGATGAAGCGGGACGCGGCGCGCTCGCCGGCCCGGTGGTCGCGGCGGCGGCGATTTTGCCAGAGCGTTTCCGGCATCGTCGACTGACGGATTCGAAACAGCTCTCGCCCGATTTGCGGGAGGAAATTTACGCCTGCCTAACGAGTCAGGATGACGTCGTCTGGGCGATCGGCGTGGTCGATAACGTCGAGATTGATCGGATCAATATTTTGCGCGCGGCGCACGCGGCGATGCGGATCGCGGTCTCCGGCCTGAAGATCGCCCCCGACCATGTGCTCATCGATGGTCTCCCGGTTTCTCCTTTTCCACTCCCGCAAACCGCGATCATTGACGGTGATTGTCTGAGCAAAAGCATCGCGGCCGCGAGCGTGATCGCGAAGGTGACGCGCGATCGGCTAATGCGAGAATTTTGTGCGCGGTTTCCCGGATACTGTTTCAGCCAGCACAAAGGTTACGGAACCGAGTTGCATCTCGCAAAACTTCATGAGCATGGGCCTTGTCCAATTCATCGCCGCTCGTTTGAGCCGGTGGCGCAGCAGCTTTTCGCCTTTTAGTTCGGAGCATCTCCGACTCGGCGCGCGCGGCGAAAAACTGGCCGCGCGATTCCTGCGCCGGGAGGGTTTCAAGGTTCTCTACCGTAACTTTCGCGGGCGTCGCGGCGGTGAGATCGATCTCGTTTGTCGCGACGATGACACCCTCGTGTTCGTCGAAGTAAAGACGCGGACGCGCGAAGATTTCGGTCGCCCGTCGGATGCGGTCAAGCGGCAGAAGCAGCGCCGTATCTCGTTAGGCGCGCTTGCCTGGCTGAGACTTCTCGGCAATCCCGACGTCATCTTTCGCTTCGACATCGTCGAGGTCGTTGTGGCGCAAGATGCAAAACCGCGAATCGAATTGATTCGAAACGCCTTTCAACTGCCAGTGCCATACATTTACTAGGAGTGGTGACTCCTTCGCGCGTCTAAATTGGGACTAACCCGAGCTAGTAACGGTAATGCTCGGACTTATAAGGTCCTTCGATCGGCACGCCGAGGTATTCCGCCTGCTTTTCGGTTAGCTTCGTCAGCTTGACGCCGATCTTTTGCAGGTGAAGGCGGGCCACTTCTTCGTCTAACTGTTTACTCAAGACATAGACACCAGTCTTATAAGTGTCTTTGTTGCGCCATAGGTCTAATTGAGCCAGGACCTGGTTCGAAAAAGAGTTAGACATGACAAAGCTGGGATGACCCGTCGCGCAGCCGAGATTCACGAGCCGGCCTTCCGCGAGCATGAAGATAGCATGACCATCGGGAAAGCCATACTTATCGACTCCAGCTTTGATGTTTAGCCTCGTAATATCCTTCCGCGCGTTAAGCGGTTCGACTTGTATCTCATTATCGAAATGACCGATGTTACAAACCACCGCCTGGTCTTTCATCCGCTCCATGTGCGCGAGAGTTATGATGTCAACATTGCCGGTTGTAGTCACATAGATGTCGCCGCGTCCCAGCGTATCTTCGATCGTCGTGACTTCATAACCTTCCATTGCAGCCTGCAGAGCATTGATAGGGTCAATCTCGGTAATAACTACCCGTGCGCCCTGGCCGCGTAGAGATTGGGCGCAGCCTTTGCCGACATCGCCGTAGCCACAAACGACCGCGACCTTGCCCGCGATCATGACATCAAGCGCGCGATTCAGACCGTCCACCAATGAGTGACGACAACCATATAAGTTATCAAACTTCGACTTAGTGACCGAGTCATTGACGTTGATCGCCGGAACAAGAAGCTGTTTCAGTTGTTGCATCTTATAAAGGCGATGGACGCCGGTCGTCGTCTCCTCGGAAACGCCGCGCCATTCCTTGACTAACTCATGCCAGCGAAAAGGATTTTCTCGATTCACCTCCACGAGTAAGTCCTTAATGCACTGCTCTTCCTTGCTATGACTCGGCGACTTGGCCCAGTCACTGCCTTCTTCCAACTGATAGCCCTTGTGCAGTAAAAGAGTCACATCGCCGCCGTCATCGACGACTAATTGTGGTCCTTTGCCATCTGGAAACGAGACAGCCTGGTTCGTGCACCACCAATATTCCTCGAGAGTTTCACCTTTCCAGGCAAAGACAGGGACACCAGCTTTGGCGATCGCGGCAGCGGCATGATCCTGAGTCGAAAAAATATTGCAACTGGCCCAGCGCACGGCCGCGCCGAGATCGACAAGGGTTTCGATCAGAACGGCAGTCTGAATCGTCATGTGCAGCGAGCCGGTGACACGCACGTTTTTGAGCGGCTTCTCCGGAGCATACTTCTCCCGAATGGCCATCAAACCCGGCATTTCCTTCTCGGCGATCGAGATTTCTTTGCGGCCCCAATCGGCGAGCGAAATGTCCGCTATCTTATAGTCGTTAGTCTTAGGTGTGTTGACTGTCTTGGTAGTCATAAGTTCGTTACCTCGCTGCTTTCTTCAACGCCGCGGCTTTGTCAGTGTTTTCCCAGGTTATATCGGGATCATCCTTGCCGAAGTGTCCATAGTTAGTCGTCTTGCGGTAGATAGGACGAAGTAAGTCGAGCTGTTCGATGATATCCGCTGGCTTAAAGGAAAAAATGCGATTGATCGCTCGCTCGATGGATTCTTCCGGGACAGAGTTAGTCTCAAAAGTGTTAATGTTCATGCTCACCGGATCGGGATAGCCAATGGCGTAGGCAAATTGAATCTCACAACGTCGCGCCAAACCCGCCGCGACCACATTCTTTGCCACCCAGCGACCCATGTAAGCGGCGCTGCGGTCGACCTTGCTCGGGTCTTTTCCCGAAAATGCGCCGCCACCGTGACGGCCCCAGCCGCCGTAGCTGTCGACAATGATCTTCCGGCCCGTCAGACCGGTATCACCTTGCGGTCCGCCGATGACAAAACGGCCCGTAGGATTAATCAGAAACCTTGTAACTCCATTCAGCATGGACTTAGGCAGAACTTTCCGGATCACTTTCTCGATGCAGAATTTTTCTATCTCGGCATGAGCTTTGTCCTCGGTGTGCTGAGTAGATATAACTACATTGGCGATGCCGACCGGCTTGCCGTTTTCGTAGATGACTGACACCTGCGACTTGGCGTCGGGGCGCAGCCACTCGGCTTTGCCACTCTTGCGAATGCGCGTGAGTTCGCGACCGAGACGATGGGCAAACATGATCGGCGCCGGCATTAACTCTTCCGTGTCATCGCAGGCGAAACCAAACATCAGTCCCTGGTCGCCGGCGCCCTGCTCAGACGAGCTTTTGCCTTTGGCCTTCTTCGCATCGACGCCCTGCGAGATGTCGCACGACTGGTCGGTGATAACTGTGTTCACGAAGATTTTTCGCGCGTGAAAAACGTCGTCATCGTGCACGTAGCCGATCTCGCGCACGGTATCGCGCACGATCTTGTTGATGGGAATGACATCTTCGAGTTGCGCGCGCGCGGGCAGGTTCGGGATGGTAATTTCCCCGCCGACGATAACGACGTTGCTTTTGGCATAGGTCTCGCAGGCGACGCGGCTCTTCGGGTCCTGTGTGAGACAGGCGTCGAGGACGGCGTCGGAAATGGTGTCGCAGACCTTGTCCGGATGACCTTCCCCGACCGATTCGGAAGCAAAAATAAAACGACGAAGCATGAGGTTGAGAACTGAGGATTGAGAAGCGCTAAACGAAAAGCATCACGACATCATATTGACCAATCATGATGCGTCGATATATCGTATCGGCAGGCAATGGCGTCAACCCTGAATTTTTTGCGGCTGCTCGCCGATCCGACCCGGCTGCGGCTTTTGCTTTTGCTCGAGGAGGAAGAGCTTTCGGTCGCCGAGCTGCAGGACATTCTCGGGATGGGACAATCGCGCATCTCGAGTCATCTCGCACAGTTGAAACGCGCCGGCGTCGTCGCCGACCGGCGCGCGGGAAAAAACGTTTACTACGGCCTAACGAGTAAAGGAGCGCCGGATGCGCAGAGCGCGAAGGTTTCCGAATTAACCCGCGCCCTCGCCCGGGAAATGCCGGAGACATTGCGCGACCGCACCGCGCTCCGCGTCGTCCTGCGCAAACGCCATGACAAGGCGCGCGAATATTTCGATCAACTCGCGGGGCGTTTCGGGCGGAGTTATGTGCCGGGTCGCTCCTGGCAGGCGCTCGCCCACACTTTGATCACGCTTTTGCCGCCGCTCGCGGTCGCCGATCTCGGCGCGGGCGAAGGAACGCTCTCGCAGTTGCTCGCCAAGACCGCGCGGAAAGTGATCGCCGTCGATAATTCGCCGAAAATGGTCGAGTTCGGCGCCGCGCTCGCGCGGAAACATGGCTACAAAAATCTCGAATACCGCCTCGGCGACATTGAAGATCCGCCGATCGATAAAAATTCCATCGACCTCGCGATCTTGAGCCAGGCTTTGCACCACGCGATCCATCCCGAACGCGCGCTCGCAGCCACGCACCGGATTGTGCGCAAAGGCGGCCGGCTCGTCGTGCTCGACTTGCTCAGCCACCGGTTCGAAAAAGCGCGCGAGTTATACGCCGACCGCTGGCTCGGTTTCAGCGAAGTGCAGTTGCATCAATGGCTCGAAGAAATCGGCTTTCACGAGATCGAAGTGACTGTTGTTTCCCGGGAAAAAGAGAGTCCGCATTTTCAGACGATCCTCGCGACTGGGATCAAGTAGCAACGACCCGTTGCTACTTGTCGCTGAAGAAAAGAAGCCTTGCGGTCGACCTTCGTTCGTTAGGCAGATTTTACGCCGAACTCCCGTGGCCACCGGTAGCGATGAGAACAATGCCGCCGACGATGCAGATGCCGCCCACGATCGGACCGATCGGCACCGGATGCTCCTGGTTTTTATTGATCTCGACCGGGCCGACTTTCGCGACGTTTTCCTTGGTCGTGAAGCTGGTGTAGCCGCCGTAAGCAAGAAGAACGATGCCGACGACGATGAGGACGAGTCCGATGACGCCTGTTGGTTTCATGGCCTAACGAATAGTGGCTAAATCCCGCGCCGTCCAGAGACGAGATTGATGATCAGAACAATGATCGCGAGCACGAGCAGGATGTGAATAAGACCTCCGCCAACAGAAAAGCTGAATCCGAGGAGCCAGAGTACCAATAAAATCACAAATATCGTCCACAACATAAGAATTCTCCGGTTTAAGTTTCCTCTTGGTTCGTGTCGCGAACAGCGGGTGCGCTTGTTTCCGTTGAAAAAATTTCGCGCGATGATGGCGAACTCTTTTGAGGGTGCTCCGTATTTTTCTTGTCGTTAGGCCCGAAACTTGCATCTGGAGTGGTCGCGGTTCGCCGCCAATCAACTCCAGCATCCATGCCAGGTCTTCTCATGTTGACTCTCACCGCCTTCCTCGGGGCCGGCGGCGTTCACGGCATTGTCGTCGGCAAAAGCTATCAACCACTGCCGCTCGTCGACTCGTTAGGCATTGACGGAATTTACCGTCTCGAATTGCAGGGCGCGGACAAAGTCGTCCACCGCCAAATGGTTTCGCCGGAAATTTTTTCCTCCTACCAGATCGGCGACGAATTTGATGATCGCCTTTCCGCCGCGGACGCGCGCAAACATCATGCGAACCAGTTGGCCGCGGAAGCAAAACCGGCCGCAGTTGTGAAAGAGACGCCGATTGCGAAAGCCGCTCCATCGCCCGCACCGGCAAATCAACTCGTCGCGAAAGCGCCCGAGGCAAAACCGTCGCCCACCGCAAAAACTCTCGCAGCCGCCGCATCGCCAGTTCCGAAGCCGCCGGACGCGAATGGAAAACTGACCGCGGTTTTTCTCAAGCGCGACATGCTCCCGGATACGGAAGGCTTCTAGCCACGGGCGAATTGTTCTTCGCCGTCGCTTTTCGTAAGCTGGCGAATGGCGAACGAAACGACTTCGGCGAAAGACCGAATCGACTTCCTGCGCGCTGAGATCGCCGCGCACAACCGACGCTATTACGAAGAGGCCGCGCCGACTATTTCCGATCGCGACTACGACCGGCTTTATCGCGAGTTGCTCGATCTCGAGGCGCACCATCCCGAGTTCGTTAGGCCGGATTCGCCGACCCAGCGAGTCGGGGGCCAGCCGCAAAAAGCTTTCGCGCCCGTCGCGCACCGCGTGCCCATGCTCAGCCTCGACAACACCTATTCCGAGGATGAGGTGGGCGCGTTTTACCGGCGGCTGGAAAAACTTTTGCCTAACGAAAGAATTCCGGTCGTGGTCGAGCCGAAAGTCGATGGCGTCGCCGTCTCACTGCTCTACGAAAACGGCCGCTTGAAGTACGCGGCCACGCGCGGCGACGGCACAACCGGCGACGACATTACGCAAAATGTGCGCACGATTCGGTCCGTTCCCGCGCAGTTGAAAGGCTCGCCGCCCGCGCTGCTCGAAATACGCGGCGAAGTTTTCATGACGAAAAACGGTTTCGTAAAATTGAACGCCGAACGCAGCGAAGCTGGCCTGCCGGTTTTCGCGAATCCGCGCAACTCCGCCGCCGGCTCGCTCAAGCAACTCGATCCCGCGATCACCGCGCAGCGGCCGCTCGGCATCGTTTTTCACGGCGCTGGCGCGATCGCAGGCGTCGCGCTTTCGCACTACTCGCAGTTTCTCGCGCTTTTGAAAAAGCTCGGCTTGCCCGCCAGCGAGCGCTGGTGGCCGGCGGAATCGCTCGAGGAAATTTTGCGCGCGATTCACGAGCTCGATCGGGTACGGCACGATTTTGTTTACGAAACCGACGGCGCGGTTGTGAAAGTCGATTCCTTCGCGCAACGCGACTCGTTAGGCATGACCGCGAAGTCGCCGCGCTGGGCGATGGCGTTCAAGTACGAAGCGGAACGCGTCGAGACGAAACTGCTCGACATTTCCATCCAGGTTGGTCGCACCGGGGCACTCACGCCGGTCGCAGTCCTCGAGCCGGTTGTCGTTTCCGGCAGCCGCGTCGCGCGCGCGACCTTGCACAATGAAGAAGAAATCGCGCGCAAAGACATTCGCATCGGCGACACCGTGCTGATCGAAAAAGCCGGCGAAGTTATTCCCGCGGTCGTTAGCGTACGAACGGATTTGCGCGACGGCTCAGAAAAAAAATTCCGCATGCCGGCGAAATGTCCGGTCTGTGGCAGCAAGGTGGTGAAAGACGAAGGCCAGGTCGCGATCCGTTGCGTGAACGCGCAATGCCCGGCGCAACTGAAGCGGCGGATCGAACATTTCGCCGCGCGCGGGGCGATGGACATCGAAGGCCTCGGCGAAGCAATGGTCGAGCAACTGGTCGCGCGCAAATTCGTCACGCAGGTGAGCGATATTTACAGCCTAACGAGTGCGCAATTGAACGAGCTCGAACGGATGGGCGAGAAAAGCGGCGCGAACCTGCTCGAGGCGATCGCGCGAAGCAAAAAGCAACCGCTCTGGCGACTGATTTTCGGGCTCGGAATTTTGCATGTCGGAGTCAGCGCGGCGCGCGCCCTCACAAATCACTTCGCAAATCTCGACGAATTGATGGCCGCTGCGACAGACGAATTGGAGCGCATTCCCGATGTCGGCGAGATCGTCGGCGCCAGCATCGCGCAATTTTTTCGCGCGCCGGAAAATCGCGCGATGCTGGAAAAGTTGCGCGCCGCCGGCTTGCGCCTAACGAGCGAACCAAAGGCCGCGCCGGCGACCGATTCCAAAATCAGCGGCACGACCTGGGTGATAACGGGAAGATTGAGCCGGTCGCGCGAAGAGATCGCGGAAGAGATCGTCGCGCAAGGCGGCAAAGTGAGCGGGAGCGTGAGCAAGAAGACGAATTTCGTTCTCGCGGGCGAAGAGGCGGGAAGCAAACTCGAAAAAGCGAAAAAGCTCGGCATCAAAACCATCGACGAGGAGGAATTTCGGAAAATGAGTCATCGTTAGGCATAATCGGGCGAGCAAAAAATTGTGATTGCTTTTGGTTAGGCGGCCACCTGGCAAAACGGCTCGTGGCACGGCAGCTCGGCGATCCGAGCGCGAGCTTTAATAGCAAAGGTTCGCATTATGATTCGCCCGGCACGCCTTTCAACGGCCTCTCGTTAGGCGGCGGCAACGGCGGCCCGAATGTGCTGCCGAATGCGTTTCTGACGCAGCCGATTTTTCGCAACGACCGCTACGGAAGCGTTGGATCGAACAGAGCCTGCCGATCACTTTTTCAAATCCGGGCACGCCGGCGAACGGGCTTGATATTAATGAGAAGACGCGGTTCGCTATTCGTTAGGCTGCGAATACAACGCGACGTGCGCGCTGGCCTTGTGCGCCGGTTTTGCCTACGACGAAACGCCGATTCAGAGCGCGGAGTTTCGGACCCGCGGATCCCGGATAACGATCGCTACTTTTTGTCCGCCGGGCTGAACGGTCGGTGACAAATTTCATGGATCTCGATGTCGCTTCTCTTCGTGAACCAGCCAGACGTCGACCTGCTCGGCAACCAGGGCCATTTGCTCACCGGAAGTTCCGACGCCTCGGTCGATATCGTGAGCATTTCGCTCACTTTTCGCTGGCTGGCACGCGCGCGGTCGTGCCGAGGGCGGGCAAAGACGTGCCCGGCTATCGGAAGTGACGCGACTCGCCTAACGAACTTGGCTTTTCGTTAGGGCGTTTCGCTTCGCGGCAGATCGAGGCGCAGCGGGACGGTCCATTTTTTGTTCGGACCGAGCGCCATCGCCTCGCTTTTGGTCGAGCGCGCTTCGACGTTGAAAGTCAGCTTCTCGTTGCCGCGCATGACGGTGATCGGGACGGAATCGCCGGCGCTGATAAAGAACGACGCGTCGAGCACATCTTCGGGTTCGTGCACGGCCATGTTCCCGACCTGCAACAAAATGTCGCCGGCTTTCAAACCGGAATCCGCGGCCGGACTGCCTTCCTTGACCTGCGTCATCTCCGCGCGCGAACCGGCCACAGCCTCTTCCGCTTGCTGCACGTCGATGCCGACCCAGCCGTGATGCGCGTCGCCGAAACGCACGTAGTCGCTGCGAATTTTTTCCGCGGCATCGATCGGGAGTGCGTAACAGGCGGAGCCGTTTTCCAGACTGCTGACGAGAATGCCGACGACTTCGCCTTTGAAATTCAAAAGCGGCGCGCCGGCTTCGCCGCGTTGCGTCGCGAGGTTGACGCGCAGGTGCGTGGTCGAAAAATAACGGCCGAGATATTTGCGATCGAAACCGGCGATCATGCCGAAGCTCGGCGATTCCGGCAGGTCGAGCGGGTAACCGATCGCGACGACGGGCGTGGCGAGCGCGAGACTGGAGGATTTTCCGATGGGCAAAAACGGCGTCGCGGCGTCGACTTTCAAAAGCGCGATGCCGCTGCGCAGATCGGCGAGGAGTTGGGTTGCGTGATATTTTTTGCCGGCAAACTGAACGGTGAAATCCTCCGCGTCGCCGCCGACCGAGTAGGAAGTGTAAATCGTGCCGGTCGGATCAATGAAAAAACCGGTGCCGGAAAGTTCGCTGTGCTCATCGACGGCGTGAATTTTCACGACCGCATTGGCGCAACGTTCGAAGACCGATTTGACCTCGCGGCTGATCGCGTCGGCCGCGTCATCCTGGGCGCGCAGCGCCGGCGGCGCGAACAGCCTAACGATCGCGAGGGTGACGAGGAGGTTCGTTAGGCGCGCGCGAAAGAAAATGGAAGGCGCGCGAAATTTAGAAATTGAAAGACGGCTCATAACTCACGGGCAGCCGGTCGAGCACGTAACGCGGCGGCGTCCGGACTCGGTGAGTGGAGGCGCTTTCATCAATCTGACGGGAGAGATCGGGCCCGAGGCTGCGTGTCGCAAAAGTCACCGGTGAATTCAAAGTGAAATCATCGGCCGGCGACGCAGTGACCGATGCCGGAATGATCGCGGCGCTGGTCGTCGCGAGATGATTCGTTTCCGGAGCCCGGGAAATTTTCAGCGAGATGACCGCGGCGCAGACGAGCACCGCCGCGACGGCCGCGGGATAGGAGGTGAGCGCGGGCAGTTGCAGACGCAGGAACGGACCGGAGCAGCGTCGCCAGATCACGCTCCAGAGCGGCTCGCGCAAAAGTTCGTCGCGCTGCCGGCGATGGAATTCGTGGAGGAAATTTTCGAAATATCCCGGCGGCGGCTGTTCATACTTTTTCAAGCGCAACAGCTTTCCGATTTCGTTGTCGTCAAATGGTTCCATGTCGATGCGAAGTGCTAACCAACGGGGTTTTTGCGGAATTCGTCCAGATAATTTTGCAGTTGCCGGTTCGCATAAAACAAGCGCGAACGCACCGTGCCTTCAGAGACCTTGAGAATTTTGCTGATCTCGGCATGAGGCATTCCCTGGATGTGAAACATGGTGACAACCGCTCTGTGTTCTTCAGACAGCTTCATCATGGCCTCGTTCAATCTTCGCTGGAGCTCGCCGAGGTCGGCTTCGCGCACCGGACTGCTCGTCGAAGTTAGCTCGATAAATTCCTTGTCGTTCTGAATGCTCGCGTCGACGTCGTCGAGGCTAAGGTGAAAACGGCGGCCGCGCTTTTTTAAAAAGTTCAGCGTCATGTTGACCGCGATGGTGTGAATCCAGGTGTAGAAACTCGATTTGCCGCGGAAACCTTTGATCGCGCGATACGCTTTCGCGAAGACATCCTGGAGCATGTCGTTCGTGTCCTCGTGATTCGAGGTCATGTTGTAAACGAGGCCGTAAAGTCGCGGCGAATATCTGACCACGAGATCGTCGAACGCGGCCGCGTCGCCGGCCTGCGCGCGCGCGACCAGATCGCGGTCTTCGTCGGTTCGCGGTTGATCCATCGCCGTGCGGCTACGTGTAGCACGCAGCGGGCGCGGCGACGACAGCAAATCGGTCAGGCGGCGCGGGGCGCGAAGAGCGATCGCGGGACTCATCTAGCTGCGACGATTTCCACGCACGGACAAAAGCCAGAGCAGGTTGCCTAACGTTGCCACAAAAGCCGCGACGTAAGTCCAGCCGGCAGCGTTGAGAGTTTGATTCACGCCGGCCGCTTCTGTACCCGGTTGGATCAGCTGCATGTGGCCAAGAATAATTTTCGCCCGGCGCGACGCATCGAATTCCACCGGCAAAGTGATCAACTGAAAAACGAGCAGCGCCAGATAACAATAAATGCCGATGTCGATCAGCCCGGTGATGCGAAAGAAAAGTCCGCCCAGAATCGCAAACGGCAGAATGCGCGACGCGATCGCAGTCACGGGCACGATCGCCATCCGCGCTTTCAACGGCGCGTAGGCTTTCGCGTGCTGAATCGCGTGACCGCTTTCATGCGCGGCGATGCCGAGCGCGGCGACCGACGGCGTTTCGTAAACGTTGGTCGAGAGGAAAAGCTTCTTCTTCGTCGGGTCGTAATGGTCGCCGAGGTAATCGTTCATCTCGACCACTTCGACGTCGCGGATATTTGCCGCGTGCAAAATTTCCCGCGCCGCTTCCGCGCCGGTGATGTTCGAACTCGCGCGCACCGCGCCCCATTTTTTGAATGCGCTCGAGACGCGAAATTGCGCCCACATGCCGATGAGCAGCGGCACGCCGATCAGTAAGAGATAATGGTGCGAGAAAAGCATCCCGCCGCCGTAGGGATAAAACATTGTTTGGTGAAAAGCCTTCCCTAATATAGACGCGGAAAACGCCCGCGCGTTCATTTCGCGGCCGCGGCCGGCGATCGGTCGAAGCTAAATCTCCAGCCGATTCTCGAAGCGCGAGAGTTTACGAATCCCGCTCTTCGTGATCGCGACCACGTCTTCGGTCCGCACACCGCCCAGACCCGGATAGTACAAGCCCGGCTCGACCGTCAGCACCTGTCCGGCTTTGAAAATCGTTTTTTGAAAACGCGGATATTCGTGAATTTCCAAACCCAGTCCGTGACCGGTGCCGTGAAAAAATCCTGTCTGCTTTCCGTTGCGCAATTCCGTCGGATAACCCTGATCGGCGAAAAATTTTTTGATCTCGTTATGCAACTTCAAACCGTCGACACCCGGCTTCATTTTTTTCAGCGCCAGCGCCTGTCCTGCATTGACGGTCTCCCAAAGTCCGCGCTGCTCGTCGCTCGCGCGCCCGCGCACGACCGTTCGCGTCAGGTCGCCGTAGTAACCGCTCGTCGCCGCGCGCGGAAAAATATCGAGAATAATCAGGCTGTTCGCCTTCAGCGGACCGTGCCCGCGCTCGTGCGGGTCGCACGCCTGATCGCCGCCGGCCACGATCGTATTCGCGGGCAAGCCGCCGGCGCGCAAAATCGCCGAGTCGATTTCGGCGCGGAGCAATTCCGAAGTCAAAATTTTCCCCGACCACTCGAGTTTTCCGCCATCGTTAGGCCGCGAAGCTTTCAGCACTTCGATCCCGCGCGCCATTCCCGTTTCCGTGATCTCGCGCGCCTTGCGCAACTGTCGAAGCTCGGGCTCGGTTTTCGTTTCGCGCGACGGCCAGTAGAGTTCGCCCGCCGGTTCGAGCCGGATTTTTTTCGCCGCCAGCTCGCGCGCGTAGCCTAACGGAAACTTCGCTGGCACGAGCGCTGACTTCACTTTTTTTGTCTCGAGAAAATGCGCGAGCACTTTTTCAAACGCCGGCGCCCTGGCGTTTTTACCCTGCACCTCTTTTTCAAATTTGCTGTACGGCAAAATCTCGTCCGCCTCCGCCTGCTTGCGACCGCGATCGATCTCGAGATCGCTCAAGACGAGCGTGCGCTTGCCGTTTTGCTCGAGAAAAATGAAAGCGTCGGGCGCGAAAAATCGCGTCGCGTAAAGCATGTCGGCGTCGTTCTCGCTCGCCGCGACCATCAGCCGCGTTTGGTGATTGTGAGTTTTCATGGACTTCAACTTCTTCGCACTTCGAGCTGTCTTCGCAAAATCCAGTGCAACAGCCAGAGCAAACCGAAACTCGAGAGCAGGAGCACGAGTGTGTTGAAAACAAAAACGCTCACCTTCATGCCGAAGTAACGTTTCTCTTCGCCGAAAAATACGTTCGGCTTGCCGCCGCGACGATAATCGTTCTGCTCCATTTCCGCGTTCCCGATCAGGTCGGAAACTTTCTGATTCACGTAAAGTTGGTCGGCCGTGATCGGACCGCTCGCGTCAAGAAAATCCGCGCGATCGAAAGCCGCCCTGCCGTTCAAAATGTGATCGATCAGGGTCAGATAATGGTCGATCTCCCTCGGCGTACGCGCCTCCAGGCCGGAAAGCATGGCGAGCGCGTCCTTCAAATCGTCGAGGCGTTTCGGATCGCCCGGTTCGTTCTCGTGCCGCGCGACGATGGCGTCGATCTGCCGCTGCGCGTCGTCTTGTCTTTTCGTTAGGGGATTTAATTTCGCCTGCGCCACGACGAGCTCTTCGTAGGACCAGCGCATGGCGACGAATTCGCAGATGAAAGGCACTTCGAGCCGGCTGTCCATTTTGTTGCCTTCATCGCTCGCGGGATGTTCCTCGAACCAGCGGGTGAAATTGTAAACCAGCCCAAGGTTACGATTCATGTCTTCGTATTTGATCAGTGCGCCGCCCATGATGATCTGCGGAATGAGGACGAGCGGGACGATGTTGGCCGCCGTTTTCGGATCAGCGACTAATGATGAGATGACCAGGCCTAACGACACGCCACTCATCGCCGTCATGAAAACAACCGCGAGATCAGGCCAGAACATCCCGCGGATTTGCAGAATGTAATTTCCGATCAAAACGAAGAGGACGCATTGCACGAGTGCGAACACGCCTAACGAGAGCGTTTTTGCAAAAACGTAATAGCTCAGCCGGACGTTGAGGTTGCGTTCGCGCTGGAGCGTGGCGCGGTCGCGAATGATGTCGTCGGCGCTGTTCGTTAGGCCAAGAAACATCGCCACGATCAGGGTGAGAAAAAGAAATGTCGGGATGTGATAAGCCGAAGCGAAATCGTAATGTCCAGTGTCGGAATAACGCAGGAGGGTCCCGATGATGAGGGCGAGCAGAGGCGCGACGCCGATCGTGATATAAAGGTTGGCGCGATTGCGCAGCTTGCTCGTGAACGAGCGGCGCATGAGCGTGCGCAACTGCGTCCATTCGTCGTGCCAGCGAATCGGCTCGCGCACTTTTTGCGGCGGCGCGGGCGGCAATGGCGCGACCGGTTCGCGGCGGAGCGCGACCTGTTTGACATCCTGAATCAAACGAAACGCTTCGTATTTGTCGCGCCAGAATTCCGGCGCGTAACGGCGCGCCGGCGTGAGCTGGCCGCGATTATTTTCCTCGTAAATGATGTCGCCGCTCAGGTCGCGCAACGGCGTTTCGAGGACGTCGAAAATAAATTCCGGCCGCGTCGTGCCGCAGGCTGCGCAGGCGCCGAGATCGGCCCCGAATTGATGCTGATGTTCCGCCTCGGCGAAGTAGCGCAGCATGTCGCTCGGCGTGCCGAAAAAAACGAGGCGCCCGCCTTTGTCGAGCAGGATCGCCTTGTGAAACATCTGGAAAATCTTCGAGCTCGGCTGGTGGATGGTGACGATGATGATTTTGTTGTGCGCCATTCCGCGAATGATCTCGACAACGTGCTCGGAATCTTTCGACGACAGGCCGGACGTCGGCTCGTCGAAAAGGTAAACGTCGGCTGTGCCGATCATGTCGAGGCCGATGTTGAGGCGTTTTCTTTCGCCGCCGCTGAGGGTTTTTTTTGTCGGGCTGCCAACGACGCTGTCGCGCCGTTCGCTCAAACCGAGCTCGATTAATTTTCCCTCCAGCCGTCGCGTGCGATCGCGGCGCGACAAATGCGGCGACCGAATCGCGGCCGCGAATTGCAAATTTTCTCCGATCGTGAGCTGCTCGTCGAATGCGTCTTCCTGCGGGATGTAGCTGACGTAACGTTTGAGCGCGTCGAGATGTTGATAAAGCGACTGGCCGTTGAGCAAGACTTCGCCGCGCATCGGCTGGAGCTGGCCGCCGAGCACGCGCATGAGCGTGCTTTTGCCCGAGCCGCTCGCGCCCATCACGCACACGAGCTCGCCGCGGTTGAGCGAAAAGCTGATGCCTTCGAGCGCGATGTCGCTGTTGCTGAAGCGATGGTTGACGTCGACGACTTCGAGGCTGCGAATGATGTTGCGTTCTTCCTCGATGATCCGCTCGGAAAAATTGCAGCGCAAAAATTGTCCGACATCGATGCGAATCGTGTCGCCGTCCGCGAGCGGCGCGGTCGTGCGCACAGGCGTTTCGCCGACCATGATCGGGCGGTCGGATTCGAGCACTTCGAGCATGCCGACGCGCTTGTCGTAATCGCATAAAATTTTCAGGAGCACGTCGCCGGAGGTTCCGGGTGAAAGCAAAATATCGTCGGCTTCGAGCAGGCTCGGATTATTCGAGACGAGATATTCCGACTTCGAAGCCTTGAGCTGGAAACGTCCGCCCATCGCGCGGGCGCGCCGGCGCAGATCGATCAAGTCGAGCTCGGTGTCGTTGTGAAAAATGATCCGATCGTCGAGCGCGGCTTCGACTTTTGTCCCGGTTTTGAGCGGGATGTTGTTGAGCGTGGCGCGGACGTCGCGCAGCGCGCGCACGCGCACTTTCAAACCGAAGCTGACTTCGAGCGAACTGTCGCGCGTTTTCGAACGCTCGAGTTCGACTTCGTCGGAATCGCGATTCACCCGCACGAAAATTTGCGGGAGCGAGACGTTTTTCTTTGCGTTAAAATAAGTCGCGAGATCCTGGAAGGACAAAACCTGATCGCCAACCAGAATTCGTTGTCCCGGATAAATTCGGCAAAATCCTCCGCGCGCGAGCGGACGTCCGCGAACCGAGACCGGCTGCGTCGTGTAGTTTTTGAGCAGGATTAAATCGTGATAACGAAAGGCGAGTAGCCGATCGTTAGTCGTTAGGCTCTTCAGGACGACATCGGATTTGCCGTTCGAGCCGAACGAAATCGTCTCGAGCGGCGACGCGCCGCGCTGGTAAACTTCCGGGTTGGAATCCTCCGAAGCGTTGAGTTGATAAACGATGTCGATCGCCTGCGCCGCCATGCCGAGCTGCGACATGAAGGAATAAAACGCGACGACCTGTTCCTGTTTCAGTCCGGCCTGCGAAATCAAATCGTAAAGCTGCACGCCGAGCATGATTTTGCGATCGGCGCTCAAGGACGCCGCGAGCTTTTGCGCCATCGCGGAAAGGTCCTGCTGCTCGTACAGCGCCTGCCGAAAAAGAAGCCGCAATTCCGAATAAACCGTCTCCGGATAATCATAACGAAGAAAGCCTAACGACGAGTCGATTTCCTCTTCCAGGAGCACGCCGTCGGCTTTGGAAAAACTCGCCAGCACCTGGATGAGGAGCGGCAAAAGGTTCGGGCCTTCCGAGACGCTGCGCGGTTTTCGCATTGCCCGACGCATCCAGCGCCGGCTGCGCCGCCGTAAACGATATGCGAGCGGTGTGACGCGCTGGACCGCGCGATCAATCCGATCGGCCACTGATGAGACGATTTCCGACATGCTCTTTCCCGCAAAATTACCGCGTCCGCGATATGGCGCAATGAACCGAACGCGCCGCGCGGCTGTCACACTGAGCAGGATTCGGCCCGAGTCCTGCTCTTTTGCAATGGCAAACGCTTCATGATACTTTTCACGCTCGCGCTTTTTCGGTGCGGACTCTCCTATGGCTCAGCCTGATCGTAATTCTCAAAAGGACAACAAACCCCGCGGCGGCGACCCGAATTTCAACTGGCGCGGCGTGATTCTATTCGCCATCGCCTTCGCGCTCATTGGGCTCGCGTTGCTTTTCCGCGGCGGCACCGGCTACAGCACGGAAGAAGACGTGCCTTACAACCGGCTCCTCCAGCTCCTCGACAAAAAAGAAATCGTCAGCGACCCGAATCATCCCGTCCTGCTCGTGGTCGAGGAAGGCCGGCCGACCCAAACCATCCGCGGCGCCTACACCCGCACCGGCGTCGGCAGCGCGCCCGCGCAACAGATTCCGTTTCGCACCACCGTCTATCTGAATTTCACGAATGATCTGCAGGAAAAATTCGCCGCTGCCGGCGTGCCGATCGCGATTCGCACGGAGTCGAATGTTCTCGCGCAAGCCGTCATCGGCTTCGTCCCGATCGCGCTCTTTTTGCTCATCCTTTATTTTCTTTTCCGGCAACAGATCCGCATGGCCGGCAAAGGCGCGCTCAATTTCGGCAAGTCGAAAGCGCGCATGCTCGCGCGCGACAAAAACAAAATTACCTTCCGCGATGTCGCCGGCGTCGAGGAGGCGAAAGATGAGGTGCAGGAGCTGGTCGAGTTCCTGCGCGACCCGAAAAAATTCCAGAAGTTAGGCGGCCGAATTCCAAAAGGCGTGCTGCTCGTCGGCCCGCCCGGAACCGGCAAGACTTTGCTCGCGCGCGCCATCGCGGGTGAAGCGGACGTGCCGTTTTTCTCGATCAGCGGATCGGACTTTGTCGAGATGTTCGTCGGCGTCGGCGCGAGCCGCGTGCGCGACATGTTTGAGCAGGGAAAAAAATCTGCGCCCTGCATTATTTTCATCGACGAAATCGACGCGGTCGGTCGCCATCGCGGTCACGGCGTCGGCGGCGGTCACGACGAACGCGAGCAAACTTTGAATGCCTTGCTCGTCGAGATGGATGGCTTCGACACGCAGGAAGGCGTCATCATCATCGCGGCCACCAACCGACCCGACGTGCTCGACCCCGCGCTTTTGCGTCCGGGCCGTTTCGATCGCCAGATCACGGTCAATCTTCCCGACGTCAAAGGCCGCGAAGAAATCCTCCGCGTCCATTGCAAAAAAGTGAAGCTCGCGGAAGGCGTCGACCTCGCCGTAGTAGCGCGCGGCACGCCTGGATATTCCGGCGCCGAGCTCGCGAATGTCATCAACGAAGCCGCGCTTCTCGCCGCGCGTCGCGGATTAAAAGGCATCACCCTTGCCGAGCTCGAGGAAGCCCGCGACAAAGTGCGCTGGGGCAAGGAACGCCGCAGCCTCGCGCTGAGCGAAAAGGAAAAAACTAACACGGCTTACCACGAAGCCGGCCACGCGCTTTTGCTCGAAATGCTCGAGCACACCGAGCCGCTGCATAAAGTCACGATCATCCCGCGCGGACCGTCGTTAGGCAGCACGATGTGGCTCCCGCTCGAAGATAAATACACGCAGCGTCGCAATGAACTGCTCGACGATCTCGTCGTCAGCATGGGCGGCCGCGTCGCGGAGGAAATTGTTTTTGGCGACGTCACGAGCGGCGCGCGCGGCGACATTCAGATGGCCACGCGGCTCGCGCGCAAAATGGTTTGCGAATGGGGCATGAGCGAAAAAATGGGCATGGTCGAGTACGGCGAGCACGAGGATTACGTTTTCCTCGGCCGCGACATTTCGCGCGCGCGCGATTACAGCGAAGCGACCGCCGAGCAGATCGACACCGAAGTGCGCAAACTGGTCGACGGCGCCTATACGCGCGCGACCGAGATTCTCGTCGCGCAACGCGCCAAACTCGAAATCATCGCCAAAGCCTTGCTCGAATTTGAAACCCTCGACGGCGCGCAAATTCGCGAGATCATCGAGCACGGTCGCATGCTCAATCCGCCCGGCCCGCGTCCGCCGGCTTCGGGCGAAAAGATGGCGCCGGAAAAACCGCCGAAGCAGGTTGTGGTCGCGCCCGATGTCGCGCCTCCGCTTGGCGGCGGTTTGAGCGGCGCTCCGGCCTAACGAAAAGCTGACTCGTTAGGCAAATCAGCGTTTCGGCGGGAACAAAACGTTCTCGCGTTCCACGTTCGCTCCGCGCCTCACGAACATGTCGAGAATTTCCGGCGTATAATAATTGCCGCCGTAGGCCGGATTGAGTCCGAAAAAAATCCGGCCGCCCGGTTTCAAATGACGCTCGAGATCGTCGATCAAAAATTCCCATTCCTTCGCGCCCCAACGCCACGAATTGTCCTTGCCGCCGTGAAAGGCCGTCGAAAACGCAGTGATTAAGTCAAACTTGCGTCCCAGATCCGGCAGCGGCTCGAATGCTTTGATCGTGTAAGTCACGCGCTCGACGCCGAGCAAAGTAACTAACGAGTCAAAGACTGGAATTTCGCCCGTATCGAGCCCGAGCCCGCGATGTCCCCGCGCCCGCGCGACGAAAAGAAAAAATCCGCCGCCACAGCCGATGTCGAGAATCTCTTTCGGCGCCGAACGATGAAGATCGAGATCCTGAACGCGCCGGACATTCAGGTGCAGATATTTTTCCAAGTCGAGATATTTCGCGTAGTGATGCCAGCCGGGCGGCGCGTCTGGCGGCGGCGAGCCATGTTTCTCGCGCAACATTTGCAGCTGCGCGGGATCGATCCGCGCGAGCAGCGG
The DNA here is from genome assembly GCA_036490335.1 of Chthoniobacterales bacterium. GTDB lineage: Bacteria > Verrucomicrobiota > Verrucomicrobiia > Chthoniobacterales > UBA10450 > Palsa-1392. The sequence continues at coordinate 120,021 of DASXEB010000004.1, forward strand.
CCTAACGAGTATAGGATGAGTTACTCGCCGGATGCGGCGCGCGGCGCGGCGATAAGTCAAAGGCTGAACGAGCTTGCGAACCTTGTGCGAAAATTTCAAAGCCTAGCCCTCGGGATTGACCGGAAAATGTTTGTTCTTCAATCGTTCCGGCACGCGCTCGGTCTTTTCCGTTTCGATCTCTTCTCTGGCCGCGCCTAACGACTCGTAAGCTTCCCGACTTTTCGGCGCGCGAGCCATGTAGCAGACCGCGTGGGCGAGGGGAATGCTCGCCTCCGGCAGGCCGACAAACTCCACCGCCTGCTGGGTCGCGATCGCGAGCGGGAGCGCCCGCGCGTCGGCGAGGCCGACGTCTTCGCTCGCGAAAATTACGATGCGCCGCGCGATGAAACGAAAGTCTTCGCCGGCGTGAAGCATCTTCGCGAGCCAGTAAACCGCGCCTTTCTCGTCGGACGCACGCATGCTCTTGATGAAAGCGCTGATCGTGTCGTAATGCGCGTCGCCCGCGCGGTCGTAAACCACCGCCTTGGTCTGGATGCTTTCCTCGGCGACCCGCAAAGTGAAGTGGATAGTCTTTTTCTCGTTAGGCGGAGTCGTGAGCACGCCGATTTCGAGCGCGTTCAAACATTTGCGGGCGTCGCCGTCGCTTAGCTTCGCCAGATGAAGCTTCGCCGCCGGGTCGATTTTCACCCGATAATTCCCGAGGCCGCGCTCCTTGTCGGCGAGCGCGCGGTCGATCAGCTCTTCGAGCTCGCTTGTGCGCAGCGGCTCGAGCTGGAAAACCTGCGAGCGCGAGACGAGCGCGCTGTTTACGTAAAAGAACGGATTGTAAGTCGTCGCGCCGATCAGCCGCAGGTTTCCGCTTTCGACGTCGGGCAGCAAAATGTCCTGCTGCGCTTTATTGAAATGATGAATTTCGTCGACAAAAAGGATCGTGCGCTGTTTGGAGGTGCGGCGACGATTTGTAGCCGCGGCTACAACTTTCCGCATCTCGGCGACGTTGCTTTCGACTCCGCTGAGTTTTTCAAATTTCGACTGCGTCATCGCCGCGATGATTTGCGCGAGGGTCGTTTTGCCCGTGCCCGGCGGCCCGGAAAGAATCAGCGACGGCAGGCGATCGGCCTCGATCGCGCGGCGGAGCAACTTTCCCGGAGCGAGGATGTGCTCCTGGCCGACGAACTCGTCGAGCGTGCGCGGACGCATCCGGCTCGCGAGCGGCGCGTTCGCATCCGCCGCGGTCTCTTCTTCGACTTCGCGGAAAAGATCGTCCACCGCGCAGCATAACGATGGCCCAAACCAATTCCAAGCTCTTGACCGATCGTTAGGCGAACCGCATCTTCCCTCCGGTTTCGCATTCACTCGCGTATGAAAAAGATTCTTGTCCCGGTCGATTTTTCCTCCGCGACGGAAAGCGTCCTTGCGGTTGCGCGCGAAGTCGCCACGGCTTTTGACGCGGAGTTGCATCTCCTCCACGTGCGCGAGATCGCGACCGTGCCGGTTTTTCCAGCGGCGACCGCTGGTTATCCCGGAATCGGAATGCCGGAGATGAGCGTGAATGCCGGGTCGCCGGCGGCGGCGGCGGAAGTCGCAGGCATTGCTGTGCCTAACGAACGCGAGAAGACGCAGCTCGAGTCGCTGCGTCGCGACTTGAGCGAGCGCGGCCTGCGCGTCCTCGCAGAGGAACGCGAAGGAACTGTCGTCGCCGAAATCCTGCGCGCCGCGGCGGAAATTCCGGCTGATTTGATCGTGATGGGCTCGCACGGCCACGGCTCGGTCTACAACCTGCTTGTTGGGAGCGTGACTGAAGGCGTTCTCAAGGCAGGCCGATATCGCACGTTGCTCGTCCCGGCTCCGGCCGCGGCGAAATAATCGGGCTGCGCCTTGCGCCGGCGCGATTTTGTCTCAAACGTTTTCTTTCATGCGCGGACGCGGAATTATTTTTTTCTTTCTCGCCGCGACGATTTGCCTAACGAATGCGGCGACCTTGCCGTTGAGCACGGTCTTTCGCGGCCGCGATGCCTTCGAGCGGTTGGTTGCGGAAGCGAAGGCGAACGATTGGCGAAGCCTTCCGATCGGCGAGCGAACGGCGACAGTCGGACGCGCGCTCGCCGGCACGCGTTACAAATCTTTCACGCTCGAAATCGACGATCACGTCGAGGCGCCGTCGGCGAATTTTAACGGACTCGATTGCTGGACGTTTTTCGAAATCTCGCTCGCCTTCGCGCGCATGCTCGATGAGCCGCAGCCGCTCTGGACGCCGGGAACGCTGCTCCATTACATCGAGCTCGATCGCTATCGCAACGGTGTCTGCACCGGCGAATATCTGTCGCGTCTGCATTATCTTGAGGACTGGCTTTACGACAATAATCGGCGCGGATTGGTCGATGATTTGACGAGGAAACTCGGCGGCGTCGCGGTCCGTCATGCCGCGCAGGAGATGACTTTTGGCTGGCGCGAGTATCGATATCTGCGCGCGGATCCGGCGCTGTTGCGGCCGCTGGGCGAAATGGAGGAACGCGTGAGCGAACGGCCGCTTTACGAGATTCCGAAAAATCGCGTCGCGCGGATCGAGCCGGAACTGCGCAGCGGCGACATCATCGGGATTATCTCGCGCGATCGGCCGGGGCTTTATTCGACCTCGCATGTGGGAATGGCGTATCGAACGCCCGACGGTGTTTTGCATTTCATGCACGCGTCGTCGCCGCATAATTATGGCCGCGTCGTGGTGGATCAGCGGCTGTCCAGTTATCTCGCGCGTTATCGTTCGGACACGGGCATTCTGGTGGCGCGACCGATTCGTTAGGCGAGTTCGTTAGGTAAAAAACGGCGCTAATGGTCAGTCGTAGTTGTCGCGCAGTTGCCGGATGACTTCGGCAAGACGCTCGACTGCTTTCTCCGCGTCCACGCCACTTGCTTCGAGGCGCGCGGTTGCACCGCGATCCAAATTTGCCCGCATCACTTCGATGAGGCTGAGCGCGGAAAAGCGTCCGGCTTTCGTCACGAGCCAAATCTCGGATCGAAACGCGTTCGCGCGCCTAACGAATTCCGCTGCTGGTCGCGCATGCAGCCCGAGTTCGTTCTCGATCGTGATCTCACGCGAAGCCTGGTGCGCTTTCACTGGCTCGTGCCCCATCGGCGATGCAGGAAGCGCTCCATCGGCGCGAAGAAAGTTTTGTCCGCGAGCAGGCCGATGGCGACGATGACGAACATGATCGCGATCACCTGGTCCATCGCATTCAATTCGCGGCCGTAATGCAAAAGCTGGCCGAGGCCGAACCCGGTCAGGATGGTGACGAAAATTTCCGCGGCCATGAGCGAACGCCAGGCGAAGGCCCAGCCTTGTTTCATTCCGCTGACGATGAACGGAAGCGCGGCCGGCAAAATCACCCGCAGCCAGATGTGCATGTTCTTTGAGCCCATCGTGAGGGCGGCGCGCCGATAAATCGGCGGGACATGCCGCACGCCGGTGTCGGTCGCGATCACGACCGACCAGAGCGTTCCCATCACGACGACGAAAAGCATCGCGGCTTCACTTTGCCCAAACCAAAGCAGCGCGAGCGGCACCCAGCAGACGCTCGGCAACGTTTGCAGCCCGAGCGCGAGCGTGCCGATCGTGTCGTGGAGCAAATTCCAGCGCGCGGTGAGCAATCCGAGCGGCACGCCGAAGATGAGACCGATGGCGTAGCCTAACAACAGGCGCTTGAGCGTGATCGCGATCGCGCCCCAAAGCGTGCCGTCCGCCGCGGCTGACTGCAGATATTCCGCGACTTTGGTCGGCGCGGGCAAAAGGACCGGCGACCAAATCCGCGCACGCACGAGCAAATCCCAGAGCAGCAGTAATCCGCCAAAGAAAACGAGCGAGAGAAGGAAACGTTTCATTCCGCCACCTCGCCGTCTGTTTTGTAGCCTTTAAGTGAATGCATAATCTTGCTCGCGTATTCGGCCAGATCGGGACTGTTGATGTCGCGCGCCCTCGGCAGCTTGATCAAAAATTCCTCGCGCACCCGGCCGGGATGGGGCGAGAAAAGGAGCACGCGATCGCCGAGACAGGCCGCCTCGCGCACGTTGTGGGTGACGAAGATGATCGTCTTGCGCCGGCTTTCCCAGATTTGTTGCAGGTCGCCGTACAACTGTTCGCGCGTGAGCGCATCGAGCGCCGCGAACGGCTCATCCATCAGGAGCATGCGCGGGTTGGGCGCGAGCGCGCGCGCGAGGGCGACGCGCTGCTTCATGCCGCCGGATAACTCGTAAATGTTCGCGCGCTCGAAGCGACTGAGGCCGACCAGACCGAGATAATAACGGGCAACCTCTCTGCGATCTTTATTCGTTAGGTTCGGTTTCATCTTGAGCCCGAAAAGCACGTTGCCGAGAACGTCGAGCCAGGGAAAAAGCGCCGATTCCTGGAACATGACCAGCCGTTCGCGCCCGGGTTCCAGCACACGCAGGCCATCGGCGGTGACCGTCCCGCTGTCCGGTTTCTCGAGACCGGCAATGATGTTGAGGAGAGTCGATTTGCCGCAGCCGCTCGCGCCAACAAGGCAGACAAACTCGCCTTCGCCGACCTGGAGGCTGACTTGATCGAGCGCCTGAACGGTTCCCGTCCGCGTCTGAAAAGACTTTGAGACATTCTCGACATGGAGCTTGCTCGGCGGAAGAAATTGCAGTTCCTCGCGAACCGTCGTGTTCGTGCTGGCCGGTATTTCGAATGTTTGTGTAATGTACATGGAATAACTCGAGTTCTTTACTCGTTAGGCAATGCCTCAGAAGCTGACGACCAGCTTCGAAGTGTCCGTCGATCCTTTGGAAAAGCCGGCGTCCTTTGCGTCCTGCACGGCTTTGCTGATCAGCGCCGGCGAGACTTCGGTCGTGAATTTTATTCGCTTCCACGCCTGCGCGACCGCCTCGGGCGAAATCACGCCCTTCGTTTCCGCCCTCAACTCCTGCGCCAGCTCTTTTTGCGCGTCCGCCGGATGCGCCTGAATCCACTGGGTGAGTTCCACGTTTGCGGCCGCGATCTTCTTCGCGAGATCAGTATGCTCGCGCAAAAACTTCGCGCTCGAGACGAGCCACGTCGTCAAGACCTGTGTGTCTTCGAGAAAGATGCGACCGTGGCCCTTTTGCTCCAGCCGCGTCACCCAGGGCTCGACCGTCCAGACTGCATCGATCTGCTTTTGTTGAAACAGTCCGAGTTGGTCCGGATTCGTGACCGGCAGCACGTGCACGTCGCCGCCCGTTTGCGTGACTTTGAATCCTTGCGCTTTCAGCCATGCCCGGCAGGAAATGTCCTGCGTGTTGCCGAGCTGCGGCGTCGCGATCGTCTTTCCTCGAAAATCTGCCGGACTTTTGATCACTTCGTCCGGCCTAACGACTAAAGCAGCTCCTCCGTTCGCCGCTCCTGATATGACCCGGATTTCCTCGCCGTCAGACTTGGAATATGCGTTCAAGGCCGGGCCCTGGCCGACGTAGGTGACATCGAGCGAGCCGGCGAAAATTGCCTCCATCGCGGAAGGCCCGGCGTTGTAAGTGAACCATTGAATCTCGACGTTCGGTCCGAGACGCTGCTCGAACCATCCCTTGCCCTGTCGCGACAATCCGTGGGCGATCACGCCCTGGGCATGGGTCACGTTCGGGAAATGTCCGAAGCGAATAACAGTTTTCTCCGCCGCTTGACTTATACTCGTTAGGCAAGCGGTCAGTAAGATCGCGATGGTTCGATTCAGTTTCATGATTTTTGCCTTTCATGCGAAGTCGGAAGCGAAAGAATTTCTTCGAGCCCGAACGAGCGCCGGGCGAAGACCGGCGCGATCTTGTCCCGCCGCATCTTTCGCAAGGTGATCTCGACGATTTGTTCAAGCGTCGCGCGATCGAGAATGCGCGCGATCGCATTGCGCACGTCGAGCATGACCATGCGCAGCCCGCAATGCGCTTCATCCGGGCAGGTGCAGCGGCTGTAGGCGGTCCGGCTGACACAGGGGATTGGCGCGAGGGGTCCGTCGAGGAGGCGAATGACGGCGCCGAGTTTGATCCGCGCGGGCGGCTTGGCGAGCGAGTAGCCGCCCATCTTTCCGCGCCGGGTCTCGACGAAACCGCCGAGGCGGAGCTGGGTCAGGATTTGTTCGAGGAACTTGGTCGGCAGTTTTTCCTTCGCCGCCAGTTCGGTGACCTGGAGGATGGGCCGGCCGAGCTCGCGGGCGATGCCGAGATCGATCAGGGCGCGGAGCGCGTACTCACTTCGTTTCGAAAGATTCATTCTCTAGTGATATGGTAGACAAACGAAAGTCTACTTGTCAACTAGAGATAACAACAAAATCTTTCGCTTATTCCCGGCGCTGTTTTTCGACCAGGGTTTTCAACTGCCGTTCCATCGACTTGAAGGCGTCGTTGATCACCTTGCTCAGCGGCTCGTGCATTTCGTGCTCGGCCTGTTTTTCCTCCGCGACCAATTCGTGTCCCGGCGGCACAGTCAGATCGATCCGGACCCGAAACGGATTGCCGGAATGCTGCGCATGATTCGGATGTTCGACGACGACGTCGCAGCGGCTGATGTGATCGCAAAAGCGATCGAGCCGCGCCGCCTTCGTGCGAATAAAATCCTCGAGCTGATCCGTTTTTTCGACGCCACGATACGAGATTTCAACGGGCAATTGCATCCCGGACTCTCGCAAATCAGAGCGGCTGGAGCGAGCGGAAATGCGTCGACAATTTTGCCGGCTCGATTTTCACGAGGTCCGATTTCACGTGCTCGACGATGCGATTGCGGACCGGTTCGGGCAGCCAATCGGCAACCGTGGAGTGAATCGACGCGGGCGCGGCAAACGACCAGCCCTCGATGCGTTCGCGCTTCACGATCTCGGCGATGTGCTCGGCCAGTTGCCGGCAAATGCGGCGGTCGTTTTCGGTCTCGAGCGCGCTGTGCTCGGCGATCGAACTGGCGTGGCGCCCGTCCCGTCGCTGACGGCGAAACGTCCTGCCTGGTCGGTCAGCTTGTCGTCGTAGCGGCCGTGCGCGCCCGTGATTTCGAACGCCTGCACGAGCTGCAAACTCGCGCCGCGATTCGGTGTGTCGTCCACTTTGTAGGCTTTCAAGCTGCCGCGATCGGCGACGATGATGAGTGATGTCGGTGTCATAATCTTCGCATTAAATTCGCACGCGCGGCGCGTTCTGCGCTCACGTTTTCGGCGGCGGCGTCAGCTCTTTTGGGCGGCGATATTCGCAGCGGCGGATGAAGACAGCGGTTCGTTAGGCTGATTCGGCGTTGGCGTAGCCGCCTGCCGTTTTTTGCCTGACTCCGAGCTCGCCTGCTCGGTCGAGCCGGTCGCAAGCTTGAGCAGCACGGTCGCACGCGCCTGCACTTCGGTTTCGTCGCCGGCGAGAAAATCTTGCGCGGCGCAGAGACCTTCGTCCAACGCGGTGTCGAGAATTTTTTGCCAGCCGACCTCCTCTGCGCCGGGCAGGATAAATTTCTCCGCCTCGTGATGCGCGTTGACGACAAGCAAAAAAGTCGCGTCGCGGATCGGCTCGCCCTCGAAATTTTGCACGTCGATGGTGTCCCCGCTCAAAAGCATCGCGAGCGAGCGAATCGTCGGCGAGTTCCATTCGTCGTCGTTCATTTCGTTGCCATCGGCATTGAACCACATGACGTCGCGGATTTCAGAGCCGCGAATGCGCCGCCCTTGGAAAAATTTCGGCCGCCGAAAAACCGGATGCTCGTGCCGAAACGCGATCAACCTGCGGGTGAATTCGTAGAGCGCGTTTTGCTCGTCGTCGTGATGCCAGTCGAGCCAGCTGATTTCGTTGTCCTGGCAGTAGGCGTTGTTGTTGCCGCGTTGCGTGCGCGCCCATTCATCGCCGGCGACGAGCATCGGCACACCTTGGGCGAGGAGAAGAGTGGTGAGCAAATTTCTGCGCTGCCGCCGGCGCAGTTGATTGATCGCGGGATCGTCGCTCGGGCCTTCCGCGCCGCAATTCCACGAATGATTGTTGTTGTCGCCGTCGCGATTTTCCTCGCCGTTCGGTTCGTTGTGTTTGTCGTTGTAGCTGACGAGATCGTTGAGAGTGAAACCATCGTGCGCGGTGACAAAATTCACACTCGCGTACGGGCGGCGGCCGGTCGTCTGATAAAGATCGGGACTGCCGGTGAGGCGGTACGCGACCTCGCCGATGCGGCCTTCGTCGCCTTTCCAGAAGCTGCGCATCGCGTCGCGATATTTCCCGTTCCACTCCGCCCAGAGCACGGGAAAATTTCCGACCTGATAACCGCCTTCGCCGACGTCCCACGGCTCGGCGATTAACTTCACCTGCGAGATGACGGGGTCCTGGTGAATGATTTCGAAAAACGCGCTCAGCTTGTTCACGCCGTTCGCGTCGCGCGCGAGGGTGGACGCGAGATCGAAACGAAAACCGTCGACGTGCATCTCGAGCACCCAGTAGCGCAGGCTGTCCATGACGAGCTGGAGCGTGCGCGGATGGAGCAGATTGAAGGTGTTGCCGGTGCCAGTGAAATCCATGTAGAAGCGCGGATCTTCCGGCGCGAGGCGGTAATAGGCGGGGTTGTCGATGCCGCGGAAACTAAGCGTCGCCCCGAGATGATTTCCTTCCGCGGTGTGATTGTAAACGACGTCGAGAATCACTTCGATCCCGGCGGCGTGAAGATTGCGCACCATGCTTTTGAATTCCGTCACCTGGCCGCCGAGGATGCCGCTGCTGGAATATTTCGCTTCCGGCGAGAAGAACCCGATCGTGTTGTAGCCCCAGTAATTCGTTAGGCCGCGATCGGTCAGTGCTTTGTCGTTGATGTGCTGATGAACGGGCAGCAACTCGACCGCGGTCACGCCGAGATTTGTCAGGTACTCGATCGCCGCTGAGCTGCCGAGACCGGCGTAAGTGCCGCGCAATTCTTCCGGCACGGCTTCGTTCAATTTCGTAAAACCTTTCACATGCAGCTCGTAAATCACCGAGCTGTGCAGCGGCGTGCGCGGCGCGATGTCGTTTGCCCAATCGAACGCGCTGTCGATCACGACCGCTTTCGGCACGCCCCACGCGTCGTCGCGAAAGTCGCGCGTCAGATCGTCGCCCTCCGCGCCGATGACATAGCCGAACATGTCGTCCGCCCAATCGACCCGGCCCGCGAGCGCCTTCGCATAGGGATCGATCAGCAGTTTCGAATTGTTGAAACGTAATCCGCGCTGCGGTTCGTAAGGCCCGACAACGCGATAGCCGTAGAGTTGTCCCGGCCGGACGTCGGGAAGAAAAATGTGCCAGACCTGATCGGTCTGTTCCGTCACCGGAATGCGGATGTTTTCCTGCCGCGCATCGGGCGAATCGAAAAGACAAAGATCAACCGAGGTCGCAGTCTCGGAAAACAGCGCAAAGTTCACGCCGTTGCCGAACCAGGTCGCACCGAGCGGATAGGGATAGCCGAGCCAAACTTTCACAGGTGTCATAAAGGCGGAGGTGTTTATCCCATTCGCATGTCCCTCGCGCAACGAGCGGCTCGCCGCGCAAAAAATCGCAGCCGCGCATTATGGAATTTGTGTCGGCTCGCCAAAACCGATTCGTTAGGCGAGGAGGAATTTGTCAGGCGGAAATCTTTTGCCTAACGAGTCGCAAACCGAAATTATTTCTTCGGTTTCACGCCGACTTTGCGATACATCGCCGCCGTGGTGATGCCGAGAACGCGCGCCGCCTTGGCTGGCGCGCCTTTGAATTTATGCATCGTCGCTTCGATGTATTTGCGTTCCTGGTCGCGCAGGAAATCGCCGAGCGATTTGCCGACCGCGGGCATCGACTTGCTCTTTTTCACCATCCCGTCGTTCGCGTAATCGACAATTTGCGGCGGCAGATCGCGCGGCAGGATTTCGTCGTCGTCGCACAGCGCGCAGGCCCGCTCGATCGCGTTCTCGAGCTCGCGCACGTTGCCGGGATAATTGTATTCGCCGAGCAACTCGAGCGCTTCGGGATCGATTCGCTTCGGCTCGCCGCCGGTCGCCGCCGCCTGCTTTTGCAAAAAATGATTCACGAGCAGCGGCACGTCTTCGAGCCGATCGCGCAACGGCGGGATCTCGACCGGAATGACCGCGAGCCGGTAGTAAAGATCCTCGCGAAAAGTTCCGTCCTGAATTTTTTGTTTGAGCGGTTCGTTGCTCGCGCCGACCACACGCACATTCACGGCCACACTTTTGTTTTCGCCTACCCGCCGCACTTCACGCTCCTGTAGAACGCGCAGCAATTTCGTCTGCAGCGAAGTCGCCATCGAGTTCACCTCGTCGAGAAAAATCGTTCCCAGATTCGCCTCCTCGAAAAGTCCGCGCTTGTCCGCGACCGCGCCGGTGAAGGCGCCTTTTTTGTGCCCGAACAATTCCGACTCGAGCAAATTTTCCGGCAGCGCGCTGCAATTGATCGCGACGAACGGATGATGCTGCCGGTTGCTGTTGAAATGCAGTCCGCGCGCGACCAGTTCCTTGCCCGTCCCGCTTTCGCCGTGGATCAAAACCGTGCTGTCGGTATCGGCGACTTTGTTTATCAAATTGTAAACCTGCTGCATCTTCTGACTCGCGCCGATGATGTTTTCGAAGCGGTATTTGTTCTTGAGCTCCTTCCGCAGATAGGTGTTCTCGCGAACCGTCGATTGATAATCGAGCGCGCGCTGGATCGTCATTTGCAGCTCGTCGATCTTGAACGGCTTCGGCACGTAACCGTGCGCGCCCATCTTCATCGCCTCGATCGCGGTGTCGACCGACGCGTAGGCCGTGATCAAAATCACCAGCGTCTGCCGGTGATGTTCGCGCACGTGCCGCAAAACATCGAAGCCGCTCATCGTCTCCATCTTCACGTCCGTGATGACGATTTGCGGTGAGATCTCGTCGAGCTTCGCGACCGCTTTTGCGGCGGAATTAAAGGGGAAAACCTGATGCCCTTTTTCGCGACACAGAGTCACGATCACCTCCACCATCGCCGGCTCGTCGTCTATGATGATGATTTTGGCCATGGATTAAGGCGGACAGTATTTCATGTCTAAGAAACGAAAAAGCAAGTGCGCTTGCGCGTGTCGTTAGGCGCGCGGCACCTCCGCTTTCACGACCTTGCGCGCCTCGGCCACGAGCAGGTTGCACGCTTCCTGGCAAAGCAGTGGCAGCACTTTTTCGCCGCGCCCGGTCTGATCGATCGGCGCGATAAACTTGTCGAGCGGCAATTGCAGCGAAGGCCGCGCCTGCGTCTCGTCCCGCGCCCACAAAATCGTCCGCAGACATCCCGGCGCGCCGCCGCGCGAACGGCAAAAACGTCCAACCAAAGTACCGACTTCGTCGTCCGAAATCGTGGCCGCGACGCGATACATTCCGGTCTGGCGATTGAGTGTCGCGCGCAGCGGAGTGGTCGTTAGGCAATTTTCTTCCCAGGCGCACAAAACCGCCAGCCGGCCAGGATAAAAAAATTCAAGCGCAACCCCGAGCGCGCGCAAATCCGGCAACTCGAGCCGCCAGCCGCGACGCAGATTCGGCGCCGTTTTCAGCGGGCGAAAATTATCCCCGTCGTCAAATTTCGCGATCGAGACAGCATCGTTAGGCGCGCGAAAAATCTCCAGCGCCCCTTCCGTTTTTTCATCGTCGCGATGCGACAAAACGAACCCGCCGTTTTGCCTAACGATCGCGATTTCCCCGATTCCGCGCGCGCCCGCCGCGAGCCATTCGCCGAGCACCCGCTCAATGCGCGGGAGCATTCCTGCGCTTTTTCGCCGTGCAAAGTTTGCCCGCCATCAAGGCCGCGACATGCTCGAGAAAATCGCGATCGTCGTCGCCGAACGCATCGAGCTTGTCGCTCTCGACATCGATCACGCCGAGCACGCGCCCGTTCATCTCGCTCACGATCGGCACGATGATTTCCGACTGCGTGCTCCAGAACGCCGGCAGCCAGCGCGCGTCCTTGCGCACGTCGCCGACGATCAGCGTCTCGCGCGCTTCCGCGGCCGCGCCGCACAGGCCCTGCGTGATCGGGAACCGCTTGTAAGTCGGCGGCTGATCGCCCGTGCCCACCGCGATGATGAAATCGCCGCGCTCGATTTTGTAAATCCCAACCCAGCGATAATTGCGTTCCGCTCGCACCATCTCCGCTGTCTTTTTCAGTGTTGCCGGATTTTTCGGCGCAGCCAAAAGATAGGCCGCCAAATCCTGGAGCAAATTTGCGGAGTCGGTTTTCAAAGCAGGGCAGGAAACATTTACGCAATCGCGCCAAGATCAAGCTCCACCGCGTCGAAAGCCGAAACCTGCGCAAGGATGATGTCGGCAAATTGCGGCGCGGCCCCGATCGCGTTTGCATAATAAAGATCGCGGCCGCGGAGGCGATGAGGATTTTGCCTAACGAGTGCCGATCCGCTCGCGTCCGGCGCGATTCCGAGCAAGGCCGGAATGTCTTCGTAGCTGTGCAGGCCGTCGGAAATGAAAAACGGGACCACAACTACATTCGGTGTGTTCGTTAGGCGCGGCCAGTCGGCGACGAGCGGCGCCTCTTCCATGTAAACATTCCGCACCGCCGCGTAACGGCCGAGCGCCGCGATTTTTTTCACCTCGCGTTTCGCCGCGACCGCACTTTGATCGTTCAACTCCGTCCCGTGCGCGACGATCAAGAGCGTTGTTTCCGCTTCGTTCGCGGCCGGCGCGATCTCGCCAGCGCGCGCGAGGAGCAGGTCCGTGACTGCGGGATGATTCCCAACCGGTTCGCAATATTTCCAGGCCTGTTCGTTAGGCCGAATCGTTAGGCGACCTTGCAATTCGAGCTCGCGCGGAATCACCGTCTGCGTGAAATAACCTTCGCTGATGAAATTCGGCACGACGTAAACTTCGCGAATCTCGTCGCCGGGAAAAAGAAACCGCGCGTCACGCAAACTCGGTTCCTCTTTCCAAAAAGCGCAGGCGACCTCGCGAAAAATCCCGCGCGCCCGAATCGGCGCCGCGTGCGCCAGCGTCGGCGCGCTCGAATCCGGATTCACGGTCGAGCCGTGACCGACGAGAAGCAGCGCGCGATCGGATTGCATCACTTCAAGCTACGGCGGCGCGTCGCGCCGGAAAGCGTTTTGACTCACTTCGCCGGTGGCCCGATTATGAAAAAGTTTCGCGATGAAGTTTCGAACCTACAAGAATACCGACCTGACGGTGAGCGAAGTCGGCTTCGGGCTTTGGACGATCTCGACCGGTTGGTGGGGAAATTTCACCGAAGGCGAAGCGATCGCGCTCATGCACAAGGCGCTCGATCTCGGCATCACGCTCTTCGACGCGGCTGACACTTACGGGAACGGTCTGAGCGAGGAGTTGATCGCGAAAGCGTTTTCGAAACAGCGCGACGAAATCGTGATCGCGACCAAGATCGGCTACGATTTCGTGACGCACGGCGAGAGTCGCGGCCGCGGCCAGCGCGAAATTCCGCAGGATTTTTCGCCGGAAGCGCTCGTCAGGGCGACGGACGCGGCCTTGCGACGGTTGAAAACCGACCGCATCGACCTTTTGCAACTGCACAACATTCGCATGGAGCAGGTCGACGACGACGCAGTCTGGCAGACGCTCTCGCAACTGCGGGCGCAGGGAAAAATTCGCCATTTCGGCATCGCGCTCGGGCCCGCGATCGGCTGGCTTTACGAAGGTGCGAACGCGATTCGCGAGCGCGAGCTCACGAGTGTGCAGCACATTTACAATCTGCTCGAGCGACATCCTGGCGCCGCGCTGCACGAGGCCGCCGCCGACGCGGGAAAGGACACGATGTTTTTGATTCGTGTGCCGCATTCGTCGGGCCTGCTCGAAGGGCGTTACAATTCGGAGACGGTTTTTCCGCCTAACGACCATCGCAATCATCGTCCGCGCAGTTGGCTGCTCAACGGCGTGAAAAAAATCGAGCAACTCCGTTTTCTCGAAAGTCCGGAGCGTTCGTTAGGGCAGGCTGCGCTGCAATGGCTGCTCGCGGACGAGCGCGTGGCTTCGACGCTGCCGAATATTTACAACGAAGAGCAACTGATCGAGTTCGCGCGCGCACCAGAGACTCCGCGCCTAACGAATGACGAAATGGAGCGCAGCGCCGCCTTGTATGCGGAAAATTTCGGTTTCGAGCCGGAAGAGCCGAAGTTCAAGGGAACGATGGAACCGGTGGAACGTCCGACACCAGCCGCAGCCTGACGAAACTCGCGCTCGTTAGGCGAGATCAATCGGAAGTGTCGTCTTCCGTATTTTCCTTGTCCGTTTTGATCCCGTAAATCTCGCGCAAAATTTTCCCAATCATCGGCGCGGCCACCGAACCGCCGTGCACTTTGCTGCCGACATCGCCTTCGTACAAAGCCGCGAAAGCATACTGCGGTTTGTCCGCCGGCACGAAACCGGCGAACCACGCCGCCGTTCGCTCCTTGTCTTTCGGACCCCACTGCGCTGTGCCGGTTTTTCCCGCGACCGAAACTTTGTCGAGACTCGCCTGGTGCGCAGTGCCGGCCGGTGCGTTGACCGCATCGACCATGGCGGTGTGAATCGTCTGCATCGTCTGAGGCGACGCGCCGATGACCTTTTTCGCGCGCACGGAATAGGCGGCGACGATTTCGTTGCTCACTGCCTGGACCTGCTGCACGAGCCGCGTCTGATAAAACGTCCCGCCGTTCGCAACGATCGCCATCGACTGCGCCATTTGCAGCGGGGTGACGAGCAGGTCGCCCTGGCCGATGGAAAGATTCGCGATGTCGCCGCCGAGAATTTTGCGGCCGTGCGTCGCCTTCATGTAGTCGTCGTTAGGCAAACGCCCTTCCGCTTCGCCGCGGAGCGGAATCCCCGTTTTCGCGCCGTAGCCGAGCCGCGCCGCCCAGTCCATGATCGGTCCCGCGCCGGTCTTGATCCCGACCTGATAAAACCACGTGTCGCACGATTGCGTCAGCGCCTGGACGAAATTGAGCGAGCCGCGATCAGTGTGTTTCCAATTGTGAAACGTCGTGTTCCCGATCTCCATCGAGGGCACGCATTCGTATTCATCCTGCGGCGTAACAGCTTTGCTCTCGAGCGCCGCGATCCCGACCGTGACCTTGAAGGTCGAGCCCGGCGGATAAGCCGAGCGAAACGCGCGCGGCAGCAGCGGAATGTCGGGATCGTCCTGCAGTTGCTTGAATTTCGCGGCCGAAATCGAAGGCGTGAAATCGTTCGGGTCGTAGGTCGGCCACGATGCCATCGCGAGCACGTCGCCGCTGTTCGGATCGATGATCACGATCGCGCCCCGCTTCGCTTTCGCCGCCAGCGCCTTTTCCGCCAGCTCCTGCAAATGCAGATCGAGCGTGGTGACGACGTTGTACCCCGGAACCGGCGGATCGACGACGCGCTCGGAAGTTTTCCGGCCGTTGCGATCGAAGGTGACTTTGAAATGTCCGTGCCGTCCGGTCAGCATGCTGTCGAAAGTTTGCTCGAGACCTTCACGACCCTCCGTTTCCGGCCAGAGCAACTGGCCATTCTGAATCGGGCTGTCGGCGTTGCGCCCGTTGCGCCCGGTGTAGCCGACGATTTGTCCGGCCACCTTTTCGTTAGGATAAAATCGGATGTAAACCGGCTTGAGCGAAAGCCCGTCGTTCGCGTCGCTGCGGAACGAGCCCTGTTCCGCCGCGCTCAGATTTTGCGCGATCTCGAACGGCAAGAAACCGCGGTTGTGGTAATGCCGCAAAATCGCTGCGTCCGGAATTTGCAGCGAACGACCGAGCGCCTGCTCTGCGATTTTGATTTTCGCGTGCGCGAACGCGAGCGCCTGCGCGTTGGAAAAATCGAGCGGCGTTGGGAAATCGATCGCGAGATTGTAACTGAGTTTATTTTGCGCGAGCGGCGTGCCGTTGCGATCGGAAATCTGGCCGCGCGGCGCCGGGATATCGAGCAGGTAAGTCCGCGCCTGCTTTTGTGTCTCGAAAGTCGGCTGGATCGTCTCCGCGGATGGGCTCGGACTCGCGGCCGGCGGAGGCGAAACGTCCTGGCCTAACGAGAGCGCGATCGACGAAAAGAAAACAAGCGGAAGCAAACGAGAATGGCGCATTCGTTAGGCAAAATTCAGTGCCGCTGCAAAAAGCGGTGCACTTCCTCCGCTAACTTCTGGCCTATCCCTTCGGTCGAAGCAATCTCTTCGACGCTCGCTTTGCGCAGCCGCTGCACCGAGCCAAACTTGCGCAAGAGCAGATTTTTCCGGTTCTGGCTCACGCCCGGGCAATCGTCGAGAATGCTTTCGCCGATCCGCTTTTTCATCAGCAACTGGTGATAGGTATTCGCAAAACGATGCGCCTCGTCGCGAATGCGCTGGAGCAAACGCAGCGCGCCCGAATCTTCCGGCAAACGCAACGGCAGCGCGCGACCCGGCCGATAAATTTCCTCGAACTCTTTCGCCAAACCGATGATCGGCAGCTCGTGCAAACCGAGCCGCTGCAGCTCGCGACAAGCCGACGAAAGCTGTCCCTTCCCGCCATCGACGATGACGAGATCCGGCAGACGAACGGCGACAAATTTGTCGTCTCGGGCCAGCTCGTTCTCCGCGGTTTGACTCGTTAGGCGCGAGATCGCTTCACCCGGATTTTCCTGCGAGAATTCGGCCGAATCAGAATGCACCTCGCGCGCTTGCAAGAGCACACGCGAATACCGCCGCCTAACGACTTCGGCCATGCTCGCAAAATCATCCTGTCCTTCGACCGTGCGAATCCGGTAGCGCCGATAATTATTTTTATCCGGCACGCCTTCGCGGAACGAAACCATCGAGGCGACCACGTGCGTCGTCGAGATGTTCGAGATGTCGAAACATTCCATCACGATCGGCAGCGCCGGCAGTTGCAGCGCATCGGCGAGCGCGCGCACGTCGGCCTGCGGATCGATCGCGCTCGGCAAACTGTGCCGCGTGAAACGCCGCATCGGCCGCGTCGTCCGTCGCAAATCCTCGAGCATGTTGCGGAGCTCCGCGGCCTTCTCAAAATCCATTTTCGCCGCCGCTTTTTGCATCTCGCCTTCGACCGCGTTGATCATTTCGCGCGAGTGTCCTTCCAAAAATTCCGCCGCCTGCGCGACGCGCTCGCGATAAATCTCGGCATTGATTTCGCTCAAACGCATCGGCACCTGATAGGTCGCCGACTTCAACTCACGCTCGGTCGGCGCGCCGCGTCCAAACGTGAGTACGCCGAATTTTTTTCGCATAAAATTCAGCGTCTGCCGCAACGCCCCCGCGTGCGCGTAGGGGCCGAAATAGCGCGCGCCATCCTCCTTCTTGAATCGCGCCAGCCGAAAGCGCGGCCACTCTTCCGTCGGATCGAGTTTCACGACCAGGAACCGTTTGTCGTCGCGAAAGGAAATGTTGTAACGCGGCCGATATTCCTTGATCAATTTGCCTTCGAGCAGAATCGATTCCGCCTCGCTCTGCACCGTGTGCGTTTCGAAATCCCAAACCGCATCGAGCAGCGCGCGCGTTTTCAGATCGGCCACCGCCATTTTCGACGGCATGAAATAGGAACCGACGCGCTTGCGCAGATCGCGCGCCTTGCCGACGTAGATCACACGGCCGAATCGATCGCGCATGAGATAAACGCCCGGCTTGTGCGGCACCTCATGCACTTTTTTGTTCAGCTCCGGCTTCTCCTTCGATAGCGGCACAATTGTGAGAAAGTACTCGCAAATGTGGGATGTCGCCATCGTGGGCAGCGGCCCGGCGGGCGCGAGCTGCGCCGCCTTTTGCGCGCGGGCCGGTCTGCGCACACTCGTGATCGAACGCGCGATTTTTCCTCGCGAAAAAGTGTGCGGCGATTGCCTGAACCCAACCTGTTGGCCGGTTCTCGAACGTCTCGGCGTCGCCGCCGAAATCCGCGCCGCGCCGCACGGGAAATTATCGAGCATCGATTACATCGACCTGCGCGGACGAACGATCACGGCGCCGCTACCCGCGGGCGA
This sequence comes from Chthoniobacterales bacterium, assembly GCA_036490335.1. Classification (GTDB taxonomy): domain Bacteria; phylum Verrucomicrobiota; class Verrucomicrobiia; order Chthoniobacterales; family UBA10450; genus Palsa-1392. The sequence goes on from DASXEB010000004.1 coordinate 137,930, forward strand.
AAATGCCGAGATCGCGATTAAGCGCAGCCTCCTCGACAACATTTTGCGCCGGCGCGCCCAGTCGTTAGGCGCAGAAGTGCGCGAAGGCGCCACTTTGCTTTTCGTTAGGCGCGAAAGCGAAATTTGGAACCTGGGTACTGACAACTTTTCCGAACGCGCAAAAATTCTCGTCGCTGCCGACGGACGCAACTCCACCGTCGCGCGGCTCTGCGATCTGATGCCGCGAAAAACGCGCGATCGCGTCGCGCTGCAAACGCATCTGTCTTTGCCAAAGAATTTCGGCGAGCGCGTCGTCCTCCAGTTGTTGCCCGAAGGTTATTCCGGACAAGCGCCGGTCGGTGACAGCCAGCTCAATCTTTGTCTCGTCAGCCGGCCTAACGATCTCGCAGCGATCAAACTTTGGGCGGAGCGCACCTTCGGGCTTGCCTCCGATCACGCCTGGCGCACGATCGCGCCGCTGGCTCGCTCGCCGTTGCCGGCCGAGACGGGGAATTTATTTCTCGTTGGCGACGCCGCGCGTGTGGTCGAGCCGTTCACCGGCGAAGGAATTTACTACGCGCTGCGCTCCGGCGAGCTGGCCGCCGAGGCAATCATCGCTCGAGAGCCGAAGCGTTATGCCGCGGCTCATCGGCGACTTTATGGCGGCCGTCTTTGGATCAACGCCGTCGCGCGTTTCGCGGTCGAACATCCGCGCCTGACGACCAACCTGGTGCGCTGTATGCCTAACGAGAAGAAGATCCTGCGGCTGCTGACGAAGAAAGTCGTGCAGCCTTGACGGTGTTCGACATCAGCATCGCGATCGTCATCGGGCCGACGCCGCCAGGAACCGGCGTGATCGCGGAAGTTTTCGGCGCGACTTCGTCAAACGCGACGTCACCGACCAGGCGATAACCGCGCGGCGCATTGACGTCTTCGACCCGGTTGATGCCGACGTCGATCACGACCGCGCCATTGTTCACATGCTCCGATCTAACGAACTGAGCCTGTCCGATCGCGGCCACGATCACGTCGGCCGAGCGGGTGATCGCGGCGAGGTTGCGCGTGCGCGAATGCACCACGGTCACGGTCGCGTCGTTCCCTTTTTGCATGAGGAGAAGCGCGAGCGGTTTGCCGACGATCATGCTCCGGCCGAGCACGACGACGTGCGCGCCGCTGACCGCGACGCCGCTGTCTTTGAGCAAACGCAAACAGCCCAACGGCGTACAGGGAACGAACCCGCTCTCGTCGCCGAGCGCGAGCTTCGCGATATTGAGCGGGTGAAAACCGTCGACGTCCTTCGCGGGTTCGAGCGCCCTAACGATGGTGCTTTCGTCGATCTGTTTCGGCGGCGGCGATTGCACGAGAATGCCGTGGATCGCGGGATCGCGATTCAATTCTTTGACCCGCGCGAGCAGCTCGGCCTGCGTCGTCTCCGCGGACAACTCGAGCTTCACCGAATGCAGCCCGAGCTCGCGGCACATTTTGTCTTTCGCGCGCACGTAGGCGCGCGACGCCGGATCGTCGCCGACGAGCACAACCGCGAGTCCCGGAATCGTGCCCGACAATTTCAGTTGCGCGATTTCGTCGCGCAATTCTGCGTAAAGCTTTTCCGCGATCGCGCGGCCGTCGATTAACTTCATCGCATCTGCACTAGCTGCATCATCGCCGCCTGCAAACGGCGGCGCTCGCGCTCGAATTCTTCGTCGGTGCTTGTCGGCGCTACGGTGTGCGGCGCGGCGAAAGTCACGCGCACTTTCGAGAACGGTTTTGGAAGAATAAATCGGTCCCAGCTGCGCAGACGCCAGCAGCTCGAAAATTCGAAATTGATCGGCACGACGGCGGCGCCCGATTGTTGGGCGAGAAAAATAATTCCCTGCCCGAGCTTGTAAGCCGGGCCGCGCGGGCCGTCGGGCGTGATGACGACGTCGCGCCCGCTCGCGATCACTTCCGCGAGCTGGCGAATGGCGGTGGCGCCTTTGCGCGAGCTCGATCCCCGGACGACTTCGAATCCGAAGCGCTCGACCAGATCGGCGAGAAGCGCGCCGTCGCGGCTGGTGCTGATGAGCGCCGCGCCCTGTCGCTGCGGGAGAAATCGCCTAACGACAAAAGGAAGGAGCAACAAGCGATTGTGCCAGAGCGCGCCGATGTAGCGTTCGTTAGGCGGAGTGCCGATGACACCGGCGCGATCGTCGATCTCGAAGCGCAGGGTTTTCGCCCAGACCTGGAGCAGACGATGGCCGAAAGCGAGCAGCCATCGCGCGCGCCAGCCTTCGATTTTCAAAGCGCAGTCCTTTGCTTTTGGCTTCGCGGTTGTGAGGAAGAAAACATGCGGATGCGCTGCGCGAATTTGAAATCAAGCGTTATCGGGCGCAATGAATCTGCGATGATCAAGAAGCTTTTGCATACGCGCTATCGCGTCCACGATCTGGAAAAGACGGTTTCATTTTATCGCGACGTGCTCGGATTGGAAGAAGTCCGTCGTCACACTTCGGGCCGCGGCTCGCAACTTGTTTTCGTGAAAGCGCCGCAAAGCGAAGAGGAAATCGAGCTCTGCAAATTCGACCAGAGCGGGCCGGTCCAAGTCGGGCCGGATCTGACGCATCTCGCTTTTGAGGTCGACGATCTCGAGGCCTTCGCGAAAAAAACGGCCGCGAAAGGTTATCCCCTTTCCGACGGCCCGCACCCGAACGGCAAAGGCGGCGCGATCGCGTTTATCGACGCGCCGGAAGGCTACGAGATCGAATTGATCCAGCGCGGGAGCGATCGTTAGGCGCGATCATTGCTTCAACATGGAGGATGCGATTATTTTCACGACCATGAGGCGGAGAATTGCGAACCGCTGTTGCCTAACGACTGCGCTGGCGCTTTTCGGAGTTGCGCTTTGCGCGCCGCAACTGGCCGCTCATCCGGTCAGGCGCGCGCTGCCGGCGGATGATAGCGATGAACCGGTTGTGGCGTATCCGACGCCGGCGCCGACCGGCGAAAAAGTCGCGGTGCCGAAAACGCGCGCCGCCGCGGTGCTCGTGACCGACGTCCGCTCCGGCCAGATTCTTTACGAGAAAAATGCTGACGAGCCGCGCGCCGTCGCGAGCACGCAAAAATTATTGACCGCGCTCATCGTCGCCGAGTCGGGTTATCTCGATCAATCGGTCACGGTCGAGCCGACCGACACCGACGCCGAACCGGTGAAGCTGAACATTCGTCCCGGCGAAATTTACGAGCGGATCGATCTGCTCCGCGCGCTTCTGGTGAAAAGCCCTAACGACGTCGCGCGTTGTCTCGCGCGCGACAACGCCGGCAGCATCGAGGCCTTTGCCGACAAAATGAACGCGAAAGCGCGCGAGCTCGGCGCGACCCATTCGCATTTCGTGAACCCGAACGGCCTCCCGATTCCCGATCAATACACGACCGCGCGCGACCTCGCGATCATCGCGCGCGCGGCTTATTCGAACCCGACGATTCGCTCGATCGTTTGTCTGCCGCAGACCGTTTTTCGCTATTCAAACGGCCGCACGCGCGAGCTCGAGAACACGAACAAACTGCTCAAGCGACTGCCTTATTGTAACGGTATGAAGACTGGCTACACCGAGGCGGCGAGCCATTGCCTGGTCGCGAGCGGCACGCTGCCGGGTCGCGACGTTATCGTGGTCGTGCTCGGCGACAGCAAGTCGAATGTCTGGCGCGACGCGTCGGCTTTGCTCTCGTGGGGCTTGATCACGATGTGATGCGCGGTCCGCGCGAATGAGCGACCTTTTCCAGGAGCAACTCGCCGCCCTCCGCGCGCGTTCGCTCCATCGCAAATTGCGCGAGATTGGCGGCGCGCAAGGTCCGGAAATTCAGATCGTCGGGCGGCAGCTCGTGAATTTTTCGTCGAACGATTATCTCGGCCTCGCGAACGATCCGATCCTGCGCGAAGCGGCAATCGAGGCCATAAAAAAATTCGGCGTCGGCGCGGGCGCGTCGCGTTTGCAGAGCGGCACGCAATCGCCGCATGTCGCGCTCGAAAATGCGCTGATGAAATGGAGACGTGCTCCGGCGGCATTGGTGTTCAGCAGTGGTTTCGCGGCGGCCGTCGGCACTTTGCCCGCGCTCGCTTCGAAAAACGACGTCATCCTTCTCGATAAACTCTGTCATCCGTCGCTGATCGACGGCGCGCGTTTGAGCGGCGCAACGCTGCGCGTTTTCCCCCACAATCATCTCGGCAAACTCGAGAGCCATCTCGAATGGACACAGCGCGAGCATCCGCAGGCGCGCGCAATCATTGTTACCGAATCGGTCTTTAGCATTGATGGCGACCGGCCATCGTTAGGCGAACTGATCGAGCTGAAAAAAAAGTTCGGGGCGGTTCTTTTGCTCGACGAAGCGCACGCGATCGGCGTCCTCGGCCCGAACGGCCGCGGGCTCGCTGCCGAGCTCGGTCTCGAGGCGGGCGTCGATGTGCATCTCGGAACCTTGAGCAAAGCACTCGGGGTCAGCGGCGGTTACGTCTGCGGCTCGCGAAGTTTGATCGATTGGCTGATCAATCGCGCGCGGCCGTTTATTTTTTCGAGCGCGCCCCCGCCCGCGATGGCGGCCGCGGCAACGGCGGCGATTGAATTTCTCGATTCGGCCGAAGGCGAAGCGCGTCGCATCACGCTCTGGCAGCGCATCGTTAGGCTAAAGACAGAATTGCCGGCAAAGGAAAATGCGCCCGCGCAATCGAGCAGCGCGATTTTGCCGTGGACGATCGGCGAGGAACAGGAAGCGCTCGATCTTTCCCGGGCGCTGCGCGAGCGCGGCCTGCTCGTGCCGGCGATTCGCTATCCGACCGTCGCGCGCGGCTCGGCTCGGCTGCGCATCGCGGTGAGCGCATCGCACTCCGGTGCGCAAATCGCGCGGCTCGGCGACGCGCTTCGGCAGCTCGCGTGACTCGTTAGGGGTGGGAAGCGGCGGCGTCGCGGAGCACCGGCGTCGGCACGTAGGCGGGATTCGTTCTTACGTCCGCCGGGCCTTCCGCCGGGATATCGGTTGTGCCCTCGGCGGGCGGCGCAGCCTCTGTGTTCGCGTAGCGTCCGGTCTGGCTGTTGTTGTTCGAGGCGCTGTGAGTCGTCGTGCAAGCAGGAAGCAGCGCCGCGGTGAGCAATGACAAGGCAATTTTCGTTTTCATTTTTGAACCCATTTTCGAGAGCGAAACCAACATCGCTCCCATCGGACGTTATAATTACTATATTTCCGTTTCCGGTGGCAAGGATTTCTTTTTTGGTCGTCTTGCCTAACGACTAACGAATTCAATCTTGATCGAAACGCTGCAGAATCGCGCTCAGTTTTTTCCGCGTTTCTGCCGGCCAGAACATGCGCTCGGTGACGAGCGCGGAATCGAGCGCGCGATGTTCCGGCCAATTCGGCTCGCGCGGAATTTTCGGGATGACGTGGACGAGAATCTTCTTCGCCGCCTCCGCGTTCGCGAGCAGATGGCCGATGACGGTCTGCGCCGAGACCGGTTCCTCCTCCACTTTCCAGCAATCGTAATCGGTGATCATCGCCATCGTCGCGAGCGCGATCTCGGCTTCGCGCGCGAGCTTCGCCTCCGGCAGGTTCGTCATCCCGATGACGTCGAAGCCGAGGCGACGATTCAGCTCAGATTCCGCGCGGGTCGAAAACGCGGGGCCGTCCATGTTCACGTAAGTGCCGCCATTATGCACGCGCGTGCCTAACGACTGCGCGGATTCCGCGAGCAAATTGCGCAGCGGTGTCGAGATGGGGTCGGCAAACGAGATGTGCGCCGCGATTCCGTCGCCAAAAAATGTGTGCTCCGCGCGCTGGCTCGTGCGGTCGTAAAATTGCGACGGCAACACGACATCGCGCGGCGCATATTTTTCCTGCAAACTTCCGACCGCGGTCACGCAAATGATCCAGCGCACGCCTAACGAACGCAGCGCATAAATATTCGCGCGATGATTCAACTCATGCGGGAGAAGCCGATGTCCGCGCGCGTGCCGTGGCAAAAAATAAACGCGTCGTCCGCCGATTTCGCCGCCGATGATCGCGTCGGACGGCGCGCCAAACGGCGTCTCGATTTTGTATTCGTACGGGTTCTCAAAACCTTCCACCTGGTAAAGGCCGCTCCCGCCGATGATGCCGATGGCTGCGTCGTCCGATTTCATGCGCGGCGGAACTTAGCGAGCGTGCGGGGTGCTTGTCGATCAAGATGAATTGACCGGGTCGATCTTCGATGCCGGCGCGGTCGTTGTAAAAGACTTCCGCAGTGGCGAGCGGTTCGTTTCGGCAAAGCCGCGACGCTGTGGCCGCGTTTCGCTTCAGTTCGATGAACGAATCCCACGCTCACGAGAAATATCACAGCTCGCGCAACGTTGGCGTGATCGGCGCGGCCGTTTTCAACGAACAGGGCACGTTTCTTTAGACGGAACACGAGACGGAAAAGCGGCTCCGCGGCAATCCGTTTCCGAATCCGTTCGCCACCCCTCCCTAACGACTGAGCCGCGCGCGCTCGTGGCGCGGTGAATTTTCCGGTGTTATGCTGGCGGCCGTTCATGCCGAAATTTTTCATCAAGACCTACGGCTGCCAGATGAACGAGCGCGATTCCGAGCAGGTTGCCCGCTCGCTCCTCGATCGCGGTTACGAAGCCGCGCCTAACGAACTCGAGGCCGATGTGATTTTGCTCAACACCTGCAGCGTGCGCGACATGGCCGACCAAAAAGCGCTCGGAAAAATGGGTATGCTCGGACGCATCGCGAAACAGCGGCAGGAAGTCGTCTTCGGTTTTCTCGGCTGCATGGCGCAGGCGCGCGGCGCGGAGTTGCTCGGCGCGATGCCGCACGTCGATCTCGTCATCGGCACGCAAAAATTTCACCGCGTCGCGGGTTACGTCGATGAAATGCTCGAGCGGAAACGGACGCGCCGGATGGATGATCCGCGTTTTTCCATCGTTGACACCGCTGAGGAAGTTGGCTCGCAGGGCACGATCCGCGAGCACGCGTTGCGCGCGCGACAGGCGCGGGCCTTCGTCTCGATCATGCAAGGCTGCAACATGCATTGCACTTTTTGCATCGTCCCGCGGACGCGCGGCGCCGAGCGCAGCCGCACGATCGACGAGATCGTCGGCGAAGTTCGCGAACTCGTTAGGCGCGGAGTGAAGGAAGTGACGCTGCTCGGCCAGATCGTGAATCTTTACGGCCGGCATGAGTTTCCGGCCCGCGATGGCAAGAGTCCGTTCGTGCAGTTGCTCGAAGCGGTGCACGACGTCGAAGGACTCGAAAGACTTCGTTTTACCTCGCCGCATCCGATTGGTTTTCGCGCGGACTTGATCGCGGCGTTTCGCGAACTCCCGAAACTTTGCGAGCACGTGCACCTGCCGCTACAGTCGGGCTCCGATCGGATCCTGCGCGCGATGCATCGGGCTTACACGCCCGACAAATACTTGCGCCTGGTCGAGCAACTGCGGGCCGCGCGCGACGACATCGCGTTGACGACCGACGTGATTGTCGGTTTTCCGGGCGAGACCGACGCCGATTACGCGATGACGCGCGATCTCGTGGAGCGAATCGAGTTCGATAACGCTTTTGTTTTTCGCTATTCGCCGCGGAGTGAAACACCGGCGGCGGAAATGGGCGAGCAGCTCGATGAAAAGACGAAGGAAGCGCGCAATCAGGATCTGCTCGCAATCGTCGATCGCGCCGCAAAACGCGCGGGCGAACGATTGTTAGGCAAGACCGTCGAAGTCTTGTGCGAAGGTCCGAGTAAAACCAATCCAGCGCGCCTGACCGGCCGCACGCGCGGCAACAAAATCGTCGTCTTCGAAGGCACCAACGACGATATCGGACAACTGCTAAAATTGCGCATCACGCACGCAACCGGCTTTAGTTTGTCCGGCACGTCCGATTGTGCGCCGGCGCAAAACGGGGAAGTTCAGCGGGCGTCTCTGTTCTCGCACGCATGATTTATCATCTCAGTTTACACACCGCCGGCTTGATCGCGGGCATCAGCCTCGTCCTTCTCGCCGCGCTCGCGCTCTTTTTTCCAGCGCGGAATTTTCTCTCGCAATTCCCCCGTTCGCGCGGCGCCGGCGCGATCATTCTCACGATCGATCTAGCGTGGAGTTTCTGGCTGCTCGCGACGATGGAAATGGGCGAGTTCTCGAATTTTCGGCGCCCGCTCCTCATCATCGTGCCGATCGGATTTTTTCTGGTGCTTCGATTTGCCGATGAATTTCTTGCCGTCCGCGCGCTCGGCATTTTGTTTTTGCTCGCCGCCGAACCCCTGCTGGACGCCGCGTTTTTGCGACCGGAAATGAGCCGGCTGCTCGTGACCGTTCTCGCTTATTTGATGATCGTCGCCGGATTGCTCTGGGTGACGATGCCGTATCTGCTCCGCGATCAAATCGCCTGGAGCACAAAAACTGCCGGCGCCTGGCGAATCGTCGCCGGCCTAACGATGATCTTCGGAATCGCGATCACCGCCTGCGCGGTCGTGGCTTATTGATCGGCCGGATCGCATCCTTGTCATTCGCGGCGGCGCGCTCGGCGATTTCATTCTGACGCTGCCGGCGATTGGATTGTTGCGCCAAAGTTTTCCTCGGGCGCGCTTGGAAATTCTCGGCCAGAAACAAATCGTTGCACTGGCTATGCGCGCGAACTACGCCGACGCGATCCGCTCGATCGACGATGGCGCGCTTGCAGGATTCTTCGCGCGCGGCGGCGTTCTGTCGCCGGAGATGGTGAAATATTTCGGCAGCTTCGATTTGGTCGTCATTTACCTGTTTGATTCCGACCGGATTTTCGCGACCAATCTCGCGCGCGCCGGTGTGCGGCGGCTGATTACCGGCTCGCCAAAAATCAGCGACGCGGAACACGCGGCACAGCAACTGGCGCGGCCACTCGAGCAGATCGGTCTCTATCTCAACGATCCAGTCGCAACGCTGCCGTTGCCGTCGCGGCGGCCGATTGCGGCGAATGAGATCGCGATTCATCCGGGCAGTGGGAGCGAAACGAAGAACTGGCCGCTGGAAAGTTTTCGCGAGCTCATCACGCAATTGCTCGCGTCCGACAAAAAGAACAAAATACTTCTCATCGGCGGCGAGGCCGACGCAAACCGAATGGCGAAACTCAGAATGATTTTGCCTAACGAGCGCGTCGAGACCGTGGAAAATCTGCCTTTGCTAGAACTCGTCGAACGACTGCGAAGTTGTCGTTTTTTTCTTGGCCACGACAGCGGCGTCTCGCATCTCGCGGCCGCCGTCGGGACGCGCTGTTTGCTTCTTTTTGGCCCGACCGATCCAAAAGTTTGGGCGCCGCTCGGTCCGAATGTTCGCGTCTTGCGCTCTCCCAGCCTAACGATGTCTGGAATCGAAGTTGGCGATGTCCTCGACTCGTTAGGCGGGTTTATGAACTGATGCGCATCGGCATCAGCACATAAAGAAACGGGCTCTGAATTTTGATCACACCCGGACTCATCTCGTCGATAAGGTCGAGAAAAATTTCGTCTTCCGCGAGATTGCGCAGCGGCGCCATGAGGAATTCCGGATTGAACGCGATGGAAAATTCCCGGCCTTTGTAGGCGACCGGAAGCGACTCTTTTGCTTCGCCGACCTCCGGCGTGTTCGCGGTGATGTCGATGTTGTTCTTGGCGAAATTAAGTTTGATCGAATTCGATTTGTCGCTCGCGAGGAGTGAGACGCGGCGCAGCGAATTGAGAAAGGTTTCGCGTTCGAGCGTAACGCGCTCCTTCATTTCGCCTGGAATGACCTGTTTGTAGTTCGGATAATTTCCCTCGATCAATTTCGAAACCAGAAGGGTGTTGTTGAGATCGAACGCGATCTGGCCACTCGTTAGGCTAACGCGCACGTCGCCTTCGTCGGTAAGCAAACGCTGCAGTTCGGTGACCGCTTTGGTCGGGACGATGATGTCTGCTTCGTGGCTGCGCGGGAATTCGAGATCGATGTCGAGCATGGCGAGCCGGCGACCGTCGGTCGCGACGAGCGTGAGCTTGTTGTCCTTGAAACTGAAGAGGACGCCGTTCAGGACATAGCGCGTTTCGTCGGTCGAGATCGCGTAGGAGGTTTTCTTCAAACCGTCGCGCAAATCTTTTTGCCGGATGGTGACGACTTTCGAATCGTCGAACTTCGGGAGCGGCGGAAACTCCTCTTCGGGCAAGCCGAGGATCTTGAAAAAACTCTGACCGCTCCGGATCGAGGCCGCGTTTTTGCCATCGACGTCGAAGGAAATTTCACTCGAAGGCAACTCGCGGATGATGGTGAAAAGGCGTCGCGCCGGCAGGGTGGTCGCGCCTTCTTTTTCGACCTTGGCCTCGAAACTCCCGCGCACGCCGACGTCAAGATCGGTCGTCGTTAGGCGCACCTCCTCGCCGTTCGCCTGCAACAAAACATTGGAGAGAATCGGCAAGGTCGTTCGCGTACTAACGACATTTTGGACCTGCTGCAGACATTCGAGGAGTTTCTCTTTCGTGACGCTAAATTTCATGAAGACGGAACGGAGTCGTTAAGATGTAAGGCTTTCGATTTTATCCGGCAACCGCAATCTGCGCCCGAGACTAACGTTGCAGCGCGCTGTCGATGTACGAAATCGTCTGCCGAATTTTGTCCTGCTCCTTCATCCGTTTCTTCACCAGTTTGCAGGCATGCAACACAGTGCCGTGATCGCGCCCGCCAAAGGCTTCGCCGATTTCGTTGAGCGAAGCTTTGGTTAATTCGCGCGCGAGATACATCGCGATCTGGCGCGGAAAAGCGATGTTCGCCGGCCGCCGCTTGCTCGTCATGTCGGCGAGCCGGACGTCGAAATGCTCGGCTACCCGGCGCTGGATCTGATCGATCGTGACCGAGCGGCGCGCTTCTTCCTGGAGAATGTCCTTGAGCAAATGCTCGATGATTTCGTGCGTCAGTTCCTTGCCGCTGAGCGACGCGAACGAAGCCACGCGCATGAGCGCGCCCTCGAGGCGGCGGACGTTCGTCTTGATGCGCTCGGCGAGGAAGTCGAAAACTTCCGCGCGCAATTTGATCCGGAGGGTGTGCGCTTTTTTGCGCAGGATCGCCATGCGCGTCTCGACATCGGGCGGCTGCAATTCCGCGGTCAGTCCCCACTCGAAACGCGAGACCAGCCGATGCTCGAGGTTGGCGATTTCCGACGCCGGCCGGTCGCTCGAGAGGACGATCTGTTTATGGCCGTCGAAGAGCGTGTTGAAGGTGTGAAAAAATTCTTCCTGCGACCGCTCCTTGCCGCCGAGAAAATGGATGTCGTCGATCAGGAGCAGATCGGCCTGGCGATAGCGTTTGCGAAATTTGACCAGGTTGTTGTGCTGGATCGCGTCGATGAACTCGTTGATGAAAAGTTCGCTCGAGAGATACATCACCTTCGTGTTCCGGCCCGCGTCGGAAATGAAATGGCCGATCGCCTGCATGAGATGCGTTTTGCCGAGACCAACTCCGCCGTAAATGAAAAGCGGGTTGTAGGTTTTGGCCGGCGACTGCGCGACCGCGAGGCTGGCGGCGTGCGCGATTTGATTGTTAGGCCCGACCACGAAAGACTCAAAAGTGTTCCGCGGATTCAAACCCGGACACGCCTTGCATTTCGTCTTCGCCGCCGTCGCAGTCTCGGAAGCCGACGCACGGGCGGCCGCCGAATGATCGAGCGCGTCGGAGCTATCGGTCGCGCACACGAATTTTATCTTTGGCGCTTCGTCGAAAACGGAGGCGACCGCGGCCTGCAGCGCCGGCATGTGATTACTCTCGATCCAAAATTGATAAATATTGTTGGGCACGAGCAGCGTGATCGCGTCCGCACTCACGTCGGTCAGCTTCACGGCGGAAAACCAGCGCTTGAATGTGTCGGCGCTGACCTGCGGTTTGAGCGCGGCGCAAACCTTCGTCCACAACTGGGCAGACTTGTCGTCCATGGCTACTTGTTAACAGCGTTAAACAACGCCGGCCACGGAGCGTTTCCGATGAAAACGAAAAACCGCGCGCCTTTTGTAAACGGCGTGGGCGGCGCGCGCAGTCGGGGCCGTGCGCTTGAAAAAGCCGTCAAAAATCGGTTCACACGAGGGAGGAATCGCTCGCGGGCGCGTTCTCGCGGCAAAATTCGAGGCACAGAAAAGACCGAGGTCGCGCGCCGGAGCAGATTCTGGATGTTGTTTCATACTTTCGATCCTGTTAGAGGCCGCTCACCTTGTTCACTTGTTATTCACACCCGTGGTTTCTACTCCCGCCGAGCGGCGTCAGACTAGAAATCAGGAGCGTGACGAACAAGAAAAAACCGGAACTTTATTTTTTGTTAGGCGACAAAAAAATCTTGACGATGCGCTCTCTTCGGCATCGCCAAAATTTCCATTTGCCTCGTCATTCGGAGTCAATCGGCGACTCGTTAGGCGCGGAATCATTATGCAATCTCGAGCGGAATTTTTCGTTGGGTGCGCGCCTTTTTTGTCTGAAGGTCTGGCGGGAGAAATGGCATGACGCGTCCAAAAAAATTGCCGCAATGGATCGCGCTCGCACTCGTGGCCGCGTTTTTCACGAGCGGATGCAGCACCGCGCCAACCGCGCCGCGCCTGGCCAGGCACGTTGTCTTGATGTGGCTGAAGCACCCGCGGCGCGCCGCCGATCGCGCACAACTGGTTCGGGCCGCGCGCGGCCTGCGAATGATTCCGGGCGTGCTCGATGTCGAAACCGGGCGCGACCTGCCGTCGGCGATGCCACCGGTTGAGCCAAATTTTGATCTCGCCGTCGTCATCACGTTTCGCGATCGCGCCGCGCTCGCTCGTTTTGAAAAAAGTCCGCGCCATCACGCGGCGCTGGGGAAATATGTGCGTCCGCTCGTCCGGCGCTCCGAGGCTTACGATCTCGATGCTCGTTAGGCGTCCGATGCGAATTCTGCTCGCGGCTCTGGCTGCACTGATTTTTTTTCCATTGCTCTCGGCCGCGGCCGACGAGATTCCGCCACCGTTTGGATTTCGCTGGAACGATGCGGCGAAACGCGTCGAGCGCGTACTCAAGGGCGCGGGCGCGAAAATCGTTTCGCGCGACCGGAACGGCGTGGCCGAAATGTGGACGGTCTCAGGCCTGATTCACCCGGGATTGAAGCGGACAATTTTCACGTTCAAGGCCGGGCTGCTTAGCCAGGTCGAGCTGCAGTACGAATACCCGGACTGGACGCTCGAGCGTTATAACGATCGGATGGGCGAAATTCGCCGTTACTTCGATTCAAAGTACGGGGTCGGGCGGTTGCTTTCGCGCACGCGCGACAACGACACCGACGTTATTCAGACGCTCGTCGGTTATCAGTGGGTCGTCGGCAAAACGGCGCTCGAGCTCTTTTATTTTTCCGCACAGAAAGAGCCGAACGTCTACCGCAACATCACCGTAACCTATAAAACGATCTAGCTCGCCTAACGAGTGCCTAACGAACGTGCGTTTTCCTTTTGCATCTTCTTCAGCCTGCTGCGCAACGCGACCTTTGTCGCCGCGCTCATCCGGTCGATGAAAAGGACGCCGTTTAAGTGATCGACCTCGTGCTGCAAGGCGCGCGCGAGGAAACCGGTCGCCTCAATTTCGATTGTTTCGCCTTCGAGATTTTGCGCGCGCGCGACGACTGACTCGGCACGCGAGATCTCGCCGGTGATTTCCGGAAAGCTGAGGCAGCCTTCGGTCGCAAGCCCGGTTTCTTTGCCTAACGACAGGTCGGGGTTAAGCAAAACGAGCGGCATGTGCGCTTCCAAATCCACTTCCTCGCCGTCCAATATCAGCGTGCTCGGCCGGTCTTCCGCCGCGCTCACATCGATGACGGTGAGTTGAATCGCTTCGCCGATCTGCTGCGCGGCGAGGCCGACGCCTTTCGCTTCGCGCATGGTCTCGATCATGTCGGCCGCAAGTGCGTGCACACGATCGTCGGCATTCGTAATCCGCCGGCCTTTCGCGCGCAGGATCGGATCGCCGTAACGGACGATCGGCAAAATCATTTCCCGCCTTGTTGAGTGAAGGCGGGAAGATTCTTCACGCCGGCGAGTTTGAGCGCGTCCATCACTTTGATGATGATTCCGAAGGAAGCCTTCGTGTCCGCTTTCAGGACTAACGAAGCGCGCCGCTCCGCGGAAAGATTCGTCACCGCGGTTTGCAATTGATCGACCGCGATCGCGTGGCCATCGAGTTTCAAATTATCCTCGGCATCGACGGTCACGATCGCGTGCTCGAGCTCGGCCGGTTTCGAGACCGAAGTTTTCGAGGAGGGCAGATTGATCTGCACCTGCGGCTGATCTCTTTTGAAAGTGGTCGAGACGACGAAAAAGATGAGCAGAATCGTCAGGATATCGACGAGCGAAACGATGATGATCGCGGGCGCGCGTCGGCGGCGAACGGCAAACTTCATCGGCCTAACGAGTCGGCGGCATCAGGCAAACGGCGCAGTCGCCGGCGCGGGCGTGGAGCGCATCGGCGGCTCGTCGCGGTTGATGCGGCCGTAATAACATTTCGCGAGCAGGTCGGAGACGAGCGATTCCATTTCCACCGACATCACTTCCACTTTCTTGGAAAAATAACTGAACGCGATCAGGCACGGGACCGCGATGGAGAGGCCGAAAATGGTCGAGTTCAGCGCCTCGGAAATGCCGAGCGCGATGCCTTTCGTGTCGGCGCCGCCGGAGCTGAGGCCGAGTCGCGCGAAAACGTGCACGAGACCGGAGACCGTGCCGAGCAATCCGAGCAAGGGCGCGATGCCGGTGATGACTTCGAGCGCGAGAATACCTTTCTCGAGCTGCACCATTTCGTAACGCGCGCGCGTCTGCACGGCCTCGACATTTTCGGAACGCGGCCAGCGCAAATGTGTCAGCGCGACCGAGGCGACGCGCGCCAGGGGCGAAGGATTTGTCTGTACGATGCGCATGAGGCGTTCCGGACTCGCGCCCGGCACGAGCAGTTCGATCTCGCTCTCGATCACGAGCGGAAGGACAACTTTTTCGCGCAACGCGACCGCGCGCAAAATCATGATCGTGACCGCGACGATCGAGCAGCCGAGAAGCGGCCAGATGAAAATTCCGCCGCGGCCGAGGAAGCTGTAAATGCCTTCCATCGCGCCGGGCGAATCGACGAGCAAAAATTGCGTCATTGGTTGGCGAAAATCGTGAAGGATTCCTCCATTGTAAAGTGACCCTCGGGCAAGGTCGGGAGCAGGTCCTCGGGAATCGGCGGAAATTTCGTCTCCTGGATCGAGCGCAACGCGATCCCGGCGGTCGCTTCACTCGTCGTGTTTTCGGTCATGTGCATGTTCGCCACGCTGCCGTCGGGAGCGATGTCGAAAGTGATCGTGGTCGTGCCGATAACGACGAGATCGCGGCGCGAATTAATGTAGTAATACCAGCGCGAGCCGATCGCGTCCTCGAGCGCTTTCTTGTAACGGCCAAGCGGCGTCCCAACCGCATTAACGGCCGAGCGACCGCGATTATTGATCCCGCCGCGAATGACCGTCTGTTCCTGGAAATCGCGATAATCGGAAGCCGGTTTCGGCGGCGCCTCCGTCGGCTCGGGAGTCGAGGTGTCGCTCGGCGTCGGAACGGCCTGCTCTTCCGGCGTCATTGAAGGCGCGGGAATCGGCGTCGGTGTTTGCGCGAGCAACGCATACATATCCGGCGACGGCGTCGGCGTAACCGACGGCGACTCGTTAGGCGTGGCCGTCGGCATCGGCGTCGCCTTGGGTTTCGGCTGCGGCTGCGCGCCTTTCTGCTCGAAAGTTTGCTCGTGCGTTTCGAGGTTCATCTGCGGCCGATCTTTTCCATCCTGGCTGGGCAGATAATTCTGGTTCTGGGCCGCTTTCGTTGCCGCGGCGATCGAATTTTCATTCGCCTCGAAAGTCTTTTCGTTAGGCGCAATCGCGGATTTGTTCGCCGGATCGACCGTCGTCATCATCGTGTTTTTCGGCGCGAGCGGCGGCGGCGTCGCTTCCGGCTCCTGCATGATGGTCAACTGATCGGGCGTGTCATTTTCTTCCGGCGCCGCCTTTTCGTTCTCGCTGAATGCGACGAGCGAGAGCGCGACCAGAAAATGGAGCAGGAGCGAGGCGAGCACTGCCCACCCCACTTTTCGCCGTTCCCAATTTCTTTCCATGGTTGCTTCGTCTTCGCGCGGGAATGGACTGGCAGCGTCGTGCGCGTCGGATTCAGCGAATTTTTTCCGCGGGAAATTATCTCACCTCCGGCGCGCTGACAAACGGCGCGGTGCGGTCTTGCGCGCGTGATGGAAAAGATATTGCTGCGCGTAACCGCCGTGTTCGCCGAAATATTTTGCGCTGAATTTTTCTAACTCGTTAGGCCGAAATTTGCGCCGGCGCGGGAAATATTTTTCGCGCAGGACGCGCTCGACCCAGACGTCGATCGGGAAAGCGCGCAGCCGTTCGTAGGCAAAAAGCATGACGCAGTTTGCGACCTTCGGGCCGACGCCCGGCAGTTCGCACAGCCGCGTGCGCAATTCCTTGTCCGGCAAAAGGGCGAACTGTTCGAGATTCACGTTGCCGCTCGCGACCAGACGCGCTGTCGCGAGCAGATTCTTTGCGCGGTAGCCAAGCGCGCATTCGCGCAAGACTCGTTCGTCGAGCGCCGCGATGCGTTCGGCGGTTGGATAGGAATGCAGCGTGATCTCGCCTAACGAGTGCGCTTTTCCAAACCGTTCCCGCAAGGCGCGCGAGATTTGGCGAATGTGCGCGACCTGTTTCATCGACGAGGTGATGAACGTGGCCAGGCATTCCCAGCGCGGCTGCCGCATGATGCGCAGCCCGCGGCAATAACTTCGCGCCGCATTCATCGCCGGGTCGTCCGGCAATACCGCGCAGATCGCGGCCAGCGGGTGATCGAGCGCGAAATAATTTCGGACGATTTGCCTCGCCGATTTTGGCCTAACGAGAAGCTCGGCGCCGCGTTGTTCGACATAAACGGCGCGCTCGCCAATCGTCCCGGCGAATCCTTCGCCTGACGAATCCCAATGAAAGACCTGCCCGGAATCGAGCGTCAGCGCGAGATCGAAATCGGGCGCGGCATTTTTTTGCAGAGGCTCGTTTTTCATCGCAGACCGGGGCCATTCTAACCGCGCAAATTTCTTTGCGCGCTCCGCGAATTCTGTCACCTAACAATCCGTGGACGCGCGCCTTTTCATCGACGCCGGAGTGCTGCTCCTTTACTTCGTCACCATCATTTCGATCGGCCTGCGCATGGGCCGGCGCGAGGAAAATCTGGAAGATTTTGCGCTGGGCGGCCGGCGCATTCCGTGGTGGGCCGTGCTTGCGTCGATCATCGCCGCGGAGACGAGCGCGAGCACATTTTTCGGCGCGCCCGGCGAAGGCTTTTCGCTCCGCAATTACACCTACCTGCAGCTCGCGTTAGGCACCATCATCGCGCGCGTGCTCGTGAGCTACATTTTCATCAAGCCGTACTACGACTTCAAAGTTTTCTCGATCTACGAATATCTCACCCTGCGTTTCGGCAGCGGAACAAAAAACGCGGCCTCCGCCGTTTTCATGATCACGCGCGTCCTCGCGTCGGGCGCGCGGCTTTACGTCGCAGCGATCGCGCTCGTTTTGATCTACGAGCTGCTCGCGGGCGGGCGGCCCGATCAACGCGAGACGCTCCTTATCTATATAGGCGCGTCGGTCGTGCTCGTGATCATCACCGCGATTTACACCACGCTCGGCGGAATCAAGGCGGTCGTCTGGACCGATTTCATCCAGGCTTCGATCATGATGGGCAGCGCGCTCGTCGCGCTCGTGCTGCTTTACGTTTCGATTCCGGGCGGCTGGGCGAAAATCTCGGCGCTGCACGGCGGTTTTCATTTTTCGGATTTGATCAGCACGGGACTCGATCCGGCCAAACACGGCTGGGAAAAATGGAAAGGAATGTTCGAGATCGAATACACGATTTTCGCCGGACTTTTCGCCTCGACTTTTGTGACAATGGCGACCCACGGCACCGACCAGGACATGGTGCAACGCATGCTCACCGCGCCCGACATTCGGCGCAGCCGGCGCTCGCTCATTTTCTCCGGCCTCGCCGATCTGCCGATCGCGTTCACCTTTCTCAGCATCGGCGTTTTGCTCTGGACGTTCTACCAGACGCACCACGATCCGACGCTGCCGAAAACTCCTAACGAAGTTTTTTGCCATTACGTTTTGCACGAAATGCCGGTCGGCCTGCGCGGCCTGCTCATCGCGGGAATTTTCGCGACCGCGATGGGTTCGCTCAGCACCGCGCTGAATGCGCTCGCGACCAGTTTCACCCGCGACTGGTATCAAACTTACATCCGGCCGGGCGCGGACGATCGGCAAAGCCTGCGCGCGGTCCGCTGGGCGACGGTCGCGTTTTCCGTCCTCATGATCGCGGTCTCGTCCGGCACCTCGTATCTCGTGATCGTTTATCCGAATCTGCGCATCATTCCGATCGCGCTCGGCATTTTCGGCTACACCTACGGCTCATTGTTAGGCGTTTTTCTCGCCGGCATGTTCACAAAAACGCGCGGGAACGATCGCGGAAACATCTTCGCCATGATCGCTGGCTTCGTCATCGTCGCCATCCTGAGCGGGTTGCCTAACAATGTCGCCCACATCATCGGCGGTCCGCATTTCAACTTCTACGTCCAACCCGGCTGGCTTCCGGTGATGGAATTTCCCTGGTGGATTTGCTTCGGCACGATCGTCACTTTCCTGGTGTCGGTTTGTTTCCGGACGAGTCGCGCGCGCGCTCCGCTTGCAACTGCTTGATCAGTTCGCCGCCGCCAAGTTGATCGGGACGACGCGAGATCACGGCGCGGCATTGCGTTCTGCGGCACTGGCGCATGGTACCGCTTTCTCGCAAATTAGAGGCGCATGAGAAACGAAAAGATCGCGCTCGTCACGGGCGCAAACAAAGGCATCGGCTTCGAAGTCGCGCGACAACTCGCTCGCCTCGGTTGGCACGTCTTCCTCAGCGCCCGCAACGTCGAAGCCGGACGCGGTGCCGCGAGCAAAATCACTGAAGGGCGGGTCGACTTTCTCGAGCTCGACGTTTCCCAACCGGAAAGCATGCGGCGCGCTGCCGACGAATTATCGCGTGCGATCGACCGGCTCGATGTCCTGATCAACAACGCCGGGATTTGCCTCGACGAAGACAAAAGCGCCCTAACGACCACGCCGGAAATTTTCGAGACTACGCTGCGTACCAACGCGCTCGGCCCGTGGCTCGTCGCGCAGACTTTCCTTCCGTTGCTGCGGAAGAGCGCCGCGCCGCGCATCGTCAATGTCTCGAGCGGTGGCGGCCAGCTCGCCGATGGCGCCGACGGTTGGGCGCCGGCCTACTGTGTTTCGAAAACGGCGTTGAATGGCGTCACGGCGCAGCTTGCCGCCGCTCTCCCGAAATTCGCCGTCAACAGCGTCTGTCCGGGCTGGGTTCGCACCGACATGGGCGGCGAGAACGCCACCCGCTCGGTCGGCGAGGAGCGTCCGACATCGTCTGGGCTTGCGGTCGAAGCGCCGCATGATCTCACCGGCAGATTCGTCAAGAATCGCAAAGTGATTCCGTGGTGAGCGAAGGATCAAGCTCGCCTAACGAACTATTTTCGCGGCTCGACCGGTCTGATTCCGAGATCGCGCAATTGGTCCGGGTCGACTTCGCTTGGAGACTGCGACATCAAATCCTGCCCGCGATTTGTTTTCGGGAATGCGATCACGTCGCGAATCGATTGCGTGCCGCAAATCAGCATCACGAGCCGATCCAATCCGAGCGCGATCCCGCCGTGCGGCGGGGCGCCGAGTCGAAAAGCACGAAGGAGATGACCGAATTGCCGCTCCGTTTCCTCACTCGTTAGGCCGAGCGCGGCGAACATCTTTGCCTGCAAATCGCGCTCGTGAATCCGAATGCTGCCGCCGCCAATCTCGACGCCGTTGAGGACAACATCGTAGGCTTCGGCGCGAATTTTCCCGAATTCGTTAGGCTGATCGAGCAGCGGCGCATCTTCCATTTTCGGTCGCGTGAATGGATGATGCATCGCGCTCCATTTTTTCGTCGCCGGGTCGAGTTGGAGGAGCGGAAAATCGGTCACCCAAAGGAAATCGAGCTTATCGGGATCATTCGTTAGGCGCTGGATTTCTGCGACACGCAGCCGCAGTCGGCCGAGCACTTCGCAAGCGACCGACCATTGATCGGCGGCGAACAAAATCAGGTCGTCATCTTCGATCGCGAGTTTTTTTTGCAACGCTTCCTTTTCGCTTTCCGAGAAAAATTTCGCGACCGCCGACTTCCACTCGCCGTTTTCGATCTTGATTGAGGCAAGGCCTTTCGCTCCGAACTTTTTCGCGAGCGCTTCCAGCTCGTTCATCTGGCCGGTCGTTAGGCCGGCAAAATTTTTCGCGTTGATCGCCTTGACCACTCCTCCGTTTTCGAGCGCGCCGCGGAAAACCTTGAAAGCACTGTTGCGAAAATCTTCGCTGAAATCGACGAGCGGAAGGGCGAACCGCCGGTCCGGCTTGTCGCTGCCAAACGTGTTCATCGCGTCGCGGTAAGTCATGCGCGGGAACGGCGTCGCGATCTCCACTTCGCGTGTCGCGCGAAAAATCGCGCTCAGCATTCCCTCGGTCAGCGTGAGGATGTCGTCCGGCCTAACGAATGATGCTTCGATGTCGATCTGGGTGAATTCCAGCTGCCGGTCGGCGCGAAGATCTTCGTCGCGAAAACATTTCGCGATCTGAAAATATTTCTCGAGGCCGCCGACCATGAGCAGTTGTTTGTATTGCTGCGGCGCCTGCGGCAGGGCGTAAAATTTCCCGGGCCAAATCCGGCTCGGCACCAAAAAATCGCGCGCGCCTTCCGGCGTGCTCTTGGAGAGAATGGGCGTTTCGATTTCCAAAAAGCCTTCACGGTCGAGATAGTCGCGGGTCGCTTTGGTCACGCGATGGCGCAGGCGCAGATTGCGCGCGAGCGCCGGGCGGCGCAGATCGAAATAGCGGTAGGTCAGTTGCAGGTCTTCATCTTTAACTTCGCCATCGAGCGGAAACGGCGGGACATCGGCGCGATTGAGAATTGTTAGGCTATCGACGATGACTTCGATCTCGCCCGTGGGCAGATTGGCATTCGCCTGGCCGGTCAGGCGCGGCGCGACGCGGCCACTAACTTGAGTCACGTCTTCGTGCCGCAACGAATGCGCGCGCGTCGTCACTTCCGCGTTTTCTTCCGGGCGAAAAACAATTTGCGTCAGCCCTTCGCGATCGCGCAGGTCGATGAAGATGACGCCGCCCAGATCGCGCCGCGAATTGACCCAGCCGGCGAGCGCGACTTGTTCGCCGGTGTCATGAGCGCGAAGAGCGTTGCAGTTGTGCGTCCGATACATGTTGGCGAAAGCGGCCTGTCATTGTGAGCGAAGGTTGCGAGGTCGCAAGTCAGGACAAGGCCTGACCGATGTGCCGCAAAAGGTTCTCGTTAGGCAAAAGCGTTTCTTCCCGCGAGGCGATCGATTTGATTTTTACCGCGGGCCATTCGTCGCCGAAAAGAATGGCGAACTTCGCGCCTAACGACTCCGCAGTCTGGAATTGCCTGCCGACCTTCGCGGGCGCGGCCGGGTAATCGACCCGCCAGCCCGCTTCGCGAAGTTGCTGCAAATAACGGAGCGCATCGGCGCGTCGATCTTCCTTTGCGATCACGAGGTAAAGATCGAGTGCGCTTTGCTGCCTAACGAATTCGTCAAGCCTCCCGAGCGCGCTGGAATTGCCTTTGATCAATTCGCCGAGCACGACGTCGCCCATTGCGAAACCGACCGCCGGCAGCGTGATGGCGTTGTCGCTCAACTGCGCGATCAGCTTGTCGTAGCGACCGCCACCGGCGATTGCGCGCAGCTTCGCGCCGCGATCGAAAACTTCAAAAACAACCCCGGTGTAATAGGCGAGCCCGCGCACAACCGAGAGATCGATCTTCACGAAATCGGCGAGGCCGCGCTGGCCCAGGCTTGCGACCAGTTGCTCGAGTTTTTCGCTCCGTCCGCCGCCCTCGAGCACTTCGAAAACCGGATCGGCTAGCGGGCCGAGTCGTACGGCTGTTTTCTCGCGCGGCTCGCGTTCGCTCTTGTCGATCACGCTCAGTAGTTCTGTCCAGCGTTCGTCGGGCACACCTTCTTTTTTCAAAAGCTCGGTCCAGAATTCGCGATCGCTCAGCCTAACGACGAAGTCGTCAGACGAAAAGCCGAAGCCGCGCAACAAATCGATCGCGAGCGCGATCAGCTCTGCGTCCGCGCCTAACGACTCGTCGCCGACAATGTCGCAATTGAGCTGGAAATGTTCGCGCAGACGGCCGCGCTGCTGTTTTTCGTAGCGGAAACATTGCGGAATCGAAAACCACTTGAGCGGCTTGCGAAATTCCCGCTCGTGCGCCGCGACGACGCGCGCGAGCGTGGGTGTGAGCTCGGGCCGGAGCGAAACTTCGCGGTCGCCTTTGTCGATGAAATTGAAAAGTTGGGTGACGATCTCCGGGCCGCTTTTTTTCTGATAAAGCTCCGTCGGTTCGAGGACCGGACCATCCCACTCGACAAAACCGTAGCGCCGGCAGACCTCGCGCCAGCGGGCGAAAATGTAATTGCGCGCCGCGCAGTCGTTAGGCAAAAAATCGCGGAAGCCGGGCAGCGGTTGCATCGCTCTGACAAAGTTTGCCTAACGAAAGGGCCGAACCCTGCTCAGTCTTCGAACTAATGGATGAGGTTGAATAAAGACAACCGATAACAGGTCGGAAAAAAGCACAACGGAGATCATCCGTTCAACCAAACCAAAGGACAAACATGAAAGAAAACAGATTAATAAAAATGTGCGTGGCCGGTGCGGCTTGCGCGCTCCTCGGAACGGCGCTGGCCCAGGACGCCAGCACCACCACGACGACGACCGCCGGCGCGGCCGGGACGACGAGCACAAGCGTGAGCACGAGTTCGATGAACGGCACGGGCACGATCGCGACTTTGTCGCCGGGCGGCAACGTCCTCGCGATGCGGACGACGACGACCGCGCAGCCGACGATGTTTTATTACACGCCGCAAACGGTCGTGGTCGATCCCGCTGGCAACACGGTCCAGTTCACTTCGCTGCGACCGAACATGCCAGTGACCTACACTTACACGAAAAACGGCGACCACATGGTGATCACGAAAGTCACTCTGCAGCAGCCGATCTCATTCTACGAAAAGAAGGAGACAACCACGACGACGACCACGACAAAGCCGAATCCCTGACGGCGAATCGCTCGTTAGGCAAAATTGCGGGGCGTCCGCGAAATTTTTTTTCGCGGGCTTCCCGGTGAACAGACGAGCGCGGATCCTAATCGCCGTAACCGTCCGGAAATTTCTCGTGCCAGCGCCATGCGCTCTCGATGATGGCGCGGAGATTTTCGAACTGCGGCGCCCAGCCAAGTTCGCGTTTAATTTTTGCGGATGAGGCGATGAGCCGCGGCGGATCACCGGGACGACGCGCTCTTTCAAACACCGGGATTTTTTTTCCAGTCACTTCGCGGCAGACGTCGATCACTTCGCGCACGCTCGACCCACCGCCGGTGCCGAGATTGTAATACGCGCTTTCCTTCGCGCCGAGCGCGAGAATGTGCGCGCGCGAGAGATCGAGAATGTGAATGTAGTCGCGAATGCAGGTGCCGTCCGGCGTTTCGTAGTCCGTGCCGAAAATTTCCACCTGCGGTTTTTTGCCGAGCGCAACCTTGAGCACGTTTGGAATCAGGTGCGTCTCGCAGCGATGATCTTCGCCAAATTTTTCCGTCGCGCCGGCGGCGTTGAAATAGCGAAGCGCGACAAATTTCAAACCGTGGATCTGATCGTACCAGCGGAGAATTTTTTCGAAGAGCAGTTTTGATTCGCCGTAGGGATTGATCGGCCGCTGCGGCAATGACTCATCGATCGGCACGCGCTCCGGCGGACCGAAGGTCGCGCACGTCGAGGAGAAAACGAGGCGACCGACCCCGGCGTCGCGCATCGCATCGAGCAAATTAATTCCCGCGCAGACGTTGTTGCGAAAATATTTCGACGGGTTTTCCATCGATTCGCCGACGAGCGCGTTCGCGGCAAAATGCATCACCGCGCCGGGCTTCGTCTCTTTCAGGGCCGGGGAGATTTCTTCACGGCGCGACAAATCGCCGCCGATGAAACCGGCCCGCGCGTCCACCGCGCGGCGATGACCTTCGGTGAGGTTGTCAAAGACGCAGACTTCGTGGCCTTCATCGAGCAGCAGCTCGACGCAAATGCTCCCGATGTAACCGGCGCCGCCGACGACGAAAATTTTCATCCGCCGAAAGTGCGGCGCGCCACGGCGGTGTCAAAAGAAAGTGAACTAAAACGGCGGCAGCGCCGGTGCGGGCGATTGCTTCGCGAGCGCGACGAGCATCGCGCGGACTTTGCGATTTCCCGATCGGCGCGCGAGCACTTGCCGGCTGCGTTCGGGCGAGCCCCACTCGAGCACATCGATATCCACCCGGCGCACACCCCACTGCCGCATCTCGAGCCGATTTTTTTTGTAAAGATCGATCGTGCCGGTGCCGATGAGCGCGCTGCCGTAATCATCGACCTGGAAAACTTCGTCGGTGCCGACAACGCGGAACTTTGTCCCGAGCGGCCAGCGCGACCAGTCGGCCGCGGCGCTCTTCACCTGGGCGCTGGAAAGGCGGGTGCCGATCGCGTTGCGTTTGCCGCCGCGCTCGGTGCAGGTGTAGGCGGTCGTGCGCACCTGGCGAATGCGATTGGCCACCGGTTGGTTGCTCGTTTGCACTTGTGCGCAACCGGCGCCGAGCAGAGCCAGCGCACCGATGAGCAGAAGTCTGGCGCGCGTTCTCATGGTCGGATGCGGCGTTCTGCTTATCGGTTGAAGCGCAATCTGACAAGCGTAATTTCCGCGCAACCCGATGATGTTTCCGATTTCCGACAGCCGCATCGCGGTCGCGCCGCACGTCCTCCTTGATGGCCGGCTTGCGCTTTTTCACGAAACGGAACGCTGGCTAGCCGTGGCCGATTTGCATTTTGGTTACGAGCTGAGCCAGCGCGCGGCGGGTCGGCTCGTGCCCCTTTGGGGGATGGCCTCGATCGAAGAACGCCTAACGATCCTGCTCCAGGACTACCAACCGCAACGGCTCATCATCGCCGGCGATTTGGTGCACGACAAAGCATCGGCCGCCGCGGCGGCGGAGTTGCTCGCGCGCCTGCGCACGCGCTGCGAAGTGATCGCGCTCGCCGGCAATCACGACCGGCAGGTCGCGCGCCCGATCGAATTTTTGCCGCTCTGGGAAACGCCGGATTTTATTTTTCAACACGAGCATTGCCAAATCGATGCGGACGAGCGGATCCAGGTCATCGGCCATCATCATCCGGCTGCGAGCCTGACGGACGGTGCGGGATTGCGTTTGAAATTGCCGGCGTTCGTGCAGCAAAAACGCTGCTGGATTCTGCCCGCGTTTTCGCCGTGGGCGGGCGGCGTGGTTTGGGCTAACGACGACGAAGACCGCGTCTGGCTCTGCACTCCGCGCCGCGTTTTGCGCACGGAGAAAAACAACCTCGCGGCCTAGGCGGCAAGCTCCGCGGTGCAATGCGGACAGCGCGTCGCCTTGATTGGGATCGTCATCATGCAAAACGGGCAATCCTTCGATGTCGGCGCGACGTTCGCTTCCGGCCGCTTCAATTTCGCGAGCGCGCGCACGACCACGAAAATCGCCAGCGCGACGATGATGAAATTCACCGCCAGGGTGATGAAGTTGCCGTAATTCCAGGTGATCGCCTTGTCCGCCGCGGCGGCTGCGGGCGTGGCGAAGTTCGTCAGGCCATCCGCGCCCGCTTTGAGCACGACGAACTTGTTCGAGAAATCCAGCCCGCCCGTGAGCAGGCTGAGCGGCGGCATGATGATGTCCTTGACGAGCGATTGCACGATCGCGCCAAAGGCCGCGCCGATGATCACGCCGACCGCGAGATCGACCGCGTTGCCCTTGACCGCGAATTCCTTGAATTCTTTCCACATATGGAAGGTTTGTTTCTCAGTTTGCGACCACATTAACCAGTTTTTTCGGAATGACGACGACTTTGCGAACGGTTTTCCCATCGATGAATTCGCGCACGCGTTCGTTTTTGCGCGCTAATTCTTCGAGCTCGGCGTTCGTCGCCTCGAGCGGCACGATCATGCGGTCGCGCACCTTGCCGTTCACTTGCAGGACGATTTCGATTTCATCCTCGACCAAAAATTCAGGCTCATATTCCGGCCACGGTTGATCCGTGATCTCGTTAGGCGAAAGCGGAAACTTTTCGCCTAACGACTCCCAAAGTTCCGACGCGAGATGGGGCGCGAAAGGATTGAGCAATATCAGGAGCAGGCGCAAAGCCGCCACCGGCCGCGCCTCCACGGCGGTGAAGGCGTTCACAAAAATCATCATCTGCGCAATCGCGGTGTTGAAGGAAAGCGCCTCGATGTCTTCGGTCACTTTCTTGATCGTCGCGTGCATCACTTTGAGCTGCGCTTTGTCCGGCCCGGTCGCGACGAGCGCCGACGAAAGAATCCATTCGCCGGCCTGATTTTCCTCCATCATCAAACGCCAGACGCGGGCGAGAAATCGCGCTAGGCCTTCGACGCCGGCCATGCTCCACGGTTTCATCTGCTCAAGCGGTCCCATGAACATTTCGTAGCAGCGAAACGCGTCCGCGCCGTAATCGGCGATGACGTCGAGCGGATCGATTACGTTGCCCCAGCGCTTCGACATTTTGCGGCCGTCTTCGCCGAGGATGATGCCCTGATTCACCAGCCGCTGGAACGGTTCATTCGTCGAGAGGTGGCCGAGATCGAAGAGCACCTTGTGCCAGAAACGCGCGTATAAAAGGTGAAGGACGGCGTGCTCCGTCCCGCCGACGTAGAGATCGACGCCGCCGGGTGCGAAACTGTTCGAAGCAAGGGTCGAAGGTTTCGTGCCTTGGGCGACCGTCTTAGGGCTTGGATTCATCCAGTAGCGCTCCGCTTCTACCCCGACAAACCGCTCCGGATTCCTAGGATCGCAAAAACGCAGGTAATACCAGCACGAGCCGGCCCATTGCGGCATTGTGTTCAGCTCCCGCGTCGCGGTTTCGGAATAACGAACCCAGTCGCGGGCGCGCGCGAGCGGCGGCTCGCCGCTACCGGTCGGCTTGAAATCGTCGAGCGGCGGCGGCACGAGCGGCAATTCGTTTTCGCCTAACGAACGGTGCCGGCCGTTTTCCCAAACGATCGGGAAAGGCTCGCCCCAGTAACGTTGGCGCGAGAAAAGCCAGTCGCGGAGTTTGTAGTTAATTCTTCGCCGTCCGGCTCCGCGTTCTTCCAGCCAGTCGGTGATTCGCTCTTTGGCCTGCGTGGTCGGTAGGCCATCGATCAGCGGCGAATTGATCGCCATGCCTTCGCCGAAGAATCCCGTCGGCGATTCGCCGTTCGCCGGCTCTACAACTTCAACAATCGGTAGCCCGAATTTTCGCGCGAACTCGAGGTCGCGCTCGTCGTGCGCCGGCACGCCGCCGATCGCGCCGGTGCCGTAGCCCATGAGCACGTAATCGGCGATCCAGATCGGAATCCGCTTTTCGTTGACCGGATTGATGGCGAAGGCGCCGCTGAAAACGCCGCTTTTTTCCTTCGCCAGCTCGGTTCTTTCGAGGTCGCTCTTCGCGGAAATTTGCGCGCGATAATTTTCGACCGCCGCGCGCTGTTCGTTAGTCGTTAGGCGATCGACGAGCGGATTCTCCGGCGCGAGGACGAGAAAGGTCCCGCCGTAAAGCGTGTCAGGCCGCGTCGTGAAAACGGTGATGACTTCGTCGCGATCCGCGACCGCGTAGCGCACTTCCGCGCCGACACTTTTGCCAATCCAATTGCGTTGCAGCAATTTTATTCCGACCGGCCAATCGAGCGGCTCGAGCTCATCGATCAAGCGCTCGGCGAAGGCGGTGATGCGCAACATCCATTGCCGCATCGGCCGCCTAACGACGGGAAATCCGCCAACTTCGCTTTTGCCGTCGATCACTTCTTCGTTCGCGAGAACGGTGCCGAGTTCGGCGCACCAGTTCACCGGCACTTCCGCGACATAGGCGAGCCGCACGCTGTCGGGATCGTTGTCTTTGTAAGTCGAGATCGGCTCGGCGCGCTGCGTCTCGGGATTCAACCAGCTATTGTAAATCTGGAGGAAAATCCATTGCGTCCAGCGGAAGTAATCCGGATCGGTCGTGGTGATTTCGCGTTCCCAATCGTAGGAAAAACCGATGCGTTTCAGTTGCGTTTTGAAGCGCGCGATATTCTCGCGCGTTGTGATCTCCGGATGCTGACCGGTGCGAATCGCGTATTGCTCGGCCGGCAAACCGAAGGCGTCCCAACCCATCGGATGCAAAACATTGAAGCCGCAAAAACGTTTGTAGCGCGCGACGATGTCGGTCGCGGTGTAGCCCTCGG
Organism: Chthoniobacterales bacterium; assembly: GCA_036490335.1. Lineage (GTDB taxonomy): Bacteria > Verrucomicrobiota > Verrucomicrobiia > Chthoniobacterales > UBA10450 > Palsa-1392. The sequence goes on from DASXEB010000004.1 coordinate 166,331, forward strand.
GATGCCCGACGTGCAGGCCCGCGCCGCTCGGGTAGGGGAACATGTCGAGGACATAATATTTCGGCCGTGCCGGATCGAAGCCCGCTTCTCCGGGATTGGGCGCGTGGAATTGACGGCGCTCGTCCCAGCGCGCCTGCCATTTCGGCTCGATGCGATCGAATGGATGTGGTTTGCGGCGGTCGTTCACGCGGAGGAGAAGATTGACGAATCAGGAACGCAGGAAAGTAGGAATTTGCAGAATCGCTTTCACTCTTTTCCTGCGTTCCTTTTTTTCTGATTCATTTTTGGCATGATCCGGCTGCTCTTCGCGACGCGCAATGCGCACAAGACGCGCGAGCTTTCCGAAATTCTGGGAGATGATTTTGCGATCGAAGATTTGCGTTTGCATCCGGAAATCGGCGAGATCGCGGAGGGTGGCGCGACGTTTTTGGAAAATGCGCAGCTCAAGGCGCTGACGGTTTCGCGGCAGTTGCCGGGACTGGTTTTGGCCGACGATTCCGGGCTGGAAGTGGATTCGTTAGGCGGCGGGCCGGGAATTTTCTCCGCGCGCTACGCTGGCGAAAATGCGGGCGACGCGGCCAACCGGGCGAAGCTTCTCGCGCAGCTCGCGCGTTTGCCTAACGATGCCCCGACGACGGCGCGATTTCGCTGCGTGCTGGTGCTCGCGCGCGGCGGCAGGCTGCTCGGAAGTTACGACGGCGCAGTCGAAGGCAGCATCGTCAGGCGCGAGTGCGGGCAGGGCGGGTTCGGTTACGATTCGCTTTTTTTGCCTAACGAGCGCGAGGAAACTTTCGCCGAGATGTCAGCCGAGGAAAAAAATTCCCTCAGTCACCGCGCGATCGCCGCGCACAAGCTCCGAGTCAGCCTAACGAGAATGGTCGAGTGACTACGGTCCCGCGGGAGCGTTCGGGTTGCTCGCCTTGACCTTGATCTCGTAGCCGACTTTGGTGATGCCGGCGGAACGAACGCGGTCGAGCAGTTTAATGACGTCGCCATGGAGCGCTTCCTTGTCTGCGCTGATGAAAACCTTGGCGTCGTGATTTGAATTATAAAGCTTGAGCAAGCGAGGCAAGACGTCGCCGTCGGTCACGACTTCGTTATCGAAATGGACGAGGCCGTCGGAATCGACGTGCAGGGCGGTGTAATCTTTTTTGTTCGGCGGCGTCGGCTGCGCGGTCGCGACGGAGGACGGGAGATTGACGCGAATGCCTTTCATGTGGACCTGGCTGAGGCTCACCATCATGAAGCTGGCGAGGAGGAAAAACATGATGTCGATCAGCGGGATGATCTCGATGCGGGCCTTTTTGTGCGGGATCGGTGAAGCGACTCTCATAGACTCGTTAGGCTACATTTGTGCGCCCGACATGGTGTAGGTGATCGGCACGTAGACTTTCGTGTAGGTGCCGGGTTTGCAGCGCCAGCGACGGAATGTGTTTTGCGATGTCTGATCGAGAATCGCGCTGCCCGTGCTCTCGGTTACATCGACGTCGGTGACGGATCCCGATGAATCGAAATGGAGCAAAAATTTCCCGCTTCCCGTCACGTGCGAGCGTCGCGCTTCGTACGGATATTCCGGCCGCGGCGCGCTGATGAGGTTCGCTTTTGCGGAAACAAAACTGACCGGGCCGCTCGGCACGCCGCGCGGCAGGGTGGCGGCAACTCGCGCGCGCGGTTTTGGTGTCGGCGCATTTTTCGGCCGCGGCGGCGGCGTTGGTTCCTGGATCTGGAATTCGTTAGGCTCGTCCGGCGGCGGTGGCGGCGGCGGCGGCGGCTCTTCGTCAGGTGGCGGCGTCGGCTCGGGCGGGATTTCAGTTATGACCGCGTCAACCGGCTGGGCTTGCGTGAAACCGACGTCGGTCGGGATCTGCTCTTCCCTGTGCAGGCTGGCGACACCGATGGCGGCGCATTCGATCCCGACTGCGCCGGCAAGGCAGGCCCAGAGCTGCCATCGCGGCGCCGGCTTGTAGAATTGTGGTTTGGCCATGGCTCGTTATTCGTTGGTATGAGACGGCAATGACGGACTCTTGATTTCGAACGCGATTTTGTAGATGCCGGCCGCGCGGACCTGTTCAATCAGACGAATGATGTCGCCGTGATAAGTATCGCGGTCGCCGCGGATGAAGATTTTCGCTTGCGGACTGTTTTTGTGCACCTCGACCAGCCGCTTGTAAACTTCATCCGGTTCCATCTTTTCCTTGTCGAAATAAATCTGCCCATCCTTGTCAACGGAGAGGCTGACGTACTCACGCTTCGTTTGGGTGACGCCACTCACGCCTGTCGGCAGATTCACCTTGATGCCCTTCATATGGACCTGGCTCAAGCTCACCATCATGAAGCTCGCGAGGAGAAAGAACATGATGTCGATCAGCGGGATGATCTCGATCCGCGCTTTCTTGTGCGGAATGGGCGAGGCGAATTCCATAATGTTTCGATCGATGCGAAACCGTGATCGTTAGGGCCGCGACGTCGGCGTCATCTCGGCCTCGCGTTTGGCCTTGGCATTTGCGTCCAGCATCACCTCCAGGTTCGTCGCCGCGGTTTGCAACTCGAACTCTAGATTAGACACGCGCGAGGTGAAAAAGTTAAACGGAATGAGCGAGAAAATCGCAAGACCGAGACCGCAGGCCGTCGCGATGAGCGCTTCCGCGATACCGCCGGTGACCGCTTGCACCGCCAGCTCTTCGTTGCCGAGGAAGCTGAACGAACGAATCAGACCGGTGATCGTGCCTAACAATCCGAGCAACGGCGCGAGCGTGACGAGCGTGTCCATGACGACGAGGAAACGTCCGGCGCGTTTGATCTCGATGCCGGCCGCGACTTGGAGCGCGCCTTGCAACGAGGCGTGCTGATGATTCAAGCCATTCCAAAGCATGCGCAGCACCGGATCGCGCGTGCCGCGGGAAAGTTTCGAAGCTTCATTCACGTCGCCGGTTTCGATTGCGGTGAAAACTTTTTCGATCCGCTTCGGATCGCGCCGGAACCAGCGCGCGCCCCACCAGAAGCAGCGCTCGAGCACAACGGTCAGCGCCACGATCGACACGATCAGGATCGGCCACATGATTGGGCCGCCTTTGCGGAAATTATCGATGAGGAAATTTTTGCTCCCCGGACTTTCCGCCGTCGTCGGCTGGACGGCATTCGCGCCCGCGTCCGGCGCGATCGTGGCCGAGACGGCACTTGCCGGACTCGGCGCGGTCGCTGTGGTCGTGGTCGCGCCGGCGGCGGGTGAACCGGCCGGAGCAACGCTCGCTCCAAGCGCAGTGGACATCGCCGGGCTCATGGCCGGAACGCTGGTGGCCGGCGCGGCTGAAGGCGACTCAAGGCCTGTAGTGCCCGGTGAAGGGATGGCCGTGGCGGCGGCGGGCTCGCCGGGAGTTTGCGCGAACGCGGCGGCCGCAATTGAAATGGTGCACAGACTAACGAATAGCGATTTTTTCATATTTACAGGTTGATGGTTCGACAGGTTCAGGCTGTTATTGGCGCTGGTTATCCCAAACGAACGGGTGGCAAGTCGAGAAAAAGTTTTCGCTTTTTTCATAACGCCCCAATTCGGCGGAATCATAAAGTTATTCGGATCAGTCGTTCCCTTGGGATGTAACTGGAAGCTGCCATTTCTCGCACCGCTTTTCTTTAAGAGCGCGCTCGCGCTACTTGATTCCGCAACGGCGGCCAATCGCTCAACGTCGCAACGAGTTCGTCGCCCTCCGCGATCGCGCCCACTCCCGAGGGCGTGCCGGTTAAAATCAAATCGCCGGGCAGAAGGGTGAGCGATTCGCTCGCAAAAGCGATGATGCGCGCGACCGAATAAATCATCTGGCTCGTGCGCGCGGTTTGCCGGACGACGCCGTTTTGCCGCAACGAAATCTCGAGGTCGCCGACATCGATCTCGGTCTGAATAAACGGACCAACCGGCGTGTAGGTGTCGAAAGATTTGCAGCGCGAAAATTGTTTCTCGGCCTTCTGCAAATCGCGGTCGCTGATATCGAGCGCGATCGTGTAACCGAAAACAAAATCGAGCGCGCGCGCGAGCGAAACGTTCTTCGCCATACGCCCGATCACGATCGCGAGTTCGGTCTCGAAGTCGGTTTTGTGCCCGGGGAAGGCGATCTCGATAGTTCCGTTGGGCGGAAGTAACGAACTTGGTGCTTTGAACCAGATGAGCGGCGAGCCAATCTCCGTCCGCTGCATTTCCTTGATGTGATCGGCGTAATTCAGGCCGACCGCAATCACTTTGCTCGGCGCGACCGGGAGCGCGATCTCGACCTTGCCTAACGAATCGACCTCGCCACTGAAATCGATCCCAAGCCAGGGCGCCTGCTTGAGAAAGTGCACCTGCTCGCCCCGGACTTCGCCATAAACCACCGCGCCGTTAATTAGGAAACCGCCAAAACTCTTCATCCCCCACTGAGCTTTGAAGGGCTCCGGGCAGCGGTCAAGCGGCAGGTTGAACGGCGAAAGATTTTTCGCCTAACGAGAAGCGCGCGGAAAGAGCGCGACGAAATCGCGCACCGGCTTGTGCTCCGGAATGGAAAATCCATCGAGCCAAAACGCGCTCGACGAGCCGCCGTCAAGGTTGAGCGCGCGGACGAAGCTTTTCGCGCCGGCGACATTCGTTAGGCGCAAAATCTGCGCGAGCTGGCCTAACGAAACGCTCGAGCAGACGCCAAGCGCCGCATGCCCGAGGCCATCGACCGCCGCGAAGGTTCGCCGCGCCGCGCGCGTGTCGTTCAAGCCTGCTATCGGCTCGCCGCGCTCGACCAAAAGCGGTCCGCACTGCACCGCGTTTTTGATTGCGCCGTTCATCCTGAAATGGATCGCGCGCGTGATGTCGATGCGCGTTCCGCTCGCCCAAAGCACGCCGCTGAGCAATCGCGCGCTGCTGGTCGGCGAAATTTTTCGGCCGCCGCTGACGAGCAATCCAACCGGCGCGTTTTCCGGATCGAAATATCCGCCGTTTACACCGGCGAGCGCGTGCAGTCGCGTCATCGTTGTCGCGAGGTCGGCGGGCGACTCGTTAGGCTGGTCGATCACGCGCAAGGTCACGGCATTGATCGCGAAGACCGCGAAGTGCAGTTCGGCGCGAGCGTCGTTTGCGGGATCTTCCGCGATCGTTTGCCAGTGCGCGATCGACTCGTTAGGCGAATTTTCGCACGCCGCTTGCGCAACTTTCCATTCCGCGCGAACGCAGTTCGCGATCGCGAGCCACGCGAAGAGCGTCGCGAGGAAAAATCTCATCGACCGGTCGCGCGCCTAACCGCCGGCCTTGAGCACGGCAAAAGTGCGGCTGCCTTTGCGATCGAGATAGAGCAAAATCCCGCGGCGCGGGTCGGCGTTGGCGAGCGCAGCGCGAAAACTGGCGACGCTTGTAACCGGTTTGCCGTCGACTTCGGTGATGACGTCTTCGCGCTGGATGTCCTGCGCCGCGGCGATGCTGTCGTCGGCGACGTCGGTCACGATCACGCCTTGCTGCACGCTGAGCTTGAGTCTTGCGGCGACTTCTTTGCTTAAATCCTGGACCTGCAAACCGAATTTGCTGATGTCTTCCTGGCGCGGCGCTTCGGGCGCTGGCTCGATCGCGGCCGGCTGGCCAATTTGGCTGGGCAATTCGCCGGTCGTGATCGAGATTTTCATCATTTGGCCTTTGCGCCAGACGCCGAGCTCGACTTTCTGCCCGACCTTCTTTTTCAAGATGTCCTGTTGCAGTTGCGAATCGGTCGCGACCAGCGCGCCATCGACGGAAGTGATGACGTCGAACGGGCGCAGGTCGCTTTTGTAAGCGGGCGCGTCGGCTTCGATCGTGCGCACGACGACGCCTTTGTCGATGCCTTTAAACAAATCGCGGATCGAACTGTCGTCGCCTAGCGTTTCGATGCGGATGCCGAGCCATGGCCTAACGATTTTTTGGCCGGCGATTAATTGCGTGCCGATTTCGTTGATCAGGTTGCACGGAATGGCGAAGCCGAGGCCGCGGTTAAGGCCGTTGATGAGTGTGTTCATACCGACGACTTTTCCGTCGATGTCGCAAAGCGGACCGCCGCTGTTGCCCGGATTGATCGAGGTGTCGGTCTGCAAATAATCGGAGATGTTGTAGCCGCCGTTGGAGAGAAGTTTGTTTCGGCCTTTGCCGCTGATGACGCCGAAGGTGAAAGTGTAGTCGAGCTTGAACGGCGCGCCGATCGCGAACGCGAACTGGCCAACGCGAACGGCGTCGCTGTCGGCGAGCTGCACGATGGGCAGATTGTTCGCGTCGATTTTTACGACGGCGATGTCGGTGCGCTCGTCGGTGCCGACAACTTTGCCAGCGAATTCGCGGCCATCCTGCATGCGGACGTCGATTTTGTCGGCGCCTTCGACGACGTGGAAATTCGTATAGACATAGCCGTCCGGCCTAACGATGAAGCCGGAGCCTTCGCTCTGCACCGGCTCGGGCGCGCGCATGTCGTGGTGCGGATCGTTCTCGTCCGGCGGCTGGAAAAGAAAATCGTCGAGCGAATTCTCGGAGGCGTCGGCTTTCTTGGTCACTTCGATGATGACGACGCTGGGCGCGACGGTCTCGAAAACTTTTTCAAAGGCGCGGTTGAGTTGATGGACGACGTCCTTTCCCGGTGCAGCTTCAGCGGGTGCGACCGTCGGACTCGGCGCAATCGCGGCCGGCGACGGCTGCGCGCGAAGAGTGACGGCGCCTAACGAGAAAAGAAATAAGAAACAGAAGGCACGATGCATAAGCGCGATTTGGACAGAAGCGCGGTGCGCGCTGTTCAATTCTATTGCGAAGCCTGAATCGGGCAAACGCCGCAGATCGGAGTAGCAGCGTCGGAGATTTCAATTCTCAGCGGGATGATTGGTCGCGGCACGTCGGTTACGCACCCAAAAGTGCCTCCGTTGACACCTTGTTCGCGGCCCTTAAATTTTCCTTCTCACATCAATGCTTACTCTTGCCGACGGCAAAAAGGACGGAAAAGAGTTCGTCTCCCACGCGCCTGGTTATTTCTCCGGTGTCGCGCCAGAACTCTGGAATGATTGGAAATGGCAGCTCAAGAATCGCGTCACCACGCTCGCGCAGCTTGAGCAACATCTCGTGTTATCGGAGGCGGAACGCGCCGGCGTTTTGCTCTCGGGCGATAAGCTCGCGCTTGCGATCACGCCGCATTTTTTTAACCTGATCGAGCGCGACAATCCGGAATGCCCGATCCGGCGGCAGGTCATTCCGCGGATCGAGGAGACGTGGGCTTCGCCTTACGACATGTCGGACCCTTGCGGCGAAGATTCGCACATGCCGGTGCCGGGTCTGGTGCATCGTTATCCCGATCGCGTGCTCTTTTTGGTCACCGATCGCTGTGCGAGTTACTGCCGTTATTGCACGCGCAGCCGCGTCGTGAGCGGCGTGGGAGAACAGGAATTGCACACAGAGTTTGAAGCGGCGTTTCGTTACCTCGAAGAGCATACGGAGGTGCGCGACGTTCTGCTTTCCGGCGGTGACGCGCTGCTTTTCAGCGACGCCAAGCTGGAAAAAATTCTCAGCCGGCTGCGCGCGATTCCGCACATCGAATTTCTCCGCATCGGCACGCGCGTCCCGATTTTTCTTCCGCAAAGAGTCACGCCGGAGCTCTGCGCGATGCTGCAAAAATATCATCCGCTCTGGATGAGCGTCCACGTCAATCATCCACGTGAATTAACCACTGAAGTGCGCGCCGCCCTCGAACGACTGGCGAATCACGGGATCCCGTTGGGCAATCAAAGCGTGCTCCTCGCAGGCGTGAACGATGATCTCGCGACAATGAAAACGCTCGTCCACAAATTGCTGATGTGCCGGGTGCGGCCGTACTACGTTTATCAGTGCGACCTGATCAATGGCTCGTCGCACCTGCGCGCGTCGGTCGCGAAAGGGATCGAGATCATCGAAGGCTTGCGCGGGCACACGACGGGTTATGCGGTGCCGCAGTTTGTCATTGACGCGCCCGGGGGCGGCGGAAAGGTGCCGATCAATCCTGGTTATGTGCTCTATCACGACCGGGAGAAAATTGTCATCCGGAATTACGAAGGCGAAATCTTCGAATATCCGGAGACCGGCGCGCAGGAATCGGTCCGGTTCGCGCCGCAGCGCGAATATCAGGACGAGTATCTCTACTCGTAGAGCGCCGCTGCAAAGCAGGCCATAAGACGGTTTTTCAGACCACGAGCAATAATTTTGCTCGGATCGCAGGGAGTGGCATGGGTATTGCTAAAAATTATGGTAATTATGGCTATTCAGCCGGAGGGACCTAAAGTTGGTGCCTCTTTTAGCAAGAAACCAAAAAATGAAAATATCACCTGCACAGTGGCGCCTGAAGGCTGCCAAAACACTCAGTCTACCGAGCTCCTCGCGCGCCGTAATTGTCGCGTTGAGCGGGCTTTTGTCGGCGAATCTGGCTTGCGCCGGACTCGGTCCTCAGCCTCGCGGCGTGTTCTCGATGACTATCAACGACTCGCCAACGAAAGCGGCGGTTCTTAACAATCCAAACGTCGACGGAATCAGCCTCCGTTGTAACTGGAGTACCGTAGAGCCTACGGAAGGTCAGTTCGACTTTTCCTATTTCGATTCCGCCGTCGCAGCGGCAGGAACGGCGCATAAACAAGTCCTGCTCCGCGTCAACACCATGGCGCAACGTCCCGCCTGGGTCGATGCCGCAATCACCAAAGCGGGGGGGCAATTCTTCACCTTCAGCGCAAACGGGGTGCAAACGACCATTCCGGTCTTTTGGGATCCGACCTTCGTCGCGAAAAAGATCGCGCTGATTGCGGCCCTGGGTGCTCACTTCACCAATAATCCGACAGTGACGACGGTGTGGACGAGTTTCGCCAACGCCCAACTCGAAGATTGGAATGTTCCGCACACGGCCAATCTGCTTCCGCAATGGTATGCGCTCGGTTATTCGACTACGAAAATGCTCGCGGTGGGAGAACAGATTATCGACGCCACGATGCGCGCGTTCCCAAATCAGTATGTGACGCTTGCCATCGGTGGAGACGGTCCAAAGCTTGACCCATCGCTCATGTACGTGTCGTCAACGACCCTCGCGACCGAACGAACCGCCTGGCCGAACCGCCTCTTCGCGCAACGCAATAGCTTGTCCGATGTGGTTGAGGCACCGCCTGGCACGTTTGCTGGAATCTGGCGCTTGATCTGGGACAGCCGTCCGCTCGTTGCAGCGCAAATGCTCGCGCCCTGTTACGGCGACAGCACTTATCGGATGAACAATGGCGTTCCGATCGATCCGGATACAGCTCTGAAAAAAGCTGTCGATATCGGCTTGAGCTACGGCGTCAGCTATCTCGAGATTCCACAAATCGATGTGGTGAACTCGCCGACGGTGATTAGTTACGCGCACTCCGCGATGACAAGTCAGTAAACTTCATCAATTCCAACAAAGAAAGAGCCCGTCGGCGCGATGCTGACGGGCTCTTATCTTTTCGGGCAAGCGCGACCGAAAATTCTGCTCGCGATGCCGAAAGCGCTTTACTGAGTGACGGTCAGCGTCAGGTCGTTGCCATCCCCGCCTTCGTAGCTTGCCTGGAAGGTCTGACCGTTCGCGCTCAGAGTTCCGCCGTCCGGAAGATTTGAGAAGGTCCCGGTAATCGGGTCAGCCGAAGTGTTGCTGATCGCAGTCAGAACGCGGCCGACCGCGATCGCTCCGGTGCCCGCTGTCTGCAAGATGAAAGTCGCTCCGTCGTCGATCGTGACTCCGCCCGCGACCACTTTGTCCGAGGTCGGATTGCCGCCGAACTTTATCTTATACGAATAACTTCCATCTGCGCCGAAAGTCAGCGCACCCTGGATCGTCGACGTCGTTGTGGAAGTCGTCCCCTTGGACGGCGCGAAATAAGCGGTCGCAACTCCATCGCCTATCGTGACCGCGCCCGCGATCGTCCCTGGTCCGGCGAGAATGCCGCTGTCGACCACCACCGGACCCGTTCCCGTGCAGGAGCCGGTTTTGTTTTGCGCAAAGAAGATGCCGCCATCAATCAACGTCCCGCCGGCATAAGTGTTCGCGCTGCTGAACGCGACGGTGTCGGTGCCCGTTTTCACGAGCCCACCGTCATCGTGCATCAACCCCGCAAAGGTAAACGAACCATTCGCGCCGTTCAGAGTCAGCGTGTTCGCGCCCAAAGCCACATCACCGTCCCCCGCGAGCGAGCCGATCGTCACTCCCGGGCCAAAGTGCGTGCTGATATCGAGCTGTCCGTTGCCAAAAACCTGCACCGTCGATCCCGTGCCATCCGAATCTTCTTCGAACCGGATCACGCCGCCCGCGCCGCCATTCGTTCCCGCGTTCGCGACCAGCGTCGCCGTCCCTGCAAATCCGCTGACGAAATCGGTCAGACCGCCGAGTGCTCCGTCCACTGACCCGCCATTATTGGTGACAACCGCCTCTTGCGCCTTCGCCTTGTCTGCGAATGTCACCATCCCGCCGCTCGCGCCCGAGACAGTGCTTCCCTGGACAGTAAAGACCGCGTTATCGGCCGTCGATGAATCGGCGAAACTCACCAGTCCCGGGCTGCCCCCGGCCACAGTCGCGCCATTCACCGTGAAGCTCGCCGTGCTCGCGAACGAGTCCACGCCGAAAGTCACCTCGCCGCCTCCGCCACTCGCCACCGTCGCGCCGTTCAGGATAAAACTCCCCGCGCTCGCCGTGGTCAAATCGCTAAAGCTGATCAGCCCGCCGGTCGCGCCGGCGAGATTCGAGCCGTTGACCGTAAACTGCGACATGCTGCCGGCATTGGCCCCGCGATAAAAGGCGATAAAGGCGGAGGAATTTGAGACCACGAAATTCTGCACAATTCCAGACTCGTTCGTGACCGCGCTCGCGATCGAAAGACTCTTCCCGCGTCGCACCGTGATTGTAAACGGGCTCGCGCCGGCCGCAAAATCCACCGTCCCGATCGTCAGGACGGTCGTGACCGAGACCTGGGCCATGTTCGAGGTCGAGAACTCGGCCGTCTCCGCCTTGCCTTTCGGCACCTGCATCGGCGTCCAGTTATCCTTGTTGTTCCAGATGTTGTTCTCCGGCGTTAAATTCCAGGTCGAAGCGGCCCGCGTCGTCAACGCGGAGAGAGCCAGGAGCATGGCGAGGAGGGAGGCAAATCGTGTCGTAGTCATTTTCGGAATCCTTTATTCGTTAGGCAAAAGTTTTGCCCCGGGGTTCTTCTTCTTCTAACCGAAACGCCCCGCGGAAAGCAAGCCTGATCTTTCGACCCGGCCTGCTTCCGCGGAAATTTCGTCCTATTGCCCGAGCGAGCAATCCGGCTTGACGTCCTGCGCGTAAATGTCGCCGTCGTCATTCCGGGTATCGCTCCAGGCCGACAAGGCCACGTCGAGCGGCGACACGGTCAGATCGAGCCGCGACTTGCCTGAGACGATCGACGAGACCGCAAAGGGCGAGCAGAGAAATGCCCCGGCCGGACTCAGCTTCGCGCCCATGATTGTATCCTGATCGAAGTTCGGCTCCGACGACCACTCCACCAGCGGCCCCGCCGACATGAAGCCCGAAGTCACATTGATCACCGCCGAGGAAGTGAACGGCTGCACGATCACCCCGCCGTTGCCCCACTGCCGGTTGCCCGACGCGTCAAACTTCTGCGCATTGATCCCTTCGTTCGTCTGCGGCCCTTCCAGGATTTCGTCCCAGAAAAGATAAGTCGAAGTCGTCGCCGGATCGTAGCAGACCGCCGGATTCACCTGGTCGTGCAGCGTATTGGTCGAACCGAGGCTGCCGTTATGCGGGAACGCCTCCGTCCCATCCGCGAGGATGTGCTGCGCGAACGACTGCAACGGGCCCACCGCGTACCAGCCGAAGACCGCCCCGCCTGCGCCATCGGTCACGAACGGCGGGAAATTCCCAAACTGCAACGAGCCCCCGTCGAACACCGTCACATTATTCGCGCCCCAGAGCAGCGTCCCATCCGGCGCGATTTTATTCGCGAGCAAATGTTTCGGCCCGCTGAAACCCGACGACGAGACCCACGAGACAATGACCGACCCATTATCCGACCCATGCATGTCGGCCAGCGAATAACTCAACCCGCTCGGCGCCACGATCGCGATCCCGTTCTGCACCCAGAGCTTTTTCCCCAGCGGGCCGAGGCGCTGGAACTTGATATTGTTCCCCTCGATCCAACCCGCAACCACGTCGCCGTCGCTCGTCGCCGCCACCTTCGGATTGCCCGTGAAATCAGTCGTCCGATTCACCTCGCGCCCGAACTTCCCGAAGATCTGCTCGCCCGCCGGCGTCACCTTCATCACCGTCACCTCGACATTGCCCTTCCGCCGATCGTCGAGAAAAGCCAGCACCGCGTTCCCATCCTCATCCACATCGAGCCCGTAATCTTCCGTCGAGCTAAAACCGAGATCCGCCAGCTGGATTCCGCCCGCCGCAAATTGCGGCACGCCGTTCACATCGAGCCGCTGCAAAAAAACATCGTAACCATACGGGGGATTCCCATCCGGATCGTCATCGAACCAACTGATGTAACAACCCCCATCCGGCGTCGCGCGAATCTTCGGCTGCACCTGATCGCTCGGCTTCACCGCCACCCCGAGATTCTGCATCGGGTCGGAGCTCCACTGCGAAAACGCAGCGGGAGGAACAAGCGCAAGCGCGCCTAACGACAACGCGAGAAGGAGATTTTTCATAGACCGCTTCCATAATGCAATCGGCCTCGTTTGGCGAGCAAATTCCTCGGGAGCGCCCGGGTATTTCAAAAAAATTTTGTCATGCGCCGGGACTTTTCCCGCAGGTAAATCTTGAGACAACAACACCGAACGCAACCGGATCCATTCCTCAAAAACATCGCCGCCATCCGCATCGCCGGCGCGCCGGCAGCGCACGGACAGGACGGTTCCATCGGCGTCGAAACCATCGCCAGTTTCCACCCATCCCGGAGCCAGCGTCGCCCGGCTTCGCGACCTCGCCGCAGCCGCGGCGCCCACCGAGCCAGCCCCGCGAATCCCCTTTACAGCGAACCCCCCGGCAGCGATTCTCCCCTCGTGAAACGCCTGCCCAGGGGATTCCGGGAAGAATACGAGGCTTTCCGCGAACGATTCGACTGGCTCTCCCGCGGCATCGAAGAAGGCGAACCCGCCCAAAACCAGCTCGTCTACGAACAAAGCCTCGCCTTCCTCGACCACTGGCAGGGCAAAATCCGCATCCCGGCATTCGAGCAAGCCTTCCGTGACCTTCGCGTCCACATCGCGCGCGTCAGCTTTCTCCTCGAAGCCAAATACCTCGAGACCCTCGCCGCCCTTCTCGAGCAGCGCCGCACCGTCCTCATTGGGCCACCCCTCTTCGAAGCCTCCGTCGCCTTCATCAAATTCATGCAACTCGCCCCCGCCGACCACCGGGCCGGTCTCGAGAAAATCTTTCGCGAACACAGTGGCTACGACTTCGACGCCGAGCGCTTCTACCGCGACAGCGAAGCCGCCCAGGAATGCTACCAGGCCGAATACCGCCGGTTCCTCGCCCGCATGGAAATCGACTGGGCCGAGCGCTTCGCCCCCGCCACCCGCGCCCGCCTCGCCAAGGCCTCGCTCGAAGAAATCAACCAATGGAAAGCCGAAGTCGCCGCCCGGCTCGAAGCTGCCAACGCCAAAATCGACAAATTCGCGGCCGAAAACTCCCCAACTGATTAAGCCGCTCCCGCCGCTAAAATCCTCGGAGCGCTTCGCTAAAATCCGAATCCCCAGCCAAAAAAAATCGCCGGAACCCGCGAAGCTCGCCGCTTGGAAAGCGAAAAGCTCCCTCGGAATCGCGAAATCACCATCGGAAGAAGCCTCGTCTTACGCCCCGGTCCCACCCGAAGAAGCTGCTCCTGCCGCAGCGCGAGGCCGGCCAGGGCGGACCCACCCCGGCGTGACCACCCATTTAAAAAAAATCCTTCCCTTCGCCGACTTTTTGTGCGGCAATCGAGAAATCAACCTGATCCTCCGGCGCGAGTCCTCTCTCCCGCGCTGCCCCCTGGGGAAATCATCGCCCAACCATGCGAACCATGCTTTTCCTCACCGCCGTGCTCGAATTCGCGATCGTTTCCCCGATTCCCGCGCTCGACCGCTGGCAGGCCCAATACCGCGCCTCGATCCGCGCCAGCATCGGCGATTACCTCCCGGAAAACCCGAACCGCGCCCAGGAGCGGGCCTCGCTCCGCGACATCTGCGCCTTGCCCGACTCCGCCTACCGTCCGCAGCCTTAAGGGGCCCGGCCGACAATCCGCGCATCGGCCGCCGGAAAGGCGGCATCGTTGGTCGGGTAAACGGTCATCAACTTCCGTTTCGCGACCAAGCCATCGAAGCTGAGGTGGCTGAAACAGCGGTTCAGCAGGGTCTTCCTCCAAGGCCGATCAGGAAGAACCCGAAACCGTGGCAAAACACCTTCCGTCAGGGCCGAATGGGCCGCCGACGATGGCCAATCGCCGCGCAACAGTGGCCAATCGCCGCGCAACAGTGGCCAATCGCCGCGCGACAGTGGCCAATCGCCGTGCGACAGTGGCCAATCGCCGCGCAACAGTGGCCAATCGCCGCGCGACAGTGGCCAATCGTCGCACGACAGTGGCCAATCGCCGCGCGACAGTGGCCAATCGCCGTGCGATCGTGGCCAATCGTGGCGCGATCGGCCATTGTCGTCGGACGATTGGCCATCGTCGTGGCCCGATCCGCCACTGTTGCCTGACGACCCGCCATCGTCACGGCGCGATCCGCTAGTGTTCCCGGACGATCCGCCATCGTGGTGGCCCGATCGGCCAGCGCTTTTGGACGATCAGCCAGCCTTTTGGCGCGATCAGCCACCATCGCGCGACGCCCGATTCGCGATGGCGGGGGTTGAATCAGCGATTCCCTAGCTGCTCAACACCGCCCCCGCCGACCGCTTCCGCCACCGCTGACCGACGACGAGGAGGAGAAATCCAACGACCAAAAACGCCCAGGTCGAAGGCTCCGGCACGACCCCGACGAGCAGCTCCCCGTTAAATCCGTCGCCGCCGCCGGTCGAGCTGAGGTCGAGGTTGAAGCTGATGTTCAGGTTCGTCTCCGACGGGAGCGCGCCGAGGTTGATGACCTTGTCGTTGAAGTAATTTTGGGCCGCGTTGAGGGTCGCGAAGGTCTTGTCGACCGTGTTCCCATCGACCGTGTATTGGAAGTCGAGGCTCTGGAACCCGCTGCCGGTGGTCGTGATGGTCGAGCCGAGGAGGGCGAGGGTGAGGGTGCCGCCGGGCAGAGACGTGGTGTCCATGGTCAGCGATACGCTGGCGGTGAAATCCTGCGCGAAGCCCGGGTTGTCGGTGCGCGATTTGGCCGCGAGGGTGACCGCGCTGATGTAAGTGCTGGCGTTACCGAGCGCCGCGGTGCTGTTCGGATGGCCGACGAGCAGCGCGTGCGCGTCGGCGCTGCTCGGCAGGCCGGTCACGTAGGATGCGGCCTGGAGGCCGTTGGCCAAAGTCATCGCCGGAACGCCACGCGCGACGGCCGCGCGCGATTCCGTCACCGCCCCGCCCGTGCCGGTGGGAGCGTCAGCCGAAGAGCTGACCGAGTTGATGACTCCGCCGAGGGAAGAACCGGAAGACTGGCTGGTGCCGCTCGCCCCGGTGGCGCTGCTGCGGGCGACGCTGGAGCTGTATTGATAGCCGCTGCTAGAAGCGGTGGCGTTCACGTTTCCAGTGCCGGTGCCGGTGGCGGTGGAAGTGGCATCGCCGCCGGTGCCGCCGAGAGTCGCATAGCCGCCGGTCGCATATGCGCCGGCGCTGGTGGAGCCGTTGCTGCTATTATTAGCGGTCGCTGTGGCATTGGCGTTGCCCCCGATGCCGATGTACTGCCCGACCGCGCTGCTATAGCCGCCGTAGCCGCCGGTGGCGGCCGACTGCACACCTACGGAGCTATTATTACCGGTCGCCGAGCCGAAGGAAATGTCGGTCGCGTCGCCTCCGCGGCCGGCCGTAGCGCCGGCGGTATCGATAGAGCCGCCGCTCCCGCCGTAGGCATTGCCGCCGACCGCGACGGAGTGACTATTCCCGGTCGTGCTGCCGGTGGCCATGTCGGTGGCGTCGCCGCCCCGGCCGCCATTGGCCCCGCCGGAGACAGTGCCGCCAGTTCCGCCCTGGGCGCTGCCGTCGGCGGTGGCGCTGCCGATACTGCTGCTGGCGTTCACAACGCTCGAGCCGGTTCCGCCATTGGCGGCTGTGCCGGTGAGGCTGTAGAGCGCGCCGCCGTTGCCGCCATAGGCGTTCGCGGCGAGAGTGAGGGCCGTGCTGGTAGAAGCACTGACTGTAAGGGAAGAGCTGCCGTTGCCGGCGAGCCCCGCCGCGCCACCGCCGTAGGCGATGCCGCCGATGCCGCCGTCTGCCGTCTGCGTCAGGCTCAGCGAACCGGTGGTCGTGCCGGAGATGGCGTTGGTGAGCGATTCGCTCGCGCCGTTCCCGCCGCTGCCTGTGCCAGTGGAGTAGCCGCCACTGCCACCCTCCGCTTCGCCGGTAACGCTGACCGATCCGCTGCCGGAGCTGCCGGTGATCGTGCCGAGGCTGGCAACGCCGCCGTTGCCGCCATTGCCAGCGCTGCCGTTGTCTTCATTACCGCCGTTCCCCCCGATGGCATCAAGGCTGACATTGACGGTATTGCTGCCGCCCGCCGTGCCGGAGCCGGAGAGGGTGGAAGTGCCGCCCAGCCCGCCGCTGGCGCCGGCATTACTGGAAGAAATGTTCCCGCCATACCCACCGTAGCCGGTGCCGTTGACACTAACCGAATGATTGGCGCCGGTAGTAGTGCCGGTGGCCGTGCCGGTATAGGCTCCGCCGTTCCCCCCGTTGCCAGAGCCGGTCGCTCCGCCGCCTTCGCCTGCGGGGCCGCCATAGTCGCCCTGCAAATTCACCGTGACGGAGCCGGCGCTGTTCGTGCCGCTGATGATGTCGTTGGCCGTGCCACCATTCGCGCCGTTGCCGCCGCCGGTCGCGTCGCCGCCCTTGCCTGCATCCGAACGCGAGGTGAGAGTCAACGCGCTGCTCGTGCTGGAGGTAAAGGCAAACGAAGAGATGGCGTTGCCGGCCGTGCCGCCGATGAAGCCGGTTCCGCCGTCCCCGCCGAAGACGTCCTGGGTAAGATTAAGAGCGCCGGTAGTGGAGCCGCTGACGGCGTTGGTGAGGGTCTCGCTTGCGCCGTTGCCGCCGCTTCCTGTATCGGAGGTGCCGCCATTCCCGCCATCCACTTCGCCGTAAACGCTGACGGTATTAGCAGTGGAGGAACCGGTCACGGTGCCCAAGCTGGCGAGACCGCCATTGCCGGCGTTGCCCGCGCCGCTGTTTACGGCGCCACCATTGCCGCCGTAGGAATAGGCGGAGACGTTCGAGGCGCTGTTCCCGCTGGCGGTGCCGGTGGCGCTCACAATGGATGTGCCGCCATTGCCGCCAGCCGCGCCGGCGTTGCTGTTATATAGACCGCCGCCGGTCCCGCCGGAGGCGCTACCATAAACATTGACGGCGTGATTCGCCCCGGTGGTGCTGCCGGTCAGCGTGCTGATCCCGGCGCCACCATTGCCGCCGTTGCCGGAAAGGGTCGCGCTCCCGCCATTGCCCCCCGTGGTACCGTAGTAGCTCCCGACCGAAACAGAGCCCGCGCTGTTGCTCCCGACCACGGTGCTGGTCGCCATGCCGCCGGCTGCACCGTTGCCGCCGTTATCGCCACTGCCGCCGCTGCCACCGTCGGCGTCGGCATAAACTTCGAGCGAGGAGTTGGTCGTGGAATTAAAGGTGAGGGAAGAGGTAGCGTTGCCGGCCATGCCCGCGGTCGTGCCTTCGCCGCCGTTGCCTCCAATGGCGGTCTGGCGCAGATCGAGATCGCCGGTTGTGCTCCCGGTGATGGCGTTGGTCAGGGTTTCACTTGCGCCATTGCCGCCGGTGCCGCCATCGAGGGATGCGCCCCCGTCGCCACCCTCGACCTGGCCAATAACGGTAACGCTATTACCGTTGGATGAGCCGCTGACCGTGCCAAGACTCGCCACGCCACCGTTGCCCGCCGTGCCGGGGCCGCTGTATACATAGCCGCCGTCGCCGCCCTCAGTGTAGGCGTAAACCGTGACGCCGGAATTTCCGCTGGCCGTGCCGGTGACCGCGAGAGTGGCGGTGCCGCCATTGCCGGCCGTGTTCGACGCGGCGGAGTTGGTGATGTAGCCGCCATTGCCGCCGTAAACGTAGTTGTTGTCGCCTGCGGTGACCGAATGATTGGCCCCGGTCGTGGAGGCGGTCACCGTGCCGGAATAATTGCCGCCATTGCCGCCATTGCCCCCAGTCGCGATGCCGCCGGTGCCGCCTTGCCCGAAGTCATAAGCAGTCGCGGACCCGCTGTTGCTCGTCGCGGTCGCCGTGGCGGTGGCGTTCCCGCCGGCCCCGCCGTTGCCGCCCGTGCCGCCGGTTCCGGGAGTGCCACCGGCCCCGCCGCCGCCGCCATAAGCTGTGGCGTAGGAGGTGATGTTGCCCGCGCCAGCCGCATTGTTTTGGGCCGTCGCGATGCCGTTGCCGCCCGCGCCGCCATTGCCGCCGTTTGCGCCATTGACATTACCGTTGCCGCCGGTCCCGCCGGTGCCGCCGGTGGCGGTGGCTTCGTTGTCGGCGTCGTTGCTGCTCGCAGTGGCGGTGGCGTTGGCGCCAACTCCGCCGGCAGTGCCGGGATTGCCGGCCGTGCCGTTGCTCCCGTTGTTGCCGGTCTTGGTGACGGTGACGTTGGGGTTGATTTGAAAATGGGACCGTGCAGGCCGGACGTTAAAAAAACGCCAGTCGAATTGTGAGAACCCGTCGTCAGCGCTCCACCAATCGGCGAAGAAGAAGTTGGGATTTGCGTTTGTCCTTTTTGTCTCGAAGCGATCCAGCTTTTGCGCAAAGATCGCGTTCGTTAGGCTAAAGAAAACCAGAACGCTAAGAAGCGCGCCGGCGAAGTGCAGGGTTCGATTTGTTTTCATTGTTAGGCAACTGCGTTTGGCGCTTTCCGCGCCGGGTTTGGGTTTGGAGAAATTGGCCTCTCGCCGCGATGGCAGCGTTCGGAAATGCGCGCGATGAAAGAGCGAGTTGAGGACGGCTTTCGCTTTTCGTTAGGCAAAGGGCCGGCCTAACGAACTGACTTCGGCGAGAGAGAAGTGCTGCGCAGGTTTTTTTCTGGAGAACGATTGGGCTCATCGTGCGGGAAGGAATTTTTTTGAAAAAAAAGCTTGTCAGAACACGCCGCGATTATTGAAATCGGAGCGCGGAAGTAAATACGCCACCTGGCCGATACCCTTTATGTCCTGATTTTGTAATTCTCAGGCACCCATGCACTCCCAGCCCCTGACCCTGCGCGAAACGGAAATCGTAAAGTGGATTGCCGAAGGCAAGACCAACTTTGAAATCGCCATAATCCTCGGGATATCCCGGGCGACGGTTAAGACCCATGTGGAGCATGTCCTGCAAAAGCTCGACGTCACCACCCGCACGGCCGCGGCCGTCTGCGCGGTGCGCGAAGGCGTTCTTACGACCTAGCGCCCCACGCTTCCCACGGTCGGCCGCGGATGGCGTCCGCTGGAATTGCGCCGGCGCATTTCTGCGGCAAAGGTTGCAGCGCAATGACGGACGACTCACGCGCGCCTAACGAGCCGCTTTGGTACAAGGACGCGGTCATCTACGAGCTGCACGTGAAGACGTTTCACGACAGCAACGGCGACGGGATCGGCGATTTTCGCGGGTTGATCGAGAAGCTCGATTATCTCCAGGAGCTGGGCGTGACAGCGATCTGGCTGCTGCCGTTCTATCCCTCGCCGATGCGCGATGATGGCTACGACATCGCGGATTATTACGATGTGAATCCGAAGTTCGGGTCGCTTGATGATTTTCGCGCCTTCCTCGCTGCGGCGCACGAGCGCGGGCTGCGCGTCATCACTGAGCTGGTGATCAATCATTCGTCGGACCAGAATCCGTGGTTCCAGAAATCGCGCCGCGCCGCGCCCGGTTCGCCGGAGCGCGAGCTATATGTCTGGAGCGATTCGCCGGAGCGTTACAAGGAGGCGCGGATTATTTTTAAAGATTTCGAGACTTCCAACTGGTCGTGGGACCCGGTGGCGAAGGCGTATTACTGGCACCGCTTTTATTCCCACCAGCCGGACTTGAATTTCGATAACCCGGCGGTGCACGAGCTGGTCGAGCATGTGCTCGATTTCTGGCTCTCGATGGGAGTGGATGGGCTGCGGCTCGATGCCATCCCATATCTCTACGAACGCGAAGAGACGAACTGCGAAAATCTTCCCGAGACGCATGTTTATTTGAAGAAATTGCGCGCCCACATGGACGCGAAATTCCCCGGCCGCATGCTCCTCGCGGAGGCGAATCAGTGGCCGGAAGACGCGGTCAAATATTTCGGCGAGGGCGACGAGTCGCACATGAATTTCCATTTCCCGCTCATGCCGCGGATGTTCATGTCGCTGCAGATGGAGGATCGGTTTCCGATCATCGACATTCTGGAGCAGACGCCGGCGATTCCCGAGAATTGCCAGTGGGCGATGTTCCTGCGCAATCACGACGAGCTGACGCTCGAAATGGTGACGGACGAGGAGCGCGATTACATGTGGCGCGTTTACGCGAACGATCCGACGGCGCGGATCAATCTCGGGATTCGCCGCCGCCTCGCGCCGCTGCTCGCGAACAGCCGGCGCAAGATCGAGCTGCTCAATATTCTGCTCTGCTCGATGCCGGGGACGCCGGTGCTTTATTACGGCGACGAGATCGGGATGGGCGACAATTTTTATCTCGGCGATCGCAACGGCTGTCGCACGCCGATGCAATGGAGCAGCGATCGCAACGCGGGTTTTTCGAAGGCGAATCCGCAGCAGCTTTATCTGCCGATCATCATCGACCCGGAGTATCACTACGAGGCGATCAACGTCGAGAATCAGCAGAAGAATCTCTCGTCGCTCCTCTGGTGGACGCGCCGGGTGATCGCGATGCGCAAGAATTATCGCGCCTTCTCGCGCGGCTCGCTCGAGTTTCTCTACCCGGAAAATTCCAAGGTGCTGGCGTTTCTCCGGCGCCATGAGGAGGAGACGATTCTTGTCGTGGCCAATCTCTCGCGCTTCGCCCAGCCGGTCGAGCTCGATCTCTCGCGCTTCGCCGGCTGCGCGCCGGTCGAGGTTTTCAGCCGCAACGTTTTTTCCACGATCCGCAAATCGTGTTACAGCCTCACGATCGGGCCGCACGGGCACTACTGGTTCGTCCTCCAGTCGCCTAACGAGAAAAGGACTCGCAAGAAACGCGCCACGCCCACGCTCCAGGCCGCGCCCAACCTCCGCGCGCTTCTCGCGGACGGCGCCCGCGCTCAGCTCGAGCGGGAAATTCTGCCGGAATATCTCCGCGGCCGGCGCTGGTTTGGCGCCAAGGCGCGAACCATGCGCGGCCTCCGCGTGGTCGAGCAGGTCGCTCTCGCCTCGGGTGACGCAGCCGCGCAGCTCTGGCTGATCGAGGTCGATTACACCGACGGCGCGCCGGAAACCTACGCCTTGCCCGTGCAGGTCGCGAGCGGCGACGTTGCGCACGAGATCACGCGCAGCTCTTCCGCGGCCGTGATCGCGCATTTGGGGTCGAAAAACACGATTCTTTACGACGCGCTTTGGGACCATGATTTTCGCGAGGCGCTCTTTCGTTTAATGGCGAACGGCTCACGCGTCAGCGGCGGGAAAGGCGAGCTTGTCGGCATCAAAGGCGGGTTGCTCGCGGAATCGCCTAACGATGCCGTGCCGGCGTCACAATTGCTCAAGGCGGAGCAAAGCAACTCGGCGATGCTGTTCGAGAATCGCTATTTTTTGAAGCTTTACCGCAAGCTCGAAGACGGCATTAATCCCGATGTCGAAGTGACCCGTTTCCTGACCGAGCGGCGGCAGTTCCTGCACGTCCCGGCGTTCGTCGGCGCGATCGAATACCGTCGGCCGCGCGCCGAGCCGACCGTGCTCGCGCTGCTCCAGACCGCCGCGCCTAACGAGAGCGACGCCTGGGCGCTCACGCTCGATGCCGTCGGCCGCTATTTCGAGCGGGTGCTCGCGCGCAAAAGCGACCTGCAAACCGCCGCGGTCGCGCCCGGGCCGTTACTTGACGATTTGATCGGCGGTGTTTTTCCGGACAAGGCGCGGCTGATCGGCGCGCGCACCGCCGAGATGCATCTCGCGCTCGCCGGCGAGCCTAACGATGCCCAATTTGCGCCCGAGCCTTTCAACGCCATGGCGCAGCGGTCGGTTTATCAGTCGATGCGCGCGCTCCTGCGCAAAAACTTTACACTCTTGCAAAAAAGCGTCGGCGATTTGCCGGAGAATTTCCGCGCCGAAGCGGCTGCCGTCCTGGCCACCGAGCAGCAGATTCTCGCGCAGGAGCAACGCATCCTTGAGCATCACGCTTCCGCGGTTAAAATTCGCATTCACGGTGATTATCACCTTGGCCAGCTCCTCTACACCGGGAAGGATTTTGTCATACTCGACTTCGAAGGCGAGCCGGCGCGGGCTTTGAGCGAACGTAAATTGAAACGCTCCGCGCTGCGCGATGTCACGGGCATGATGCGCTCCTTCCAGTATGCGGCTTACAGCGCGCTCTGGCAGCCGGCGATGCGGACGGAGGATGTGCCGTTTCTCGAGCGCTGGGCTGATCTTTGGTATCGGCAAATGAGCGCGGCGTTCCTGGAGCGCTATCTCACGACCACCGCCGGCGCGAGCTTTTTGCCGGCAAAGGAGAACGATCTCCAAGTCCTACTCGAAGCCTATCTTCTCGACAAAGCCGTCTATGAGATTGGCTATGAGCTGAACCATCGGCCCGGTTGGGTGGTCATACCTTTGCGCGGGATCAAACACATCCTGAAGCTGGCCTAACGACTCTAGCTCTTTCGTTTCGGCTTGACGATTGCCTCCGGCGGGAAACACATTACGCCGTCGCGAACAATGTTCACTCCGCTGCCTTGCCGGCATGGCAGGAGTTATGAATCGAGTCAGCGCGCGAGCGTGTCGATCAATGTCGGCCCGTTTGGGCTGCCCCAACCTGTAACCAGGTCATAACCCTCAACCGCGGGATAAGTCTTGTTGTTCCCGACCGTGATGTCATGGAAGTTGGAGTTATAACTCGAACAAAGTCCGATGGAATAAAACATCGGGTTGAGAAAGCCAAGGCCGTGGTCGCCGTTCTGTGCCGCTTCTTCGTTTGCGAGGGCGAGATAACCGGCCCAACGCGGGGCCGCGAAACTGGTCCCGCCCCAGCCGCCGTCACAGGTCCCATCGTAGCAAATGTAGTTATCGAAATCCGCCTCCGCCGCCACGTCCGGGACGTTGCGAATTGTTTTCGAGCCCATGTTTGTGTGCGTGATCACGCCCCGGCGACGTTGATAGGATGGGATCGTGATTCCGTCAGGCGAAAGGCCGCCGCCGCTATATTGCCAGGATGTTTCCGACTGCCACGGTCCGCCTGGTCCTTTAGTCGTTAGGTCAGTTCCACCAACGCCGAGCACATGGACATCATCAGCGGGATAGACGTAGCGGCTATGCGCTTTAAAAGCGCCGTTGTCCCCGGAAGCGACGAAGAGCGTCTGTCCCTGAGCGGCGAACTCGAGGAAGATCGGGTCGTCGCTTGCCGGATCAGCCGGTGACCAGCCCCATGAGCAGCTCAGTGACTTCGCGATGTTATCTGTCGCCATGCAATTGAAAATATCGACATCGCTATTCCTCGCCTCGTAGACCAATACCTGGTCCATTCCCGGCGCCATCGAGACCGCGACTTCAATATCGAGCGCTTGTTCGCCGTCCTCACAGGTCGTGCAGGTAGCCGGCGAGCCATCAGTCGAGACCGGCGTCACGGTCACGTTCAAGGATTGGTTTGCGACCTGAAAATAAGTCGTGACATCGGCCGGATTAAACCCACCGAACTCAATCAGCCCAACCGACTGTCCTTTACCCGTTAGGGCGTCGCTGCCGTAGTAGGCCGCGCGAAAATCACTCCCGAAAAACTGCCCGTGCGGACCGGAACCGGTGGCGTCCGGATTGGAGCGCAATTCCTGACCCAGACTCATTGGCCGCGGAATCGAGTAGTTATCCAAGCCAAAGATGTGCCATAAGGAAACGGTGGAACTCACCGATGGCTCACGGTCGGGTACGTAAAAGCTATCACCGGTCGGCCGACGGTAGAGATTAAGAGTTAGATTAAAAGCTCGCTCAATGTCGGTAACTCGTCCGGTCAGATCAAGAATCAGCCGATTCGGAGAAGTCCGCGTGACTTCGAGGTTGTTCTCGTAAGCGAACTGGATCGCCCGACCATACGCTTCTTCAGTCGGGCCAAACTTGGCCGTGAACGCAGAGGCGCTCATGAACTGACGAAACAAAGGGCTTCGCGGATCATTAACCTCGCGCAAAAAATTCTCGAGCTGAGACTGGTTTCGCAAAGGCAGGGCAAGAGTTAGCTGCAACGGCTCGTTAGGACCGAGTCGCCCGATAAGGACGGCTTCCCCGGTCCTGGTTTGGTTGCGGACATGACGCGTCGGCAAGCTCGTCTTTTGCGTTTGCGCGCTGATAGTCAGAGCTACGGAAAAGAGTGCGACGGCGAGCGCTGCCGTGCGAAGTGATCGATTGAATGAGGATGTCATGGCTGTCCGGCGATAAATCAAAAAATGATCATGAAGTCGAGTCATTTGTCCTTTGAAGTGCAAGGGAGCGGTTTTCCGATAACCCGAATCTTCGTGCGACAGACGCCCGGCTTGCGGTAAAATGATGCCATGCCATCGATGAACGCGACGCTCTTTCGCCTCGGCGCCGGCTTTTGTTTCTTCGCCGTCGCGCTCGGCGCGTTCGGGGTGCACGCGCTCAAGGAAACCCTCGCCGCCAGCGGAATGACCGGCGTGTGGGACAAGGCCGTGCTCTATCATTTTGTGCACGCACTCGCGCTGCTCGTGCTCGCGCTTCTTCCCGCGGCCGGCCGGCTCATCCCGAGTCTGTTCGTCGCCGGCATCGCGCTTTTCAGCGGCAGTCTTTATCTGCTCGCCCTAACGAATATAAGATGGCTCGGCGCGATCACGCCTCTGGGCGGCCTTTGTTTCCTCGCCGGCTGGTTAATGCTGGTTGTTCGGCTGCCGCGCTAGTCCTGAGCCTAACGAGCATAAGACTGGCTTAACGGTCCTATCGCAGTTCCCCGGCTCTTACAGCCACGGCGAGATCGTTCCCGGGCGGCGGCAGAGGGCAGGTGGCGAAAGGAGTGAAGGCGCAGGGCGGATTTTCTGCCCGGTTGAAATCGAGGACAGTCTCGCCATCGACCGGTTTGGCGGCGTCGAGAAAACGGCCTGCGGCGTAGGTCTCTTTCAGGTTCGATTGATCGCGAAAGATAATAAAGAGCGAGCCATCGTCCTGGATCACGGGCTGCAAAGTCAGCTCTTTGCCTTGCAAAGTGAACTTGAGTAAACCCGGACTCTTCATCTTGAAATGTCCGCCGAGCACGTTCGGGACAATTAACTCTTTCGGAGCCGGGAACGCTTCGAGCCGCGCCTTCACCCTATAGGTCTGATCGACCGGAAACCAGCGCTGTCCTTTAAACGTTAGGCGGGCTTGTGCCTCGTTGTCCTTCAATCGAATTCCGAAACGATCTTCTCGCCTGATGAGATAAAACATCTCGCTCCCGGTCCGTATCTCCGTCGGCTTCCCTTTTTCGTCGGAGACCAGCGCTAACGTCGAGACGGGTTTGCCATCGCACGTCGCGTCGACTCCCGGCTCGACTTTCAGAGTGGCGACGCCATCTTTAAAATCGATCTCGCCGAGCTTTCCCTGTTTGAAGTTGCTCGTTAGGCGGACGTCGTACTGTGGACCTGCGCCAACGATGTTGATTCCGTCTTTGAGCCAGAAAAGCCCGGCCAGACTCAGCCAGCCATCCGGTTTTTTCAGATTCGCCGTTTCTTCGCTTCGCCATTTTTCGATCGTCTTAGCGTATTCGTCGTCGGCAAATCCAGAAACGGCAGAGACAATCAGCGCGGCGAGAAGAAGCACGTTTGTTTTCATGTTTGTATGAGCGAGGCTCGCGCAGCATACCTTGCCTAACGAAAAAAGCGAGATCACAACCCGACCGAACTCTTGAATCCGGCTTCGCTTCCGCGCAGGCTTCATGACTCGCAAGAGCCATTTGCCTAACGAACCAATGATTTCCTTCATTATCCCGGCCTACAATGAGGAGCATGAGCTGCCGGGAAATCTAGCTGCGCTCCACGCCGCCGCTATCGCGGCCGGTCAGCCTTACGAAATCATCGTGGTCGATGACGCTTCCACAGACGCGACGGCCGAGGTCGCGAAGAACGCGGGCGCGAAGGTTGTGCCGATCTCCCGCCGCCAGATCGCAGCCGCGCGCAATGCCGGCGCGCGGGAAGCCTGCGGCGACGTTTTCTTTTTTGTTGATGCCGACACCCGGATCAAGACCGTTCATATTGTCGAAGCTCTGCGGTGCTTGAGCGATGGCGCGGCCGGCGGAGGTGCGCGAGTCGTGGTGGAAGATGAAATCCCGCGCTGGGCGCGGATCGCTGTCTTCCTCTTTTCGAAAATCTATTTCGGCGCCAATCTCGGCGCGGGCGCTTTTCTTTTCACCAGACGCGACTCGTTCGTGCGCGGCGGCGGCTTCGACGAACAATATTTTGCCGGCGAGGAAATTTACTTCACCCAGGCGTTGAAGAAACTGGGCAAGTTCGTCCTGCTTTCCGAGCCGGTGATCACTTCCGGACGCAAGCTGCGCATCTACTCGGCTCCTCACATTCTTCGGCGCACGCTGCAGATTGTTTTCGGAGGAAAAAACTCCGTGCGCTCGCGCGATAAGCTCGATCTTTGGTACGACGGGAAACGCGAAACCGGAGCCAGTCAGCTCAGGTGATAACCAACAGTCCTTTACTCGTTAGTTACTCTTGCTCGCGAATAGTGACTCATCGCTTATGACCAGATCAGGGCGAAAAAGGAAGCGGTCGTGGCTTCAGGAACACTCACTGAGCATTGTCAGCATTGCCCTGCTCGTCTTATGGCTGGTCGGTTATTCCCGACTCGACCCGAAGACACACCTCGGCGCGTTTTGCGGAAACGCGATTGCCGACTGGAGCGGCTCGGTCGTCATTATACTCGGGACGAAATTCTGCGTCGAAGCCGGCTCGGCTGAGAGTCGTCCTGTCTGGCGAAAATGGAAAAGCCCGATGCTCGATTTCCTTTGGCGACATTCCCTCCTTCTCTTGATTGGCCTAACGGGTATAGGATGGCTAATCTTGTTCCTCAAGATGGACCCAGACGCAAGATGGGGTCAGGTGGTCGGCAATCTCGTTTCCGAGTGGGTCCAGATGGGAGGCCTCGTCTTTCTGACCAAACGTTTGATCGAACGCGGCTCGGAGGAAAGCAAGTGAATGCCGTTCGCAGTCAATCGGCTTGGGAATTAATCTCGGCCCCGAGCCTCCTGCAAACATGAAGTCACTCTTGTCCGCTCTTGGCGCTGTCATTCTTATCACCGCGGCTTCGATGCAAGGCGCCACGCATCTGCAAAGCGGACCGCGGCACACTTCGCTTCTCGAGCTTTTCACTTCCGAGGGCTGCAGCAGTTGCCCGCCCGCCGAAGCTCGTTTCAGTGCGCTCAAGGGCGACGCGGGGCTCTGGCGGAGTTTTGTCCCGGTCGCGTTTCATGTCGATTACTGGGACCGGCTCGGTTGGCGCGACCGTTATTCGTTGGCCAGCTTTACGGCGCGACAAAACAGTTATGCTCAACTCTGGCATAGTGAGTCGGTTTACACGCCCGCTTTTGTTCTCGACGGGAAGGGGCTGAAAAGCTGGGCGGCAAATCTTCGTCAGCCTAACGAGAATAGCGGTATCCTGTCCGCCACGAGTGATGACGGCAGAAAGTGGACGATCACTTTCGCGCCTTCTTCGGGAACGAAAGGCCCGTGGGACGCGCATGTCGCCTGGCTTGGTGCCGATATTTCGTCGCCGGTCGGCGCGGGCGAGAATGAGGGCCGCAAACTCGAGCACGATTTCGTTGTGCTTGGAATCGAGCAGGCGTCCATCCCGGATGGCGCAAAGCAAACAAACATCAGCCTAACGAATAAAGGACTAACGCAGACTGCGCCGCGCTATGCGGTCGCGATTTGGGTGACGCGCCACGACGAGTTGACGCCGGTTCAGGCGACCGGCGGATGGATCGCACTTCGATAACTTCGCGAAGTCATTTTTCGCCCGATTTTGCTTGGAAGATCGGACCCGCTCGGGCAATCTGGCGCGCAAATGAGATTCCTCCGAGGCGCAGCGTTGACCTGTTCTCTCGTTTGCCTTGCGCAGAGTGCCATCCTCCTCGCCGACACGCCAATCGTCTCACATATCAAACGTTTGCCGGTCGTCTCGAGTAACGTCGCCAGCGTCGGTTATAGCCGGCGGCTGCACGCGCTCGAGATTGAGTTCACTCGAGGGGCGACTTATCGGTATTTGGACGTTTCGCGCGAGGTTTATGAACAGCTTCTGGCGACTGATTCAAAGGGTGGATTCGTCGATAAATATATCCGCGGCAAATATCGCTTTGTCCGGGTGAGAAGCTCGAGGAAGGCCAAGTAGATGCTTCGCGCGGTCCGAGGTGTGATATGTTATCGAGCCATGTTTCTGCCTAACCAAAAGGTGGTTTGCGTTGACGGTCGTTTCCCGCTCGGGATCGAGAAACTTTACGGCGAATTGCCGAAAGAGGGCAACACTTATACCATCCGTGACGTGGTCCCGGGCGTTGGCCTGACGGGGGATGAAGGCGAAGTCGCAGTCTATCTTTGCGAGATCACCGGTCCACTTAACGCTCACGGCATTGAA
Organism: Chthoniobacterales bacterium; assembly: GCA_036490335.1. Classification (GTDB taxonomy): domain Bacteria; phylum Verrucomicrobiota; class Verrucomicrobiia; order Chthoniobacterales; family UBA10450; genus Palsa-1392. The sequence goes on from DASXEB010000004.1 coordinate 195,169, forward strand.
CGCGGTTTTCGCGCGGAACGTTTTGCGCCTTTGGAGACCGTCGAGGAGACGGCGGAAGAAGAATTGTTCGCCGGTTTGCCCGAGTTCGCTCCCGCCTGAGTAACTAACGAGTAAAGGCGCTAACTGGCCCGCGTCTTTGGCCTGCTTGCGGCATGACCGTTCTGGGCGTTGACGCCGCGGTTTACATTATCCCGGCGCAGCGGAATGCGAAAGGCGGCTGAGTCCGGTTGTAACTCATAAGTCCGTAGGTGCCGATTAGAGATAAACCAGATTTCGTTCTCGTTATTGGAGAGGACAAGGAAAGCTTCGCCGCTTTCGGAAAGCGAAAACGCTCCGAGCACGAGATAGGCGGTTTCCCGGTCGAATCCATGTTGCAAGGGTCGCGGCATCGGCGCCAGCTCGGTCTCGAGCTGTTCAATCATTACGTATAATCCTGGCTGGAAATAGATCATTCACTTTCCTATCGTCGTTCAAGAATACCGTGGCCGTCACAAGTAATCGCGTAAAGGTTTGGGTCTTCCTGGAAGCATCATCATTCCCGCGCGGGCAAGCACGGCGCCGAGCACCAGTGCGCCGCCAAGAATCGCCCAATGACCTGGTCGTTCGCCGAGCGCGAGCATGACCCAGAGCGGATTCAGCACTGGCTCAAGCAATGGGATAAGTGTCGCTTCGAGTGCGGTGACATATTTGATCGCCGTCGCATAAAGGACGTAAGGCAATCCGAGCTGGAACACACCGAGCGCGAGCAATCGCCACATGACAGCTTCGCCGAGGTGTTGCTGAAAGATAAAAGGCAGACCTCCGAGCGCGACGATCAGGTTTCCGAGGATGATACTCGCCGCGGGCGAACCGGCCTTTTCCTTGCGCAGACAAAGAGCGACCGACGCGAAGGCAAGTCCGCTTCCAAGTGCGATGATGTTCCCCCAAAAACCGGTGACTGTGAGCCGATCGCAAAAGAAAAGCGCGATACCAGCCAGTGCCACAGTTATAACTAACCAGTCTAAGTGTGAAGCGCGTTCGGCGAGATACCAGCGACCTAGCAGCGCCACGTAAATCGGCGCCGTGTATTGCAGAAAGATGGCGTTGGCCGCGGTCGTCATCCGCGTGGCAAAAACAAATAGCGCCACCGTTCCGGCATACCCAACCGCGCCGCCAATCTGGGCACGGGAAAAGGTGAATCGTGGCCGACCCGTGCAAAGCAGCAGCACCGGAATGGCAATGGCGCTGCGTCCGCCGGAAATCGCCATCGGCGGCCAGGCGATGGATTTGATCAGGACCCCGCCGAAGCTCCAGCACAATGCCGCCAGAAGAAGGAGCAAAGGTGGGAGAAACGCCGCGGCATGCCTTATACTCGTTAGTCTCGCAGGAGATAGCTCGCTCGGGCGAGATTGCCGACATGGACGAGCCCGCCATACCAGTAGATATAGCCGCGCAACGCTCGCCGGCCCGACTTGGGAAGATAAAGGCCTCCATCGAGAAAGAGCGGACCGTTGACTGTGTTTTCCAGAATCTTTGCGGGGGCGTGATAGAAAAAGCCGGCATCATCTTCGGCCGCCAGCTCGTAGGTCCCATTGGGAAAGTGCAGCGTCGCGACTTGAGTCTCATATCTTAACTCGAGGCAGCGCCGCGCGCCTGTCGGCGATGTCTGATCGATAGCGCGATAATTCCGGTCGCCGGCGCAGCCCGCGCAGCCGAATACGGTGGCAAGAGCAAGAACGAACAGGATGGGTTTCATCCATTACTCTTCGCCGAAAAGCGAGAACGCCAAATCAGAAAAAGCGCCATCAAACAATGGCATGAGTTCTCGCACAGGCCAATATGCATGAACTTGCATATCGATGGAGACCGAATCGAGAAGGAAGCAGGAGTAAAAGCGCCGCGAGCGCGGGTCTGGCGCGCGCTTGCGGATTACCGTGAATTTGGTGCCTGGTTTCGAGTGAAGCTCGACGCGCCCTTTGTCGCGGGCCAACTCACGAGCGGTCACGCGACTTATCGGGGATACGAACACCTGCGGATGGAAATTATTGTCCAAACAATGGAGCCGGAGAAGTATTTTTCCTTCACCTGGCATCCCTACGCGATAGAGCCGAATGTTGATTACTCCTAGGAAACACCGACCTTGGTCGAGTTTCATCTCAAAGATACGGCGGCGGGCACTCTCGTGAAAGTTATCGAATCCGGTTTCAGCAAAATTCCCGCTTATCGGCGTGCTGAGGCGTTCCGGAAGAACTCCGAGGGATGGTCGGAACAGTTGAAAAACATCGAGGATGATGTTGAAAAAAGCTCCTAACCTTGTTACCTCGCCACGGCTTTGGCGGTGGCACGCACCGATCTTTGCCGCGCTGGGCGATGAGACTCGATTATCCCTGCTTGCAAGACTTAGCGCCGGGACACCGCGCTCCATTTCTCAGCTAGCCGAAGGCTCGGCGATGACTCGACAGGGGATCACCGCGCATCTGCGCGCGTTGGAAAAGGCCGGCTTGGTGTGAAGTGAGATGATCGGCCGCGATTGTCTCTTCGAACTCGCGCCCGAGTCGCTCGCGGAAAGTCGAGAACTCCTTGACCTGATCGCGCAACAATGGGCGGACGCGCTTGATCGAGTGAAGGAGTTTGTCGAAAGGGATGAAAAGCGATCGAAGAGTTAGATAACTCGCCCGCGGGATGACTCACCCGATCGCGCGCGGACTAGTTCGATCGTTAGCCAACCGGAAGGGCCGCGACAACGGAAAAGATAGCTTCAGGCCGGGATTCAAACGACGAAACGACGCCGTGGAGCAACTTAGTTAAGCCGCAAGCGCAGGTATTCGGTGGCGAAATCACCCGGCGGCGGGTCTGATTTACGGTTGTAAAAAAAGTCGCTCGAAACTTGATTTTTTTCTTTGACGGGAGGCGGAATTCGATTAGTTTGTCGACCCGCGTTATTAGCGGTCTCGTGATTTACGAGGTTGTTCTTCGTTGGCTCAAGGCGGGCCAGTTGTTCGTTTGATCGAATGACTGGCTTGATTGTGCCCGGGAAGGGCGAGCGATCTTTGACAGTGCAATTCTGGTTTCGTCATCACGACGGAATTTTTATACGAACGAAATCAGAAGGTAGAAGTCAGCGAAAATTGAATTGTGCGTTATACGTCGAGTTTCTTTGATTAAAAATTTTCCCGAACCGGCTCTTCGGAGCCGCAAGGGAATCTCAATTAAGTAAGATCGGACGAACCTGCCTCGGCCCACGGGCTGAGAGCAGGCAAGAATGGTCAGAAATAGTCGGTCCTTTAGCGAGGACCGGCGCAAACTTTGTCCGGTGTCAGCAATGACGCCGGCTCCAAAATTTTTACGGAGAGTTTGATTCTGGCTCAGAACGAACGCTGGCGGCGTGGATAAGACATGCAAGTCGAACGGGATTTCTTTCGGTAGCAATACTGAGAGGAATTTAGTGGCGAACGGGTGCGTAACACGTGGGGAATCTGCCGAGAAGTGGGGGATAGCTCGTCGAAAGGCGAATTAATACCGCATATGATCAGCCAAGACATCTTGGCGACATCAAAGCCGGGGCAACCTGGCGCTTCTTGATGACCCCGCGGCCTATCAGCTAGTTGGTGAGGTAACGGCCCACCAAGGCTATGACGGGTAGCTGGTCTGAGAGGACGACCAGTCACACTGGAACTGAGACACGGTCCAGACACCTACGGGTGGCAGCAGTCGAGAATTTTTCTCAATGGGCGAAAGCCTGAAGGAGCGACGCCGCGTGGAGGATGAAGGCTTTCGGGTTGTAAACTCCTGTCATTTGAGAACAAGTGTGGCCAAATAACTACTGGCTACTTGATAGTATCAGAAGAGGAAGGGACGGCTAACTCTGTGCCAGCAGCCGCGGTAATACAGAGGTCCCAAGCGTTGTTCGGATTCATTGGGCGTAAAGGGTGCGTAGGTGGCGCCGTAAGTGGGGTGTGAAATTTCGGAGCTTAACTCCGAAACTGCATTCCATACTGCGGTGCTTGAGGACTGGAGAGGAGACTGGAATTCATGGTGTAGCAGTGAAATGCGTAGAGATCATGAGGAAGACCAGTGGCGAAGGCGGGTCTCTGGACAGTTCCTGACACTGAGGCACGAAGGCTAGGGGAGCAAACGGGATTAGATACCCCGGTAGTCCTAGCAGTAAACGGTGCACGTTTGGTGTGAGAGGATTCGACCCCTTTCGCGCCGGAGCTAACGCGTTAAACGTGCCGCCTGGGGAGTACGGTCGCAAGATTAAAACTCAAAGAAATTGACGGGGGCCCGCACAAGCGGTGGAGTATGTGGCTTAATTCGATGCAACGCGAAGAACCTTACCTGGCCTTGACATGTATCTCTAAGCACGTGAAAGCGTGTGAGTCTCGAAAGAGACAATTTACACAGGTGCTGCATGGCTGTCGTCAGCTCGTGTCGTGAGATGTTGGGTTAAGTCCCGCAACGAGCGCAACCCCTGTGAACTGTTGCCACTCCCTTGATTGGGAAGCACTCTGTTCAGACTGCCCTGTGAAACGGGGAGGAAGGTGGGGACGACGTCAAGTCAGTATGGCCCTTACGGCCAGGGCTGCACACGTACTACAATGCTCAGTACAGAACGATCCGAGACCGCGAGGTGGAGGAAATCCAGTAAAACTGAGCCCAGTTCGGATTGGAGGCTGCAACTCGCCTCCATGAAGCCGGAATCGCTAGTAATGCCGTATCAGCTACGACGGCGTGAATACGTTCCCGGGCCTTGTACACACCGCCCGTCACATCATGGAAGTCACTTGTAGCCGAAGTGCGCGCGCCAACCCGCAAGGGAAGCAGCGCCCTACGCTATGAGCGGTAACTGGGATGAAGTCGTAACAAGGTAGCCGTAGGGGAACCTGCGGCTGGATCACCTCCTTTCTAAGGAGAAATTCTTTCACCGAGAGATAGGCTTCGGCTTAACTCGAAGAGTGATTTGAATAGGTCGACGACTAACCCTGAAATCCTTCGGGATTCCAGACATGTCGTTAAGTCCTTAACAAGGAAACACGTTAAGGCTCAGAGATTATCGAAACGGTAACGCACAATTCAGTTTTTGTTTGATTGCTGACACTTTGAAAATGCCGGACGGCTCGCTGTCCGGCATTTTTATTTACAAACTCAAGCTGTCATCCGAGATTCGGACTCCCGGCGCACGGGGGCATAGCTCAGTTGGTAGAGCGCCAGCTTTGCAAGCTGGATGTCAGGGGTTCGAATCCCCTTGCCTCCAATTCCTCGGCAAGGCTCCCCCCGCGTCGCGCGAAGACTGACTTACTTAGCCTTGATCAGAGTTGCGCTATTGAGATCGAGATCATTCTGCTCGATCACCTGCACGTCGTTAATCTTACTCTTAAGCGCATTCAGAAAGTCCGAGGCCTTTCCGACAACAATCAGGCTTGTTGCCGTCGACAGGTCTTTCTTGGCAAAGGTTGTGACATCGTTCGTCGTCACGGCATCGATCGATGGAATGTATTTATCCAGCGTATCGAGCGGGAGATTGTAAGTTGCCAAGTCCGATATCTCTGAGAGATAGCCTTGGTTAGTCTCAAGCGCTCGCGCGTAACGACCCGTCAAAACCGCCTGTCGCGATTTTAACTCTTCGCCCTCGACCGGATCGCTGACCAGCGTCTTTAGCTCTGACTCCATCAGCGTCGCAACCTCCGCGGCGGATTGATTCTTAGTCTGCGCAGAAGCTACGAAAGGTCCTATCCCGCGCCGCGGATCGATCGAGCTACCGGCGCCGTAACTCAGGCCACGTTTGATCCGAATCTCTCGATTAAGCCGAGAGATAAAGCCGTTGCCGAGCGCCGCATTAGCCACGAGCGCCGAGTAATAGTCCGGCGAGTCGCGTTTGATGCCTGGCTTCGCCAGAGTCACCGCTGCCTGTCCTGCATCCGGCATGTCGATCACAACATTCTCGGGTTTCCAATTAGCAGCGCCGGATGAGATAGACTCGTTAGGTAAAGGTCCGCTGCCTTTCCAATCGCCAAAGAACTTCTCCGCGAGAGCCTTCCCTTGATCAAGGGTAATGTCACCGACCAGAATGAAGGCAGCATTCTGCGGCGAGTAGTATTGCTGATATAACTTAACAATGTCGTCCCGGTTGATCGCGTGAATCGATTCCATGGTTCCGTTCGCAGCATGGCCATAAGCACCGGACCCAAAGACAACCCGCTCGGTCACGAACCGCGCAAGCGAGCCCGGCTGTTGCAGCGAGACGCGCAGACCGTCGAGACGCTGACTCTTCAAACGATCGATTTCCTCCTGCTTAAACGCCGGATGTCGCACCACGTCCGCGAGAATTTTCAAGGCGGCGTCAGCTTTATCAGACATGACAACGACACTGGCAGCGGAAGCGTCCCAGCCCGCGCCGGAATCGATCGAACCGCCTAACGACTCAATGGCGCGGGCGATTTCCGGCGCCGACATCTTGTCGGTTCCCTTGGTCAGTAAATCACTCGTTAGGCTGGCAGTGCCGGCGAGATTCTGCGGATCAACTTCTGCGCCGTTGCGGATCAGAACCTGCGCGGCGAGGAGCGGCAAATCGGGGCGTGTCGCCACGATCACGCGCAGGCCGTTTTCCAACTTGGTTTCCTGCGGGGTGATGAATTTCGTTTCGTGTTTGGCCGAAGGAGCTGGCGGCGAATTGACAGCGGCAATCGCCCAAGCCGATGCAGTTGTCGTTAGGCTAACCAACGCGATGAGAAAATTTAAGGACCGTTTCATTAGGATTTCTTTGCCTCCTTCTTCTCCGCGGCGGCCTTCATCGCCTGAGGTAAGAATTCAATCGTCACCTTCTTTTTTCCGGCGAGGTAGCGATTCAAGACTTCTTTGATTTGCGCGGGCGTCACGGTTTCGAGTTTGGCGAAATCGGTATTCACCCGGTCCGGGTTGCCGTAGATGACAGCGGCCTCGCCGAGCGCGCTCGCCTTGCCGTTGTCGGTTTCCCGCTGGAGCAGTTTGCCGGTCAGAAACTGGTTCTTTGCCTTGGCCAGCTCCGCCGGCGTCACGCCGTTTTTGAGCACGTTTTCAAGTTGAGCGTTGAAGGATTTCTCCGCGGTCGCGGGCGATTTCCCGCTGGCGAGAATTATCCGCGCGGTCAACAGGCCGAGGTCTTCGTGCAGGTTGGCATCGAAGGAAACCTGTTGCGCGATCTGTTGTTGGTAAACGAGCGCCTGATAAAGCCGCGACGATTCGCCGCCGGCTAGAATCTCCGCGGCCAACTCCAGGGCGGGTTCGTCATCGCTGCGAACGGAGGGAGCGAGCCATGTGATTGCGACCGCCGGAAGCGGCGCTTTGGGACTGTATTCGATCAACTCCTTCTCATTTTGGCGCGGCGGTTCTTTCACCGTCACGCGCGGGATCTTATCGTTAGGCTTTTTCACCGCACCGAAATATTTTTCGATCCAGTTGTGGAGTTCGTTAGGTTGAAAATCGCCTACCACGATCAGGGTGGCGTTATCCGGGCGGTAGAAAGTGGAATGAAATGCGCGCACTTCCGGCAGCTTGGCCGCATTCAGATCCGCGATGCTCCCGATGGTCGGCCGTTTGTATGGATGGACCGCGTAGGAATTGCGGATCGTGTCGAGAAAGAATTCCCCGTAAGGATTGGCCGCGATCCGCTGCCGATACTCCTCTTCCACGACGTCGCGTTCGGAGTTGAAATTCGCCAGCGTGATCGCGAGCGAGGACATCCGCTCCGCTTCCGCCCAGAGGATCGGCTCGAGATAATTTGACGGCACGACCTCGTGATAAACCGTCACGTCTTCGGCGGTGTAGGCGTTGTTTTCGCCGCCGACGTTTTCGGTCAACTCATCGATCGTGTCGGGCGTGAGATGGTCGTTGCCTTTGAACATCAGATGCTCGAAAAGATGGGCGAAACCGCTCCGATCTTTCGGGTCGTCCTTGGAGCCGACGTGATACCAGACCTGCACCGCGACGGTCGGCGTGGAATGATCTTCGACCGAGTAAACCTGCAATCCGTTAGGCAAAGTCTCGTGCTGGAAATGCAACGGTGGAACGGAGACTCCGGGTTTCGCCGGCTCCGGCGCGGCCGCCTTTCCGGTGGAAACAAGCGCAGCGAAGACGACGGCGAGAGCGAGCGGGAATTTCACGATTGGTTCGACAGCATACACGACGATCCGTTGAGATGAATCGGGGAATCGCGGTTGCGCGGGTCGGCAGTTTCCACTACAGAATACTTCCTTTTCCCGGGCCTGTAGCTCAGCTGGTTAGAGCATGCGCTTGATAAGCGCAGGGTCAAAGGTTCAAATCCTTTCAGGCCCAGTTCCCGCCGGCGTGATCTCGTCTCCTAACGAACCGTTTTTTCCCCGGCGCGTCAGCCACAAATGCACGACGCGACAGATCAGAATCCCGACCGCCGCGCCGCACGCGTCGATGCCGACATCGCCTAACGACGAGGTGCGCGAAGGCACAAAGCGCTGGTGATATTCGTCCGTCGCCGCGAAAATAATCGCGGGCAGAAACGCCATCGCCGCCCGCCGCCAGAAACCGTCGATCGCTTCGTGCAGCGCTCGAAAAAGCAGGCCGGTCAGAATCGCGTACTCGGTCACATGCGCCGCTTTTCGCACGAGCAAATGCACAAACGCGATCGTTGCCGGCGACATGTCCGGCTTCAGCCAGAGGAGCAGCGGCGTGATCAGGCGCGACGTGTGTTCGGCCGACAAAGCATCCGTCGAGCCGACAAACATGAGCGACATCCAGAGCGCGACCGGCAGCCAGGCCTTGAGCAAAGCGCGAAATTTCAAGAGCGCATTCTAAGCTGCCGCGCATGTCTGACAAACCAGCCGGCGCGGTTTAGTCTCGCGACGAAAATGGGGAAAGCCGAGACGGAGCCGCTGCTTTTCGAGCCGCTTTTTCGCGAGCGTGTCTGGGGCGGCCGTCGTCTCGAGAAACTTTTTGGAAAAAAGCTTCCGCCCGGGAAAAGCATCGGCGAATCGTGGGAAATCGTCGATCGCGCCGATGCTCAGAGCATCGTTAGGCAGGGCGAATTGCGCGGCCGGACCTTGCACGAATTGTGGACCGAACATCGTGCCGAAATTTTTGGCGAAGGTTTGATCGACGCGCCGCGCTTTCCGATTTTCGCCAAGCTGCTCGACGCGCGCGAAAAACTTTCCCTCCAGGTTCATCCGCCGGCGGAAGTCGCGAGTTCGTTAGGCGGAGAAGCAAAAACGGAAATGTGGTTCCTGCTCGAAGCCGATCCCGGCGCCGAACTCTTCGTCGGTTTGCGGCGCGGAATTTCCCGCGCGCAATTCGAACGGGCGATCGCGAGCGGCGAACTCGCGCGCTGCCTGAATCGCGTCGCAGCGAAAAAGGACGACGTTTTCTTTGTGCCGAGCGGCCGGCTGCACGCCATCGGCGGCGGCAATTTGATTGTTGAGATTCAACAAAACAGCGACACGACTTACCGCGTTTTCGATTGGAACCGTCGCGACGAAAATGGACAATCGCGCACACTTCACCTCGAGGACGCGATGCGCGCGATCAACTTCCACGATCACGAGCCCGCGCCGATTCAGCCTGACGATGAGCTGCTCGTGACGTCGGCGGATTTTGCGGTCGAAAAGTGGGACTTGAAAACCGCGCGCCGTGCCTCCGACCTGCGCGAGTTCGCAATTTTTGTCTGCTTAAGCGGCGAGTTCGAAGTCGGGGACGAGCAGATTCGCCGCGGAGAATTTTTTCTCACGCCGGCGTTTGCGCACGAGATGAAATTAAGACCGATGACGCCGAGCGCAAGCGTGCTGCGCGTCACTTCGCCTCGTTAGGCCGGGGCTCAAATCGCAAGACCGGGAAGCCGCGGATCTTTGCCTAACGACTGCACGCCGTCGATTTTCCAGCCGTCGCGCTCCGCGCTGAAACTGTAAATGAACGGTTGCACCGAGCCGTCCGGCAAAGTGAGAAATACCTCGACGAGCGCGGCTGCTCCGCTGACGTGCGGCGGACCAAAGTCAACCTGCGCCGGCTCGGTCATCGAACGGAAATCGCGGCGCACCATCGATTCGAACTGCGGGAGCGAAAATTTTTGCTGCACGATCGCCGCAGACCGGTGGTAAGCCGTGCGAAAATCAGCCGCGCGCAACGCGGCAAGCTGAAAGTTGACCACGGCAAACAACTCGCGCGCGGGCGGCGCCGGGGTCCGCGTTCGCAATTCGCGCGTGACAAAGATCGCCGCGCCACAGAGGGCGAAGAAAAAAAGCAGCAGCGAAATTTTAACGAATCGAGGCATCGTTAGGCACTCGTTAGGCGCACATCAGGCTTCGCGCGCGGGATCGATCCGGCGCAGATAGTCGTAGCTGTAAAGGCCGGTGTTGTGGCCGTCGCCCCAGGTCGGCTGAAGGGCGTAGCCGCCGACGAGTCTCCAGCCTGTGAGCTCGAAACTTTGCGGCGTGTAATGCACTTCCGGGCGCACGATTTCACCGAGCACGTCGGGCTCTCCCCCGCAGGCCGCGCACGGGCAGGCGCCGCGCAAAAGACGGAGCGGGAGAAAACTTTCCCTGGCGTCATTCCATTGAATCGCAAGCTCGTTGCCGATCAGTTCGATGTTGTCCACGGACAGGCGCATGAAAAAACCTAGCAAGAGCGCGCGCGTGGAGCAATTCGCGATGCCTAACGTTGGCCGAAAATCGCCGTGCCGACGCGAACGAGGGTCGCGCCTTCTTCGATCGCGACGCCGAAATCTCCACTCATCCCCATCGAGAGATGCGCCAATTGTAGATGATAACGAGTCTGCAATTCGTCGCGCAGTTCGCGCAGGCTTCGGAAATAACGGCGCGAGTTTTCCGCGTCGGGCGCGAGCGGCGGGATCGTCATCAGGCCTTCGATCGTGAGTCTGCCTAACGACAACAGGGCCTCGAAATCGCGCCGCAACGCTTCAGGCGCGAAGCCGTGTTTGCTCGCTTCGCCCGCCACATTTACCTGCAGCAAAACGCGCGGACGCATCCCGTCTTCATCGGCCGTCCGCTGCATTTCTCCGACGAGCGCGAGCGAGTCGATGCCATGAAATAATTCGAAGAGCGGAAGCGCGGGACGGATTTTATTTTTTTGCAGGCTGCCGACGAAATGCCAGCGCAGGCGCGAGGGCAGCTCCGGAATTTTGACGCGCGCTTCCTGCACCCGGCTCTCTCCGAAAAGCCGCTGGCCGGCCTCGGCGGCGGCGCGGATTTTTTCGGCGTCCTGTTTTTTCGAAATCGCGACAAGCTCGATCTCGTTAGGCGAACGGCCAGCCCGGGCGGCGGCGGCGGCGATTTTTTCGCGCACCCGCTCGAGATTCTCGGCGACCGGTTCCATCAGCCTAACGAGCGCACCATCTCCTGCGCGAGCTTTGGTCCGATGCCGCTTTCTTCGTGCTTGAAATAGATGAACGCTTCCTGCCAGCGGCCGCTTTGTTGCCTAACGAACTCGGCCCAGCGCTCGACGTCGGCCGAGGTGTAATCTGCGCGGCGCAAACGCAGGTAGCCGTAATCGGCCGTGATCGCGGTTGGCGCCGGCAGCTTCTCCGTGTCGGCGAGGCAGAGCGCGAGATTCTGCGCGCGCAGGAGATCGAAGATCTCATCGTCGAGCCAGGAGGCGTGGCGAAATTCAAACGCCGCGCGGATCGTCGGCAGCTCGCGCAGAAAATCGCCGAGCCGCTGTGCGTCTTTCTTGAAGTTGGGCGGAAGCTGAAAAAGAATCGGGCCGAGTCGCGCGCCGAGCTGCGCGGCGACGCGGCAGAAGTAGCCGAGGTTGTCCGCGCAATCGCGCAGCTTGGCGAAGTGGGTGATTTTTTGCGGCGCCTTGAGCGCGAAGCGAAAATTTTCCGGGGTGAGCGCTTTCCAGTTCTCGATCGTTTTTTCGGAAGGAATGCGATGGAAAGTGTAATTGATCTCGGTCGTCGTCAGGCGCTCGGCGAAAAACGGCAGCATCTTCGCCGCCGGCAAATCCTCCGGGTAAAAGGTGCCTTTCCATTCCGCGTATTGGAATCCGGAAGTGCCGATCCAGGTTTTCATCGATTGGTGCCCGATCATCCGTCGGAGCGGAGGCGCTGACAAATTCGGGCGTTCGTTAGGCAACTTCGCCCGCGGCATGGCCGCTCGCCCAGGCCCACTGAAAATTGTAACCGCCGAGCCAGCCGGTCACGTCGACGACTTCGCCGATAAAATACAGACCCGGCACGCGCCGCGCCTCCATCGTTTTCGACGAAAGCTCGGCCGTGTCCACGCCGCCCACCGTGACCTCGGCTTTCGGATAACCTTCGGTGTCGTCAGGCCAAACCGGCCAGTGATGGATGAGGCGCGCGAATTCCGCGATCTGCGCGGTCGGTGTTTGCGCGAGCGCTTTCGGCGGCGCGAAACGAGACGACCACGCGGCCGCAAATCGTGCCGGCCATTCGCGGGCGAGCAAGTCCTCCGCGGTGCAGTGGGAGTCGCGTTGCGCCAACAGCCAATCGACGCCGGGCCGTTGCGGCAACAGATCGAGCTCGAGCGCTTCGCCTTTGCGCCAAAAAGAAGAGGCCTGCAAAATCGCCGGTCCGCTCAAACCGCGATGTGTAAACAGCATCGCCTCTTCGAAGGGAACGCCGCCGGCTCGCGCGATGACAGGAAGCGAGACGCCGCTCAATTCCGCAAAATGATTCGGCTCCGGAATGGTGAAGGGAACAAGGCCGGGGCGCGTCGTCGTCAGGCTCAGACCGAATTGCTCCGCGATCCGATAACCGAAATCCGAAGCGCCCAATTTGGGGAAGGACAATCCGCCAGTTGCGATGACGAGCGACGCGCAACGCAGTTCGCCGACATTCGTGCCTAACGAAAAGCATTCGCGCTTTTCGACCGATTGCACGCTGCAGCCGCAGCGCACGTCCACTTCCGCGATGGCGCATTCCGCCAGGAGCATGTCGATGATCTGCCGCGAGCTGAGGTCGCAGAATAACTGGCCGAGTTTTTTCTCGTGAAAGCCGATGCGATGTTTTTCGACCAGCGCGACGAAATCGTCAGGCGTGTAACGTGCAAGCGCTGACGTGCAGAAGCGCGGATTGCGCGAAAGATAGTTTTCCGGCGCGGCGCCGGTGTTGGTGAAATTGCAGCGGCCGCCGCCCGAGATCGCGATCTTCAGCCCGACGCGCTGATTATGCTCGAGCAGCGCGACGCGCCGTCCGCGCCGGCCGGCGGTGAACGCGCAAAGGAGGCCAGCCGCGCCGCCGCCGATGACAATGACATCGTAATCTTGCAATCAGATTGTCACCCCATGCACGGGAACACCCTAACGACGCCATCCCGAAAAACAAAAGCTCCGCTCAACCCTGAGCGGAGCTTTCGAAGCTTCCCTGAAAATGATTTCTACCGGGCCGTGCGTCGGCGCTGCACCGCAAGCAAAAGGCCGAGGCCACCGACGATGAAGAGAGCAGCGCTGGCCGGTTCCGGAACAACAGTGGTAGAGAGCTGCCATCCGAAGTTGGCAGGAGGATTGGCACCGAAAGGCGAACTATAAATCGTTCCTGCCGGATTGGAGCCAGTCGGACCCAGGCCGGTGGAATAGAAAAGCTCGTCCTGGCTAGTGCCCACAGTCGGCGGGTTGAAAAGACCCTGACCAAATTTATTGAGGATGGGGGAACTCTGGCCAGTGCTAGTCGAAAAGAATATGCCCGCCCAAATAGTGCCGTCCGTGGGCAAGGTAAAATATTGGAGCGGAGTCAGGGTCGCTGTCACTACCGTCACGCTGTTTGTTGCCAGGCTAATTGGATTGAAGGTAAAGCTTGCGAGGAGCGTCCCTGGGCCGCCGCCTGTGCCGTTACTGTCGTAAAACAGAACGTTCGCCATAATCCCCTGCGTCGTTGTATTCGAGTTCGAAAGAGAAAACTCGAAACTGGTCACCGGGGCTAACGCAAGCAACGGATTATAGGTGAGATCATCAGCGACCAGATATGTGTTCTTATTCCCCGTTGTCGCGCCCGCATTGGAAAACGAGAATCCCGTAAAATTTTCCGTATTGTCGTAGATGGTGACCTGCGCTTTTCCGCTAGGGACAACGGCAGCCGAACCCAAAATTGCGGTGGCGAGGATGACGAGAGTATTGCGTATTTTCATAGGAGTTTTCCGAGGTGGTTACTTTTGTCTTTTTGTTTAACTGCGCGTGCTTTTTTGCAAATTCCGGCACCACCGTCAAGCCTTTTTTAAATTTTTTGCGTTCCGAGTTGGAAGGGGAAACAAAGAGGAACCTTACCTGGTGGCAAACCAAGTTTGATGGCGGGCCAAGTCGAGCCCTCGCCTAACGAATCAGTTTTTGCTCGCGTATTTTTTTTGCGCGGATTCCTTTTTTCTGCGAAGGAATTGCGCGAAGAAGGTTCGTAAAACGCACCGCTAGCTCAATTGGCAGAGCAGCTGACTCTTAATCAGCGGGTTTCAGGTTCGATTCCTGAGCGGTGCAAATTCCCGTTCCACCCGGCCGTCGCTCGCCTAACGAATCGGCCTAACCATGCCTAACGAATAGCTGTTCCGGCGCGGAGGAAGCATGATGCGGCGCTCTTTAGGGCGCCCGCCGCGTCACCGGATCGCTTCACTCCGACGCGCCCATGCTCCCGCCGCGGGCGCGCGCCTGGAAAGTGTAAAGCTGGCCCGAGGCGAGGCCGTTGAAGATGAGGTGGCGCGAGTCGCCGCTGAAAAGGCTCGGCAACCAATCCGTCGTCCCCTGCAACTGCGCGCGGCCTTCATACAGACTCGTGTTTGGAATTGGCGGCTTGACCGCGCCGATCACCTGTCCGTCCATCTGCCCCGCCTTGACTTCGAAAGTGGCGGGTTTGGGGAGCGGTTCGCGGCGACGCTCCTGGCTGGCGGCTTTGAAGCCGGAGCTGAGCAAGGTCGCCAAGTCCTGATCGCAGGCGTTTTGAACGTAGCCCGCGAGGAGATAGAGAAGAGCGATCAACGCGTTGCGCAGCGCGTTTTTGTTTGCCGTATCCATCTGGCCGCCGTGCTTTGCGATGGGCAGCGAGGTGGAGAAGGCGAGGAGCGCGGCGGCCAGCATGGCCAGGGTCGCGTTTGATGGGAGAGTGGGATACTTCGGGTTACCGTCCAGGCCGGTATCGACCCCCTCGGTGAATGTGATCAGCTCCGCGTCGGGCAATGAGGCGAAGCCGTAGGAGACATGTAAACGCATGGGTTTTCCTTTCGGTGTTTGGGTTTGGGGCGTTGGGGTTCGTAGGTGGACCTCTACGCTTTGTTCTCGGAGTTAACGTGGGATTGTGCGTTGCTGGCAAGGAAAAAATTCGGCTGCTTGCGGTCCTCCCTGTCGGTAAATTGTTCGAGACACGTCTTCGTCTCTCGAGACGTCGGTTTTCCAGCCGGAAAACGGTCCCTCATTTTCAGAAACCCGGCTTCGTTTGTCAGGGGACGAACCCTGGTTTGCCACAAACGAAGCTTCGTTTTCGGCGAACGAGACCCGGTTTGTCGCAAACGAGGGCTCAGTCACGGCAGCGGAGCCTGGTTCGTCGCAAACCAAGCCTGGTTTGCGACCGACGAGGGTTAGTTTGCCGCAACCGAAGCTTGGTTTGCCGCAAACCAAGGCTAGTGCGCCCAGACCAAGCCTCGTCGATCGATAACGAGGGCTCGTTGGCGGCAAACCAAGGCTCATTGGCGGCAAACCAAGGCTCGTTTGTTCCAAACCAGGCTTCGTTTACGGGAAAGCAGCCTTCGTCGGTCGCGGTCGAACCTTCACCGGTCCCCAACCAAGCCCGGTTTGCGCCAAATCAAGCTTCCTTCGCGACGAACCAAGCTCCGTTTTTGGCGAAGGCGACCTCGGTCGATGAAATCGCGATCTCGTTTCTCGCCGGCTGAGTTTGGCTTTTGCCTTTGAGCGATCCGAGGAGCTACGAACGTCCCTGTTTGGTCGGAGACGGGCACGGCTCGTCAGGCAAGAGCGGATCGACCCCGGCATACTGCTGCGCGATCGGCATCCGGCGGCCGCGGCCAAAGGCGCGGCTCGTCACCTTGATCCCGGGCGCGGCCTGGGCGCGTTTGTATTCGTTCAGATCGACCCGGCGTATCACCCAGCGGACCGTTTTTTCGTCGAAACCGCGGCTCGCGATCTCGCCCGCGCCGAGATTTTCCTCGACGTAAAGCTGGAGAATTTCATCGAGCACTTCGTAAGGCGGGAGCGAATCCTGATCGACCTGGCCCGGTTTCAATTCCGCGCTCGGCACTTTCGCAATGCTCGCGCGCGGGATGATTTCGCGCTCGCGATTGATCCAGCGCGCGAGTGGGTAAACGAGCGTCTTCGGCACGTCGCTGATGACGGCGAGGCCGCCGGCCATGTCGCCATATATAGTACAATAGCCGACCGCAAGCTCGCTCTTGTTGCCGGTCGTGAGCAGCAAATGGCCAAACTTGTTCGAGAGCGACATCATGATCATGCCGCGGAGGCGCGACTGCATGTTTTCCTCCGTCGTGTCTTCGGGCAGGCCGGCGAAAATTTTCGTGAACTGCGCCTTGAAGGCCGCGAAGGCGTCGCCAATCGGGATCTCGAGAGATTTGATGCCGAGATTGCGCGCGAGGGCGAAGGCGTCGTCGATGCTCCCGCGCGACGAATACGGACTCGGCATCGCGACGCCGACCACGTTCTCCGCGCCTAACGAGTGGACCGCGATCGCGGCCGCGACCGCGGAATCGATCCCGCCGCTCAGGCCGAGGACGGCGGATTTGAAATTGCATTTCGCGAGATAATCGCGCACGCCTAACGAAAGCGCGGCGTGCAGCTCGGCCATGTTGTCGTTAGGCCGCGGCGCGACCGCATTCGTCGCGTCGGTTTCGACGATCGCTTCCGCGGCTTCGAACGATGGCAACTGCGCGATCAAATCGCCGCGGCGATTGAACGCGATCGAGCCGCCATCGAAAACCAGCTCGTCATTTCCGCCGACGACGTTGCAATAAACAATCGGCCGCTCGTAGGTCCGCGCGAGCGCGCCGATCATCTCGCGCCGGTTCGCGATTTTCCCGAGGGTGAAGGGCGACGCGCTCAGGTTGACGATGATCTCGGCGCCTTTCTCGGCGAGGCCGCGGACGATTTCCACCTCGTAAAGCGGACGCGGCAGATAATTCTGCGTCCAGATGTCTTCGCAAATCGTGACCCCGACGCGGCGGCCGGCGATGCTGAAAATTTCCCCGCCGCAACCGGCCTCGAAGTAGCGGTCCTCATCGAAAACATCGTAGGTCGGGAGCAGCGTCTTGAAACTTTTCCGCAACGGCCGGCCGCGCTCGAGCAGGGCGGCGGCATTGAAAAACGGTTTGCCGCTTCCCTCGTTGCGATCGACGAAACCAACGAGCAACGGGACGTCGCCGATGCATTCGTGGAGGCGCGCCACGATCTCGAGATTCTGCGGAACGAAGGCTGATTTGAAGACGAGATCCTGCGGCGGATAACCGGTCGTGGCCAGCTCGGGCGCGAGGACGAGTTCCGCGCCTAACGATGACAATCGGCGGTAAGCGGCGAGGATTTTTTCAAAATTGCCGCGCAGATCTCCAACCGTCGGGTTGATCTGCGCCAGGCCGATCCTCATGCTACCTGAGGTTAGCCCGCGCAAAGCGTTTCGCCAGTTCGTTAGTGCTGGAGCGAGATGTCGGTCTTGCGATAATCGCCATTGAGCGCGTCGTCCGCGCCTTCGACGAAAACTTTGCCCCACTGAATCAGGCAAGCCGCGAAAAATGCCGCGATCATGCAGAGGAGAACTTTTTGGATGAAGGTCGAGCGCACACCATTTCAAGAGCAGGAGCGATGCCAGCGCGCCGGCGTTTGCCTAACGGATTGCGCGAGCCCGCTACGCTACCAAAAGCCCCACTGCTTCGTCGTCACAATCCAAAGGCCGAGCGCGAGATTGGTCAGTCCGTGGGCAAAGACGCATGAGGCCAGGCTGCGCGTGCGATAGGCGACGAGGTTGTAAAGCGCGCCGGTGATCAGCGCCGCCGGCCAGTCCGGCATCGAATGCGAGAAGCAAAACGCGAGCGTGACGACGCCAAACGAGAGCCAGGAAAAACTGCCGAAGGGGACCGCTTCGAAATCGTCCGCGATCAAAAAACGCAGGAGTAATCCGCGCCAGAAAATTTCTTCGACCAGCGGAACGACGACGACGAGACGAAGAAAGCGGAGCGCGAGCGTGCTCCAGTAAAACGCGGGCTGCGCGCGCAGAAGGTCGGGATTAAACCCGTCGAGCCGGGGCGGAAAACGGAGGAATTGTTGCGGCGAAATCCAAACGACAAAAACAAGCAACGCGATCGCGGTCGTGAAGAGGGGATGGCCTAACGAGTGAAACTGGTAGCGCTTCCAAAAGTAAACGAGGAGCCCGCCGCAGAGCAGAGTTTGGGCGGGATAAATCCAGAATTCCGGCGTCGCGCGCCACGAATGCGCAACCGGATTTTTGAGCAAGCCGTCGATCCCGAGGAGGAGGACAAACGTCAGCATCGGCAGCGCGTAGGCCGCGAGCGCGCGCATGCTCGCGGTCGGTCGCGCGCGGGATGCAGACATTCGGCGAGACTACGTTAGGCCGCGCGCGAAAACCACCGATTGCGCGCAAAGAATGAAAGCGTAAAGCTGGCGACGATGCCCGATCCGACTTCGCAACCGACAGGCGATGCCGAGGCGCTCGCGCGTGCTCTCGAGCTCGAATTGCAATCCAAACGGGCCGGCTGGCAACGGGCGCGCGCACGTCGCAACCTCTGGCGCGCGCTCAGTCTTTTGTTTTTGCTCCTCGTCATCGTCGGCGCGCTCTTCGCCTGGTTGTCTCTCCAGCCGCGAGTGCGGGAACGCGCGGCAAAGCCAGCCGCGGCGTCGACTCGTTAGTCGTCAGGCAATTTCGCCTGATTGAAAAAGGCCGGCTCCTCATGTCGTTGGGTAACGAACACGAGAAAGTACGATTCTGAGCAACCGCAGCTGTTAGTGCGTGTGCGCCTCGCGGCGGAAAATAAGGTAAGCCGCCGAAAAGCCGGTCACGAAAATCGACTTTTCGCCTGTGGTCGAAAAAACGTCGATGTTGGGTGGATCCGCGACAAAAAGAGTCCCATCGCGTTGGAAGGCGAGACCCATCGGCTGCGACAGGCCGCTGGCAAACTCGCTCGAAGTCCCGTCAGGCGCGATCTTGTAAATGATGCCGGCGCCCGCATCCGAAACATACAGATTGCCTAACGTATCGAACTTCACATCGACAGGCTGGATGAAGCCGCTTGCAAAAGTGGTGCCACTGCCATCCGGCGCATATTTCAGGACACTCCCGCTGATGGCATCCGAAGCATAAAGATTGCCCGCGGAATCAAAAGCGAGGCCGCCCGGAGCCACGCCATCAGCAAAACTGGTTACGATTCCATCAGGGGTGACCATCGCAATCCCGGGTCGCGTGCCATCATGCGCCACGAAAAGATTGTCCGCGCTATCAAAGAGGAGCGCGGAAGGCTTCTCAATCGCCTTGCCGCTCGCGACCCGTTTGAGGCCATGCCTTCCATTCAGCGCATAAACTACGCTGCGGTGAAAATCGGACGCATAAAGAACGCCCGCGCTATCAAAAGCAATTCCATCGGCATCATCGACGGTGGCCGCGGTGCGCTCTTCTCCCTTTGGCGAAAAGTAGACGACGACGCCGTCGGTCGGATCTGAGGCATACAGTTTCCCCGCGACGCTATTCTCTACGCCAGCGGCGGTGATCAAAGCAGCCGCCACTGCCACGCCTTTCGAGAACGTTCCAATTTTCATAGGCGTATCACAGCGTTTTCGCTCTCGTGGTCAAGCAAATTCGGGCCAGTCCGGTTGCGGCGGCGCGAAATCAGACTCGTTAGGCGAAAGCGCGGCCGTTAGTGATAAAGCCGGAAGTTGACCGGCAAGGCAGCCGTTCCGCCCGCCGCGGGCAGATCGCGATCGCCGGAAGAATTTGTTTCCGGTCCGAAATCGCTATCGCGATCTTCAAGCGCGACCTTTGCCGGTGGCGGCGAAATTTCCGGGTGATTTTTCGTTTTCAATTGCTCGTTCAGTTTCGGCAGCTCGTTCGTGAGCAGTTTTTGAAAATCCTTGTTCGCGTCCTCGAGCTCGCGGCGGAGCGAACCGATGCGCGCGATTTGATAAACCGACGGCTTGCCTTCGTAACTCAGGATCGCGCCGTAAAGCTGATCGGTGTGTTCGCGCAAACGCTCTTCGCCCGTGATCGCGCCGCCTTCGGTCGTCGCGACGATTTCCTTGCGCACGGTTTCGACCTTGTTGTCGAAATCGCTGATCGCTTTGGCCGAGTCGTCGTTAGGCGGGAGCGATTTTGCGTTTGTCATCAGGCTCGCGCGCAAACCGAGGATGCGATCCATCAATGCGCTCTCGTCGCCGAAAAGCGCTTTCACTTTTTCAGCGGCGTCGTACTGCGCTTTGCGATCGGCGAGATTGAATTTGTCGCGGCGGTCGAGGACGACGTTCAATTTCGTTTCGTAGGTCTTGCCGTTTTTCGTCATTCGCACGGTGTAAACACCGGGCAAAACGCGCGGGCCAGTTATGCCCGCGCCCGCGATCTGCGCGGCGGGCGGAACGCGCGGCGGTTTTTCGTGCATGCTCCACATCACGCGATTGAGGCCGGGACGCTTGCTCGCCGGCAGGCTGTCGATGACGCGGCCGGCGGCGTCGAGCACTTCGATTTTCAGTTTGCCGAAAAGGTGCCGCGTTTTTTGGAAGTAGGTGATGACGGCGGCGTCGGGCGGATTGTCGCCGATGAATTCCGCGGCGCCCGGGGCCCAGCCGCCGCTGCTCTCGATGCGCTGCTGTTGCGGCATGGCGGAAATGAAGGCGGCTTCCTGCGTCAGCGTCGCGGGCGTGAGCGAGCGCAACGGGCTGATGTCGTCGAGCACCCAAATGCCGCGGCCGTGAGTCGCGAGGACGAGATCGTTGGTCCGCGGCTGGATCGCGAGGTCGTCGACCGGCACGGCGGGGAAGCGGCTGCCTCGGTATTGCGCCCACGATTGGCCGCCGTCGATCGAGATGTAAAGTGCGAACTCGGTGCCGAGAAAGAGGAGATTTTTTTGCACGACGTCTTCCTTGATGACGTGCGCGAAACCGCGAATGCCCTTGTCGTTTTGCGGCGTGACGAGTGGCGTCCAGGTCTGGCCGAAATCGGTTGTGCGATAAACGTAAGGCGCGAAATCGCCGTAGGTGTGGCGATCGAACGCGGCATAGGCAGTGCCGGGATCGAAGTTGCTCGCCTGAATCCAATTCACCCACGAGTTCGGCGGCAGGCCGGGAATTTTGCTCACGACGTTGTGCCAGGTTTTGCCGCCGTCGCGCGTCAGTTGCACGTTGCCGTCATCGGTCCCGACCCAGATGAGATTTTTGTCTTTCGGCGATGGGCTGATCGAAAAAATCGTCGTGTGCATTTCGGCGACAGAGTTGTCGATCGTGACGCCGCCCGATTTTTCCTGCTGCTGTTTCGCGGGATCGTTCGTCGTCAGGTCGGGCGAAATGCGGTCCCAGCTCTGGCCGTGATCACGCGAACGGAAAAGAAATTGCGCGCCGATGAAAATCGTTCCCTTTTCGTTAGGCGAAGGGACGAGCGGCGTGTTCCAATTGAAGCGGAGCTTTTCCTTGTAGTTCGGCGTCGGCTGAATGTTGCGCGCTTCGAGCGTGTGACGATTGACGCGGCCGACCGCGCCGCCCTGCGCCTCCGCGTAAATGAAATTCGGATCGGCCGGATCGGTGAAAGTGCAAAAGCCGTCGCCGTTATAAAGATTTTCCCACTGCGCGTTCGCGATCCCGCCGGGATATTCCGTCTGGCCGACCCAGCAACTGTTGTCCTGCAGCCCGCCGTAAACTTGAAACGGATCGGCCTCGTCGACACTCACGTGATAAAATTGCGAGATCGGCAGGTTGGCCGCTTTCCACCATTTGTTTCCGCCATCGTAGGCGAACCAAAGACCGCCGTCGTCGCCCGAGATCACGCGATCGGAATTTTGCGGATCGATCCAGACCGCGTGGACGTCGCCGTGCGCGCCTTGAAAACCGCCGACCGTGGCAAAACTCTTCCCGCCGTCTTCGCTCAGAATCAGCGCGCCGTCGGTCTTGAAAATGCGATCGGGATTTTTTGGATCGACGATCAGGTTCGCAAAATAAAACGGCCGCCAAACCATCCACGTGCTCTTGTCGCGTTGCGCCCAGGTCTGGCCGCCGTCGTCAGAAACGAAGAACGCGCTGTCGGTCGATTCGACGAAACAGTAAACGCGTTTCGGATTTGAAGGCGCGATCGCGAGCGCGAGCCGGCCGTACGGTTTTTTGGGAAAGCCCTTGTTCTTTTCCGGCGTGATCTCGGTCCAGGTTTGGCCGCCGTCGGCTGTGCGAAAAAGTCCGCTCCCGGAAAAGGCCGTCGGGCCGTCGCCGCCGGAACGAAACGTCCAGCCTTTGCGCCGAAAATCCCAAAGTCCGCAAAACATCACGTCGGGATTCGACGGATCCATCGCGATCGTCGACGCGCCGGTGGAAAGGTTCGGCCCTTTCAGAATCAGGTCCCAGGTTTTGCCGCCGTCGGTCGTCTTATAAAGACCGCGATCGGCCGAATCGCTCCAGAGCGCGCCCGGCACCGCGGCGTAAACCGTGGCGCTGTTTTTCGGATCGACGATGATCTGCGCGATCCGCTCGGAATTTGGCAGCCCGCTCTTCGCCCAGGTCTCGCCGCCGTCGGTCGATTTGTAAATTCCGTCGCCCACCGAAACGCTGTTCCGCGTCCAGCATTCGCCCGTGCCGACCCAGACGTTTTTCGAATTTTCCGGATCGATCGCGATCGAGCCGATCGATTGCACCGGTTGTTCGTCGAAGACCGGCCGGAACGTTGTCCCGCCGTCGTCCGATTTCCAAATGCCGCCGCTCGCCGCGCCGACGAAGATGCCCAGTTTGCCCGATTTTTCGCGCACGGCGGTGAGCGCGGAGATGCGGCCGCTCATCGCCGCCGAGCCGATGTTGCGCGCGGCCAGACCGGAGACGGTGGCGGAACTATAATTCGGTTGATCGCCCGCAGCCACGCCGACGAGGGCGAGCGAAATGAGAAGAGAAAAAGATGAAGTGAGCATGCCTAACGAGTAAAGGAGTTACTTCTTCGCCGGGACGGGAAAACTGAAGTAGGAATCATCGACCGGGACGTTGGCGTCGCCTTTTTCGATGATGATCTTCTGCTTGTCGGTCGAGCCTTTGGGCCCGGAATCAATCGAAAACGGAAAGTAAACGTTGTTCACTTTCTCGTAGTCGCCGAGATCGGTCTCGACCTCGACCTTCGCGCCCTGCTCGGTGCGTTCGTCGATCACGCGAATCTCGAGAAAATAATCCGGATCGAGATAGAGATAACTGACGTCGCCGTTCTTGCCCGTGACCTTCAATTTGTAGGCGGGCGTGCCTTCGACGTCCTCGGTCCCGAGATAAGTCAGCGTCTCGCCTTTCTCCTGCCAGTTCTCGAGCGGGCCGCCGATTTCCGCATCCTCGACGAGCGACTTCGCTTCATCGCTCGACATTCGCTCGGGATCTTTGCGGCCCTGGAACGGCGAAATTTTCCAGCCGCTCGTGCCGTCGTAGGCCTGGACCAGCGTCATGCCTTGGAGCGTGGCGTCGACCCGAACTTTTCCGGGCCGCTTTTTCGTCTGCATGTAGGTGAGCTCGATCTGGCCTTGATTAACGAGCAGCCGTCCGGTGAAACGAATGGTCTGAATCGCGGACAACGCCTCGACGCCGCCTTTGGCCTTGAGGTTTTTCGCGGCCAGCTCTTCGGCCGTCGGAGTCGGAGCCGGGGTTTGCGCGAGAGTCGTTAAGCGAAGGGCGAGAAAGGTCGAAAGAACAAGAAAAGTTCGTGACTTCATAAGGATGAAAGTTCGCCAAGATGGCTGCAAGCCGGTCAGGCGTAAAGCCATCTTGCCGGAATTTAATCCGCTCGCGAAATCGGCGAGGTTGACGTTACCGAGCTACCTTGGTAACATGGTAACAATGAAACAAACGCCGCTCCGGGAAGTCGCGCGCGTCCAGGTCGGCGCGCGGATGGAGAAAACCCTCGTCAAAGTGCTCAAGGCTCTGGCCGAGTATCTCGATTTGTCGTTAGGCGATCTGCTCGAAGGCGTCACGCTGCATGCGCTGGAAGGCAAGTCCGCTTTCTCGCCGCAAACCCTCGCGCACATCAAGAAACTGAGGACGATTTACGGCCTCAATCTTTCCGCGCGCGACAGTCATCGCCTGACCGAAAAAGATGCGAAACGAGCGCGACGCTGAGCTGGAGGATTTCGAGTCCGGCCGGCTCGATCCGCGCGATTTTCATCATCGCGATCATGTGCGCATGAGTTACGAACTCTTGCGGCGTCATCCATTCCCGGAAGCGCTCCTCCATCTCGCGCGAGGATTGCGCCAACTGGCGGCGAAGGCCGGCCGCGCCGCGCATTATCACGAGACAATCACGGCGGCGTTCCTCGCCCTCATCGCGGAGCGCCGATTGCGCGAGGACTACGCGAGCTGGGAAGATTTCGCGACGCGCAATCCCGATTTGTTGCGCAAGGATGTGCTCGCGGATTGGTATGAACCTTCGACGCTCGCTTCGAAGGCCGCGCGCGAAACATTCATTCTGCCGCGGCCATCCGCCGCCGGGAAATTCGGCGACTCGTTAGGCAAAGTTTTGCGCGGTTAAATATTTTCCGCGGCCGCGGCGACGAACTGCGGTTTGGCGCGGGTGGCGAGAAAAGCGCCGAGGAGCAGGATGGCCGCGCTCGCGAGTTGCAGCGGCGAAAGGCGCTCGTGAAAAATCCAGGCGGAAAGCGCAACCGCGCCGATCGGGCTGATGAGCTGCAAGGTTTGCGCGAGCGCGACGCCGATTTCGCGGATGGCGACGTAATAAAGAACGTGCGCGAGGCTGATGCAGGTGACGGCGGAAATGATGACAACGCCGTTGACCTGCGCGCCGACATGGAGCGGCGTGGCAATTTTTCCAAACGCGCAAGTGAGCGGGCAGAGCAGCGCGGAGGTGAGAAAGCTGATGACGCCGAAGCTGCGAATCGTGCCGAGGCGCGCGGCGGGACGTTTCACGAGCACGCCGTAAAGCGCCCAGCAAAAAGTCGCGGTGAAAACGAGCGCAAGGCCGCCTAACGGAATGTGACCCGCGTTCCAGCCGGATTGAAACCAGAAGACACCGAACGCGCCGATCAATCCCATGGCCGTGCCGACTTGGAAACGCCATTGCCGGATGATGACGCGCTCCTCGGGAAAAAAAATGAGCGCGAGCAGCGCGGTCATGATCACGCTGCAACGAGTGAAGATGGCGTAAAGGCCGGGACCCATATAATAGAGCGACCAGGTCTGGGTGATTTGGTGAACGACGTTCGGCAACGCCGGCAGGAGACAGGCGCCAATGACGCTGAGATCGAGCCGCGGCCCTTCTTTGCGAAAACGATAAATCGCGAAGGGCAAAATCGCGACGCAACCGACCGCGTAACGATAAAAATTTTGCGCGAAAGGATCGTAATAGCGATTGAGATAGAATTGAAAAAGCGACGGCGTCGACCAGATGATGACAGTGGCGAAGACGGCCGCGTATCCCTCGGAAAGATGAGGTCCGCGCCGCGGCGTCGCGGCGGCGGGAAGAGTTTGGGCGCGGCGCATGAATGGGAAATGAGCCGTTAAATTTGCTCGCCTACAATCGTTTAATTGCGCAAAAACGAATTTTGACCGGAGACCTGATGCACACTTACCTAACGAAAAGAGTTCACTGTTACGTTGCCGTTCTCAGCTTTGCGCTCGCGCTCGCCGCGCCCGCTTTTGCGGTTTCGCAGGAAGCGGCGAAGCATGGCAACCAGGCAAATCAACTTGCGCAGCAGGGCAAATACGACGACGCGCTGGCGGAGTTTGCGCTCGCGATCAAGGTGGACCCGAAGGAGCCGCGCTTTTATCTCGATCGCGGTCGCGTTTACCGGATCCAAAACAAATTCCCGGAAGCGACGGCCGATTTCAACGAGGTCGTGACGCTCGATCCCGCGGGCGATCTCGGATATTTCGAACGCGGCAAAACCGAGCTGGCGCAAAACCAGTACGATCCCGCGCTCGCCGATTTGAACAAGGCGATCGAGATCAATCCGAGCGACGTCGAGGCTTATTACCGCCGCGGCCTGACCGAATATCATCTGCGGAAGTTTGACGATTCGCTCAAGGATTACGGGCTGACTTTGGAGAAAGATCCAACCTTTTCGCTGGCCTACGAGCGTCGCGCGGACGAGTACGTCACACTGCGAAAATTCGATCTCGCGCAAACCGACCTCGAGGCCGCCCTGCGCCTGAAACCGGGCGATGCCACGATCACCCACAATTTGGAGTACGTGAAAAATAGCATCGCGATGGCCGCGATGACTCCGCCGCCGTCCGCGACTCCGCCGCCCACGCCGCCGCCCGCTCCGCCAACGCAGGGCTTTTTCACGCCGCTCAATATCGGAATCGGAATTGCGATTCTGCTCGTGATCATTATTGTCATCGTTGTTGTCGGCTTGCGCAGTTCGGGTCGCAACGAGCCGGAGTGACGGCGAGAAATTGTCTTTGACACAAAAGCCGGCGCGTTTAATTTAAGCGCGCTTTTGGAGTAGGAGGCGAAAGTCCCATGGCCGCTCGAAAACTTGATCGGCTCTGGGACTTTCGCTTCTTGCGACGAGAGCGAAACCGGTTTCAGTCCGCAGCCGCGGGCGAAGCTTGCATGAAGAGCGGCCCATGTAGCTCAGTTGGTAGAGCACGTCCTTGGTAAGGACGAGGTCACCGGTTCAACCCCGGTCATGGGCTCCAGATCGAGCTCGAGGCCGGCAGACAGATCAGTTGGAAATTAAATACAAACACAATTATGGCTAAGGAATCATTCAAACGCGATAAACCGCACGTCAATGTCGGCACCATCGGTCACGTCGACCACGGCAAGACCACCCTCACCGCCGCGATCACCGCCGTGCTTGCGAAAAAGGGTATGGCCGAAGTCCGCGCCTACGATTCGATCGATAACGCGCCGGAAGAAAAAGAGCGCGGCATCACGATCAACACCGCCCACGTCGAATACCAGAGCGAGAAGCGCCACTACGCGCACGTCGATTGCCCTGGTCACGCCGACTACGTCAAGAACATGATCACCGGTGCCGCGCAAATGGACGGCGCGGTCCTTGTCGTCAGCGCCGCCGACGGCCCGATGCCGCAGACTCGCGAACACATTTTGCTCGCGCGCCAGGTCGGCGTCCCGGCGATCGTCGTTTTCCTGAACAAGGTCGACATGGTCGACGATCCGGAATTGCTCGACCTCGTCGAAATGGAAGTGCGCGATCTGCTCACCCAATACGAATATCCCGGCGACCAGATCCCGATCGTCAAAGGCAGCGCGCTCAAAGCCCTCAACGGCGATCCCGAACAGGAGAAGCAAATTCTCGCGCTCGTCGCCGCGATCGATGATTACATCCCCGTGCCGGACCGGCCGATCGATCAGCCATTTCTCATGCCGGTGGAAGATGTGTTCAACATCGAAGGCCGCGGCACTGTCGCGACCGGTCGTGTCGAGCGCGGCATCCTCAAGAAAATGGAGGAAGTCGAAATCGTCGGCATCAAAGACACCGCGAAGACGACCGCGACCGACATCGAAATGTTCCGCAAGCTTCTCGACGAAGCGCGCGCCGGCGACAACGTCGGCGTGCTTCTGCGCGGCGTGAAGAAGGAAGACGTCGAGCGCGGCCAGGTCATTGCCAAGCCGGGCTCGATCAAGCCGCACCGGAAATTCAAGGCGGAAGTCTACGTCCTTTCGAAAGAAGAAGGCGGCCGTCACACGCCGTTTTTCTCCAATTATCGGCCGCAATTTTACTTCCGCACGACCGACGTGACCGGCAGCGTCAAACTCGCTGAAGGTGTCGAAATGGTCATGCCGGGCGACAACGTTTCGGTCGAAGTCGAGCTCGGCACGCCGATCGCGATGGAAAAGACGATCCGGTTCGCCATTCGCGAAGGCGGCAAAACCGTTGGCGCGGGTCGCGTTGCCGAGATTCTCGACTAGGTTAGCTTCCTCTCCTGTCTTGCTCCTGCCTTCATCGGCCGGAGCAGGCAGGTGAGAATAAAAATCAAGATGAGTGATAGGTCAGTAGCTCAATTGGTAGAGTAGCGGTCTCCAAAACCGTCGGTTGGGGGTTCGAGTCCCTCCTGGCCTGCACTTATACCCGTTAGGTTGGTTCGTTAGGCATGATCACCAAGACCAAAAATTTCTTCTCCGAAGTCCGGCTCGAACTGCAAAAAGCGTCCTGGCCCTGGGACCTGAAAGAGAAGGGAATGAAACGCTACAAGGAGCTGACCGACTCGACCCTTGTCGTGATCATCGCAATGCTGCTTCTCGGCGGTTATGTCGCGCTTTTCGATTTCATTCTCATCAACGTGATCCATTTTCTCACCCGCGTTTAATCATGCCGCAAACTCTCGCCGCCAAGGATCAATGGTATGTCGTGCACGTACTTTCCGGCCAGGAAAACAAAGTGCGCGAAAACATTGAGAAACGAGTCAAGACCGAGGAGATGGGCGACGTCGTTTTCGAAGTGCTCGTCCCGACCGAGCGTGTCTCCGAAATCAAGCGGGGCAAGAAAAGCGAGACGACCCGCAAATTTTTCCCCGGTTATTTGATTGTAAACATGCATCTGCTCGACGAGCAGAACCAGCTCATCGGCCGGACGTGGTATTTCATTCGCGAAACGCCGGGAGTGATCGGGTTTGCCGGAACAAAAGATCGCCCGATTCCGATGCGACAATCGGAAGTCGACAGCATGCTCGCGCAAATGCGGGAGCGTGAAGAAAAGGTCAAACCCAAGATCAGCTTCGAGGTCGGCGAGACGGTCAAAGTCGCCGACGGACCGTTCCAGAATCAAAGCGGAATCGTGGAAGAAATTGATCCCGAGCGCGGAAAGCTGCGTGTCTCCGTCACCATTTTTGGGCGCGCCACCCCGGTCGAGTTGGAATACTGGCAGGTCGAACGCGGCTAAGTCTTACGAATACCTAACGAATATAACTCTCATCCATGGCTAAAGAAGTCGTAGCACAAATTAAACTCCAGATTCCTGCTGGTCAGGCCAACCCGGCTCCGCCGGTCGGCACTGCGCTCGGGCCGCGCGGCGTCAATATCATGGCCTTTTGCAAGGAATTTAACGCCACCACTCAAAAGCAGGCCGGTGACATTCTCCCGGTGGTCATCACCGTCTTCAAAGATAAGTCGTTCACTTTTATCACCAAGAGCCCGCCGGCCGCGGTCCTTCTCAAGAAGGCGGCCAATATTGCTGCCGGTTCGAAGGAACCGAACAAGACCAAGGTCGGCAAAGTCACCCGCAAGCAGATCATGGAAATTGTGAAGACGAAGTCCAAGGACTTGAACTCGCGCAGCGACGAGGCCGGTTTCAAGATCATCGCCGGCACCGCCCGGCAGATGGGCCTTGAAGTAGTCGAGTAGCTTCGTCCATCCTTTACTCGTTAGGCGGCGGCTTGCCGGGGCGACAAACCCTTGTCACGGCAGCGTGTAGACCTCAACCAGCGCTACGCCGGTCGAGTTATGATTACCTCTCAGGACGGTCGTGTAGTTTCCGGCCGGGAGGGATTCGACGATGGCTGATTCCCGGTCGCGCGTGGGAGCGAGGCCGGTGGCTTTGATTGCGTCAATCTGGGTGTCTCTCCAGTTATCGTTGACGGCGATCGCGTCGCCATTGCTGTCGTGTAACTCAAGCATCGGATCGGCCAAAGGATTACGGATCCCGGCGTCGGCCAGGCTGGGGCCGAGACCGCGTGCCACTACGGTCGGGTTCTGGCCCTGTCCGATAATTAATCCTCCAATCATGACATTCTCGCCGGTCCCGACGAAGCCGCGAGTGCTGACGTTTTGCAAAGAAGAGGTAGTTGTGGGTGTCAGGTCGTAAGCTTCGACCAGACCGACACCAGGAGTCGAGTTTTTGCCGCTCATGACCGCGGTATAGCTGCCCGCAGGCAAAGTGATGATGAGGGCGGACTCGGCGTTGTTAGGCGGCGCGATACCGGTCGCTTGAATCGCGACTTGCTGAGTCTGTTTCCAGTTGTCATTCGTCGCCAAAACTTTGCCGGACGAATCGTAGAGCGTAAGAGTCGGATCGGCGATTGGTTGAGCGATGCCGCTTTTGCTTAGCGAAGGACCGAGCGCCCGAATGAGCACTTTTTTCGAAGCGCTGCCAGCTATAATAAAGCCGTCGATCAGGACATTGTCCCCCGTGCCGACGGTGGCCCGCGTGGAAAAGTTAAGGGCTTTCGCGAGCGCCGGCAGAAAGGTATTCGCCAGCCCAGTCATATAATGGCCGGTGGGAGTTCGATTGTCCGCGATGCTGGTGCTGTAACCGCTCACCTGGCCTCGAACCGGAGCGGCGATTCCCGTGCCGGCAGAAGCTTCGTCGGCGGTGTTGTTCGCGATCGTAGAGTCGCTAATTGTGGTCGAGATAGTCAGAAACTGAGGGTAGCCATTTCCCGTAGGGGTGAAGGAAATATGGTTCTTGGAGATCGAAAGACCGGTGGAGAGAGCTCCAGACACAGCTATGCCGTAACTCGCGCTTCCGTAGTCTAATATCCGATTCTGCAAGTTAAGCTGGTTATTGGAGATCGTGATGTCGCTCTTTGTCCAAGTCGGGTCCCCTGCCGCGACCAGAGCTACTCCACTCCATCCGCGCGTTACTGTATTGCCAGTGATCTTGAGAGATTCAGCGCTACCGGTATCCTGATAGTAGGCGCTCTGGCAGTCAATGAAGATGTTTTCGTAAACTTGGCAATCCTTGATGAAAGCTCCGTTGATTCCACCCGTGGTAAACCCTGTGGTAAGGCCGTTGTTTTGACCAGCTGCGTAATTACCATAAGCGCTCGAATTTGTGATGAAGTGGCCGGCTCCGCCGTCAGTCGGTGGCCAACCGTGAAGCGCATAAGGCGAGCCGTAATTGCCTTGAGGTAGCTCAGCCCGACAGTCACGGATGATGTCACCCGTGACATCCCCTGTTGAAGGGGCGCCAAGGCCAATCCCAAATTGCTCATCCAGGTTTGCCCAAGAACCATAGCTGTTAGTGTGGCGCACTTGGTCGATCAGGATATGGCTGCCGGACAATGCTACCGCGAAGATTGCACCGAATTTCTCTCCGTTGGCGCCGATGTCTGCTGTTTGAGAGAGCTCACCCCAATTGCAGTCGACAGTAAGGTTCGAAATCGTGACGTGATCGGTGGAGACATTCCAAGGGGATTTGAAGAATTCGTGGTCCCAGTGCTGGCCTTTTAGGTTTCCCATCATTTGGCAAGTCGTCAGGTACATGCCGGCGCCCGCAATCGTCCATCCGGGCTCGACGACCCATCGGCCATCCGTCGTAACATCGGAGCGAAAAGTTCCCGCGCCCAGGTGGATGATTAGATTGGGCGCGGTCTGAAAGGAAGTCATCAACGCGTCGAATTTTGCCTGTGTGCTTCCGTCGTAAGGATCAGACGAAGTTCCAGAGCCCGCGTCACCACCGGAGACGGCGCTGATCCAAACTTCGTGAGGCGCGCTCGCTGCCCACATCTTTGGTAAGTGGGAACCTAGCGCACACAGGAATAGAAAGAAAAAGGAGAGTGATTTCATTAGAGCATATATGAAAAATATTGTATTCATAGTTACTCTAGCACGCCGTATGCCACGGACTGCCCCAGTTCTTAATAAGTCGCGATAAGCCTAAAATGCTTGATCTCCCAAGAGTCTACCCGGCTGCAGACCTTGCGGAATATTTTATAATGAGGGACGCGCCGGGGGACGCTTCACGCCCTGCGTGCTTCGAAACGATCGCGCGAAATCCAGAGACTCGCCGATTACCTGATCCATATTCAGATAGCGATACGTCCCCAGCCGGCCGAGAAATGAAATGCCTGACTCTTTTTCAGCCAGTGCCGCGTACTGATTCAGAATGGCCAAATCCGGCGCCAGACGTTTGGGATAATAAGGGGAATCTCGCGGTGAAGTCTCCTTACTGAACTCCCGAAAGGCGACTGTGCGCTCGTGAGATTCCCAAGGCGCGAAGTGCTTGTGCTCATGAATTCTGGTGTGGGGCGTGTCCATTCCCGGATAGTTAATGATGGCGGTTCCCTGGTAGTCACCCACCGCATCGATCCGTTCGAAGGTGACCGTGCGATAGCCGAGTCGCCCGAGCCTGAATCCAAAGAAGGCATCAATCGGCCCGGTGTAAAATATGTGATTGAAGTCGCCGCGGTCGCTCGGTTGGAAACGAAACTCCAGCTCCAAGGAAATATGCTTATGTTCCAAAATACGCCGCACCATTTCGGAATAGCCCTCTCGTGGAATGCCCTGGTAGCGCGTGTTGTAGTAGTTGTCGTTGTAGTTAAAACGGACGGGCAAACGCTTCAGAATGGAAGCCGGTAACTCCGAAGGTTCCACGCCCCACTGCTTTTTGGTGTAACCATAGAAGAACGCCTCGTACAACTCCCGGCCAAGAAACTTCAGCGCCTGCTCCTCAAAGTTAGCGGGCTCGCCGATGCTCTTGTCGCCTAACGAGTCTATGAATACGCGCGCTTCTGCCGGATCGAATGTCTTGCCAAAAAATTGATTGATCGTGTAAAGGTTGACCGGCAATGAGAAAACCCCGCGATCAATCCGCGCTTTTACCCGATTTACAAACGGGCCAAAATCCGCGAAGCGGTTTACGTATTCCCAAACATCCTCGCGATCGGTATTGAAGATGTGGGGACCGTAGTGGTGTAACATCACCTGGCTTTCTTCGTCCCGCGAAGTGTGACAGTTGCCGGCGATATGGGGTCGCGCATCAACGACCTTGATTCTGCAATCCAGGTTAGTCGCCAACTCCCGCGCCACGACGGCGCCGGATAGCCCCGCACCTACGACCAGGAAGTTGCGTCTCACGAAGCGATATCTTGGCTGACCGTTTTCTTACTGTCGAGAGTCGGTCGTGCCAGGCTTCTGCGAGCGCTCCAAGCTTGGAAAATCGGGCGGAGGATGAGTTGTGAATCCTAAATCCTGCTTCCAGTAGGTCAGCCGGGTCTGCAGCAAAAAGACCGGGCGGACACTTCGCTCCAGCCCGACCACGTGAACTTTGCCGCCCCAGGGAATCAGGAGCACGCGTCCCAATGGCCTTCCGCTCTCCGAGTCGAAAATCTTCATCCCGATTTTGTGCACTACCGCCAGCCCGATCGATCGAAGAAGCATCTTCATAAGGGACGAACGAAACTGGCAGGCAATGTTTTGACCGGATGCAAGGTCCACGCTCCCTGGCGTCGCGCCTCTTCTATTTCTGACCCGCGATCTCCCAAGTGCATCACGAATCGATTTTGATCGGTTAGATCACGAAGGCGAAATCCGAGGTGGTGAGCCAGCGTCGGGAGATAAAGTTCGACGTAGATGGGAAAGGGTTCTTCGCACGCGGCCACAGCCTTAAATGCTTTCCTTTTCCAGAATGATCCTGTTCCAAGCATCGAGAGAATAACTCCTTTTTCGTCGCGTTTGCTGATACGCGCAAAGTAATCGTGAAAGCGCCCTTCGTTCTTATGATAAAGATAGTGTGCGCTGCTTGTGCCATCGATGCGGTGGAGGTGATGGGCAATAACGTCGGCTTGCTCCGTTAGGAGCCGTTCCTTCAATCGATCGAGTAAGTCACCTCGCAGCGGAATGTGGTCGTACTCCACCAGGTAAAGATATTGGTGGGCCGAATTTTGAAGGAAATCATTGGCCGCTTGCACCACTCCCTCCCAACTTTGATGCTCTCGCTGCTGGTCGCGCAGGCGAAGTCGCGGGTCACTGATGAAGACCTTTTGCTCGAAATCGATCTTCGAGAAGTTCGAACTTGCCCCACCGTAGGCCAGAAGAAGAGAGTCCGCCGATACAACCGATCTCCAGGTTTCCATCGTTCGCTCCAAGTCGCTCGGCAGTTGGTGGGACAGTAATACCACGAGGACATCTTTCGCCTTCGGACGTACCGGGCCAGGCTGCGCTCCGCGAGTTTCCGCTGTCATTCCTTATGAGGCCCTGCTCTTCTCGATTCGCATCGCCTAACGAGCAAAGCAGGGAACGGTTGTTTTAAGAACCACCGCCCAGGGCTCCGGACTGCCGACAGTTTCGAAGCCATCTCACGGTCACTTCGATTCCTTGGTCCAGTGTGTAGGGATTCTCGCCCAGTAACTCGAAGGTGCGATCCATTGGTGTCATATATTGTTGGGTCATGCTGCAAAAACGCGAGCTATTGATGAAGAACGGCTTGCCCGTGATCGCACTCGGAATATCGCCTAACAAGGCTAAGATGCGCATGACATTTCGTGGCACCACTCGCGCGTCGTGTCCTCTGAGTGCGCGCGAAAAGCCGTTTACCCAGTTGAACAGGTCGGTGGGTCGATCGCCGAGATAAAGCGTCTGACCATTTACCAGATCGCGAGGCGCTTCAAATATCTTCCGCATTTGGTGCGCGATATTCATGACATAGCCGTAGCAGCGCATGACTGGGGTGCGGCCCGGATGGAGATAAAGGCCACTCTGCACGATCCTCCAAAATTCGCGCCGGTATCGCATATGCCATGGCCCCCAGATATTCGTGGGCCGAACGATGGTCCAGGAAGCTGGCAGATTTGCTTCTCTCGTTAGGCGTTCGGTAATGACTTTGCTCTGTCCATAAACAGTGTTGGGATAGTAATCGCTGTCACCCTGCGGCAGGCGGCCCGGTGCGCAGACAAACTGAGAAGAAGTGATGATGAAACGTTCGACCGACGGAGTTGCCGCAATCGCGTCGAGTACGTTCCCGGTTCCAACGGTATTGGCTTTATATCCCACTTCGACCGTCGTATTCTCATCGCATTCTGCGCGAGCCGCCAGGTGGATGACGTGGCTCGGTTGAAATTCATTAAAAATCGACCGAGTGGCATTCGAGTCCAGAATATCTCCCTGCCGCCAGTAGGTTCGTTGGCTGGAATCAAGGGGAGGATCGAGTGAATAGTTCAGAATTGCAGTTTCAGCAGCAAATAACTCAATGAGATTAGTGCCGATAAATCCTGAACCGCCTGTGACCAGCAGTCTCATTGTGCGAGCGAGATCGGCGGGGATAAAGATGGAAAAACGCCGCTACTGACGATCGCCTTTCGAGAGCGAAGAATATATTTCATGGCCGCTTCAAAACCAAAGGTAGTTATGGCAGGTCAGGTCCCGCCGCCATTCGGTGGGCAGAATATTATGATTCAGAATGCGTTTGCGCAATTTAGCCGGTCGCCGGAGTGCGATGCGGTTCGTCTTCCGTTTTTCTTTACGCCGGATGTTCGACAATCGCGCAAGGGAAATGCTGGAAAGATCCTTGAGTTGTTTCGCGTCATCGCGCGACTGCTGCGGATTCGAGCAAAGGGCTCGGTCTCACTAATTCTTTATCCCACCGGCGGACCGCAACGCGTTCCCATGATCAGGGATCTCCTCCTGTTGCCCTGGATTTTCCTCTGCACCCGCCGTGTCGTGCTGCATTTTCATGCCGCCGGCATCGCGGAGCGTTTCTGCGCGATGCGGGTCGGCCTCTTAGAGCGCAGCCTTCGCTGGCTCTACCGCAAGGCCTTTGCCGCTGTGGTCATGACCGAATTTAATCGTCGCGATCCTGAGGCGGCTGGTATCCAGCGCGTCCTTGTCATCCCACACCGGATCGAAGATAGTTACGATCCTTTACTCGTTAGGCGGGACGATTCGACATCGCCTCGTATTCTGTATGTGGGCCATCTTTGCGCGGATAAGGGGACACCGGAGATGTTGCAGGCGTTTGCCGCAATTAGAACGAGACATCCTGGTTTGGTCCTCGAGCTCGTGGGGGAGTGTCTGCCTCCTTTTTCCGATGAAGACCTGACCCGACTAATCTCCAGCTTGGAGCTTCAACCCTACGTTGAGAAGTCCGGAGTGTTAACCGGACGAGCGAAGAATGAGGCTTTTGGTCGGGCCGATCTTTTTGCTTTTCCGAGCGTCGCTCCCTACGAATCCTTCGGCCTCGTCCTGATTGAAGCGATGGCATGGGGACTGCCGATCGTCGCGAGCGACTGGCGAGGGAATCGGGAAGTCCTCACTCCCGAGGCGGGCGCGATCTTTTTCCCCGTTTCCCCCTCGCCGGCCGGCGCCCTTGAAGCTGCGTTCGAAGAAGCGCTTTCACGGCGAGATGAATGGGCTGACTGGGGAGAAGCAAATCGGCGAATTTTCACACAACGCTACTGCGAGAGCGGGGACGCACATTGGCTGACCGCGCCGATTCTATCGCTGCTGCGAGCCGCAGGATAACGAGTCCGGTTGGGCTGAGTTAGGAACGAACGAGACCGTCGAAGTGGTGTTTTCGGAGGCTAATGCTTTCTTGCGCGGAACACCGTCGCTGTGAACAGTGCTAACGCCCCGGACCATGTGCTAGCCACCCTTGGAGTATGCGCTCGCCATTGCAGAGCATGCGCTGACACTCGCAGAGCATGCGCTGGGCGTCGCAGAGCA
The DNA here is from genome assembly GCA_036490335.1 of Chthoniobacterales bacterium. Classification (GTDB taxonomy): domain Bacteria; phylum Verrucomicrobiota; class Verrucomicrobiia; order Chthoniobacterales; family UBA10450; genus Palsa-1392. Next base: position 231,650 of record DASXEB010000004.1, read on the forward strand.
TACGCTAGTCACCCTTGGAGCATGCTCTGGCCATCGCAGAGCATGCGCTAGCCATCCCTGGAGCATGCGCTGAGGTCGCGAACACATGCTCATTTGCCCTCCGCAAAAGAGGATCCCCGCTTTGTTAACAACACGATGTCGAATTCTAATCTAATCCAGGCCAATAGAATCCGATGCCCTTGCGAGTGAAATGCTGCCGCTTTTCCGGGGACTGAAGAGTAAAGATGTCGATTTCGACGCGGCGCGGCCAATAAGCCCCGGCCATCATTTTTTTTAACCGATGGATCCAGACGATCTCGGAGCGAAAACCCTGCGAAGCCTTCCCCAGTTGCCGGTGCCAGGTCTCGCCCTCGGTTCGCGACACCGTGCTCGCCCCCAAATTTTCGCCTGTAAATGCGAATACTGAAACCGGCTTTGGCAGCATGGCCATCCTTACGTTCGCGCTCAGCAGTCGATCGATCCAAACCGCATCTCCGATGGCTTTCCAGTGCGGATCGAAATAGAATCCACGCTCGAGCAGACGGCGACGAAAGAACGTCGCGCAGGTCGAAGTATTCAGGTGCGCCACCCGGAGATGCCGTTGGGTCGGGAGGATGCTCCGCCGATACGAAATCGGCTCCCCTCTTTTATCCACGAGAATGACATCGGCGAAAAGCAATTCGACTGCCGGGCGCGAATCAAAAAATTTCGCCACCGTCGCGAGCGCCCCGGGAAGATATTGCTCGTCGCAGTTGAGGTAGGCGCAGACATCTCCGCCAGCGCGCGCCAGGCCGCGATTGATCGCGTCGTACATTCCCTGATCGCTTTCGAAAAAAGATCGCACGCGTTTGTCTCGGGCAAGCCAATCGCGGGTGCCGTCGTCGGAATTGGCGTCTTGCACGATATGTTCAACGGTTACTCCCTTCTGATCGGCCACCGAAGCAACGGCCAGGCGAAGCCATTTGCTCTGGTTGAGACTGGGCGTAACGATTGAGATCATCCCTGTCCTGGCCCTGACAAGCTATTCGACCCGCAAGGCTCTTAGATTCGCACGAGTTGAGGTCTTGGCTCGCCGCGGATCGTATTCCCCGGCAAGAGGTCCGGCTTCGCGCTGGTTCCCCGAGATAACCTCAGAAAGACCCCGGCCAGGGCGAATTGTTGCGGCAGGAAAGTTCCCAGGGTGACTGCGCCGAACCAATAGGAGAGGATGGAAACCGCTAGTTGCAATCCTAGAAAACGCAGTGCGAAGCCGGCCGGATTGGCTTTATCGAAAGAGACATGAAGGGTTCGCCACAGTAACATGGCGGTCCAAACGACAAAGAAAACTGTTCCAACAAGGCCCACGGCATCGACGCAGGCAAAGAGCCCGTTATGGACATTGCCCACTTCCACCATTTGATCGAGATCCGTCGCGCGCGGGTCATAGACCGAAGTCTCGGCCCATTCGCTCCGAAAACCGAAGCCGCGGCCAAATAATGGCTGTTGCGGGAAGTATTCGCGTTCCCACAGAGTCCAAACCTGAAATCGAAAATCGTTCGACGCCGTCGCATCCCGAACCATGTCGGCGTCCCAATCGCCGGGTAGAAAAACGAGCGAGCGTTGCATCTGTTTCGGCAGACGAAGAATCGAGGAGTTGAATGCGGAAAGACCGAATAGCACCACCAAAATTAGTGGGACCAAGAGGAAAAGGCGCCCCCGAAGATCACGATAGCCCGCCACCATTACGGTAAAGAGATAGTTGACCAGGGCAGACCGGAACCCCGAATAAAGCACCGCCACAGATCCGAGAAAAAAGGAGCCGAGGCGCAGGAAATTTCCCAGCGTCAGAAGACGCCAAATTGGAGCGGCCGCCAGGACGATGGCGACAAGGACACACCCGAAATTGCCGAAAGGGCCGATACGCCCTGTTATATCTATCTGACCGGTCGTCAGCTCCGTAACGCCGCCGGCGCCGACTGCGGAGTAGAATGGATAAATCTTAAGAATCAAAGATGGGAAAATGGTGGTTATGATGCCAATCGCGAGGTCGAAGGAGGTGACGGCGAGAACGAAGTAGGGAAGCTTGTTCCAAACGCTCGGCTTCATGGAGATGCTTTGGGTGACAAAAAAAGCGATCAACCCGACATAGACGTTCACGTAGTTGCGGCCGCCCCAAACCTGGGAACCGAGGAAGCGCATGCCAAATCGATCGTGGATTCCGTGCCAGGTCATGATGAGCATGAAACCCGAGAGGGCGATGAGCAAAGAGCGATCGACTCTAGCAAGGGCTTTTCGACGGAGGACGATTTCCTCGACAATGAACTTCGCCACTCCAATCGCCATCAGGATTTGGAACGTAGTAAAGGATCCTCCCAGAATTGGGAAGGTCCCGCCGAGATAAGACGAGCAGATGACGATTGGCCAGAACCATTGTCCAACTCCGAACCAGACAATCGTCCCGACGAAAAAAAGCGCGACGAATGTTAAGTGCTCATAATCCGACGTGCCGATGATTGTCCCCAGTGCAATCGCCAGGGCCAATCCGATTGTTCCGACGAGGAACGGCTTTGCTTTTTCGCCTAGATAGGGCTGCATCGAGACAGAAACGCCCGCATCTTATCACAGATCGATCGCGGCGTCCGCATTTAGTAGAACGCGATCGGTTGCGCCGGCCACGTGTAAAGCGGTTTCGTAAAATTGTAACTCCTTTTCGCCATGTCATCGAGTCCGCGCATAATCGCGTCGCAGACGATTTCGGGTGGCGGCTGCGCGGAATCGTTAGCCGCGATGTAGATCGGCACACGAAATGGGTTCCAGCGCAGGCTGAAGTCGATTCTCCATTGATCCTGAGCCCACACGATCGTCGGTTTCCCGCAAAGATTCGCCAGGTGCATCGGTCCGCTGTTCTCTCCCGCGACCGCTCGCGCCGCTGAGATTGCCGCTACCGTCTCTTTCAGGTCGATCGTGCGCAGGTCATCGCTCCCCGGCGGACAATAAGAGTAATCGGGATGCCCGATGCAGCCGTTCGTTAGGCCATGATCGCGACAGCGCGCAACGAGCACGTCGGCCAGATCGGGCGAATAATTTTTCTGATGGTCATAACCCTCCTTGCGAACAGCGCGGAAATGAAAAAGGACATCGCAACTTTTTTCCGCCGGCGTCTCCTCGAGCAGACGAAACTGCTGGCCCCACATCCGCCGATGATATTGCGTGCAGAGCAATCGCGGGTCGAACTGATCGTAGTCCTCCAGGGCAATTCGGCGCGCCAGGTCGGTCGCCATGCGCTGCGCCGTCGCGGGATCGGTTCGTCCATAGCCATAGCCGGCTGTTTTCAAATCCAGCTTATGATAATGCACCTCACACTCTTCGTAGAGATAATCGCGGCCTGGGTAAGTGAGCACGTGCACTCGTTCGTAATGCGGCCGCCGCGCCCTGACGAAACCCTGCCACTGCATCAATTCGTATCCAAATTCGCCGGCGAAAGGCCCGGCGATCAGGTTCCGTTTCGGGGCAAATTTTTGCCGGAGGCAGGGAATGAAATTGGCCAGCTTCTCCGTCGTCGTGTAGCGATGGGAAACTATCGCGTCACCCCCGACGTTGGCCTTTAGCGCCTGCTCGCCCTCAGCGGCCGTTTGCTGCCTCCCATCCTTTCGGTTGGACATCGTGATCACTTGCAACCGTCGGACAACCTGCGCGCGAACCGTCGCGGCAGCAGGCGCAGACAGAATTCGCAGACGGAGGAGGGGAGCCAGGTCGCGGCGATTTCAGCCGGGTTGCAGCGCATCTTCCAGAGAGCGACATCGGCTGCCCGTTTGCTTTCGCGCGAAGGCTTCAACGCAATTTTTCGAGCGCTTAAAAGGCCGACGTCGCTGATGCCGTGGAGCTGCACCTCCCAGTTATCCAATCGCGAGAGATAAGGGACAAGCCATTTCCCTTTCCGCATTCGGGCGTCGTGCGCGAGGATTTGACCGCCAATAGGAATGAAGGGATCGAGCAGGCGCAACTCCGCCATCTGCTCGCCCGGATTATTTCCGCCATCGAGAAAGGCGAGATCGACCTGCGCTCCCTGCCCAAGCTCACGCAGCCACGGCGGAATCACTTTCTCAGAAATCCCAAAAAGCGGCGTGAAACGGTGGAGCGTTTCCGGAGCGGCCGCGCGCAGGTTCGCCAGCATCTGATCGTAAATCGAGCGGTCCGCTTCGATTCCCCAGAGATGACCGCGGCTATTTTTTTCGAGCGCGCGAAGGATGTGCACAGTGCTTCCGCCACCGAGCCATGTCCCCACTTCCAGCACGATCTCGGGCGGAGTGGGCGCCCCCGTAATGGCGCGAGTCAGCAGGGCGCGCTCTTCGGCATTAAGCTGGCCGGCAATCTCTGTCGTCACGATTTTGTGGCGAGGGCTATGCCCCGCGAAATAACCTCGCGGTAGCTCCCAACGTGCCGTTCTGCGATCACATCAGGATGATAACGCATCCCCATTTTCTTGCGCAGCTCTTTTCGATAAAGACGGTCGCGTTCGAGCTATCGCTGTCGCCCTCAACTAGTGGCTTTCATCCTTCCAACGAAATAATCCTGCGCCTTCCAGTCGTCGAGAATATTGGAAACACCCCGTACCCGGACATCTGGAGCGGGTGCCGCGGCACTTGTCGGCGACAATCCTCGCAATATGGCAGGATGATCTTGTCATGTGGCGCGTTGATCGGGCCATGTGTCAGGATGGCTTCGTCATATGGCGCAATCCTTCCGCCATGTGGCGGCGTCATTTCGTCATGTGACGCCATGATTTTGACATATGGCAAAGGCGTCTTGCCATGTGGCGCCATCCTTTTGCCATGTGTCGAAATGGATCTGACATGTGTCGCGAAGCGTCTGCCATGTGGCCGAATGATCTTGACGTATGGCAAAGGCATCTTGCCAAGTGGCGCCATCGTTTTGCCATGTGGTGAAATGATTTTGCCGTATGCCGAATTGGCTTGGCCATAAGGCGGGATGGTCCTGCCACGCGAAAAAGGAATCGATTCATTCTAGTTGAGACGCGGTCCAGGGCCCTGAGAGATGACTTCCCGGTAAATTCCGACGTGCTGTGCTGCGATTACGTCGGGATGATAACGCATTCGCATTTCCTGCGCTGCCGTTTTTGGCAAAGGAGCGCTGCTTTCGAGCCATCGGCTAATCGCACTTATTAGCGACTTCTCATCTTCCAAGGCAAATAATTCCGCGCCCTCCACACCTTCCGCGATGTCAGGGACACCGCCGGTCCGAACGCCGAAGAATTTCAAATTGCGCGACAACGCTTCCGCCACCACGAGGCCGAATGATTCTTCCATGGAGACATGGATAAGAGCTGACGCGCGATCGTAAAGTTCCATCAACTCGTCGAGGTTGCCCGGCGTAACGACGCGCGCGAACCCGCGACCGCCCAGCCCCGCGAGCCGCTCCTGAAATGCTCGCGCGTACGCACTTCGCCCCGGGGGAGGACTTACGAAGACGATTTCAAAGAGGTCGCCTTCTCGATTCAGTTGCTCGGCCATCTCGAGCAATTCGAGCTGGCGTTTGTAAGGGATGATTCCGCCGACATTCAACAAGATCGGTTTTTCGGAACGCACTCTCAGCCGGAGCGGCGTATCGAAAAAAGCCGGCCGCAACGCATTCGGGACGCGCCATGTCTGCGCGTTATTTTTGCGGACGAGCTCCTCGGTGTAGGCGGAATTGCAAAACACGCCGCCGGCGCGCCGCAGCGCGAAGGTCTCGAGCCGGGCCGTCAACCAGAGAAAACTCCCGATCGGCGCGCGCAAACTTTTCGCCACCTGCCCCATATTGCCATGCACCGTGACGACGTTGGGGAATCCAGAGAGAACGGCGCTGATCGCGCACTCGCGTTCCGTTCCCTGTCCATGGACAATGTCGGGCTGCAGCTCACGGAGCTTCCTGCGCACCGCTCGCACGCAGCCTTGATAGCCGGTTCGCAGCCATCCGATTTTTGGAACATGGAGGAGATGAAACCAGGTGTTCTCCGACAGCTTCGCCGGCGCCCGCATCGGTTTTTGGGTGCACGAGATGACGTGCACCTCCAGTTCCGGCCGTTCGGAAAGTCCACTCAGGATCGCCTCGATTGCCGGACCGAATCGCGGCACAGTTTCCCCGTAGCAGCGCTGATGGTCGCGATTATCTGTCGTGAGAAGCGCGATGCGCATTCAGGTGCCGGTCACGCCCAATTTGCTCCACAAGCTCTCTCGCATCGACGCAGCGTCGAATTCCGTCTTCGCACACCGGATAACTTCAGGGCCGTAACGTTGCCACACCTTGGTTTCGTTAAACGCCCGGTTCAATTGTTCATCAATATTGCGCGAAGAAAATTCGTCCACTGCGGGACCGAGGTCGTAACTGTTGAGGAGCCGCGAAATCGTCGAGTCGCGATGCGCGATAGAGATCACGGCAAGGCCGGCCGCAAGGTATGTTGTCACCTTCGCCGGAAGACTAAAGCAGTTGTATTCTGGATTCGCATTAGTCATTTCCATGGGCGCGAATCCCCAGTCGCAATCGCGAAGCCGCAACGTTAGTTCCTCAGTCGGCACATTTCCGTGCTGGACCATGAAGCTAGGGTCGAACCAAACGCGATCCTGGTAGGAATGGGCGCCAAAAAAATGGAGCTCGATCGGCCGCGGCAGCTTTTCGCGGCAGCGCTGAAGACCTTCGACGAAGAGATGAAGCGATCTTTCGGCAATGATCGTTCCCGCATAGGCGACGCGGATTGTCTGTCCAAGGCGGGGATTTTTCCGACTGAGGTAATCAAATTCCTCCGGTTCGACCCCGGCTCGCGAAATGAAATCGGCCTCCTTCCCAGTCTTCGCTCTTAGACGTGCTGCCATTTCCGGAGAAATGGCATCGCGGGAGTCGCTAGACTGGTAGAGATTTTCGGTTAGCACCTGCCAGCGTTTCGCAATTCTGCGCCCGACGCGCCGCCGGATCGAGGCAATATCGGAGAAATCGTGAACCGAAACATGATAACGAAGAGAAAGATTTGGAAGCGCAGCCGCCAGTACCGGGATTGACCATTGATGCGGGATCACCCAGATGACATCCGGCTTAACAGTCTCAAGCGTCTTGACGAAATGCCGGACAGCGTATCCAACCCAAGCCTTGTCCAGCAGTGCCGCCTTCGAGCGAGCAAATCGAATGTGGGGATAAAGCTTTCGGGGAATGGAAGCGTAATAATGGGCCGCCAGTCGGCGTTCATCCGCGAGAGGTGCGTCGCAATCGGGAAAAATATTCCACCAAAACAACTCCTCCGTCGGCCAACCTCGAAGCATTTGCCTAACGACTGTAGGTCCTCCTCCGGGCGCGTTGGGAGAGAACTCAGTCGCGAGTAAAAGGCGCGGGAACTCTTTCACGATTTGGCGCGCCCGCGGCGCTTTCGCCAATGGCGAAGTGCGATCAGAAAGTAGTGAATCCCAGCCGGGAGCGAGGCTGCGGGAATGACTTTGTGCTCGTGACGCCAATATTCGCCGAAACTTTTGACGGGCCAGAATAAGAGGCGCCGGATCGCAGTGGTGAAAGGCCTTTGCCGAATTTGTTCCCACCCGAGAGGCCAGCGAGGATCCTCCCATCGCCAGCATGCGAGATCGGTTGGCTTGCCCAAGAGCGAGACCGCGATCAGGTTTCGCCAGCGGCTCGCTTGCCGCCTCCAAAGCAGGTTCGCGAAACCGTAAGATTTTCGGCGCGGACGATGTTCCAAAATCTCATTGACCTCTTCCAGCCGGTCCTCCGCGATCGGGGTTTGTTCATTCATCCCAAAGAAACGAACCCTGTTTTTGTTGAAGAGGAAAATTCTTCCGGCGGGCCAGCGCGTCGTCACAATTTTTCTCCCATTCCACAGAGGCCAAATGCAGGTGTAACCGGAAACCGATCCCACCGGCTCGGGCGCGGCGATGAAGGATTGCAGCCACCTTTGCAATCCCGCGCTCGGGACTTCGTCGGCATCGAGGCGAAGAATCCAATCATGCTTCGCCTGCGACCAGGCGAAGGACCAATGAGCTTCCTGTTGAAACGCGCGCGGCCGCGGAAAGAAGCGACCGCCATGGTTAGCCACCAATTGCTCAACACTGCCTTCAGCGCTGATCTGCTCGGGTCCATCGTGTATTACCACCAGATCGCTGTAGCAGCCTTCCGTTCCCGCGAGAAGCCGTTCGAGGAACAAACGCTCCCGGTAAAGGCAGACGACAAGTGAAATAGCCGGCATCAGCGAGAGGAAGTCCTAACTTTTCGACCGCGGAATGGGAAATGCGGTCGCTTCTTCCTCAGCGATGCACTGCGGCTGATAAGCTTCCCATTCACCTTCGGGTTAGAGTAACTGAAATCTTGTTCTCGACGAGTATGAATTTGCGTCGGGTAATCCACTGGTCTTGCGACGGAACAGGTCAATCGTTGCGCGCGACAGACAAAGCGCGCGGGGATTCAACCAAATCTTTCCGCCGTTGGCCTGCGCCAAAATCAAAGCGTGGAAAACTTCCCGCGAACCAGGTCAACGGTCTACGATTCAGATGGATCGATTATCCGTTTGGTTCCATCGTCGCGCGCTTCGCCTGAACCAAAGTGGGTCTCACCTAAGAGAATTTTCGCTTTATATGAGGTGTAAGGCCGAGAGTGCGAGGCTCGCACCCACGGTTATGCCGGTGACGACGAAGCTGGCAGATCGAACAATATCAATCACGGCGATTATCTGCCCTGGCACGTCGCTCGGCGAGGACCGCGCGGAGTTGGTGGAGGCGAGACCAATAGTATTTCGGTCCGAGCGCCCACCATTCTCTCGCCGAGTGCCCGAGCTGGTTGGCATCGAGATACCTCGCCGCGCGCCGGGCGGTGGCGAGGTCTTCTTCGGCGTGCGGGTTGGGTTCCCTCGAGATGGCGAGACGCAAAGCTGTTTCAAGGCGATCGAGCGATCGCTCTGGCGCGGCTAATTCCCGAATGTGGGCTTGAGCGGCCTGGCCGAGTCTTGCGCGCAGCTCGCCATTGTCCGCAAGGGCGAGGATGGCAGCGGAGATAGTTTCGGGCGTGCTCGCAATAAAGCCGCACTCGCCGTGGCGGACCAGTTCGATCTGCGCCTGGTCGCCCCAAGGGGTGGAGTTGGCAATGACTGGCTTGCCGAGGTTCATCGGCTCAGCAATTCCATAGCCGAAGCTTTCACCGATAATCGAGGTGTGGAGCACCGCGTCGAGGCCGGCAAGTGTAAGGGTCAACTCTTTTTCGTTTGCAGTAGCCGGAAGAATTACAAATCTATCCCGATCTGGAGCGCTTTGCAGATCTCGGGTCACCTGCGAAGGCGGCTCCCGGAGCAGAAGTTTTATTCGCTGATTCGTGCTCGCGGCGCGACGGAAACCTTGAAGGGCAAGATCGGTCCATTTGTTTGGCTCCGGCCGCGACAGCCGGCCGAAAAGAATGTCGTGTTCTTCGATACCTAGCTGGCGGCGGAAAAAGACAATCTCGTTTTCGGTGGGTGCGGAGACAGGGTCGATGGGATAGGTCGCGACGCTGGCATAACGAAAAAAAGTCTCGTCAAGCTTTCTGAACGACCGGCGAACAGCTTGCACGCAACTCGTCCAGGAGATGAACAAGCGAAAGTTGGTCCATCTGTCGCTTGGGTTTTGCAGTCGACCAAAAATATTCGTTTCAACTAGCGGGATATCCAATGCTCTTCTGGCCGCTTCGCCGACGACATCTGCCTCCGCAGGGGTACCCGGCGAATGCGAATGGATTACATCCGGCCTAACGTCCAGAAGCAGTTTCGTAACTGTGCTGACTTTCCAATCGCAGATTACGACCTCGATTCCTGCGCGTTGCAGTTCTGCTTTTCTGGTCCCATCCCGCATCGCAAGAACGATGACTTCGTGTCCGCGAGATTTGAGCTTGGTTGACCAAGAGCACATCGCTTTCTCGGTTCCGCCCAGTCCGAGAAAGCCGCCGAACTCAAGAATTCTCATCTCACGCCGGTAGCGTTTCCGACCCCGGTCGCATCGCTCGGACCGCGGCGGGTACTCCTACGGCGATAGCATAGGCCGGTATGTCTTTGGTGACGACAGCGCCCGCTCCAACGATGGCTCCTCTTCCGATTGTTACTCCATCTAATATGACGACGTGCGCCCCGATCCAAACGCCATCTTCGATCCTGATCCCTTTAGAGCTGCTTCCCTGTTTGGAAATGGGAATTTTTGTGTCGATGAAGTTATGGCTGGCAGGATTGAGGTGGCATCCCGTCGCGATCAAAACGTCGCTGCCGATCTCTAATCCCCCCGAGAACCCGAACAGATCGGAAAAGTCGCCGACGCATGTCCTTTTACCGATTCGAATTGTTCCGCCTAACGATTGAAGGATGACGAACCGACAAATTGTGCTTTCGTCATCGATTTCAATTACTCCCTGCGGGTCGGCCAAGACTACGGCACCGCGCAGAAACTGAACCCGATCACCGAGACGAATGCGTCGTGGATGGCTGAACTTGGTGAGAGATTCCAAGCGAGGAGGCGAATTGACTTGCTTGTTCAGCTTGGAGAACCGGAACCAAAGTCGCCGCGCCCACAAACGGGAAAACAAATATAGGCTATTCATCGATTGCTCGGCCCAGGCTTTTCGACAAGAACGTAGCAGTTATGTTTTAATACGGCCCTGTTGACGAGTGAAAGTGAAAGCGACGTCTCAAGAATTCTTCCTCCGCGTTGAGTCAGCCACCACACCAGGTCCTTAAGACGGGGTAGGTGAACGGCGTCGGCGTCGATCGTGTATTCAGTCCCGGCAAGAATGCGCGGGGCGAGATTCATCCAGAAGGCTCCCGGCGCGGACGATCTCGCGCGGCGTTTCCAGCGCGGCGCGAGAATGAATAAGTCAGTCAAATGAGTTAAAGCATCTATCAAGGACATGGAAGCGATCTTGGCACGAAGACGCCTTGGCGTGATCCCGTAATAGAAACTCGGGGGATAGCCTTCGCCATCGACAAAGTCCGGACAGATCACTCCTATTAGACCGCCGGGGCGACACAGGTCCCAAAGCTTCCTAAGATAGCGCTGTGGGTCGACGACATGCTCAATCGTGTAGAGGCTCGCAACCAGATCATAAGTCTGTTCAAGCTCAGTTCCCACCGCCACGAAGCGAGCGCGAGGAAACCGCTTCCGATTCTCAGCGAGCAAATCGGGACCATGATCCACTCCGGTGTAACTTCCGCCCGCTTTCTCCACATGAGGGCAGAAGTGCGCTGAACCGCAACCTACCTCGATGACGGAAAACCCTGCTCGAACGCGACTCGCAAGATCGCAATGGAATGGTTGAATCTGGTGAGTGTATTGTGTGGCCGCGCGGTCAGCTTCGAGATAGTAGGACCTCGGCGAAGAGTTATAGTAGGCGGCAAGGCCTTTCTCTAACTGCGACGCCGTCTCTTCGCGCAAGTCCGCCTGGAGCGATACGCGAATACTCATCCTAGCAGACGAGAGGCAAGCCGCTGAGACGGGCACGAAGTTTTGCAAGGTCTTTCCGCAAAAGCCAAATGGCGACGATCACTCCGTGAAAGGCGGCGAGACATAGTTGCAGGACCAGGCTCAGGTTGAAGCTGCGCAAGATTAGCCACGCGCCAACTCCCAGCACGATCTGGATAACCAGATGAAAGCAGCGGCTGAGTTTGAACCACCCGCGCGCTCCTATCATTGCGATGACAAAAAAGTCCTGCCCTAAGAAAGCGATGCGACTGACGAGAAAGCCATACGCGACGCCGATCAACCCATCCCAGCGCCACCCGAGATAGACGCAAAGAGCGACCAGCACTCCGGCAAAGCTATGAATGACCAAGCCTGCTCCGACACGGTCGAGCGGCCCGAGTTGCGCTAATGAGATATTGCTCATCGCGGTTATGCAAAAGGCGACGAGAATGGGAGGAAGAATCGGCTCGATCGCGTTCGCAAGACTGGGGCCTAACCACAGAGTAAGGAGCGCATGCCTCCAGACCACGATCCAAACCGCGACGAGAACCAGCCACCCATACATGATATCGAATGACTCTTCGTATATCTCTGCGACTTTTTCTTTTCCGCCCGCACCGACTGCGCGGCTGCTATTGCCGAAAATAGGACCCATGATCGAGACGCTAAGTCCGTTAACGCGCTGTCCGGCATTACTGCAGATGGCGTAATGCGCGAAATCGACTGGCGCGGCCAGCCGTCCGAGCGCCAGGCGATCGATCCCTCCGAGAACGTTATTGACCAGCAGGGTGAGAAAGGTCTTTACGGTAAAGCTGGCCATTTCTTTCATGCGGGCGAGCCGGGCGAAGCTCCAATGCAAGCCGAAGTTATACCGACTCCGTGCGTGCCAGGTAAGCGCGACCAACTGGATCGCGGCCAGAAGGCTGCCCCAGGCGATGATGAGGATCGGATTACGAGTAAGGCCAGCGATGGCGACCGCTCCGCAGACTTGCGCAATCGACGCGACTACTCGCAGGATGCTGATAAAGCGGAAATCAAGATTGACCTGCGCGAGAATGTTCCAGAACTGACCATAGTAGGAAAAGAAGAGACCGAAGCCGGCGGCGACAAAGGACCATTGCAAGGTCGTAACATTGGCCGGGCTGACATTAAACCAGCGCGGTCCCCAGATAAGACCTAGGAAGGTGAACGCCAGCGCCATGACAAGGAGGAGTGGTATGGCGACCGCATTGCCGGTGCCCCAGTAACTCTTCGCCGCTTCAAGATCACCCCTGCCCAGCTCGACTCCGACATAGCGACCTACGGCCACCCCCAGTCCAAGATCGGCAAAGCCGAACGATCCACTGAGACTCGCGACATAGAAGACGAGGGCGTAAAGATCAGCACCCAGATAGCGATAGAAAAGGGGGATCGAGGCAAGGTTTAGCACCGTGACGACAAGCAGCGGCGCCATGCTCCAAAGCGTCTGCCGGCGGACACTCATCGATGACTAAAGCGAACAGCTCCCGAAAGCCTTGGGTTCCCCTCTGCGACAACGAGGACTGCAGCATCAAACTTCGGCGAAAGAAGATGCAGCAGGCCACGAGGATGGCGACTCGCGCAGTTAACATTTGTGATTGGCAACACTGTAAAAGAAAGGTGGTTTAGGGGGCAGACGAGGTCGGATGTTTGGTCGAGGCTATCTCTATCGCCACCTGCTCGTTAGTGCCGACGTAGCCAAGATACTCATAACCGATTTGATTTGCCGCTGTCACTTCCTGAAAGGCTTTGAACTCGCCTTCCTCCCAGTTCGGGTAGTTGAAGTATTCGTCAAAGACGATGATCGAGCCTTGATCGAGGCGTTCGGCGCAACCAGTCAAGACTTGCAGGGTCGACGAGTAGAGGTCGCAGTCGATATGCAGAAATTTTATTCGACCCGGATGCGTGGCCAGAAAGCCGTCCAGTGTGGCGTTGAACCAGCCAATCACCAGCTCGGCGTTAGGTGGGACTTGCGGCGGGCGCTCCAAGGCGAACGTCCCGCCCGGACTCCCACTGCGCCAATCTTCGGGTAGGCCTTGGAAGGAATCGAATCCGTAGATTTTCTGATCGAAGATTTGCGCGAGCGTTCGGAGCGACTGCCCCTGCCAGACGCCGAACTCCAGGACCAGGCCTTCGTCCGCGCGCGACTTTTCGGCGGCGAATCTCAGCAAGGCGTCGCGACTTTTGAAGGCCGGAGTGGTCGCCATCCGGCGCAGCACGTAGGCCGCGGTGCTCGAGACCGCTGCGCGCTGCAGAGCGAGCGCGATGTTCTGTTCCATCCGGTAACCCGCGCTGACCGCGAGTTGGGTAAAGACGGGATCAAATCCGCGGCGGAGAAGGTTCTTGAGCTTGTCGGGCATTCTCACGGCGGCGAGCAAGATGACCTACGTGGCTTAAAATTCCAGTCCAAGTCTGGCGCAGAAACGAGACGCCAGCTCACGCTGGCAGCTTTCAGGCTGCCTAACGAGCATAGCTCTCCCGCGTGCGTCAGACCGAGAGATGGATGCGTTGCTTCACCGCCCGGACGCCGGTTGACAGAGTTGCTCCGGGAATTTTTCGCGGAATTTTTTTAACTCAGTGCCCGTAACCGGCGGCGGAGGCAGCCGCGCCGACCGCTTCGCCGCCGTTGCCGACGCCGCTATTGAGGGAGCCGGTTTGCGAAGTGCTGCTCGAGGTTGGACCGGCCGTTCCCTGAGATTGATTTGCGCACCCGGCGAACGCTACGGCGGCGGCGAGGAGGATGGAAAGGAGAAGGGCGTGTTTCATCTTTCCCTCATCGTTAGAAACGCGAAAAACGGATGCCGGGCGCATCGCTTTTCGGAGAAGGGAGAGGTCTTTTTTCGGAGTTTTCCCCTCGCAGCGGCAGTTTTTTCTGGACATCTGCCGGTGAGCGGGTGTATCGCATTTGCGGTAAGGATTAACAAAAAAGTCATATGCACAAAACTATACTAACTAACTACCTGAAAAATACTCGAGGAACGACATTTGCGTCCGTCGCAGCGTTGCTTCTCTCCGTTGGTGGGTTGTGCGCCGTGCAGGCTGCGCAACTCCAATCGATGCCGACCAGGCACACCTGGCCGGTCGTCACGCAGGGTCAGGCCCGGTTTGTCCAGACGCTGGATAAGACGGCCACGCTTCATCTGTCGATCAGTCTCCCGCTGCGCGATGAAAACGGACTGAAAGGATTTATCGATAATCTTTACAACCCGGCCAGCCCTAACTATCGGCAATTCCTGACCGTGGCGCAATTCCGCGACATGTTCGGGCCGACTCAAAGCGACTTCGATAACGTCGTTCGCTGGTCGCGCGAAAATGGTTTCGTCGTCACGGAGACGGCGGCCAATCGCATGCTCATCCAGGTGAACGGTCGCGTCTCGGATATTGAGAAGGCGTTTCACGTCAATCTCAACGTCTACCATGATGCCGCTGAAAATCGCGACTTCTACGCGCCCGACCGCGAGCCGATGACCGATTCGCCGGCCGCGCTTCTGCACGTCTCCGGCCTCGATAACTATTCACTCGCGAAGCCGGCCGTCGCCCACAGCGACGCCGCCCCGCAGGCGACTGGTTCGGGTCCTGGCGGTCAGTTTATCGGCAGTGATTTCCGCGCCGCCTATTACGGCAGCGGGAAGCTGAACGGCAAAAATCAGTCGCTCGGTCTGCTCGAATACGTGGGCTATAATCCGACCGACATCACCCTTTACTTCAACACCGTCGGCCAGACGTTGAAAACCAAGGTGGTCCCGGTCTCGACCGACGGCACACCAGCGACCTGCACAACCTGCGATGATACCGAGCAATCGCTCGACATCGAAGACGGCATCTCGATGGCCCCTGGCATGAAGCAGTGTGTGGTGTATGTCGGCAGCACCGACACCGCGATGCTCAATCGCATGGTGAGCGACAACAGTTGCAAACAGCTCAGCTCCTCGTGGGAATGGCGTCCGGCCGATGCGAGCACGCTCGACCCGATCTTCATGGAAATGGCCGCACAAGGTCAGAACTTCTTCGAGGCTTCAGGCGATGATGGCGCTTACAATTCCGGCACGGAGTATTCCTGGCCGGCCGATGATCAAAACATCACCGCGGTCGGTGGCACCGATCTCGTGACCAACGGTCCTGGTGGCGCGTGGATGTCGGAAACAGCGTGGGTCGATAGCGGCGGCGGTATCTCGCTCAACAACATCAAGATTCCGACCTATCAGAAAAACAAAATCGTCGTGAACAAAACGAACAAGGCGTCGAAGACGCTGCGTAACGTGCCCGACGTCGCGGCGGAAGGTAACTTCGATAACTACATCTGCTACGATGGTCATTGCGCCGGCGGTTGGGGTGGCACCAGCTTCGCGACTCCGCGTTGGGGTGGCTTCCTCGCGCTCGCCAATCAGCAGGCGACCAAGGGAGGCGGATCTCCGCTCGGCTTCATCAATCCGGCGATCTATGCGATCGGCGAAGGCTCAAGCTACACCAGCAACTTCCACGACATCACGGTTGGCGGTAATGGTGGCTACACGGCGGTTGCCGGTTACGACCTGGTCACTGGTTGGGGCAGCATGATCGGACCGACGCTCATCAATACCCTGACCGCTAAATAAGTCTCACTGGAGATAAACAGATAGTTCGCCCAGGGGCGTTCCTGCATGCAGGGCGCCCCTGGGTTCTTTTTTGCCCCGATGCGTCGCGCTTCCGGCCGCGTCGCAGGCTCCTCGCCGGAACTCATACTCGTTAGGCAAAGCGATCCGAAGGCGACAGCGCGACGCTTTGCGTGCGGCGTGATGCTTTCCCAAGCTAATGCGATGAGGTTTCGCGCCGGAAGTTTCAAACTCGTCTGGGCACAAACTGGCAAAGCTGAAACAAACCAGCTGCCCTCCTTCGACCAGAAAACGATCCCGACCGGCAAAGGCCCCCGATTTATTGCCGTCGCCGATCTGAATCACGACCACAAACCCGACCTCATCGTCGCTAACGCCGAAAGCGGCACGCTGACCATCCTGCTCGGCGACGGGCGCGGAGATTTCGTTGCGAGCAAAGCCTCGCCCATTCTCGCCGGCCATTTGCCTAACGACATCGCGGTCGCCGACATGAATCGCGACGGCAACCTCGACCTCGTCATCGCCAACCATCAATCGCCTTTACCTCACCATTCTGCTCGGCGATGGTCGCGGCGGTTTTCATCCCGCGCCCGGCTCGCCTTTCGATGTCCATTCGCGGCCTCATCCGCACGGAGTCGTTGCCGGCGATTTTAGCGGGAACGGAAATCTCTCAGTTGCGATCGACAGTTGGGCCGAAAACAAAATCGAGCTTCTCGAAAGCGACGGCCGCGGCAGCTTGCGCATTCCCGGCCGCTTCTTTGCCGTCGGTCGCCGGCCCTACGAGCGGCTTCGTTCCGCCGATTTCAATCACGACGGCCATCCCGACATCGTCACCACCAACCTCGATGGTGACACCGTCACGATCCTGCTCGGCGACGGCAAAGGCGGCCTGCGCGCCGCGGCCGGTTCGCCCTTTCCGGCGGGCGCAAAACCGTGGCAGGTCGCGATTGACGATTTCAACCGCGACGGCCGCGCCGATCTCGCGATCATCCCTTACGAGCGCGATCTCCCCGACCCGCGTCGCAACGTCGTGACGATTTTGCTCGGCGACGGGAGCGGCGGATTCACACCGTCGCCGGCGAGTTTGTCTCTCGGCGGGTGTCACGGCCCCGAAGCGATTGCGACTGGCGACGTGAACGGCGACGGCTACCGCGACATCGTCGTCAGTTGCGCGGAGAGCAAGAATCTTGCGATCTTTTTGGGCGAACCTGGCGGCACATTTTTGCGCACCTTTGTTCCCGCGGCGGGCGGCTGGGGAGGCGTGGCCTGCGCCGATCTGAATGGCGACGGCAAGGACGACATCATCACCGCGAACTACGATGCCGGGACGATCACGGTTTATTTGAGCAAGAATTGAATGCGTCGCTCGGAGCCACGATGCCGGGATTTTCCGGCGCCGCCTGGCGGCGGGGCCACATCGAGCAGGCTCGTTAGGCGTAGCTGAGGCTACTTCTTGTAGTACGGCACTTCCGGGAGGACCGGCGGCTCGACTGTGTTGGGAGCGGCGGCCTCGGCTTCTTCTTCTTCCTCGGTCGGATTGATCGGCTGTCCGGCCGGATTGACCAGCCGCGCCGTCACGAAGATGACGAGATTGCTCTTGATATGTTGTTCCGCGTTTGTGCGGAACAAACGCCCGATGAGCGGAATGTCGCCGAGAATCGGCGTCTTGTCCTCCGTCTTCTGCACATCCTCGCGCATCAAACCGCCGAGCACGACCGTCTGGCCGTCCCAGACGCTCACGCTCGTCGTCACTTTGCGCGAATTGAAGATCGGCTGATTAATCACGTTCGGCGTCAGCGTGAAGCTGGAGGCGATTCCCAAGGCGTTGGTCGTTACCGACTGGATCGGACTGCCGTAATTGATGAAGCCTTCAAACTCGACGACCTGCGGGACGAGATTGAGATCAATCGTCACACCATCCGGACCGACAACCGGCTCGACCTCGAGCGTCACGCCGGTGTTGCGCGTTTCGAAACCGGTCGGCGTGGTGGGCGTAACTGGGAATGCGCCTGTTCCGCCGCCGCTGCCACCACCGATACCGAGAGGAATGTTAGTGGTATCGGTCCGATCCGGAATTTTCGGCGGATCGAACTGCGTCGGGTAACGAAACTCGCGCACGATCTCGATCACCGCGCGCTGTCCGCTTTTCGTCGTCACGCGCGGCGCCGAGAGCAGATCGACGCCTTTCTTTTGATTCAACGCCCTAACGACAACCTGAAATTGGGGATCGGTGAAGACGCCGCTCAAGGCAAAGATGCCGGGCGCGACCGCGCTCGTTCCCCCGGTTGCGCCCGCGAGGAGCGCATCGAGTGGATTCACCGTGATGGCGGAGGTGCCGCTGCGGTCGCCGGCTGTGACGGGAAATTCGCCCACCGGCACGCCGCCTGGCGGAGTGAAAGGAAAATTCGCAGAACTGACCGTTTCGCCCGTGCCCGCAGTGCCGCCGCCGCCGAAAATGCGGTTCGATCCCGGCACATTAAATTGCCCGAGCAACCAATCGAAGCCGAGCTCCTTCAGATTCGTTTGCGTGATCTCGACAAACTTCGCCTCGATCTCGACCTGCTTCGGTCCGGCGACGTTGGCCTGCTCGACCAGCGCATCGACCAGCTCGAGATTTTCCTCCGTGTTGCGCACGATCAGGCGGCTGCTTTGGGGCAGAAAATTCGCGCTCGCTCCCGGCGGAAACGGCACGCCCTGATCCTTCAAAAAATCGAGCGCGGTCTGGCGATTGACCAATTGCTGCCCGCCGGTCGATTCCTGCGTGTCCTTGCCCGTGCCGCCCTGCGCCCCGCCGCTGCGAGCCGCCGGTTGATTGAGCGCGCTTTCCCCGACGTTGACCGAGCTGCTGATGAAGCCCGGCGGGACGCGATATTCCTTCGTGAAAAGATCGCTGCTCGATTCATTGATCGGAATGATCGAGACCGCGTAGGGCTCGACCTTGACCTTCAATCCCGCCTGGCTCGCGATGTAGCGCAACGCTTCGCCTAACGGAATCTGGGTCAGCGTAATCGTGATCCGCGCATCCGCCGGCGAGATGCTCGGCGCGGCCGGAATCGCCGTCGGCTCAGGTGTCGCGGCCTCCGGACTCGCGCCGGGCAGCGGCGGTGCTGCGGGCGTGGGACGCGCGGGCGCGACCGCGGCCGGACTTCCGATCGGCGTCGTGCGCAAAACTATATCGACACCTTTTTTCGAGTCGTTCGAAGTGTCGTTCGACGCCGCCTGCTGCCGCACGAAATCAATCGCCTCGCGAATGCTGGCGTCGCGAAATTCGATCTTCGGAATGATAATACTATTCAGCTTGCTCGTAATACGCGCCGTTCCGCCGGAGTCGCGTGCGAAGGCGTCGCTGATCGGCCCGACCGTCTGGCCATACTGCCGCACCGGCTCTTCCCAGCCTTTCTGCACTTCCCAGAGCTGGCGCGCGCGCGTCTCGTTGTAGGCCTCCTCGCCGTAATGCGTTTTCGTGTTGTCGATCCGCTCTTCGCCGCGGCGCGCGGCCACGTTGTAAGGATCGAGATTGAGCACCTGCTCGTATTTTTTAAAGGCGAGATCGTAACGGCCCGAGGAATAATATCCGTCCGCATCGCTCAGCAATTTTTTCACGTCCTCGACCTTGGCGATGAATTTCGGACCCATCGTCTTGTTGTAGTAACCGGGCTCGGAGAGATGCGCGATCAGATTGAGCGCGTCGCGGCAATTCGGGTCGTAACGATCGCTCACCACCTCGCGCACGACTTGCTCGGCCTCGGCATATTTGCCTTCCGCGATCCGCTCCTCGGCCAGTTTGACTCCGCTTTCGCAAAAGCCGTTCACGGCCGCGTCGTGTTTGTCCGCGGTCGTTAGGGCGTCGGGCAAAAACGTCACCGCCGCCCGGTACTCGTCGTGCGCGCGGACGAAATCGTTCGCCTTCATCGCGAGCTGGGCGCGCGCCAGCGCGGCTTCGCCTTGCGCGACCCCGGCGCGACGCCGCGCGACCTCGCGTTCGGCGATGTTGTGCACATCCTGCGCGCGAAGTTGCAACGGGAAAAGGAAGGGCGCGACGCCGAGCGCGAGCGTTAACAAAATTGTCCGGCAAAAACGTGGCGTAAATTTAATCATGAGTTCCGACCATGGAAAAATGTCTCGCCCGTGCGCCGTTTACGGCGTGGCCAGGGGGATCTCGATCCTGTCGTTAGGCTGCTGCGTGTTAATGATGATTGCTTTTTCCGGCTCCACGTCCAAGAGCTTATATTTGACCTGCTCCTCCGGTTTCAATGAAAATTCCTGATCTTTTTTCACGGTGAAGCTCTGCGCCTTCCCGCCCCAACTGTAGAGAAAATTCGCGACCGACTCGGGCGAGGTCGCGGTCCGCTCTTTCACGAGCGTGACCTTGTCGTGATTTTCCACCTGCTCGAGGGCGAGCTCGGAGACGTCGATCTGGGTGCCGAACTTGTCGGTCGTAAATTTTTCGGTGTAATGCGCGATCTTGAATTTCGTCCCTTTGATCAAATCGCCGAGCTGGAGAAATTGCGTCGGGACCGTCGGATCGACGTTGTTGATCGCGTAGCTGTCGCCGACCGAGGACGAGAAAATGAGCGGGAACGGCTCCTGCGCGAACGACTTCAATTTTAGCACCGCGTAGTAGGGCGGATGCGAATCCTTCTCGGTCGGATTGGTGTGCCCCTGCCACTCGTCGAGGTTGGTGAAACCGTCGCCGTCGGGGTCCTGGCTGAGCACATCGGGATCGGTGATCGGGAGACCGAACTCCTCCAGCCACTCGTTAGGCACGGGCGGATGGAGGAGCGTGTTTTGCAACGTCGCCGGCTCGCCGTTCGTGCCGATGAAATGGCGCTCCGGCACGAACAAACCGGAGCGGCTGCTGAAAGTCCATTGCGGCGGATTTTCCAGACGCTTCATCACGTCGGCCAGCTCGGCCGAGCGGCCGGCGGGAATTTTTTGATTCGGCGCGGGCGCGTTTTCGAGCCCGCTGAATTTTTCGTCAAAACCATTCGCGCCTAAAAAAATGAAGACCGCGCAAAGGAGCAGAAAAAGCGACGCGGCAAGCACCGCCGCCCGATCGTAATTTTCGCGCAGCCAATCCATTTGCCTAACGAGTCTCCTTTTCGTCTGGATTCAGACAGACGATGTCGACCTTCGCCGCGACGGTGATGTGTTCCGTGCCGACGATGAAACTGACCGTCGGCGAGGCCGCGGGATTCGCGCCGTTCGGATGCGCGGGTGGCGTTGTTGTCGTGACAGCGGTCGCGGTTGTGTCGGCGGGGCCGGCGCGCTTCGGGCCTTTGTCGGCGGGATTTTTCACCACCAGCGTGCGGATGATGAACAACTGTTCACTCGCAGTCGCGATCTGGTTCAAAATTTTTCGCGCGGCGGCCGGCGCGGCGGCAAAGGTGATCTCGATTCCGTCCGCCCTAACGATCGCGGGGCCGGTGTTTGTCGCGCCGCGCAGCGTTCGCCCGGGGGTTGGCGCGGGCGTCGGTTTTTCTTCCGGCAACGGCGCGAGGACAAGACTCTCGAGCGAGTCGATGTGCGCGTCGATCATGCTGCCGACGAGCATCGCGACCGCTTTCAACTCGCGGCCGAGGAGCGGCGCGGCGACCGCGTTCGGCAGCGAGGTCGCGTACTCTTCGAAGCCGAGATAAAAATTCGCCGGCAGCTTCACCTTGGCCGCGGCCGCCTGCTCGTCGATCGCGTTCACCGCCTGGCGGAGCTGCGCCTGGAATTCGTCAGGCTCGAGCGCCGGCGCGGGCAGCGTGCGCGCCTTCAATTCCTCCTTCAATTTGCCTAACGAGTCGCGGTAGCTCGCGGTTTGCGCGCGCATTTTGCGCAGGTTCGCGCCGTTTGGAAAAGGCGAGCCGGAACGGAGACGCGTCAGCTCCGCGACCATCGTGTCGAGGCGTGTTTGCTCGTCATCCGCGCCGCTTTTTTCGTGAAGCAAAAAGACGAGCGCGAGGATGGTCGCGAGCGCGAGCGCGGCGAGATAACTGCCGAGAAATTTATTTTGCGCGAACCAATTCATGGCGTCGGCGTCGGCAACGGCTCGCGCAATTTCAGCCGCAGCTCGTAGGGATAGGCCCATTCGGTTTGCGTCGGCGTGCTCGGCTTCATGACCTGCGACTGGTCGCGCGCGTCGACCGCGAAAATGTGCGAGCCGAGCAGATTTCGAAAGTAATCGACCACCACTTCCTGCTCCTTCGGATTGGAAAGATAAAGTCCCCTAACGAACACTCCGTCGATCATTGGCTTCGCGGCGGCGGCGCCGAAATTTCCGCGCAGCCTTGTCGGGAACGGCGTCGGCGCGGGCGCATTTCCCGGTTCGTTTTTCCCGCCGAGAATGCGGCCGCTGGAAGTGGGCGCGAGCTCGGTGATCCAGATGTTTTCCTTCGGCAGGCGCGCGTTCAGATCGTCGAGAATTTCCAGCCAATCGCCGCGGGCGCTGATCTCCGCGAGCAAGGGCGCGGCCACGGCGTCAAGCGCGGCGATTTGTTTGCGCGATTGCGCGAGCTGACTTTCGAGCGCGCGCATGCTGCCGGCGTGATTTTGCAGTTGATCGCTCGTCGCGGCTTCGACCTGCGCGACGCGCATGAAATAAAATCCCCAGCCGAGCAGCCCGAGAAGAAAACAGGCCGCCGCCACGATGAGAAAGGGCCGCCGTTGCGCGAGCCGATGCCGCCTAACGACACTGGCCGGCCGCAGATTCAACTCCATCGGACAGGTGATGGTGCTACGGAGCGCGAGCCCGACGAGCTCGCCTAACAAATGCGCCGAGTGCGCGACCGCGTCGAGCGCGACCGTCTCGGCCACGGCGACGTTGCGGAGCGGATTGAAGAACTCGATCGGGAGCTGGAATTTCTCCCGGAAAAATTCCCGCATGTAAGGCGTGCTCGTGGTCCCGCCGCAAAGATAAATCCGCGCCGGCGCGCCGCCCTGCTGTTGCGCGCGATAAAAACTGATCGAGCGCGCCAACTCCGCGTGCAGCCGCGCCATCGTGTTGCGGACCAGCTTCGAGACGCGCGCGACCTCGGGATCGGACGCCTCCGCGTAGGCGCCGCCCAGACTAACGAACCCGTCGCGCGTCTTGCGCAGCTCCGCGGCCGCGAACGGCTCGTTGAATTCCTTCGCGAGCGCGGAAGTGATCGTGCTCCCGCCGATCGGGATGCTGCGGCTGAAAATTTTCCCCGGCTCGACGAAAAGCAGATTGGTCGTGCGCGCGCCGATATCGATCAGGAGCGAGCAGCCCGCCAGCTCGCTGTAGTTAAAACGAAACGCGTTATAGAGCGCCATGGTCGCGACATCGACCAGCGTCGTCTCCAGTCCCGACTCCTCGACCGCGGCGTTGATCCCTTCGAGCAGATCGGCCTTGATCGCGACGAGCACGACCTCGATTTTCGATTCCGCGTCCGCGCCGACGAGCTGATAATCCCAGATCACTTCGTCGATCGGGAAGGGGACATTCTGCTGCGCTTCGAAGGTGATGATGCGCTCCACTTTCTCTTCATCGACCGGCGGCAGCTTAACGAAACGCGCGAAAACCGACTGCCCCGAGACGGCGTAATCGACCGGGCCATGCTTGAGCCCGAGTTCCTCCATCATGGCGCGCAACGTCGTCGTCAGGCGCGCGCTCCGGTCGCCGTCCGCCGCCGGATCGACCACCATCTCGCGCCGCCGGAAATCCTCCAGCACGAGCCCACCGTTGCCTTGCGCGCGAAAAGTCGCCAGGCCCAGCGACTGCGAGCCGAGATTCAGACTAACGATGCGCGCGGCGAGAGCCATGATTCGCGCCTAACGACTCGCGGAAGATTTGATCTGCTCGTAATGATCCCAATAGAGCGGCGCGAAGGGCGTCTCATTTTTGTTCAACAAGAAACCGCTCAGCGCGGGGAGCGCGGCATACCATTGCGGCTTCGACCGCTCCAGACTCAGCTCATCCGCGACCGCGCCCTTGAGCGAGACCTGGACGGCGACGTTCTGCACCGAGTTGATCGAGAGCGAGGAGGCGCGATTGCCGAGGAGCCGGGCGAGCGCGCGCGGCGGCACATACATGACCGAGTGCAGTTCCTTGCCCGCGAGAATATTCACGTGCGTCACTTCGCCGGTGAGCAATTTCCCATCGAGGAGCACGTAATATTTGAACGTCGCCTCGTCCGTGAACTGCGGCGTCGCGCTGAAATCCACGTCGATCGCGAGCCAGCGATCGCGCGTGTTGGTGCGGAAGGTGGCCGCGCCGTTGTAAGTAAACTCCGGCGTCTCGATCAGGCTCCGCGTGATCTTCGTCAGTTGAATATCGGACGCGCGATTCTGCCCCGGCGCGCGCGCCACCAGAGCGAAAACGAAGAGGAAAAAAAACAGACGCAGTTTCATCGCGAGCGGATTTAACCGAAACGCGTCGCGAACGCCAGCCCGCGATTTTGCAGACCGATTGTTGTTTGATTCTGGGGGGCGAAATCCTTCAGCTTTCGACGAGATCCTGTTTACCGCCGTTTCCGCTCCGCTTCGATGCGCTGGAGCAGCTCGGTCTGGGTGCGTTCGAGGTCGTGGGCGAATTTGGCGGTGGCGTCGAGGGCTTCGGGATACATCTCGAAGCGTTTCCGCAGTTTTCGCGTCGCCGGGTCGTAGAAGAAGGTGATGGGCTGGTCGAGATTCGGGAGGATGAGCTGATTGCTGAAGGTTTTGAAGTCGTTCATCCGGCTCAGACCCCAGCGGATGACCGATTCGACGCCGCGCAGGGCCATGAGGGTTTTGACGTCGAGCAGCTCGATGCCGCCGGATTGCAAAAGCGCGGTGGTGTCGCCCGGGTTGTAGTCGGTGGTGAAGGTGAAGGGATGGAGTGGCGGCATCTCGCCGGCGGCGAGCGCGCGGTGGAACTCGGCGGCCGCGTGGTCTTCCTGCGCGCCGGAGGTTTTGCCGCTCGCGATGCTCTCGCGCAGTTGCTCCTCGAGCGAGGCGAGGATCTGGTCGCGGCGCTGCGCGTCCTGCCGGTGCTGCTGGTAATTGTTGAGCCAGAAGGCGGCGTAAACGCCGATGAAGACGAGGAGGATTTCGCCGGTCCAGCGGCCGACGCGCACGGCCATATTTTTCTTTTCTTCCACCGTTCCGGTTTTCTCGCGGCGCCTGATTTCGCGGACGAAAAATCAATCGTCGCTCACGGCCGCGAACCTACCGGGAGACGGCCCGCGCCGCTGTCTTTCTGCCCGGGCTGGAAAGATGGTCCCAGAGCCAGGTGTTGATGAGATCGTTGACCACCGGGCTCCCCTGGGTGTCGCTGTCAACCTGATCCTCGTAGTAGTCGAAAGCGTGTTTGCACCCAGCGTCGCCTCTTACGAGGTAGGATTCGGCGTCGGGCGGCGGCTGAATGGTCGAAAGCCATTGGGTCAGGTCTGTGTATTGGGGGGGAGTGATGGGATCGTGTTCCGAAGCGAAAAACAACAAGGGGACGACGGTCGAATTCACTTTGTAAAGAGGCGACCCGTCGTGCAGATTGGGAAATCTAAGGCAGAAGCCCAGAGAGTCGCTCGCAAAACTGGTGGGAGTGGGATTGGTTCCCGGGCAAGGCACGTACATCGCGGCGAGGGATCTGTGGTCGTCAAAAGCGTAGGGGCCTGAGAGCATGACCGCGGCGTCGAACCGCTGGGCCTGGGTGCCGGTGGCGGCACAGCTCAGCACGTGCGAGGCGCCGGCCGATCCGCCGACCCCGCCGACTCGTCCTGTCACCTGGCCATAAATCACGCTCCCCGGAAGAGGGGAGCGCGCGGCGAGAATGGCTTTTCGGACGTCGTTGATCTGCACCTGGATCTGGCCGATGCCATCGGCAAAGGCTGGCCGCACCTGCCCCGCGAGATGACCCAGTATGTCGAGGCGATAGTCGATCGCGCAGGCAATAAACCCGGCCCGGGCGAGATCGCCGGCGGCCTTGATCACTCCGTAATCTTCGCGCGTCCCGCCCTTGAACGCTCCAATGTGGAGCACGAGCACGACCGGTTTCTGGCCCTGGGTGGCGGGCTGGTAGACATCCCAGTTCAGCGGCGTGCCGTCCTGCGCGTAGGCGAACAATTCTGTTTGGTACGGGTAGGGCGTCGGCGTCGGGTCCTGGCCGAAGGCGAGCGAGCAAGTGACGAAGAGGAGGGAACCCGCGAGCAACGAAAAGGGTTTCATGACGAATAATGCGGCGAGTTATGTCCGCGATGCAAGCCAATTCCGGCTCACTTTTGTAAGATCGAAGTTTTTTCGCCGCTCTCTAAATGAAACGTCGGCCGCCGCGAAAGTGGTCGGGTGCGGGCGAAGATTTATCGCGCAGTTGTCGCAAAAGCGCCGGTTGCGACCGGGCGAGAGTCTGCCTTAACGCTCGCCCGCGCGCAGGCGCCAGGCGCGGAAGTAGTCGATCGTCTTGCGGATTCCTTCGTCGAAATCGACTTTCGGTTCCCAGCCCAGAATATCGCGGGCGCGGCTGATGTCGGGCTGGCGAACCTTCGGGTCGTCAACCGGAAGCGGGCGGTGGTCGATGCCGTTTTTCGCGCCGGTGATGCGGATGATTTCCTCGGCGAATTGTTTGATCGTCATCTCGCGCGGGTTGCCGATGTTGACCGGCTCGTGGAATTGCGATTGGGAAAGGCGAAAGATGCCGTCGATCAAATCGCTGACGTAACAAAAGGAGCGGGTCTGGGAGCCGTCGCCGAAAATGGTCAGCGGCTCGCCGCCCAGCGCCTGGCCGATGAAGGCCGGGACGACGCGGCCGTCGCGCAGCCGCATGCGCGGGCCGTAGGTGTTGAAGATGCGGACGATCTTGGTGTCCATGTGGTGGTAGCGGTGGTAGGCCATGGTCATGGCCTCGGCGAAACGTTTCGCTTCGTCGTAAACCCCGCGCGGCCCGATCGGGTTGACGTTGCCCCAGTAATCTTCCCGTTGCGGATGGACGAGCGGGTCGCCGTAACATTCGGAGGTGCTGGCGAGGAGGAAGGTGGCCTTTTTCGCTTTCGCCAAACCAAGGGTGTTGTGCGTCCCGAGCGCGCCGACTTTCAAGGTCGGGATCGGGAGTTCGAGGTAATCGATCGGGCTCGCCGGCGAGGCGAAGTGGAAGACGTAATCGATCTCGTCGGGGAGAAACAAATACTGCGTCACGTCCTGTTTGATGAAGCGGTAATTTTCGTTCCCGGCCAGGTGCTCGATGTTCGAGAGGTGGCCGGTGACGAGGTTGTCGATGCCGATGACGCGATGGCCTTCGGCAAGGAGGCGGTCGGTCAGGTGCGAGCCGAGAAAGCCCGCGCCGCCGGTGACGACGGTGACCGGTTGAGAGCGAGTCGCCATATGCGCGCGTTATTTAGACGCGGTCAGTGAGGTTGGCGAGGAGTTTCCGCGCGGGAAGCGGTTGCCGGCGCGCCTGGCCTAACGAATGCCTAACGAGCGCCTAACGAAAAGCGAAAAGAGCGGCCGCGCAATTTTGCTTTCGGTCCGGCTCGCGCCGTGGCAAATTTTGCCGGCATGAAAAAGACTTACCTGTTCGAATTTTTCGTCCGGCCTAACGACAAGGAAAAGCGGCGCGCGATTTACATCAAGGCGCAAAGCGAAGCTGCGGCGGGGTTGAGCGAAGACCAGATTCGCGAAGCCGCGCGCGCCATCGCCGCCCGCGACATCCCGGAGATGAAACCGCTCGAGGCCAACCCCGGCCGCCTCGTCGAGATCAACGACGAAGAGCCGCCGGTGCAATATCTTCGCCACAAGGCTCACCCCGGCGTGATCGTCTGGGAATCGAACCGCGGCCCGAAAAACGCCTAACGAATCGTTTCGCAGGTCCCGCGATGATCACCGCACGACAGTGAGGGTGAGATCGTTCCCGTCGCCGCCTGCGTAGCTGGCCTGGAGTTTGTTGCGGCCGATCTTGATGATGGCGCCGTCGGCGAGGTTGGCAAAGGCTCCGCTTCCGCGGGCCGTGCCGATGGTCACCGGGCCGGAGAGCGCGCTTTTGCCGCCGAGCGTGCCGGTTTGCACTGTGACGTTCCCGCTGCCCGTGGCTGAGCCCCGCTTGTTATTCGCTGCGAACACTCCTGCCTGCACTGCGGTCGCGCCGCTGAGGTGTTGTTCCGCTGAGGGTGAGCGTGCGGCAGGTTCCGGAATATCACCACGAAGGGCACGAAGAACGCGAAGGTCAGGAAAATCCTCTTTTCCTTCGTGCCTTTCGTGCCCTTCGTGGTTTAAATCCCCGTTTGCCGGGTTGATTAAAGCGCGCGCTGGATGGGGATCTAAATGACCATGTGGGAAACCGCCGGGCTGTAGGCGCCTTCGCCTGCCGCGCCGATCCCGCAGACATCGACCCGGTAGATCTGGCCGGGAATCAAATTCTCAAAAGTGTGTTTCACAGTAGTAGTGACCGTGACCTGCAGATACACGTCCGGCGACGAAGCCAGCGCGATGCGATGGCAATAAGTGTAGGCGCCGTGCAGAAGGCGAGTGCGGGCCGCGAGCGTGCCCGTATCCGGCCCCTGCTTCAGTCGCGGTGCGTCCGGCGCGGACAACGTTCCCACCAGGGTGCGACTGCGGACGGCGATGAATCCCGAGGTCGTAAAAATCTCCAGGCTATTCTGGCAATGCGCCTGCACCCAGGAGGCGAGGGGACGCATCAACTCCAATAACTCCTCTTTCCGCTGCTTGCGGGCCGCGATCGCCATTCGGCCGCCATCCATGGCCGCGAGCGCTGCCGCCTTTAGGGCCATGATCGCCGACTTCACCTCGGTCAGCTCGGGAAACGGGTCGGGGAAATTTGCGTTGTCGGTCAGCATCTCCACCACATTCTCGCAGAAAGCGATGAGGAGATTGATGGCCAGCCGGACAAAGCGAAGAGCTACGCGGAGGTTGGTTGATGGGTTCATAGAATAATCCCGGTTAAAGCACATTTGATGCCATCAATTTCACAAACATCTGCGGCCATTGTTTGCTTCCTCGCATAATCTCGATCCGCATGTCTCGAGTCTTGCTCTCCCGCCCGGCACGAATGGCGCGGAGCGAGCCAAAACGCAGTTAAGCCCTGGGAAACCAGATACTAAAGATGAAGTGTCGCCGCAAAACCACCCTACATTTTACGCACGTCATTAGAGGTTTTGATGAAAACCTCCGAAGTTTTGGCAGAAACCTCCGAAGTTTTCGCACAAACCTCCGAAGTTTCCGCAACATCATGAGAAGATCGCATCAAAACTTCCGAAGTTTTTGCAACATCATGAGAAGATCGCATCAAAACTTCCGAAGTTCGGTCGA
Organism: Chthoniobacterales bacterium; assembly: GCA_036490335.1. Lineage (GTDB taxonomy): Bacteria > Verrucomicrobiota > Verrucomicrobiia > Chthoniobacterales > UBA10450 > Palsa-1392. The sequence goes on from DASXEB010000004.1 coordinate 260,916, forward strand.
CATCATGAGAAGGTCGCATCAAAACTTCCGAAGATTGGTCGACACCATGAGAAGATCACGTCAAAACTTCCGAGGATTGGTCGACATCATGAGAAAATCACGTCATAACTTCCGAGGATTGGCCGACATCATGAGAAGATCACGCCATAACTTCCGACGATTTCAACAGATCATGAGAGGAGCGGTCGAAAACTTCCGAGGATCGCGCGACATCATCCCAGGTTTCCGAACAATCCTTCCACGATCGCTCGCAAACCTCCGAGGAATGCCCGCGACCATCACATGAAGGACAACCACGAAGGACACGAAAGGCACGAAGGTGGGGAGAGGGGTTTGCTGCCCGGGGCCTTTATTGTTCCTCCTTCGTGAATTTCGTGTCCTTCGTGGTGGATTACTGCGGCGCCTACGAAGCTCTGCTTTTCAAACATTGCCGGAGCGTCGCCAGAATAAAAAGGGTGTGTCACGCCTAAGATTGCTTTCGCCTAACGAGTAAAGGGTCCGCGGCCCCGCCCTTCGACCCGATTGGCCTCGGCTAACGAGTAAAGGTCTGCGTCCGCTCGGCCCGCGATTAAGCTTGCTCTCGCGCAGGCCGGTTTGGCAGACTCGAGCATGAAAACATCCTGCGCCTTTCGCTCTCGGCCTCGTTGCCGCGCTCGTTCTTCCTTCCCTCGCTTTCGCCTTGGACCCGCCGCCCGGCGGCGGTTATGCGGGTGATGTGACCGCTCTTGGCGACGGTGCCCTCAACACTGACGGTCCCTTCGCAGATGATACCGCCTTAGGCTTCCACGCGCTCTATAGCGGCGGGGGCCCGGAGAATACGGCCGTCGGCTCATTCGCGCTGAGCAGTGACACCGTGGGCGATGGGAATGTCGCTGTTGGCTACCAGGCGCTCCTAGGAAACACGAGCGGAAGTGCCAACGTGGCGATCGGTCCGTCCGCTATGGTCGACAATACGACGGGCCGCGACACGGTCGCAATCGGTAACGGCGCGCTCGAAACCGGCACCACTGGTTATGGCAATGTGGCATGCGGCTTCGGAGCGATGATCTTTAATGCGGTAGGTTCCAACGACACTGCCGTCGGCGATGATGCCATGGCCAGTTCGTCAGGAAGCCAGAACACCGCTTTAGGCTCTGACTCGATGAATGGAGCGACGGGCAGCCAGAACACGGCGGTCGGCGGCTGGGCTGGATTAAACCTCTCTGGCAACAGCAATATTGTGATCGGCTACTTCGCCGCCCAGAATGTGACCTCGGGCGCAAACAATATCGAGATTGGCAACGCGGGAACGAAGAACGACGCCAACCTGATCCGCCTCGGCGACCCGGCGACGCAGAAGAAGGCCTTCATCGCCGGCATTAGCGGGGTGAAGATTTCCAACGGCGTGGCGGTGGTGATCAACAAACAAGGCCAGCTCGGCGTGGCCGCTTCCAGCGAGAGCGCGGACAACTCCAGCCTGCTGCACAGTTTTCTCGAGGAGCAGCGCAAGGTGGCCGCGCTCGAAGCCAAGGTCGCGAGCCTCGAAGCGATGGTCGAGAAGGGTGAGTGCGCAGGTGCAGGCCAACGCGCCCGCGCCACGCGTGGTCGCCGACGGCAACTGACCTTGTAGGGCAACCGCTCCGGTTGCCGAAGAGAAGGCTTGGCTGGAGGCGCAGGGGAACAGGGCAGGCGGAGCGCCCGCCCTACAATTCGTGACGTTGCTGTGTTAACTCCTTGCCTACCGCGCGCGCTTTTGGCAGACTCGCGCGCATGAAAACATCCCGCGCTTCCGCTCTCGCGCTCGCCGCCGCGCTCGCTCTTCCTTCCCTTCTCATCGCCGTCCAGCCGCCACCCGGCGGCGGGTATCCCAACAACAATACCGCCCTCGGAGACGACGCGCTCTTCAGCCTCACGACGGGCGATAACAACGTCGCGATCGGCTTTCAAGCCCTCTATAGCGAGACGTGGGGCGGCTCGAATACCGCAGTGGGGAGCATGGCCCTGCACAGCGCCACGATCGGCGGGACAAACTGCGCCGTGGGGGTGTTCGCGCTTTATCAAATGACGACCGGCAGTAGCAACTGCGCGATGGGTTACTCCAGTCTCGGCCACGACACGACCGGCAGCGGTAACACAGCAATCGGCACCTTTACGCTGGGGCTCAATTCCACCGGCTACAATAATACGGCCCTGGGAGGCTCGGCCCTGATCGGGAATGAGACAGGCAGTTCCAACACCGCCGTTGGCATTGATACGCTGTTCCGAAACACCGGCGGCAGCAGCAATACCGCGGTCGGGGTCGGTGCTCTTTCGGAGAATCAAGCTTCGAACAACTGCGCGGAAGGGGTGTCAGCGCTTGCTTTCAACACCGTCGGCGCGTGCAACACCGCAAATGGGATGAACGCACTCTACGTCAATGTTGAGGGGAACAATAATACCGCGGCGGGCTTTGAGGCTCTGTATTACAACAAGGGCAACTCCAACACCGGCCAAGGCTATCACGCGCTCTACAACGACTGGGTGGGCGATAATAACGTCGCAATCGGACAACTCGCCGGCTCGCAATTGCAAAGCGGAAGCAACAACATTTACATCGGCGACGGTGGCTATGCCGCCGCCACCGCTCGCGCTGCCACGGAGTCGGGCAGCATTCGGATCGGCAACCCGCGCTTCCGGGCTAACGCCTACCTGGCGGGAGTTTTTGGAGTGACGGCAGCCAATGGTGTTCCGGTCATGATTGCTTCGGATGGTCACCTCGGCGTCGCCACATCCTCGGCGCGCTTCAAGGATGACATCCAGCCGATGAAAGACGCAAGCGACGTGCTGCTCTCGCTCCAACCGGTCACCTTCCGTTACAAGAAAGAGCTGGACTCGTTAGGCACGCCGCAATTTGGCCTCGTCGCCGAGCAGGTAGCAAAAGTCGATCCCAATCTGGTGGCGCGCGATGACTCAGGCCAGCCTTACACCGTGCGCTACGAAGCGGTGAACGCGATGTTGCTCAACGAATTCCTCAAAGAGCATCGCACGGTGGCGGCGCAGAACGCCCAGATAGAATTGTTGGAAAAGCGCCTCGGCGAGCAAGACAAAATCAATGCCGAAATGAGAGCGGCTCTCGGGGCCCAGGCGGAACAGATACAAAAGGTGAATGCGCAGTTGGCGACGCAGCGGCCCGCGGCCCGTCTGGTTTCGAATCTCCAGTAAGGATTCTTCTCCTCATCCCCGCTTTTAGCTCGACCAGCTGCCTGCCTGCACGGTAGAGTTGCGGGTATGAAAGTAACCTCTCGATTGCGGCTCTTCACTATCCTCGCCTGCACGTTTCTCGTCGTGTCTCCGCAGGTTTTTGCGGTCGATCCCCCTCCTGTCGGAGGTTATCCCGGAGAAAATACCGCGACTGGGGACGACGCACTTTTTAGCCTGTCTGGTAGTGGTGCCGGGATGGACACCGCCATCGGTTACCAAGCTCTTTATAACACGACCACCGGTGGAGACAACATCGCAGTCGGAGCGCAGGCGTTGTATAGTAACACGACCGGCAGCGGGAATGTTGCGATCGGGGACTTATCGCTTTACAACAACACGACGGGTACGTGGAACGTTGTAGTTGGACAGCAAGTGCTAGGCGCGAACGCGACCGGATCTGGAAGTGTCGGAATTGGCTTCAGCGTTCTCTCTTTATCCACGAGCGGTATGCAAAACACTGCAGTTGGATTTGAGGCGATGTCGATGACCACCACCGCGTCTTATAACACGGCTTTAGGTGCGGACGCTCTGAGCTTCGACTCTAGCGGAACGAAGAACACCGCTCTTGGTCGCGGCGCGATGAATATGGCTACAGGAAGTAACAATGTCGCTGTCGGGTATGCATCAGGCAATACACTAACCGGGGACAACAATATAGTCATTGGCTACAATGGCGGCTTCAACCTGACCAAGGGCGCGAACAACATCGAGATCGGCAATCAAGGGGTGAAGAACGACGCCAACGTAATTCGCATCGGCGACATCAAGACGCAGAAGAAAACCTTCATCGCCGGCATTAGCGATGCGACCGTTTCGAATGGCGTCGCCGTTATGGTCAACGCCCAGGGGCAGCTCGGCGTCGCCACTTCCTCGGCGCGTTTCAAGGATGACATCAAGCCGATGAAAGACGTGAGCGACGTGCTCCTGTCACTCCAGCCGGTCACCTTTCGTTACAAGAGAGAGCTGGACTCGTTAGGCACGCCGCAGTTCGGCCTTGTGGCCGAGCAGGTGGCGAAGGTCGATCCCGATCTGGTCGCGCGACGACTCAGGCCAGCCTTACACCGTGCGCTACGAAGCGGTGAACGCGATGTTGCTCAACGAATTTCTCAAGGAGCATCGCACGGTGGAAACGCTGGAAGAGAAGGTCGCGCGGCTGGAAGCGACGGTGCAAGAGCAGAGCGCGCTGATCGAGAAAGTGAGCGCGGCGCAGGCCGCGGCGCGTCCTTCTGCTCGATTGGCCTCGGCTAACGAGTAAAGGTCTGCGCTCGCCTATCCGCAGCGAAGAAACCGGGGAGCAGGATAGAAGAAGTCAGGGAAACCAGGCGGGACCTCTCAGACGCAGCCGTTCAGTTGTGTCGATAGTAAGTTTTGACCCCTATTCCCACCCCGTGGTGCAGTGACTTTAGCGCGAAAGACCCGGCCGTCGCTTTACATCCGTTACTTTTCAGCTTTCAGAATTTCAGCTTCGGAAAGCCCGGCCATTGCTTCGCAGCCGTTACGGCAGAATCTTCTTTATCTCCTTTACTTCTCCGCGCCGACCACGCTAGAACTTGGGGTCATGAAGACTTCCCTGTTTCATCTTCTCAACTTTTCCTGGTTTGGAAAGCCCGGCCTCGCCCTTGGCTGCATTACGGCTGCCCTTCTCATCCCTCTAACCAGTAAGGCCGGCAGTGCAACCTGGGATACCAATCCCACGAGCGGCGCTTGGAATACGGCGACGAACTGGACGCCGACGACAGTCCCAAATGGTCCGGACGACATTGCGACCTTCGGGCAATCCGCGATCACCGATCTTACGCTCTCGAGTCCCGTCGAGGTGGCGGAAATTGTTTTTGAATCGCGTTCGAGCTCCTTCGACATCACCGTGCCTCCGGCGGAAAGTTTGTTAGTCAGTGGTGCAGGCATTACGGGGGCTTCGATGGGCGCCGCCAGTTTTACCTGCAAATCGGGCAGCAGTGGCGACGCGGTCATGACCTTTTCGAACAGCGCCTCGGCGGGGAAAGCGAGCTTCGCGATTGAAGGCGCTGGCGTGGCCGATCCCGGGCAACTTAATTTCACCGACCAGAGCAGCGCTTCGAAGGGCTCTTTTACCATATCAGGCGGCGGCCAAAACGGAGCAGCAGGCGCCGTGATCAACTTTTCCGGCACGAGCACGGCAGGCCACGGCACTTTCGTGAATGATGGCGGAAGCAATCGTTCGTTAGGCGCGATCATCACGTTTGACGATAATTCAACGGCGGCCGAGGCGACGATCACGAACCAGGGCGGTAACGGTCCAAAGCCGACGACCGGAGGCATGCTTATTTTCAATGACAACGCGACTGCCGGCACAGCGCGAGTGACGAATGCTTACGGAGTGAGCCTGGCCGGCGCTGCGCAGACCCATTTTAACGGCAACGCGAGTGCCGATCATGCCCAGTTCACCAATCAAGGCGCACCGGGCGACAGCAATCGGAACGCGGGCGCCATGTTCTTTTCCGATGATTCGACCGCCGGCAATGCGATCATCACGAACGAGCCGGGAGAGCAAACTCTCTCGCCCAGCGGCAGCGTCACATTTAGTGATAACTCAACGGCCGGTGATGCGACCCTCATCGCCAACAACGGGATGCCGGAGGCGCCGGACGCCGCAATCATTTTCACGGATAACTCCAGCGGCGGAAACGCGCACATCGAGGTCAATGGACGAGGCTATCTCGACATCAGCGCGGTGGCGTCAGGTACTTTCACGGTCGGTTCGCTGGAAAAATCCGGCCTCGCGTTCCTCGGCAGCAAGAATCTGATCGTCGGCAGTAACAATCGCACCGCGAAATTCGATGGGGTGATGCAGGACGGCGGCGCGGCCAATGGCACAGGCGCGGCCCTGACAAAAATCGGCTCGGGAATGCTCACGCTCGGCGGAAGCAATCTCTACACCGGCGGCACCACGGTGAATGCAGGCGTTTTGCGGGCGGCAAATACTGTAAAGGGCTCCGCCACCGGTTCAGGCCCGGTTCAAGTAAACGACGCAACACTCGGCGGGACTGGCGTGATCTCAGGGGCAGTCACGGTCAATGGCGCACTCACGCCCGCGATTGGAGCGCACGCACCCGTCACGCTTACGATACAAAGCGCGCTTATCTTCAACGCCTCAGCCAGCTACAATTTCTCCTTCCGCGGAGATCCGGGTACCACCGGCGACGAAGTGGTGGCCAATGGCGTCACGATTAATTCAGGCGCGACTTTCAGTTTCGCTCAGCAACCCAAAGGCACCGTCCGCAGCGGAACCGTTTTCACAGCGATCGAGAACACTTCAGCCGGGTCCATCGCCGGCACCTTTGCCAACCTGCCCGACGGCGGTATCGTTTCCTTCAGCGGAATCAACTTCCAGGCGAGCTACGAAGGCGGTGACGGCAACGATCTCACGCTGACCGTGCAGTGAACCGGAGGTGTGATCCCTCCCCGCCTCGAAGCGACCGTGCAAAAGCAGAGCGCGTTGATCGAGAGAGTGAGCGCGGAGCAGGCTGCGGCGCGTCCTTCTGCTCGATTGGCCTCGGCTAACGAGTAAAGGTCGGCGTTCGCTTGGTCCGTGATTAAGCTTGCTTCGGCGCTGCCTGTTTGGCAGACTCGAAGGCATGAAAACATCCCGCGTCTCCGCCCTTGGTCTCGTCGCCGCCCTCGTTCTTCCTTCGGTCGCATTCGCCGTCCAGCCGCCGCCGGGCGGGGGTTATCCCAATGATGTGACAGCACTCGGAGACGAGGCGCTGGCACAGGACAATCCGGGTGCCGACAATACAGGGATCGGCTTTGAAGCGCTTCAGAGTGTCACAACCTCGGGGGTTGAAAACACCGCTGTGGGGAGTCATGCGCTGACGAGTACAACGAGCGGCGGGGCTAATGTAGCGATTGGCTTTTATTCGCTTTTTAATGATACCACCGGCAATTTTAACATCGCGGTGGGATACAACTCGTTAGTCGCAAATACAACCGGCGTTTATAACGTCGCGATTGGTAACGCAGCGCTCCAAGATCATGCTACGGGAAATGAAAATGTTGCGGTAGGCGCCGGTGCGCTCTCCCAAGGTTCGTCCGGTACCTACAATGTCGCTGTTGGGAGCAACGCCATGGCCTTTTCCGGAGGCGAGGATAACGTCGGGGTAGGCCCAGGGGCATTGAATATGGCCAGCGGAAGCTTCAATGTCGGCATCGGCCAAGACGCTGGCACCAATTTGAGCGGGAACAGCAATGTCGCGATTGGGCCGTATGCCGGCCAGAACGTAACCTCAGGAGCAAATAATATCGACATCGGCAACCAAGGAGCAAAAAAGGACAACGCTCTGATTCGCATTGGCACCGTCGGCACACAGAATCAAACCTTCATCGCCGGGATCAGCGGCACCACCGTGCCGAAAGGCGTCGCTGTCATGATCGACAGCAAGGGTCAGCTCGGCGTGGCCACGTCATCGGCGCGCTTCAAGGACGACATCCAGCCTATGAAAGATGCGAGCGATGTGCTTTTGTCGCTGCAACCGGTCACCTTCCGCTACAAGAAAGAGCTAGACTCGTTAGGCACGCCGCAATTCGGCCTCGTCGCTGAACAGGTGGCGAAGGTCGATCCCGATCTCGTCGCGCGCGATGAAAGCGGCAAGCCTTACACCGTGCGCTACGAAGCGGTGAACGCGATGCTGCTCAACGAATTTCTCAAGGAGCATCGTAAGGTCGAGCAACTTGAAGCGACCGTGAGCGAACTAAAAGCGGCGGCCGCGCGCGAGGCGAGCCTGGAGACGACGGTTGGCGAGCTGAAAGCCGCGCTCAAACAACAGGCGGCCCAGATTCAGAAAGTCAGCGCCCGGGACCAAGATGGCCGCACCGCATCGCGATTGATCTCAGCTAACGATTGAAGGCGCGGCAGTCTCCTGTCTTCTCGCTACTTTAACGCGCCAATAAATGACACGGGGTCGATAAGCTGCGGCATAGCGAGCCTCCGTCCGAGATTGGCTATTGGTTTGTCCCGGTGATTTTGGCGGCCATCCAATAGCTCGTGTAATCATTCCAATTCTCTTCGCCCGGCTTTAGGTCGCTGCCCTCGGCAATAGTTGTTTGTTGCCAGAAACCTTCAAAGTCCGGGGCGTTGACGTCATCCGGGGCAGCGACAAGCCAGTATTTTAGCCCTTCAGTCAAAGCCACTCCTTTGCCGGGAAGTCTCACGTTCGCAAACTGGCAACAGTCGCCTGCGTCTGGAAAGTCAGAGGTGCTCCCGCTCGCCCTCGGGAGCTGTTCTCCGGGAAGCCCGTAATGGTCAGTGTAGAGACTAAGGATGATTCCTTGGTCAGGCCCTCTATAAAGGCAAATCGCCGCCGAGAGGGTCTTGGCGTATCCGCTGGCTCGAGCGGTGAAGGGCAACGCCTCGGTCACATCGCCGACTTCGCTATCTTTCCCCGCGATCAGGAGTCCGATGCCCGCAAAGTAAGGATATGAGGACGCGGGATCAATGTTGGTAAAGAAGGTGACTTTGTTCGAGGAGTCGCCCATCTCGACGGCAGCCGACGCAACCAGACTTGCGCTGCTTTTCAATCGGTGACCGCTGATGCGCGCCGCCGGCCATTGTCCCGCCTGCGGATCCCATGGATTGGGAGGCTCATGATAAGCACTGTCGCCAGAGTAAGAGACCTGCCATCCGCCTTCAAAATCCGGGCCTTTGGCGTCATTGGGTTTACCTACCAGCCAATAGACGGTGCCGGCAGTCAAGCTCACTCCCTTGCCGGGCAAGGTCACCGTGGTCAGGGTGCAGCAAACGCCAAGATGAGGGATATCGGTGGTGTCAACCTGGCTTCCCGGCAAAACCGTTCCCGGATAGTGGAAGGTCGGGTCGTCGTTGTAAAGAGCCAGGGTCACGATCTGTGTGCCAAAGCTATAGCCAATCGCTGCCTCCAAGGTCGTGACTTGAACATCATACTTCGGCACGAAGCGCACCGCCTGCCACTCCTCCGGTTCCCCTTGAACGTTACTGCCAGCAAGTGGTCTGGCGTCGAAGGAGGTGCTGTTGAAGAGATCGCCGGGTGACCCGAGGTTGGAGAAGATGACATAGGAGCTGGAGCCGGCGTCTTTCTCTTCCGCAGCTGGCTTTGTCTCCCTTGCGGGAGCTAAGGCGATCTCCTGAGCGAGCAGCAACCGACCGGTCACAATAATCATAGCACTCGTTAGGCAGATTCTTTTCATCGCGAATCGCCTCCGCGGGTGGGAAAAACTGAGGCCGAGATATTCAATGAGTTCCACCATGCCGCATAGTGGCCAACAAGATCAAGAACAATGCGCCGCTTGGCGAGCGATTGAGCTTGCGCTCACCTGCCCCGTTTTGGCAGACTAGAAGGCATGAAAACATCCCGCGCCTCCGCCCTTGGCTTCCTCTCTGTGCTCGTTCTTCCTTCACTTGTCCTAGCCGTGCAGCCGCCGCCGGGCGGTGGCTATCCTAACAATGTCACGGCACTGGGAGACAACGCGCTCGCCCAGGACAATCCTGGTGCCGACAATACAGGGATCGGCTTTGCAGCGCTCCAAAATGCCACAGACGCCGGTCTTGATAACACCGCAGTTGGAAGTCATGCGCTGAGCGGCATGACAACGGGCGTGGTAAACGTAGCCGTTGGTTTCTATGCGCTCTCTAACGATACGACAGGCAGTTCAAACGTCGCGATCGGAAACTATGCTTTAATTGCGAACACAACCGGCGTTTACAATGTGGCGATTGGTAATGCGGCGCTTCAAGATCACGCTAGCGGGGACGAGAATGTTGCGGTAGGCCCGGGCGCGCTTTCCCAAGGCTCTTCCGGTACTTACAATGTCGCCGTCGGGAGCAACGCCATGGCGTTTTCCGGTGGCGAAGACAATGTCGGGGTCGGTCCGGGGGCATTGAATATGGCCAGCGGAAGCTTCAATGTCGGCGTAGGCCAAGACGCTGGCACCAATTTGAGCGGGAACAGCAATGTCGCAATTGGCCCGTATGCGGGCCAGAACGTAACCTCGGGAGCAAATAATATCGATATCGGCAACCAAGGAGCAAAAAAGGATAACGCTCTGATCCGCATTGGCACTGTCGGCACGCAGACGAAAATCTTCATAGCTGGGATCAGCGGCGTGGCCATTTCAAACGGCGTCGCGGTCGTGATCAACAAACAAGGCCAGCTCGGCGTGGCCGCTTCCACGGAGAACGCCGAAAACACCCAGCTCCGCCGGGAATTGACCGAGGAGCACCGGGAGGTCGCGGCGCTCGAAGCCAAGGTCGCAAGCCTGGAAGCGACGGTCGAGAGGGTGAGCGCGCAGGTGCAGATGAAGACCGGCCACGCCCGGATTGTCTCGACTAACGAGTAAAGGACTCCCGGGCGTCAGACGAGCAATTGGCTTGCTTTCTCCTCCTCCCTGCGGCAGACTGGAGGGCATGAAAACATCCCGCGCTTCCACTCTGGGCGTCCTCGCCGCGCTCGCTCTTCCTTCTCTTGCTCTCGCCCTCGATCCGCCGCCCGGCGGCGGTTACCCAAACGATATCACTGCCCTCGGTGATGGAGCGCTCAGCAATAGCAACCCGCCTGCGGATGATACTGGCCTCGGGTACCACGCGCTATATAGCGAATTTAACGGCGGGGAAAACACTGCCGTTGGCTCCCTTGCGCTCGCGAATGACACGGATGGAAGTGCCGAGGTCGCGATTGGCTATCAGGCGTTGTTTGCAACCACGAGCGGAAATTACAATGTCGCCATCGGTTCCAACGCCATGGTCGCCAATACCACTGGCCGCGACAGCGTGGCCATCGGGTATACTGCGCTGGAGGCGGGCACGACAGGCTATGGAAATGTCGCCTGCGGTTTCGGCGCGATGGTTTTCAACAAAACTGGACACAGCGATACGGCAGTCGGAAACGATGCAATGGCGAATTCGTCGGGCAGCGAAAATACCGCCTTGGGCGATGAAGCTATGAACGGAGCCGTTGGAAGTAATAACACCGCGATCGGAGGCTTCGCGGGGCTAAACCTTTCTGGCAATAACAATATCGCCATTGGCTATTCCGGCGGCCAGCAGGTTACTTCCGGCGCAAACAATATCGAAATCGGAAACCAAGGCACCAAAAAAGACGACTCGATCATCCGCATTGGCGATATCAAGACCCAGAAGAAAACCTTCGTTGCCGGGATCAGCGGCGTGAAGATTTCCAACGGCGTAGCGGTCGTTATCAACGAACAAGGCCAGCTCGGCGTGGCCGCTTCCACGGAGAACGCCGAAAACACCCAGCTCCGCCGGGAATTGACCGAGGAGCAGCGGGAGGTCGCGGCGCTCGAAGCCAAGGTGGCCAGCCTGGAGGCGACGGTCGAGAAAGTGAGCGCACAGGTACAGATTAAGACCGGCCACGCGCGGGTCGTCTCGGCTAACGAGTAAAGGACTCGGTTAATTCACCACCGGAATCACCGCGCTCGGACTAGATGCAGGACTCGCCTTTGGCGCCGCCAGCCTATCGTTCACTGCACAACGGTCAGCGCGAGATCGTTCCCGTCGCCGCCTTCGTAGCTGGCTTGCAGTTTGGTGTTGCCGACGGTGAGGATGGCGCCGTCGGCGAGGTTGGCGAAGGTGCCGCTGATAGGTGTGCTGGCGGTGTTGCTGATGACGGTGAAGGTGTCGCCGGCTTTGAGCTTGCCC
>DASXEB010000011.1:0-200487 GCA_036490335.1 Chthoniobacterales bacterium
CGGATCCAAAAGCAGGCCCGGAATAGGTTGACCGTCTTCGGCCAGAGAAGGACCGAGCGCCCGGGCCAATATTTTCATGGGCGCGCTTCCTTTGATGATAAACCCGTTAATTCCGACTTGAGCGCCAGTGGCTACGTCAGCGCGCGATGAAATATTGACCAGCTGACCAGGAGTCGGTGTCGGTGTAGCTGTCGCTGTCGGTGTCGGGGTCGGAGTCGGGGGAGCGGCTAGAAGCTCAAAAAGCACATAAGTAGGGGCTCCGGCCGGTAGATAAGAGAGCTTATAATTCGGAGCTGCGCCCGCAAATGCGACGGAATCAAAGGTGCCCGTGATACCGGATGAAGTGAGAATTTTGTACGATCCAAGCCGAGCGTTTGGATCTACGTCGATCTGCAAAGTACCTGCTAAGGAGGCGGGTCCGGTAACAGCAACGAGCGAAGGCGCGCTGCTGGAATTGATCCCGACATGGACAAGGCTTCCGAGGGTGTCGTTAGCCGGATCTGCTGGATTCAGGCTCAAACTGCCGAGAGTGAGGGTTTGTCCAGCGTCGGGAAAGATCGTTCCAGAATTGACAAACACATTTCCGGTCAAGGTCCCGTTTCCGCTCAGCGTCCCTCTCTGAGGACTAAGGCCAAGGTTTCTACAGACGAGGATCGATGCGGTATCGATCTCCCCGTTGACTTTGAAATTCGCATTGTTGACCAGTACGGTCCCTGGATAAACCGTGGTCCCGTTGTAAACGACGGTTCCATTGCCTGTGACCAGAACGCTTGTCCCTCCTGCGCCGAAAACAGCATCATCAGTAAACCCGACTCCCGCGCCGAGTATCAGAAGGTCATTAGTATCCCGCGCCAGGAATGTGAGAGAAGAACCTGTGCGCAGGAAAATGCTGTCTCCGAATGCTGATCCATCGGTGCCGTCCGAACCTCCCGGGCCGCCGGTTCCATGAGTTCCTGCCTGGGTCGCGTTGTTTGATGTATTGAAAGTGGTCGGGATCCCGGGGATTGCTTGAACAATTAAACTCAAATAGCTATCGACAAAGATAGCGCCCCCAAGACCGCTCCCTCCGCCTCCGCCGCCGCCGCCGAAGCCCGTTCCGACGGTATTGGCGCCAGCCCCTCCAGCTCCTCCGCCGAGATTTCCGAGATCAATTCCGCCCGAGGCAGTGGGGCCATTAGAAGGTCCGCCACCCGCACCGCCGCCGCCGCCAGGAGAATTGCCGCCGTCGGCAGGCGTAATCCCAGATTGGTTGACTCCTCCTCCGCCGCCGCCACCGCCAACTCCTCCCGATCCACCTTGGACGGTATAACCGATATCAAAAGCGCCGGTGCCAGCGCCCCCGCCGCCGCCGCCACCGTAGCCACCACTCGCGGCCTGTCCGTCAACTTCATTTGAAGGCTCCGTCGTTACGACTCCGCCACCGCCACCGCCCCCACCATCTCCCCCATTACCCCCGGAAGGGATAGGGTCGTCGTTAGGGATAGCACCGTTAGCTCCCGGTGGTATGTTGCCCTGGCCCTGCGTTCCATTCGACCCGGCGCTTCCGCCGCCGCCTCCACCTGGAAGTAGAGCGCCTCCGCCGCCACCGCCTCCCGCATTGTTTCCTCCACTATTACCTCCTCCACCAGAGCCAGCGGTAATCATGAGACCATAACCATTTCCATCCAGTCCGACGTTTTGATCCGAACCTCCATTCCCCAGATTGGTGAGCGTTCCAATGGTAGCGAGGGATCCCAAACCGCCACCTCCGCCTCCACCACCACCGAGAAAGTCAGTCGAAAGAGTGACATCACCGCCATTTCCACCGAAACCTCCTCCACCCGCGCCCCCGGTACTTCCAGTGGTCGTAACAGAACCACCATTTCCGCTAAAGCCGCCACCGCCGCCGCCGCCCTCATTGCCGGTAGAAGAGAGTCCTAAATAACTTCCCCCATTGCCACCAACCGCGGAGCAGTTCTGGATCGCTACGTTGATCAAAGCGATTGAAGGATTCGAACCGTTTAAAAAAGTTTGAGGTGCGCAGATGGCTCCTCCGGCGCCCATGCCACCGCCGCCGCCCGCAATTCCGTTTCCGCCGTTGCCGCCTTTTGCGGTCAGGTTTTGGAAGATCATGTTTTGGATCGTCACATTCCCCATTGCGATAAAGAATCCGGGGTAAGCGCCATTGTTACCGTCAATCGTGACCGTCGGAGTAGGGCCTGCATTGCCGATCGTGATATTCACCGGATTCGGCGAATTGTTAATGATCGGCAGAATTCCATTGAGCTGAATCGTCATCGGCGCCGCAAAAACGATCGCGTAATCATCGGGCACCGTGTTCAAGTCTTGATTCATCGAATTCAAGGCGTACCTCAAATCGCCTGCCTCGCCGATTCCGCCCGGATCGTTGTCTGAGCTGATTGTGACATTGAGCGTGGTCAGGGCGAGGAGGGAGCTTGAGGTGAACGCGAGGATGAAGGCAACAAGCGCAACAGAGCCGAGCGTTTTGAAGGTAGAGAATTTGTGGGTTTGAATGGTTTTCATAAGCGAGTTCCTAGCGAGCAGGAAGCAGAGTTCGCGCCATGCAGTCGCTAGGACGAGCCGCTGCCCAATGTCGAAGCTCGGATTTCGAACGTCGAGAGGAGCTTCGCAGCTCTCTCGCCATCCCTCACCCAACGGTGCGGCCGGTTCGAGCGACTTCGCCCGCTCCGACTTGCAAGATGGCCATCGAATAAGTGGCTGTGCCGTCGAAGCGAGCTTTACTCGTTAGGCAAATCCTTATTTTTCGCGCGCTTCGTCCGCGGAGCCGGCACGGCCGCCTAACGAGTAAAGGGCTGCGACGCGCTCAGCGGCGGCGAAATTGTTCCGTGACCTGCGCGACGACGAGGCCAAACTTCGTGATCGTGGTGTGGTTGACCATTGTCTGGCCGTCGGGCTGCAGATACATCCACTGGCTCAGGCGCACGGTGGCGAGCGGGTTGCCGGGCGAGAGGGCGAGCGGGAAGCTCCAGTGGAACGCGTTCCCGTAGACTTCACCCACGGCGGTGCCGACGACGTCGTTGGCGGTCGCGGAGAAGTGATGCGCGTCGAGCCGGCGAATCCGCCAGGAACGGTGCTGCGGTTTTGCCTCTCCAACTTCGAGGTCCTGTTCGAGGAGGAAAGTTTTCCCTTCCCAATGGCCGGTGGTTTGGGTGCGCACGATCTCCTCCGGGGCGCCGCGCCGGTTCTCCATCACTCCGATGGAACTGGTGTGCCCGGCAAAGAACCGGGTCGGGTCGAAGAGCGGCCGCTCGCCGGCGAACTGCGGCACTTTCATCGAGCTGCAGCCGGTGAAAAGAAAGAGCCAGATAAAACCGGAACGAGCGAGCCGCGTCATGCCAGATAAGACATCGGTCTGACCGTAACGCCAGCAGGATCGGTAGGTGAGACTGGACCATTCATCCAAATGCGTTGCCTGCCTGAGTGAGCGAGTTATACTCGTTAGGCACAAGGGAGGCGCCGGGAGAGCAATTCTCCCGACGCTACTCTTTTGTCCAGGAGCCTTGGTCTTGGTTTGGGGACTGGGGTCATGGAAGGGAGCGAGACTCGCCGCCCAACTGGAGGAGCGAATTTCCCAAGCGGTCGATCTGTCGGGAAGATGGATGTGGGCCAACCGCCATTTTGCGAGGCGCGGCGCAGAAAAGCGTGCGATGGGTCTGGCCTGACGAATCCAAATCCAATGATCAATCCTTCACCGCGCAGCCCTCGCGATAAAGTGGGCGGCCTGGTTTATTTCGGCCGCATGATCGACAAAATCCGTCTGCACCTGCGCGGGGAATTGCCGGCCGATTATCACGAAAACTTCGGCGCCGAGGATGCGCTCGACGGTATCCTGGCCCAGTTCCTCGAAGTGGAACATCGGCAGATCGTTCAACGCACGTCTGAAGGCGGAAGCGACGAGGAGATCCTGGAGTGGTGCTGCGCTCAGAATCACCGGCCGAACACCAGACAGATCTTGATCTGGAACGCCTTCGCGGCAAAGGTCGGTTGGCGCGATCGCGCGGCCGCCACTGTGACCCGCGTCAATCAGCGTCGCGGACTCGACGGCAAACTGGCCACCATCTTCGAATGCATCGACGCCGACGAAGGCCGCGGCCTCCCGCCCGCCTAACGAGAAGCTGCGCCGTTTTGCAAAACCGAGGGAAGGGAAATCGGTTCTGAAAGGGTGCGAGCGATCGAGAAGCAAAGCTCAGGGCGAGCTCTTTGGCTTGAGCGAGGCCACAATCTTGCCGAAGCGCGGGTCGTTGCGCAGCGGATCCCAGAGGGGATCGAAGAGCAGAGTGCCGTAGTCGACGCCTCCCGTTGTCCGGGCGGAGATGGCCAATTGGGCGAGGGCGAGCTCTTTGTCGCCCGTGAGGATGCCGATGGTCGCCAGGGTCTCCGCGTAAGTGACGGCGACGATCGCGTCCCGGGAAGTGCGCAAGGGCTCGAGGCTGGCGATGGCTTTCGCTTTTTCTCCCAGGAAAGCAAAGGTGACGGCGCGATCGCCTGTCGCATACAGCGGGTCGTCCCGGTATTCGTTCGTGAGCGTGTCCTGGAACTGGACTGCGGTGGCCCGGGCAGCGTCGTTCTGCCCAGTGTCATGATAAAGGAACATCAAATACCTCTGGAGCTCGAGGCGCTGGTAGGATGCTTCGGGTGTACCCAGCTTCGGGAGGGCCGCATGCAAGGCTGCGATCGCCTTGCCCAGCCGGCGCTCGTAGGTCCACTGCTGGATCTGCGCAAGGAAAGACGCTGGGTCGTCGTCAGGCTGCTGCGGCAGAAGGGCGGCCGCGGCGGTGAGGTTTCCCATCTCTTGAAAGGCCATGCTCTTGATGGCCAGCGCCCAGCGATCGTCGGGCGCCATCTCCAGCAGCCTGTCGCATGTCTGGGTCACCGCGGGATAGTCGCGCAGAGTAAAAAGGGCGTCGCACATTCCCTCCAAAAGCGCGGAGTTGCGCGGGTCGAGGGCGATGGCGCGCCGGTAGTAATCGACGCTTTTTTGCCACTGGCCGTTACGGCGGGAGATGAGGGCGAGGGCTTCGTCGATTTTGCTGTCGTTCGGGGAC
Source organism: Chthoniobacterales bacterium (assembly GCA_036490335.1). Classification (GTDB taxonomy): domain Bacteria; phylum Verrucomicrobiota; class Verrucomicrobiia; order Chthoniobacterales; family UBA10450; genus Palsa-1392. The sequence continues at coordinate 5,067 of DASXEB010000011.1, forward strand.
AGCTTGAGGGCTTTTTCAAACCAGCGGGTGGCGGCCGTGAAGTTTTTCTCTCCATAATAGGCGAGATAGCCCTGCGCGAGGCTCGCCTCCGCGGAGTCGGGCTGGAGGGCGAAGGCCTGCTCGGCTGCCGCGCGCCCTTCGACGAGGGAGCTGGCGGGATCGACGGCGTTAAAGTATTTGCGCAGCGACTCGCGCGCCAATCCCACCCACGCTTGGAGGAAGCCGGGATCTAGGCGCGCGGCCGCACGGTAATATTTGATTGCTTCGTCACGATCCTTCCGGCTCAGATCGTAGGCGCGGCTGTCAATGGCCTGCGCCCAGAGGTAGGCGTCGTAAGCCTGGAGGTTGCTGGTCGGTTTGCGCTCGATCTGCGCGAGCTGCGCCGGCGCGATTTTGGCTTGGAGCTGGTCGGCAATGGTCTTGGCGATCTCGCTTTGAATGGCGAAGACGTCGTGGAGGGGGCGGTCGTAGTTCTCGGCCCACTCGTGCGCGTCGGTGCGCGCGTTGATGAGCTGGGCGTTCACCCGCACGGTGTCGGCGGCGCGCTGCACGCTGCCCTCGAGCAGATGGGCGACGCCGAGCTGCCGCCCGATCTCGCGCAGGTTCCGCAGGGCGCCGGTTTTGTATTGCATCACGCTCGTGCGGCTGATGACTTTGAGGTCGGCGATCTTGGCCAGGTCGGTCAGGATTTCATCCTGCACGCCGTCGGCGAAAAAGGCGTTGTTCGGATCGCTGCTCAGGTTTTCGAAAGGGAGGACAGCGACGCTTTTGTCGGGAACAGCGGCCGGGAGCGCTGCTGCGCCTTCGCGCGGCGCGACTTTCCGGCCTAACGAGAAAAGGCCTAACGAATAAAGGACTCCGCCAAGCACGAGGAACGCGGCGAGCGCAGCCAGAGCCACCCATTTCCCGCGGCGGGACACCGGCCGGCGCACCTTTGCCGCAGGCTTGAACTTCGCCGGCAGACCCGGATTTCCCACCCGCTCGTCGTAGAGATTGAAGACGTGCACCCTAACCCCGTGCTTCACTTCGCACTCGCCGAGATCGTGCAGGAGCGGTTTCCAATGGCCGTAGTGCTCGAGGTCTTCAGCCACATGTTTGGAGACGAGGATGTGGCCGGCGTCGCCGCAATCCATCACCCGCTGCGCGAGGTTGATCCCGGCGCCGGCGATGTTCTGCCGCTCGTTCACATCCGCGAGATGATGCACCGGCCCGCTGTGAATTCCCATCCGCACGCCAAGCCCCGGATGGCCGCACAAGCCTTCGCTCACTTGGAGCGCGCACTCCACCGCCGTTTCCGGCGACTGGGTGAAAACCAACGCCATGCCGTCGCCGGTCGGCAGTTGAATGAGCTGGCCGGCCGCCTCCGCTTCGCCCACCGCCGCCGCGCCGCGCACGAGCTGGTTCAAGTCCCGCATCCCCTCCGATTGCTCGTCGATCAGCAGCTTCGAGTAACCGACGATGTCGAGAAAGAGCACGTGCGCGATCTCGAGGCGCAGCTTCGGCTTCTGCTCTTCCGGCATAGATTCGCGACTGTATGCAAACGCCGTCCTTACTCTAGCGCTTTCTTTCTCCGCGCGCCGCCGCGCTATCCGCGCAGGGCTAACGAGCCAAGGACGGCAGCGCGCTCAAAAGAGGCTGCTTAAAAAATTACATTGTTCTGTTGCATCAGCCATTACTTGTGTTCTCGTGGGCGGATGCAAACCATCAGCATCGCTGAACTAGAGGCCAGGGAAAAACAACTCGCAGAAATCATTCAGGAGAAGCAACAGCTACTCGAATCGCTGCGGCGGACACGGGAGTATCTCCAGGACGGCTCCGAGGCGCCGCAGGCGTCGCAGGCACCACACGCACCGCAAGTGCAGAAACCGGTGCACCCAGCTGCCACGGTGGAATATGGGCGCAACACCCGCCTCGTCCGGCTGGCGGTTAAGTCCATGGCAAAGAATTACACCTTCAAAGACATCAAGTTGTTCCTGGTGGGAGCCGGCACGCCGCTTCCGACCAACGCCATCAGTGTGGTGATTAACCGGCTGAAACGGATCGGGGAGATCAAAGAATTCCGAAAAGGAAAAGGACGCCGCGCCGCCATCTACAGGAGAATCGATTAAAGGGCGGCGTAGCCGGCGTCGGCTACACGTCCTCTTCTTCGTCGTGTTTCTTGTCCCAGTCGGGAAATTTCTCGATCGGGTGCATGAGCAATCGCGTCGCTGGTCTGCGGTAGCCAACCGGCACCCAGACGCCTTCTTCGCAAACTTCGACCGTCATGAAGTAATCGGCCCACTTCGGATGATCGTCGGCTTCCCACGACTCGTCGGCGCCTGATTCGGTCGGCTCGAGCAGGTCGGAGTCGGGTTCTGCTTCCTTCTCGGCCGGGGGAGCGAATTCCTCCGGGAGAGTTTCTTCTCCCAGTTCCTGGCGTTCCTGGTAAACCCGCAGCCGTTCCAAAAAAGCGAGGTAATCGCGCCGGCGGGAAGAATAATCTCTCGCTTGCTGAATGCGTTCCTCGAGATCTGCCTCGACTTCATCCTTCCAGGCTTCGGGATCGCGTTGCCACTGCGACTTCGGGTCGATCCGCAGGTCCACGGCCCATCCGTCGCGCAGCCAGGCCAGCTCGTGGCGCAAGAGGTCGATCAAGTCCGACATTTGATCGGCGATTTCGATATCGTGAACGACCACGTCCAGTCTCCCGCGGCTGGCATCGGAAGAATGGGAATAGGTCTCGCCCCAGTCGCCTCCATACTTTCGCGTCAGCGCCCGATCGAGGCGGGCGGCGAGCCATGTGCCCTGCGCTTCGGCCACCGCGAGGGGAACCGGTTCGGCGCGGACGCCGACGGGGGAGTCAAAACCGGGCGGCGGATTTCCCCGAGTCTGGATAAAACGATAGACCGGCCGGGGCAATGGACGCGGCGTTGGCAGGAGACATTCGTAGTCCCAGCCGCCGAGGGCGGCGTTGATGCCGGCCTGCTCGGGCGTGAGCGGTTTGTCGCCGCAACGCCGCAGCTCGCGCAGGCTGTCCGACATTAGCAGGACGGTGTAATCGAGTGGAAATTCGCGCGCCAGGTGCAGGACGGCGAGGGCGGGCATGCGGCCGACCGGCGAGAGATCGCGATAACGTTCGCCGCCGAGCACGAGCTTGCGCAGTTCCGCCAGAGCCGCGAGCGGCTCGATGCTTTTGTAGGGGCCTTCGAAGGTGACGTCTTCGAGGGCGGCGTACTTTTCCACACCCACGAGGCTCGCGATCGGCGAGATTTGCGCTTCGCGCAGCGCCGGCATGTCCGGCAAGGCGTGCCCGTCCTGGACCGGCGCGCGGCCGGAGCCCCAGCCATTGAACAAGACCTTTGTCACCTTCGGCAGCGTGCCGACCCCGGCGAGCATGGGCAGATTTCCGTGCAGGGTAACTTGGTTCAGCTCGGGCAACTCGGCCAGCGCGCGCAGATCGCACCAGGGAAAGCCGAGCCACAGGTGCACCGTCTTTAGTTTCGGACAAGACCGCAGTCCGGAAAAGTCATCCAGAATTTCGTCCTGCAACCAAAGGTGCTCCAGCTCCGGCAGGTCACGCAGGCCAGCGAGATCGTCCAGCTCGGTCGGCGCGAGATGGAGGTCTTTCATGAGCGGACAAAAGCGCAGCGCCGCCAGGTCCCGCACCGGTCGATCTTCACCGAACGTCCAATGGTCGAACCTGGTGAAGCCGTTGACGAACTCGGCCGCGCGCTTGACGTCGATCTCGGAGAAGATTTGCCGGTGCGCCGGATTAAGGCGCCGCCCCCGCCGACGCTCGCGCTCGAGGTCGAAGTTGCCGCGGTCCGGGATGGGAATTTTCTCGCGATCCTTCCATTTGATGAGCCCTGCCTCGATTAGAATCTCGGCCGAGAAAGCCTCATCGAGCGTCCGCTCGGGGGCCATCACCCAGGCGACGAATTCCTCGGCCAGCGCGTCCATCCGTCAGCGGTCATAACATCGCCTGTCTCCCGCGCAAGCGGATTTTGCGCTATTTGACGAAGCCTTTCGCCGAAACGAGAAATCGCTAGAGTCAGCAGCTGATTTAATCTCACCCGTATGGCATCTCCTCCATCTGCTTCGCCGGTCATCGATCCGGAATTGCCCGCGCCGTTGTCGATGGGCGCGGTCCTGCGCATCGCGATGATGCGGCGCCTTTGGTATGCGCAGACCATCTCGGTCTTCGGCGATTTTCTGGCGCTCTTCGCCGTCATCAGCGTGCTCACTTTTCGGCTCCACGCCAACGCGCAACAAGTCACGGGCCTGCAAATCGCCTATCTGCTGCCGATCGCGCTCCTCGGAGTGCTGGCGGGAGTTTTCGTCGATCGCTGGCCGCTCAAACCCACCATGGTCGGGAGCGATGTGACCCGCGCCGGCCTTGTCCTGTTGCTCTTCGTCGCCAATCAGCTCTGGCAATTCTACGCCATCCTCGCCGCGATCAGCGTCGTCTCGAGTTTCTTCAGTCCGGCGCAGGGCGTCGCGATTCGATCGGCCGTCCCGCTGCACGGATTGCGCTCGGCCAACGCGCTCATCCAGCAAGTCATGTTCGGCATGCGCATCCTTGGGCCGGCGGCGGCGGCTTTCCTCGTCGCGTCGTTCGGGCCGAAAAGTTGCTACCTTGCGGACAGCGCGAGCTTCGTCGGCTCGGCGCTCCTGATTCTTTCGGTGCCATTTGTGCAGGCGATCAACGCCAACGCGCCCGTCGCGCCCTCCCCCTCCACCTCATCCGCGATCGGGCGAGTCTGGCAGGACGCGAAACAGGGCCTCAGCTTCATCTTTCATCATGCGGGCTTGCTCTTTGTCACCATGGCGCTCGCTTCGGGAATGTTCGTCCTTGGATGCTTCGGACCGCTCATCGCCGTTTACGTGCGCGAAGATCTGCACGCCGCCACCCGCATCTTCGGCATCGCCAGCGCGCTGATCGGCGTCGGCATGCTCGTGGGCACAAACCTCGTCGGCACTTTCGCCAAACGCCTCAAGGACGAATTCCTCGTCTTCCTCGGCCTCGGCGGGATCGCGCTCGGGCTTGTTTTTCTCTCCGTCTTCGCCCTCATCTGGACGACTTTTCTGGGTGACTTCCTGATCGGCTTCGCGGTCGCCGGGATCGTCATTCCCGCTCAAACCATGATGCAACAGGAGACGCCGCCCGCCATGATGGGCCGCATCGGTTCGGCCTTCATGTCGCTCATCTTCACCGCGCAGATCGCCGGGCTCGTCCTGAGCGGCTTCCTCGCGAAAGAGTTTGGCATTCGCCACGTCTTTGGCCTTTGCGCGATCGTCCTCGCGCTTCTCATCGTGGCCGGTTATGTCTGGAAAAAACAGGCGGCACAGCCGGTCGCGACCGCCGGCCAGACTTCCGCCTGAACCGCCGCCGTTCGCCTAGCGCTTCCGCGCCTTGGCGGCGCCTTTGCGTTTGCCGCCGCTGCTCGCTTTCGACTTGCGCCGCGCCTGGATCTTATGCGCGTTCACGATCGACGACACCAGCCCGGGAAAACGCTTCTCAATCTCCGGGCAGCGCGCCGTATTATGCATCTCCACGCCCTGCCGCTCGCTCCGGATCAACCCGGCCTCACGCAGCGCCTTGAAATGTTGCGAAAGGGTGGACTTGGGAATCGTCCGCTCGCTCATCTCCAGGAAGGTCGAGCAATTCTGCGAGCAATCCGAGCCGGCGATCTGGGAAAAGATCGCGACCCGCGCCGGATCGGCCAGGGCGTGCAGAATACCTTCGACAGTGACGTCCTCGATCGCGGGATGGAGTAGGGCTCTCATGTTTTAATTTTAGCGCACTTGACGGAGAGTTCAATAGTTCGTAGGTTCGGAACTATGGAATCAACGAACAACCAGACCATTCATTCCCTCCGGGACAAAGTTGCGGTCGTGACCGGCGCCTCCAAGGGCATCGGCGCCGGCATTGCCCAGGCCCTCGCCGCCGCCGGCGCTTCCGTCGTCGTCAATTACGCCTCGAGCAAAAGCGGCGCGGATAAGGTTGTCGACCAAATCGCCACGGCCGGCGGTCGCGCCGTCGCGGTCGCGGGCGACATCTCGAAGGCGGCTGAAGCCCGCGGCATCATCGACGCCGCCCTGCAAAACTTCGCCCGTCTCGACATCGTGGTGAACAATTCCGGCGTCTTCGAAATGGGCCCGCTCGAACAAATCACCGACGAACATTTCCACCGCCAGTTCAACGTCAACGTCCTCGGCCTCCTTCATGTCGCCCAGGCCGCTCTTCCTCACCTCAAGCAGGGCGCCAGCATCATCAACGTCAGCTCCGTCGTCAGCCGCGTCACCCCGCCGGGCAGCGCCGTTTACACCGCCACCAAAGGCGCGATCGACGCCATCACCGGCGTCCTCGCCCGCGAGCTTGCGCCCAAAGGCGTCCGGGTCAACTCGGTCAATCCCGGCCTCGTCGAAACCGAAGGCACCCACGCCGCCGGCATGATCGGCACGGATTGGGAAAAAGGCTTCACCGCGCAAACCCCGCTCGGCCGCACCGGCCAGCCGGCCGACATTGCCGACGTCGTTGTCTTCCTCGCCTCCGACGCCTCGCGCTGGATGACCGGCGAGAAGCTGATCGTGAGCGGCGGCCTGCGCTAAAGCGGAATCATCGCGGTTTCGAAGCCGGCATCTTGCTTCAGCGCCCGGCGCGGGTCTCGGCTTCGCGCAACGAGTCGCGTGCCGTTCCGCCGCGTTCCCGAAGGTTCTCTTCGCGATCGTAACGCACACGCGCGGCCAGGATGCTGGCGCGTCCGAGATAACCAACCGGCTTCGTCGGGGACGAGCGCTCCACCACCGGGAGGCGTCCAATATCGTTCCGCACCAGTTTGGCGATGGCATCGTAGAGGGTCTCGTCGGGATAAGTCACGATCAGCTTGCGCCGGCCCGCATCTCCGACCGTCACGTTCTCATCGCGGGAATGCTCGAAGGCGCGCACGACATCGCCGCGCGTGATGATGCCGGCCAATTCTCCCGCCTCGTTCCCGAGCAGCGTGCCCTGGTGCGAACAGACCAGCGGATCACCGCTCGCGATCCGGGCCGAATAACGCGGGAGCGGCGTTGAAGCCGGCAGGAGGGTGAACTCCCGGTCCATGACGTCGCCCACTCGCATCAGCTCGAAAAGATCGACGCTGTATTCCCGCGCGATGTGCTGGCCGCGCCGGGCCAGCTTTTCCGTCAGGATGGAGCGGCGCATGAGCAGCACCGTGACCGCGAGGGCCGCGACCGACCCGCAGAGCAGGGCCGGGAGCGCGTTCAGATCCGCCGTCAGCTCGAGCATGAAAAACATCCCGGTAAGCGGCGAGCGCATGGTGCCGCCCATCATCCCCGCCATCGCAACCATCGCCCAGAGCCCGGGATCGCCCACCGGGAGCCATTGGCCGACGAAGCCGCCGAGCGCGCCGCCGATGATGAGCAACGGCGCCAGCACGCCGCCGGACGTGCCCGAGCCTAACGAGATCGACCAGACGAGCGCCTTTAAGACAAGGAGCGAGATGACGGCCGCGCCCAGGATTTGGTTATTGAGCAAACCATCAATCAGATCGTAACCGACCCCGAGCACCCGCGGATCGAGCCAGCCGCCCAGCCCGACAAAGACCGCCCCAATCGCCGGCCACCACATCCAGTGAATGGGCAGCTTGAGGAAAATATCCTCGCAAAAATAGACCAGCGAAGTCAGCAAACCCGAGGCAAATCCCGCCAGGATGCCAACCACCACCGCCCAGAAGATAATGGTCGCGCCCAGCACGGCGTGGGGATGAACGGGAAAGATCGGCCCCGCGCCGATCAGGGGCACGCGGAGCAAAGTCGCGACCAGCGCCGCCACCGCCACCGGGATGAAACTGCGCGGCCGCCATTCGAAAAGGAGCAGCTCGACCGCGAGCAGGGTGGAAGCGATCGGCGCGGAGAAAACCGCCGCCATTCCTGCCGCCGCGCCGGCCACGAGAAGGGTTTTTCGCTCGGCTGCGGTCAGGTGAAAGAGTTGCGCGAGGATGGAGCCGAACGCGCCCCCCGTCATGATGATGGGCCCTTCCGCGCCGAACGGGCCGCCGGTCCCGATCGAAATGGCGGAGGAGATCGGCTTGAGCAACGCCACTTTTGGCTCGACCAGACTGCCGCCGAGCAGGATCGCCTCGAGCGCCTCGGGGATGCCGTGCCCGCGGATTTTCTCCGAGCCGTAACGCGCCATGATGCCGATGACGAGCGCGCCCGCGACCGGCGCCGCGATGACCCACGCGCCGAGGTGCTGGCCCTGGAGCGGAGGGAGCATCGTGCCGAAGCGTTGAAAAAAAACGAGGTTGGTCAGCTCGGCGATGAGCCAGAGAAGCGCCTTGGCCACGAGCGCGCTGATCACGCCCACGGGAATGGCGAGAGCGACGAGCACGAGCATGCGCGAGTCGGTGCGGAAATCGCCGAGGGCGGGGTGCGCTTTGGTCGCGGCTGGGCTGGCAGTTTGCACCCGCTTACTCTGGCGAGCCGGGATGGGCCTGCAAGAGCGGCGTTGCGGCCTCACTTTTGCGACGCCGTGCCTGCATCGCCGGAGAACGCTGGCCGATCGCGCCGGAACGATGGCTCATCGCGCCACGACGACGGCACATCGCCCGACAACGCTGGCTGATCGCGCCAAAACGATGGCCAATCGTCTGACGACTGTGGCCGATCGCGCCACGACTATGGCCAATTGTCCGATGACTGTGGCCGATCACGCGACGATTGGCCAGTATCGCGCGGCGATTGGCCACGATCGCACGACGACTGGCCACGATCGCGGGACGATTGGCCATGATCGCGGGACGATTGGCCACGATCGCGGGACGATTGGCCATGATCGCGCGACGACTGGCCACGATCGCGCCACGATCGGCCACAGTCGTGCGACGATCGGCCATCATCGTGCGACGATTGGCCATCGTCGCCGGGCCATTTGCCCCTGACGAAAGATTTTTTGCCACGCTTTCGGATTTTTCCTGAACTCCCTTGTATGAAGAACATACTAAACCGTGGCTTCGGCCACCTCGGCCTGACGGACTTCATCACGAAAGTGAAGTTGATCATCAGTAAGCTGCAAGGCAACGCCGCCTTTCCAGCCCCGCTGCCGGCGGTAGTCGATGTCCAGGCCGAGTTGAACGCGCTGGGAGATGCAATACTCATTCCCGACCCGGTCGCGGCCGAGCCGGCGATCGTCGCCGCCCGCGCCGTGCTCGAAAAGACGCTCTACGAGCTGGCCGAGAACCTCGAGCAAACCGCCAACATGGACCCCGTGCCGCTCGCCACCACTGGCTTCGACCTGCACAAGCCCACCACTCACACCGACGCCCCGCCCGATACGCCGCAAAACGTTCGCCTCCGCCTCACCGGCGTGACCGGCCAGATACTGGTGCTGATCGCCGCCTGCCTGCGGGCGAAGGGTTACGAAGTGCAAACCGCGCCCGACCCGATGAACGGTCCCTGGACGACGGCGGACACCTTCAGCTCCGTGCGCAAGATGCTGCTGAACGGGTTGCCGCGGGCCAAGGACATCTGGGTGCGGGTGCGCGCGCTCGGGCCCAACAATACCAAAAGCGGCTGGAGCGATCCGGCCACGATTCTCGTCAGCTAGAATCTTTCTCCAAAGGACTGGAATGGCGCGCGGCCGGGGCGATCCCGGCGGCGCGCTTTTCTTTTGCGCAGGGAAATTTTCTCGCGCTTCAATCTTCCGATCGATCCTGCGCCGGCTGTTTTCGATCGCGGAGCAGTTTGCGCAGCTTCTCCCGGAAACGTTTTGCGTCGCTCCGCAAAGTGGCAGGCGAGCGGTCCAGGCCGCGGGCGAGGGCGGCGGCCGAAGCCGATCCTTTGTTCGTTAGGGAAAGTTTCAGCCAGGCGAAAAGGCGGCCGCGGCCTTTGCGCGCGTATTGCGCCTCGAGCGCGGCGAGGGCTTCGCCTAACGAAGATAGGTCTGCGTCGTCGCGCGATCGGCCACTCTCGTCAGGCGATGTCTCCTCCTCGGCGCACAATTTCGCCACCGCCGGATCGTCCAGACCGACATGGAAAAATTTCCCGCCCCGCTTCTCCGCCCCGAGCCGTTCCCGGTAATTGATCAGGTAATGATCGAGCGCCCCCTTCAGGAAATCGCGCAGCTTCCCTTTCTCCGGGCAAGCCCGCGTCAGCGCGTCGCTGCGGAGAAAGTGGAGCAAAAAATCCTGGGTCAAATCCTCCGCCTCGCTCGGGCCAAAGCCGCGCCGCCGCACCAGTGCAAAAACCGGCCGCCAGTAAACCCGGCAAAATTCCTCCCACACTCGCTCCCGTTTCGCCGCCGTCACCTCCGCCTGATGGGTCACGACGCCCCAAAGCGTCTCCGGGAAAAGACCGGGGCGCGGCGGATTCGGGGAGTCCCAGGCGGACATGCAACTGTTCTAGGGCGCGAAGTCGAGCGATGGCAAGACAAAAATTTCGGGCCCATCGCCACGAGGGAAGGGCAGAACAAAGCCTGATCGCGAGCCGGCTCTATGGCGCGACGCCGAAGCCGAATTTGCGGAAGACCGCGAGGGCCGGTTCGCTTTCGAAGTAACTCAGGAGCTTGCGCGCGGCCGCGGGATCTTTCGAGCCGGCAAGGAGCGCGATCGGGTAGCTGATGGCCGGGCCTTCGCTCGCGGAAATCTCGACCGCGGCTTTGACCTTTTGCGAGATGAGCATGTCCGTTTTGTAAACGAATCCCGCTTCGACGTTGCCGCTTTCCACCGCCGCGAGGGAGGCGCGCACGTTCTCCGTCGGGACGATCTTGCCCGCGAGCTTCGTCCACAGTCCTTTACTCGTTAGGTATTGCTTGCTGTAGATGCCGACCGGGACGCTCTCGGGCTGGGAGATCGCGATCTTTTTGACCGCATCATTGGTCAGATCGGCGGCGGAATGGATCGGGAGAGTGCTGTCCTTCGGCACGACGATGACGAGGGTGTTCCTGAGCAGGGTGCGGCGCGTGCCGGGCGCGAGCAGTCCCTGCTTTTGGAGGGCATCCATCTTCAGCTCGTCGGCGGAAAGGAAAAGATCGGCGGGCGCGCCTTCCTCGATCTGCCGGGCAAGGAAACTGGAGGCGCCGAAGTTCAGGCGCAGCTTGTCGCCGCTCTCCTTTTCGTAGTTCGCGGCGATTTCTTTCACGGCATCGGTCAGGCTGGAGGCGGCGTGCACGGTCAGCTCGGCGGCGGAGAGAGTTTGGGCGCAGACGAGCGCTGGAAAAATGAGGAGCCGGGAAAGTTTCTTAAACATAGGAGTTGATCTGTCAGGCTTTCTTTTGCAAAAAGGCGTGAGTCGCCTTGACCATGACGAACACCTTGTCACCCGGTTGTAACTTCATTTCCTGAAGCGAGCGCGTGGTAATGATGGAAGCAATCTCGCCGCTTTTGGTTTCGACCACGACTTCGCTCACGACCTTGTCGGAAAGAATGCTCCGGACCACGCCGGGGATGCGGTTGCGGATGCTTTCTTCGCGCCTTGGCGCTGCTTTTGCGCGGCGCGGTTTCTTATTTGTCTGAGCCATGGCGCGATCATCTCGTTCGATGCGAAAAAATAAACAACAATCTTTTCCGGCGCGCTTTCGTTTCGCCAAAGTTTGCGGCGCGATTCTAACCGCCTTCCTTCTCGCTCGCGAAGAGGCCGGCGCGACGACGAAAGGACTTAGCCAGATTGTAACTCCCGATTTGCAACCACCGGGAGACTTGTCGCTCAGTTTCCAAGCGCAAAGTCAGCGCATCGCCAATCCTTATGAGTTACAGGCAGAGTTAGGACTAACGAACTGGGCCGAGGCGGCGGTCTTTCAAGGATTCAAGCCGGACGAACAAATTTTCGGGACCGAGTTTGGTTTGCTAACGAAGGAGCCCTATCTGCTCTCAGTCGGGTTTATTAACTGGTCGCCGAGGAGTCATGTCGATCCGCAGCCTTACATCGAGGCGGGCTATTACACGGAACATAACAAGTTCATCGTCGGCGCGATTCACGCGAGTTATAAGAACGAAGCCATCCTCGGCTACGCTTATGACTTCAATAAGGTCTGGCGCGCTCAGGTCGATTTCCAAAGCGGCTCCGAGAACTCGACGACCTTTGGTTTCACCTGCAATGTGACACGGGACTTCCAATTCAACCCCGCGCTCTATGTCAACAACGGACCCGGGCACGATCTTTTCGGTTACATCGTCTTCACTTATACCTTCCATCTCTGGCACGAACGCCAAAGCCGGGAGACGCCGCCGCAACCCCTCGCAAAATGAGTCGTGATACGGCTCGCGGATGATTTTCGGATTGACAATGAAGCGCTGTCGCGACAAAACGTAAGCCATGAAAAAGAAAGCGAGTGACCTGACTCCAGAATCGTCCGCGGATTCCACCGGCCTTTGTTCGCGCCGCAGATTTCTCACCCGCATGAGTGCGGTCGCGACGGGCGCCGTTCTAGGAAAAGCGGCGCTAGGCAAGGCGGAAGCCGAGACTACTCCCGAAGGCGTCCCGCTTGCCGGGAAAGTAACGAACGATCGCGTCGCCAAGTCTTATGCGATTCGCCTCGCGACCGCGACGCGGGAAGCGCTCATTCCGGTGCCCCCGCATACCACGAATGGCGATGAGCAACGTTATCAGGATAAGTCGGGCACTTATACGAAGTGTCTCTTGCAGGATGGCATCGGGTTGGTCAATCTCGCGGCTTATAACAGCTTCAGGAAGGCGCTCACGACCGGGAAGGGCGCGGATTTTGAAAACATCATCATCGGCGGCACGCGCACGCTCAATGGTCCGCAGGCCGGCCTCGCCTTTTGCCTCGAAGGCTGCGACCCGGTGCAATTCGGCAACGCTCCTTCGCCGGCCAATCAGGAGAGTCATATCATTGTCGCGCCCGCGCCGGCGGTCGCAAGTGAGGCTTACGGGACAGAGTTGGTCGAGATGTATTGGGCTTCGCTCCTGCGCGATGTCGCCTTCACTGATTACCCGGGTAATAACCTTGCCATCGCGGCGGCGCAGGAGTTATCGGGGATGCCGACTTATGCCGGCCCCCGGGATAACAGTGGCAATGTAACACCCGGCCTGCTATTCCGCGGGCCTTATCCCGGCGACACGGTCGGGCCCTTTCTCTCGCAGTTTTATATCACGCCGACTTACTTTGGCGCGCAACCGATGCCGCAACAGTTGGTGACTTATCTGGCGGGCATCGATTACATGACCGATCCGACGACTTTTCAACAAGTCCAAAATGGAATCGACACCGGCCTGCGCGATCAGGTCGATCCGCAGCTTCGCTATCTGCACGACGGGCGCGGCCTCAACGCCTTCACCCATCAGGACGTGCTTTACCAGACCTTTTTCACGGCCTATCTCGTGCTCGGGACGCTTGGCGCGCCGGCCAATCCCGGCAATCCTTACGTCGGCTCGCGAACCCAGAATGGCTTTGGCACCTTTGGCGGGCCCGACGTCGCGGCCACGTTCGCCGAGATGGCGCGGGTCGCGCTCAATTCCGTCTGGTATCAGAAATGGTTCGTTCATCTGCGGCATCGGCCGGAGTCGGGCGGCGCCATCCTGCGCCAGATTCTGAGCGGCAACGGCGGGACAATCGAAGCCACGCTGAACTCGAATGTGCTCAACTCCCAGGCCGTGCAAACGAGCTTCGCGAAGTATGGCGATTACTTCCTCTCCCAGGCTTTTCCCGAAGGTTCGCCCGCGCATCCGGCTTATCCGACTGGTCACGGCACGGTCGCGGGAGCCTGCATCACGGTCCTGAAGTTTTTCTTCGACAACAATTTTGTCGTGCCGAATCCCGTCGTGCCGGCGAACGACGGACTTTCGCTCCAACCCTACACCGGCTCCGATTCCGGCCAGATGACCGTGGCTGGCGAGTTAAACAAGCTCGCGAACAATGTCTCCTTCGGCCATGGCATTCTCGCCGGGATTCATTGGCGGAGCGATACCGACTCGTCGATCAAACTCGGCGAAGCGGTCGCGATCAGCGCGCTCCAGGACCGGGCTTCGACTTATCACGAAAAGTTCACCGTCAGCCTGACCAAGATCGACGGCACGACTGCGACGATCTCGAACGAGTAGTCATAACTCGCGGCCGGTGACGCCGGGCGGAGTTAGTTGGCAGAGTTATAACTCTACTTGAAGTAGGGCCGCAGTTTGGCGTAGCGCTTCTCGCCGATTCCTTCGATGCGCTGTAACTCGTCCGCGCTTTGGAAAGGACGCCCGGCGATGATTCTTTGCGCGAGCACCGGGCCGATGCCGGGAATATCTTCCAGCGCGTCCATGCTCGCGTTGTTGATGTCGAGCTTTGCGCTTGCGGACGGCGCAGGCGTGGGCGTGTTCGAATGGAAGAAAGTGTTGAATGTGTCCTCTGGTTTCGGCGAAGTCGCGGCCTGACCCGCGGCAAAGCCCCACCCGCCCAGCTTCTGCGCCTTCGCCGTACGCTCGAGACTTTCGAGACGGTCGTGCTCCGACGCGGGTGAAACCCGATCGGGCGCGTACGCCGTCTCGCCGTAAATCCGGCCGAGGCCCTGCGCCACCAAGTCCTCGGCCAGGTCTTCCTTTCCGATCTCGACAAAGGCGAAGTAACGCGGCAGCCGGCTGCGACCGCGCGCGTCCTCGTGACAAGTCTCGACCGTGAAAGGGCGCGAAAGTTTTTCGCGGGTGTAACTCTCCGCCTCGCGCCCGACACTGAGGGTTTGCGGGACGGTGAGATGAAAATATTTCGCCTGCGCCGCGACCCGATCGGGGAAGCTGTTATCGGTCTCCGGGGCATCGACGTAATAGATGCGAAAAATAAACTCCCGCCCCTGCGCGCGGACATGAAAGCTGTCCCCGTCGTTCGCCGGATTCGCGATCAGCTCGCAATGCTCGTAGGTCACCCACTTGCTCTCCGCCCGCAGGGAAACGATGCCTAACGAGAAAAGGAGGAAGCTGAGAAGAAGTTTGCCGCCCGCCTTTGTCAACTGCATTTGCCGGGAAGCAAAACTCAGATCGCGGCGTTTGCCAAAAGAAAAAAGCGCGGCCGAGCAAACCGGCCACGGCCCCGGCCGCGATATGACTTTCATGCTTTATACAATCGCGGTCATTCTCCTTGTGCTCTGGCTGGTCGGCTGGCTTGGCTTTCACCTCCTCGGAGCGGCCATTCACGTCCTGCTCCTGCTTGCGATCATCTGCTTTATTCTTGGACTCGTTAGGCGAGTCTGAACCGCGCGGTCAGGGTTCGCGAACGGCCGGGACAGCAACCGGCGCGTTTCGTCTCAGTAAAATCAGCGCCACCCCTAACAAAACCAGCACCGACCCCGCAAGCGACCAGGGCGAAAGCGTCTCGCCCGCCACGACCCAGCCAAACCCGACCGCGAGTGGCGGGGTGACGAGCGAGATGGCGAGCAGGTTTGTCACCGCGATCCGGTTCATGAGCCAGTAGAAAAGCAAAAACGCCGTGACCGATCCGACGAGCGCGAGATAGAGAAGGCAGAGCACCGCCGTTGTCGTCCAGTGGAAACGGAGCGGGTTGCCATCGAGCAAGAACCCGACCGTGAGGAGCGGCACGAGCGCGAAAATCATTTGCCAGGCCGCCATCACCGCGGGCGCGAACTGCACCGGCCGCGCCTTGATCAGGACGTTGGAATACGCGACCGCAATCGCGCCGATCTCAATCGCGATCCCGCCGGCGAAGGCCCACGCCCCGTGAAAATCGAGCAGCTTGATGCAGATCAAGGCCACCCCGCCGAGCGCGAGCAGCGCGCCCGCGACCCGCTCCCAGCGCAACGGTTCCGCGGGCAAAATCAAATGGGCGAAGAAGAGCCCGAAGGTCGGAATCGTCGCTTGGAAAATCGCCGCCAGCCCGGACGAAACATGCTGCTCGCCCCAAAAGAGCAGCCCGTAATTGACCCCAAACGCCAGCAGCCCGGTGAAGGCGAGAAAGGCCAGGTCAGCCGGCCGTTTCGGCAGCGGCAGCCGTCGCGCCCCGCAAATCACAAGCAGCACCGCCGCCGCAATGACGAAGCGTATCGCGCAAAACGAAATCGGCGGGAGATCGTTCAACCCGATCTTGATCGCGAGCCAGGTCGAGCTCCAGATCAGGCAAAGCGCGATCCATGCGAGCAGAATCCATGTCCTTTCGTTCGTCCGGCTTGTTTGCGCGCGTTCTTTCATCGTCAATCGCGCGCGCAGATTGGGCGAGAAGCCGCCGGCTGGCAAACCCGCCTGACGAACGCGCCGTCAGACCATTCCCCGGATCGCGGATAATTTTTCGCGACCGTGGGGCGCGTCGAGATCGAGGAGGGGGCCGATCGGGACGATTCGCGTCGGGTTTATGGCGTCGTGAGTCATGTAATAATGGCGCTTGATGTGATCGAGGTTGACCGTCGCGGCGATTCCGGGCTGCTGATAAAGGTCGAGGAGGTAACCGTGCAGGTTCAAGTAATCGAGGATGCGCCGCAGGTTGCATTTGAAGTGCAAATAATAAACGGCGTCGAAGCGGATGAGGGTGCAGAAAAGCCGCCAGTCGGTCTCGACGATGCGGTCGCCGAAGAGGTAGCGGCTTTTCGTTAGGCGGGCTTCCATTTCGTCGAGCGCGACGAAGAGGGCGCGCGCCGCGTGCTCGTAAACGCGCTGTTGCGTGGCGAAGCCGGCGCGATAAACGCCGTTGTTGATCTTCGCGTAAACGCGCTCCGAAAGCGCCGCCTGCTCGGCCGCGATGTCGGGAGGGAAAAGATCGACGCGCGCCTTGCCTAACGAACGAAAGGCGCCGTCGAACATGCGGCAGATGTCGTCTTCGGAATTGTTCACGATGCGATTCGTCGCTTTGTCCCAAAGAACCGGCACGGTCGCGCGCCCGCGAAACGCCGGATCGGTCGCGAGGTAGGCTTCCTGCAGAAATTGGAAGCCGTTGATCGGGTCGCGACTGAATCCCGGCCCGTCGCGAAACGCCCAGCCGCGCTCGTCGCGCACCGGATCGACCACGGTCATGCCGATGGCATTTTCCAGTCCGCAAAGATGCCTGACGATGACGGTGCGGCTGGCCCACGGGCAGGCGAGCGAGACGTATAAATGATAACGGTCCGCCGCCGCCGGATACGCAGTCGAGTTGTTGGACGATACCCATTCGCGAAACGCGTCCTCTTGCCTAACGAACTCACCGGAGTCCGATTGTTCTTCGGAAAATTGCGCGGCCATTTTCTTTTTCTAGCGCGCTTCGCCGCCCTTCGCGAATCGGCGCAGGGAAAGGAATTCGATCGCGTGACGCGACCCGCCCTCGAGGGCAAGCCCGGCCGCGATTTCGCCGATGACGGGCGCGAATTTGAATCCGTGTCCCGAAAATCCGCCGCAAAGAATCAGCCGCGGATGCGCCGGGTGACGATCGACGACGAAGTGTCCGTCGGGCGTGAGCGAGTAGGGACAGACTTTCGCCGCGCGGAAATTTGCCGCGGCGCCCGGCATCCAATTTTCCATCGCGGTCACGATCGGATCGATGTCTTCGCGCCTAACGATCTCGCGATCGAGGTCGTCGATCGCAGTCGTTAGGCCGTGAGAATGAAAGGCGGCTTTCACGCCTTCGCCGAAATCCGGAAAACCGTAGAGCGGCGCGGGCAAATTCGCGCGCTCGAGGAGAAAAGGCGGAAACTTTCCCGCGGCATAATGGTCGTTCGAAGGCGCGAACCAGGCCTGCACATTGCGCTGCACGCGCAGCGGCACTCCGAGCTCGCCGAGCGCGCGCGCGAACCAGGGCCCGACCGCAAGAATGAGCGCGCGCGTCGCGATCCGGGTGCCGTCGCGCAACGCGATCTCGAAGCCGTCGTCGTTAGGCAACCAGCCCGCCATCGCGCAGTCGAAACGAATCTCCGCGCCAGCGCGGGCCGCGATTTGCAGATGGGCTGCCGTCGCGCGTTCGGGTGCGAGCACGCCGCCGTCCGGCTCGAAGAGTCCGATTTCGTTAGGCAAAACTTTCAACGCCGGATAGCGGAGAGTGATTTCGCGGCGGCCCAGGATTTCGAGAGGAAGATCGTGCTCGCATGCCGCCGAACGCGCGCCGCGAATGATCGCGGAGCGCTCTTCGCCGACCATGAGGAGGCCCGTGATCTCGAGCAATTTCTCGCCGGTGGCTTTTTCCAGCTCGCGCCAGTGATCGTAGGCGCGCAAGAGCAGCGGCACGTAGGACGGATCCTCGAAATAGGCTTTCCGAATCATGCGCGACTTGCCGGTCGAAGAACCGAGCTCGTGCCCCGCGACGAACTGTTCGAGGCCGATCGCGTTCGCCCGCCGCGCGGCGCAATGCGCGAGAATGGCGCTGCCGATTCCGCCCAGGCCGACCACGGCAACATCGTAACGCACGGGCCAGCTTGCGCGATGATTTGCCTAACGAGAAGCATTTTTGCGCCGCGATATTTTTCGCCTAACGAACGAAGGACTAACTTCGGGCGCGGGGCCGGCTTGCCGAAACGAGCCAGCTTTCGATAATGGCGGAGCGTTTTGCTGCGCGCCGGCATCGGGCCTATAGCTCAGCGGTTAGAGCAGGGGACTCATAATCCCTTGGTCCCAGGTTCGAATCCTGGTGGGCCCATGAAAATTTCCGACTCGCAAAATCCCGGCGCCATTTCGAGGCCTCGCTTCCTTCGCCGGCTCGGGTTGTTCGCCGAGATTATTTTGCTCGGCGCTCTCATTCTCGTGACGCGTTGCGCGAATTTTACGAACGTCTTCGTCGACGGGAAAATTTATTTCGTCGATGCCGATTGCTATTCGCGGATGACGCGCGCGCGGATGGTCGTCGAGCATCCCGGTCTCGTCATCAGGCACGAAAACTTCGAGAAGTTTCCCATCGGCGTGAATCCGCACACGACCGCCCCGTTCGATTATCTGATCGCCGGCCTAACGAGTCTGCTCGCGCCTCTGACCGCGCAACCGCTCGACCTCGCGGGCGCGCTGATTTCGCCGCTGCTCGCGCTGGCGGGCGGCTGGTTTCTTTGCTGGTGGGTCTTGCGAATGGGTTTTCGCTATCGCTGGGCGGCGCCAGGCCTTTTCGCGCTCAGTCCGATTCTTGCCCATGGCACTGCGCTCGGCCGGCCCGATCACCAATCGCTCCTCATCGTCCTCGTGCTCGTCGCGCTCGCGGCGGAGTGGACGCTGCAGGAAATTTCGTCACGCGGCTGGAGCATCGTGAGCGGGCTCGCCTGGGGATTCGCGCTTTGGGTTTCGCTTTATGAGCCGTTGTTGATTTTTGCGACGCTGCTTTTGTTTCGGCGCAGTCGAATGTTCGCGCGCGCGCGCTGGGTCGGGTGGGCGTTCTGCGGCGCGATTCTTTTGCTCGCGGCGATCGTCGAAAGACGTTTGCCGGAATTGCCGCCCGCGGCGCTCGCGCAGTTTTTTACCCGCTGGTCGTCGACGATCGGCGAACTTCATCCGGTCAGCCTAACGAATCCGGTCTGGCTGCAATGGTGCGGGCTCGCGATTGTGATCGCGCCGGTGCTGATTTTTTTTGCGCTGCGATCGAAGAAAATTTCGCCGGCCTTTGTCGCTCTTTTGGCGCTGACTTTTGTGCTCACGATCTGGCAGGCGCGCTGGAGTTATTTTTTTGTGATCGTTTTCGCGCTCGTGCTGCCGGCCTTGTTCGAGTTCGTTAGGCAACGATGGCTCGGCAATTTCCTGCTCGCGATTTCGCTCCTGCCTTGCCTGCTTTTTTGGCGGGCGACACTTTGGCCTAACGATCAGCTTTTCTCGGATCGCGCGGCGCAAAATCTTGAGTCCGCGGAATGGCGCGCGGCCGCGACCATGATCGCGCGCGAGAAACCGGGAGCGTTTCTCGCGCCGTGGTGGCTCTCGCCGGAAGTTGCCTATTGGTCGGGTCAACCGGGCGTCGCGGGCAGCTCGCACGAAAGTCTCGGCGGGATCGTGGCAAGCGCGCGTTTTTTCGCGAGCGATCAGCCTAACGAGTCGCGCGAAATTCTGCGCGCGCGCGGCGTGCGCTGGGTCTTGGTTTACGATGGCGCGAGGGTGGCGGAGAATTCCGCGGCGATTCTGGGCGCGCCTGTGTCGGCGAAGGCGCTTTGTTTTTTACTCGATCGCACGCCGTCGCGCGCGCCCGCTTTCCTCGAGCTCGCCGGGCAGACGAGCAGCTGCAAAATCTACGCGGTGCGAAATTAACGAGGGAAAAACTTGTTTTTCCGCATCGTAAACGTTGACATAACAAGTTCCGCCTTCTAATAATGGCACGTGTTAAAAAAATTCATCCCGCAGAGGCCCGCGGCGCCGGCTGACAATTTTCCGCCTGCTTCGAGCTCCAATGGAGATCGGCCAGTTCCTGTCGAAAGACAGGCGCCAGTCGCTCCGCGAGAAGAATTCAAACCAATAAACGCAGCACCACAAACATTCAGCGAGCACAAAAAACCTATGGCCGATTCAACTGGAAAAGACGTCCTCTCGAGCGATGTCGAGATTAAGGGAAGCATCAAGTTTCAAAAAGAATTGCTGATCGACGGCAAGGTCGAAGGCGAGATCAATTCCGATGGTGTGCTCACGATCGGCGAGAACGCCGACATCCACGGCGAGATCAAAACCAAATCGATCACCGTCTTCGGCAAGGTGCACGGTAACATCACGGTCGGCGAGCGGTGCGAACTGAAGTCGCGCTGCATCCTGCAGGGGGATCTGAAAGCGGCGCGCCTCGTCATCGAAGAAGGCGCGACCTTCATCGGCAAATCCGAAGTGACGAGCGGCAAGACGGTCCCGAGCTCGAACGGCAGTCCGAGCCGGAGCGACGTTCCGCACCGCGAAGAATCCACTCCGGCGCCGAAGTCGTTTGCGGGCGGTCGCGCCTAACAAATAGCGAGCGCGAGTCCGTTCGTGGCCAAGTTGCCTGCTAAGGTCAGTGTGGATTGCCCACACTGCGGCTTTAAGCAGATGGAGTACGCTGCCGCCCGCAGCACGCTCTGTCGGCAGTGCGGCAAACATTTCGTCATCTCGCCTAACGAACCGGCGCCGGCGAAAACCGTCCAGGTCGTGCGCGAAGCCGCCGGCCCTTCGTTTTTTCGCAAAATCGAAGGCATCCTGAATCGGCCGCGCATCACCTCGGTCGCGTGCTTCGATTGCGGCGCGCGCCAGGAGCTCACTTCCGCCGCCACCTCCACCATCTGCCCGTCGTGCAGCGTCCACATGGACCTGCGCGATTACAAAATTAACGGCAGCTTCAGTCGCAATATTCGCACGCACGGCGAAGTCCACATCACGGCCAATGGCGACCTCAGCAGCACCAACATTCTTTGCCGCACCGCCATCGTGGAGGGAAAATTGCGCGGCAGTTTGCGCTGCGTCGAGCGCGCCGAATTTCGCATCATCGGCAAAATTCAGGGCAAGGTCAGCGCGCCGGAAATCATCATCGGCAAAAAAGCGAGCGTGCAATTTTTTCGCCAGCTCGAGGTCGGCTCGATCGAGATTCGCGGCGCGATGTGGGGCGAAATCCTGGCCGGCACCGTCGTCACCATTCGCAGCAGCGGCGCGCTCGATGGCAACGTCATCGCGCGCGCGATCAACGTCGAAAAAGGCGGCACCTTCACCGGACAGTTGGTCATCGGCCGGCAAAGTCTCGAACAGGCAGAGCTCCTCCCCGAATTCGCGGCCGAGAAAAAACGTCCGCCGATCGGCACGCTGCCTCATTCGGGACCAGCCTTCGGATTGCCCGCCACCTCCTGACCGTGGTCGGAAAGCGCAAGCCGGTTCCGCGCAGTCCCTACGAACGGCTCGGAAATTTCGTCCACCTCCCGCGCCTGATCGACAAGGCGCGGCTGCATCACCAGGGTTTGCTCAACGGTTATAACTACAAAACCGTCGGCTTCGACAAACATCTGCTCGGCTTTCTCAAAATCGATCCGGACGCTTTCGAAAAAGTCGCGAACCAGCTCGATGACGACGCCGCGATCCTAAACTGGGTATCCGAGCACGCTGTCGCTCACACCGCGGAAGAAATCGAAGAATGGAACGAGGCGATGATCTTGCGTCACCCCGACACCGCGGTGAAAAAAGCTCGCTTCACCCATTTTCTCAAGGAAGCAGGCGGCGAAAATCGCACCGACATTCGCACCTACTTCGACCTCATCGAATTTGATGAAGGCCGCCTGGAGTAACGCCAAAAACGGCGAGTCGTTAGGCACTCGTTAGGCATTCGTTAGGCCAAAACGAAAGTTCGTTAGGCAAAATCGTTAGGCTGCGAACGGCGCGAAAATCCGGTTCGCTTCCTCGAGGCTTTCCTTGCTTCCGATATCGAACCACGTTCCCTTGATTTGATACGTCCGCACCGGCTTTCTCGTGTAAAGCCACTGGATGAATCGGCCCGGCTGATCCGGATTATTTCCCGCCGCGATGTAGGTCGTGAAAAGCTCGAGCGTTTCCGGCGCAAAATAATAAAGTGCGATCCCAGTCAGAGTGCTCTCCGGTTTCGCGGGCTTCTCTTCGAAGTGCGTGATCACGCCCTCGGCATCGACCTTGATGCTCGAATATTTTTTCATCGCTTCGAGATCGCCGACGTCGTAAATCGCGAGCATCGCGTCCGAGCCTCGCGCCTGCGCCGCAAAATCGGTCAACGGTTCGCTGAACAAATTGTCGCCCGCGACCACGAGCAGCGCTCCGCCGGCCAATTCTTCCCGCGTGATGACGAAGCGGATGTCGCCGATCGCCCCGAGCTTGTCCGCGTCGCTTTGCGAACCGTCGTTCACGATTTTGCATTTCAACTTCGGTTGCGACTGCGCATAACCGTCAGCCCACGCCTGAAAATCGGCCGCGAACTTGTCGTTCGTCACGACGTAAATCGTCCCGAGATCCGGAATCGGCGCGAGGTTATCGAGCACCCACTCGATCATCGGCTTGCCCGCGACCTCGAGCAGCGGCTTCGCCTTTTTTTCCGTCAGCGGATAGAGCCGCGTCGCGTAACCGGCGGCAAGAATGAGCACGTTCATAAAAATCGAGCCGGAAACTAAACGCATCCGCCGCTTCGGCAAAGCAAACTGCGCGGTCGTTAGGCAACGGCCGCGGAAATAATCTGGCGCTGCAATTCCTGAATGCGTTTCGCGTCTGTGATCTTTCCGCGCGTGCTCGCGTCCGCGACGTAAAACGTGTCGATCGCCGCGCCCTTTTCCGTGCTGATGCGCGCCAGCGTGATGCAAATATTCTTCCGGCCAAGACACGCCACCAAGTCGTAAAGCAGCCCGAGTCGGTCCGGCGTTTCGACCTCGATCAACGTCGAGGTCGGGTGCGATCGGTTTTCAATACTGACGCGCGTCGGGAATTCGATTTCCGGCGCGCGTTTCGTCATCCTGCTTCTCACCGCCGCGAGCGTCGGCGCGAAATCGTGGCGCTCGTTTTGCAGTGCGTTTCGCAGGGTCGATTCGAAGAGCGTCATTTCGCGCGCGTCGCTCACGGCCGCGTTGCGTTTGTTGCTCACGCGAAAAACATCGAGCGCGAGATTGTCGCGCCGCACGAAGATATCGGCGCTCAAAATATTGATCGAGGCAACTGCAAATGCGCCCGCGATGCTTTCGAGCAATTGCAGGCGATCCCAGGTGCAGATCGAAACCACGGAATGGCCCTGTTCCGGTTGCGGCTCCCAGTTCAGCGCCGGTGCGTAAGCCGGTTGCTCTTCGAGATACAGCGCGCGCCAGAGCGTGCGAAAAAGTTCGAGGTGGGCGACGATTTCATCGACGTCGAAGGCGCGAAAATAATTGTCCGGCATCTCGTCGAAGTGCGCTTCGATCTCGTCCGCGAAGTCGTTAGGCAATTTTTGCGCCACCGCGGCGCGGAGCTGCCTGCTCTCGTTTTCGCTTTGCGCGACGAACCCTTTTTGGTCGAGCAGATATCGCGAAGTCGCTTCGTAAAGATGCCAGACGAGCAGCTCCTTCCAGTCCGACCAGGTCTTCATCGTGCCCTGGCCGTCGGCGAGGGTGAGCAACATCAGTTGATCGAGATTTCGCTGCGTCTTCACGATCTGCGCGAACTCAATCACGGTCGCGGGATCGTCGATGTTGCGCTGCTGCGCCATGCTCGAAAGGGTGATGTGATGATCGACAAGCAGGACGAGCGCGCGGCGCTCTTCGGAAGTTAGTTGCAACCGCGCCGCGACCGCCTGCGCGAAAAGCGCGCTCGCTTCCGAATGGGGACGAGCGCCGACCGCCTTGCCGGTGTCGTGCAGAAGAAGCGCGAGATAAAGCACAAACGGATCGGGCAGATCAGCGAAAAGTTTGTGATAAGGCGAGCGCTTTTCGTTAGGCGGACTGGCCAGCGCATCGAGCTTGTCGATGCAGACGAGGGTGTGTTCGTCGGCCGTGTAGCGATGGAAATATTCGTGCTGCACCAGACAGGTGAGCTGCCCGAATTCCGGAAGATAACGCCCGAGAAAATCGACTTCGTGCATCATCCGCAGCGCGCGCGCGACCTTTCCTTTGCGACTGAGAATGCGGCGAAAGATCTCGCGCGGATTTTTCGCGTAACGAAATTCTCGCGTCACGCCGCGGAGCCGGCGGCTGAAGACGTCGGTCAATTCGGGACTGAATTCGAGGTCGCGCGTTTGCGCATGCTCGAACGCTTTCATCAACTGCTCCGGTTCGCGGTTGAACAATTGCGGATCGGCGAGGTTGAGTTGTCCGCCGCGGTTCGAGAAGCCGCCAAACTTTTCGCCCTGCGCGCGGCGCCGCGGCAGGAGCGGAAAAAAAAGCCGCCGCGTCGTCGTCGCGGTGCCGGTCGCGAAACGTTCCGTCAATCGCTCGGTGATGCGAAAAATGTTCCGCGTGTGGGCGTAGTAATCCTTCATGAACGCTTCGCTGCGATGCACCGGAATTTGTTGCAGATAGCCGAGCTTGCGCGCGACTTCGGGCTGAAGATTGATATAGAGAACGTCGTTAGGCCGCTCGCTCGTGTAGTGCAATTGCGTGCGCACGCGCAGGAGAAAATCGTAAGCGAGATCGATCCGGCGGCGATCCGTTTCGCTCAGCCAATCCTTGCCCACGAGATGCGTCGTTGTCAGGGCGCCCTCCTTGAAAAATGTGATCCAAAGCAAATTCTGGTAATCGCGCAGACCGCCGCAGCCGCGTTTCACATTCGGTTCCTGGAGATAAACATTGTTTGCGAATTTATCGTGCCGATCCGTCTGGTCGCGCATGCGCGCCGCGATGTAATCGGTCTCGTGCCGCTGCACGCAATGGCGGCGAAATTGCGCGCGAAACTGCCGATACAGTTTCGCGTCGCCGGTGACGGGCCGCGCTTCGAGCATCGCGGTCTTGGTCAGCATCTCGCTGTTCGCCTGCGCGATCGCTTCCGCGACCGAGCGCGTGGAGTGGCCGACTTTCAACCCGACGTCCCAGAGAAAATAAAGCACGCCTTCGATCGTCTTCGTCGCCGCCGGCGCAGGTTCGCTCCCGCCCGCGTGCAGAAACATGACATCGACATCGCTTCCCGGATTCAATTCGTCGCGGCCGTAGCCACCGAGCGCGACGAGACTGAGCGGAAGTTTTTCGCTCCTGGCCTCGGCGCTCGCCGCCGCAAAAATATTGCAGAGTAGAATGTCGATCAGGGTCGCGCGGCTTGCGCAAACTTCGCGGCCGCCGCCGCCGGCCTGATGCCGCAAGCGCAGCCGGTGATTTTCGATCTTGAGAAACTTCTGGTAAAGCGGGAGCAGTTTCGCCGGTTCGTTCGTCGGCGCCGCGGCCAGCTCGCGCGCGGCGTGAGCGAGAATTTTTTCCTGATCGCGCGACATTCGTTAGGCAAGGCGACGCCCGCGCCTAACGAGCAGGCTGCGTGCTCACAACTGGATCGCGTAGCGCCTCATCTTATTGTAGAGCGTCGGGCGCTGGATCCCGAGAAGCGCGGCCGCCTTTTTTTTGTTCCCGTGACAGCGCGCGAGCGCGTCGATGATCGCCTGGCGCTCCATCTCGACCAGCTTGGTCGCGCCGCCATTGGTCGAAATCGCGCGTTCCGTTTTTTGCAAGGCAATCGGCAACTGCACTTCCGCCGGCAGCTCCTTGACCGTGATCTGATTTTGACGCGCAAGCACGACGGCGTACTCGATCGTGTTTTGCAACTCGCGCACATTTCCCGGCCAGTTGTAGTCGATCAATTTTTGGAAAGCCTCCGGCGAAATCGTCGGCTCCGGTTTCCCAAGCTGCTGCGCGAAGCCGCGCAGGAACGACGCGACCAGCGGCGGAATATCTTCCTTCCGCTCGCGCAACGGCGGCAGGTCGATTTGAAAAGTGTTGAGCCGGTAATAAAGATCGGAACGCAGCCGATTCTCCGCCAGCGCCTGATGCACCGGCCGGTTCGTCGCCGCGACGACGCGAAAGTTTGCCTTCAAAGTCCGCGTGCTGCCTAACGGACGAAACTCGCGCTCCTGGAGCACGCGCAGAAATCGCGTCTGCAATTCCGCCGGCATCTCGGAAATCTCATCGAGAAAAAGCGTGCTCCCGTCCGCTTCCGCGATCATCCCGCGAAAATCATTCGTCGCGCCAGTGAACGCGCCTTTGACGTAACCGAACAACTCCGACTCGATCATCGCCTGCGGAAACGCGGCGCAATTCAGTTTCACCATCGGCCTTTCCGCGCGGCGGCTGCGATCGTGAATCGCGGTCGCGATCACTTCCTTGCCGACACCGCTTTCGCCGGTGATGAGGACGTTCGCTTCCGACGGCGCCATTGCCGTGATCAGCTCGTCGATCTGCTGCATCGCTTTGCTTTTGAAAATCGGACCGAGCCGTGTCTCGACTTGCGCGAGCCGTTTCTTCAATTGCTGCGTCGTCTCGCGGAGCTCGATCGTTTCGCGCAGGAGCGATTGTTTTTCGAGCGCCTTCTCGACCAGGCTGAGCAATTCTTCCGGCGCGTAGGGCTTGCTGATGAAATGATACGCGCCGCGTTTGATCGACTCGATCGCGTTGTTCAACGAATCGTGCGCGGTCAAAATAATCACCTGCGTTTCCGGATGCTCGGCCTTGATCCGCTCGAGCGTTTGCAGGCCGTCGGCGTCGGGCAACTGCAAATCGAGCAGGATGAGCGCGGGCGTTTTCGTCTCGAGCAAACGCATGCCCGCGGCCGCGTTTGCCGCCGTCTCCGGCTGATAACCGTGCCGGCCTAACAATGACTCGAGCGTGAGCAGAATCGGCCGCTCGTCGTCGATGATGAGGATGCGGCGATTGTCGGAAGTCATCGTCTCTCCCGGCATTCGCCTAACGATGCCGCGATGTCGCTAATTTTTTGCGCGCGGCAGCCGGACGACGCTGATGAGCGCAGCGACAGCGGGGTCGAAACTGGCCTGGAAAGTCCCATCATGCGCTGCAAAAATACTTCGGGCTCGGAAGAGGCCAAGAGCATAATGGCCATGCCGCATTTGCGCGAACGGGCGCGCGCCCCAGTCGTCGCGCAGCGCGGGCGCGTTTTTCTTCGGCTCGCGCAAAGTGAAAGTGACGAAGGCGCCGTTGGAATCCGCGCGGAAAACGAGCGGGCCTTCGCCACGTTCGTGGGTCAGCGCATTCTCGATCAACTCGCCGAAAGCCTCGAGCAGCAATTGCGGATCGATCTCGAGTTCTTCCTTGCCTAACGACACCTGCCAGTCGATCGCGTCCGCACTTTCGGGATGCTTCGCCTTCACGCGGGTGCGCAAATCTTCGACCAGATCGGCGGCGTCGTAGCGCATCGTGTGTGGTTGAATTTCCGCGATCTGGCCCGAAAGCCGCTGCAGTTGCGCATTCATTTCCGCCGTCATCTCGCGCAGCCGCTTGATTTCATTTCTCGCTTCATCCGTCCCGACGATTTCGGCAAGAAAAGCCGACTGGAGCTCGATCGCGTTCAGATGATTCCGCAGGTCGTGATTCAACTGGCCGATGAATTTTTCCACCTGCGGCCAGGGAACGCTCGGATCGGATTGCGACATGCGGGAGGCATCAATCACGATGCCGCGCCGAACTTAAACCGCGCCGGCCGACGCGCTACTTTGCGCGCGAGAATTTTTCCGAGCCCGGCGCGTCGCCGCTCGTTTTAATTTTCGGATCGTTCGCCGCGAGATGTCGAAGAAGGTGAAAAATATCTTCCGGATCGGCTTCGAGCGGTCGCGCGATTTCGTCCGCGCTTTGTTCGTAACTCGTCAGGCGCGCGAGCACCTTCGGCTGCAATTGCAGAATCCGCGTCGCCGCTTTTTTGCCCGCTTCGACACCGGGTTGATGATACGCATTCACGTTCACGAGCGAGCCGTAAAAGCCGACCGCGCGTTCGTAGAGCGCGATGAGCGCGCCGACCTGAAACGCATCGACCTGCGGAATGCTGAGCGTGATCGAGTCGCGCTCGCCTTCGTAAAGCGCCGCGCGCGTCCCGCGCAAAAAACCCTGCAGATAATCGCCGCTCGTCACGCCGGGTTCGACTTCGAATTTCTCCTGCGCGCGATCTTTCCGCACCTCGATGAAGGTCGCGAAAAAATTCGGCACGCCGTCGCGGAGTTGCTGCACATAGGCGTGTTGATCGGTCGAGCCTTTGTTGCCGTAAACCGCGACGCCTTGGTGCACGACTTTGCCATCGAGGTCGAGCTTTTTGCCTAACGACTCCATCACGAGCTGCTGCAAATATTTGCTGAAGAGTGCGAGCCGATCCTTGTACGGGAGAATGACCATGTCCTTTTTGCCGCGGCCGTCGCCGGCGTAATACCACATCAGCGCGAGGAGCATGGCGGCGTTTTGCTTTTCGTTAGGCTGGCGCGTGTGCGCGTCCATCGCCGCCGCGCCGGCGAGAAAATTTTCCACGTCGAGTCCTTGCAGCGTCATCGGCACAAGCCCGACCGCGCTCATCACCGAGGTCCGGCCGCCGATCCAGTCGAACATTGGGAAACGCGCGAGCCAGCCGTTTTTCTCCGCGAATTGATCGAGCTCGCTGCCCACGCCGGTGACGGCGACGGCGCACTTGCCGAAATTCAATCCCGCTTTTTCGTAGCGCGCCTGCGCTTCGACCATGCCGTTGCGTGTTTCTTTTGTGCCGCCCGATTTTGAGACGACAACGACCAGCGTTTGCGCGAGCCGCTTGCCGATTTTGGCGAAGACGCGATCGAACCCGTCCGGATCGGTATTGTCGAAAAAGAAGACGTCCATCTGATCGTTAGGCGTGCTCAGCGCGTCGGAAATAAACTGCGGCCCGAGCGCGGAACCGCCGATCCCGATCAGCAACACGTGGTCGAATGGCCGGCCGTTCGGCGCCGAGATGCGGCCGACGTGGATGTCGTCGGCAAATTTTTGGATCCGTTCTTTTGTCTGCTCGATCTCGGCGCGCAGCTCGTCGTTAGGCGCGAGCTTTGCAGCGCGCAGCCAGTAATGACCGACCATGCGCTTCTCGTCGGGATTGGCGATCGTGCCGGCTTCCAATTCGCGCATCGCGGCGAAGGCTTTTTCGACCTGCGGCCGCATTTTTTCGAGAAAGCCGTCGGGGAAACGCATGCGGCTGATGTCGATTGAAAAACCGAGATCGTCGTACGCGAGAAAATATTTTTGGAAGCGCTGCCAGAGAGAGCTTGTCGCCATTCAGGCAGCTAACGCGCAATCGAATTGCAGGGCAAGCGCTTCGCTTGCAGTCGGTCAACCGATCAGGCCGAGCGCCCGCTCTCCGATTGCATTTGCGGCGCCTACATGTGCTCGATCACGTTATCGCCGAATTGCGAGCATTTGATCTCGGTCGCGCCGTCCATCAGCCGCGCGAAATCGTAGGTCACGCGCTTGCTCGCGATCGCGCCGTTTAATCCCCTAACGATGAGATCGGCCGCTTCCGTCCAGCCCATGTAACGGAACATCATTTCGCCCGATAAAATCACGCTGCCGGGATTCACCTTGTCGAGGTTCGCGTATTTCGGCGCGGTCCCGTGGGTCGCTTCGAAAACGGCGTGGCCGGTGATGTAATTGATGTTGCCGCCGGGCGCGATGCCGATCCCGCCGACCTGTGCGGCGAGCGCGTCGCTCAGGTAATCGCCATTCAAATTCAAGGTCGCGATCACGTCGAAATCTTCCGGCCGCGTCAGCACCTGCTGCAACGTGATATCCGCGATCGCGTCCTTGATCACGAGGCCGGCGCCGGGTTTGCCTTCGGGAATTTTGCACCACGGGCCGCCGTCGATTTCTTCCGCGTCGAAAAACGATTTCGCGATCTCGTAACCCCAGTCGCGAAACGCGCCCTCCGTAAATTTCATGATATTACCTTTGTGCACGAGCGTAACACTCTTGCGCTTGTTCAGGATCGCGTAGCTGATCGCGCTGTGAATCAAACGCACGCTCCCGGAATAGCTGACCGGCTTGATTCCAACCCCGACGCGCAGATCGGTTGGGAAATCTTTCGCACCGACCGCGCCCCAAAATTCCTCCGCCTGCTTCGTCGTGCCGAAACGAATTTTGCCAAACTCTTTCGGAAACTCGCGCTCGAGAAAATCGAGCACCTTTTTCGCATCCGGCGTGCCCGCGGCCCACTCAATGCCGGCGTAAATGTCCTCCGTGTTCTCGCGGAAGATGACCATGTTCACCTTTTCCGGATGCTTGACCGGCGACGGCACGCCCTTGAACCATTGCACCGGCCGCAGGCAAACGTAGAGGTCGAGCATCTGCCGGAGCGCGACATTGAGCGAGCGGATGCCGCCGCCGACCGGCGTCGTGAGGGGGCCTTTGATCCCGACGAGATATTCGCGAAACGCTTCGACCGTGTCGTTAGGCAGCCAGTCGTCGAACTTGTCCTTCGCCGCCTGTCCGGCGAAAACTTCGAACCAGGAAATTTTTTTCTTCCCGCCGAACGCCTTCTCGACCGCGGCATCCATCACCCGCACGCTCGCGGCCCAAATGTCCGGTCCGGTGCCGTCGCCGCGGATGAATGGAATGATCGGCTCGTCGGGAACATTTAATTTTTGCCCGCGGGTAATTTTTCCGCCCTTCGGCGGCGTCAGGTTTTGATAAGGCATAGCGGCGGCATTTTAATGGCTCATCGGCAAATGCCAATCGAAAGCGATGGCTGCGCGCTCGTGCGGGAAAAGCGGATCGTGCTCGTGAAATTTGTTTCGACGCGAACGATCGCCGCGCGAAAAATCGTGACGCAATCGTCGGCCCCGCTCAAGATCGGCCGCGCATGCGGCTCACATCTCCCGCGGGATTTTGCCTAACGATCGCGGCGGCGGCTCTCTCGCTTTGCGCGCCGCCTTCTCTGCGCGCGCAAAATTCGCTGGCATCGCGGGCGGCCAAAGTCACGACGCCCACCGCGCAGCCAACGGGGAGTGAAACCTTGCAACTGATCGTCAATCGCAAACCGCCCTACCGCGCCGGTGAGGAGATTCCGTTTCTAATCAAACCCCCTCTTCCGCGCGGGGCGGCTGTTTACGTTTTCTTCGTCAGTGGCGCCGAGGCGGCGACCACGAAGACGCCGGCATACTCCACTCCGCTTTCAGCGGGAGCCTACACCGTTTTCGCGCGGGTGTTGGACGCGCATTCGCAAGAGCTGGGCTCGACCGGCCGCATTAGCGTTGTGGTTGATCCCGCGACCGCAAAAGGTTCGAGTCCGCCAATACAAACCACGAAAACGCAGGCGCCGGGAACGACCAAACCATCTCCGCGCCCGGTTCGGCCCCTGCCGCCATCGCCATCATCGTCGTCGCCGTGGACCGTTCCGCTAATCGGCATCCTGATTCTCGCGGCGATCGTTCTTGTCGCGGTCAAGATTTGGCCGCGGCCGATTCCGACCTTTCATCCGCGATGGCAGGACGACCCGCGCGCGGGCTCAGCGAACGTGCGCGTCAGCTGCGAGCTTCGCTTCGATCGCAATCTCGCCGCGGCGGAATCGCGATGCAGTCCGGTTCGTCTCAAGGTTGCCGGCTAATAAAACCGATGAACCCGTCGTCGCTCAATCTCCGCACTCTTTTCGCGCTGCCGGAAGACGCTCCCGCGGCCGCGGGCTCGGTCGAATGGCAGCCGCTCCGCGAGCGGCTGGCGCGCGAAGCGAAGACAATCCAGTGGCCGGCTGCGATGCCGGACCTGGCGGCAAAAATCGGCGCGCTCTTCGACGTCGAATTGCCGGCGCTGTTTGTGTCGTCGTGGGAAAAGGCGAACGAAATTCAGCAGGCGCTGGCGGAGTCGGAAAAAACTTCTGGCGAGATCAGAACGGTCCAGCTCGCCGAACATGTCTGGACGGGCACTTACCATCCCTTCATCGACGTGAAGTTGAAAAGCGTGCCGGTGAAACGGATCCAGTTTGCGGTCGAGATCTCGGCCACGCTGGACGGAATCGAATTGCGAATCAGGAACGGCGCGATCGAAAAAATCGAGGCCGGCAGTTGCGAATTCGAAGGCCGGATAAAATACGAGGATCTGACGATCGCGGAAAAGAAGGCGGGACCCCTGCCGCTGCGCGATATTTTTCTCGGCGCGCCGCCGGCCAATCCGCCGCGCGCAGATTCTGCCTAACGAGAGCCTAACGATCGGACCTGCCGCTCGACGACTGCATCACTGCCATCAGCGACGCGCTCGCCCTTCCGCAAAAAATTCAGCCCGCGCGCTAGGCGAGCCGATAGACGATGCGGGCCTTGTCGACGTCGTAGGGCGACATCTGCAATCGAACCCGATCGCCGGTCGTCAGACGGATGAACCGCTTCCGCATCTTGCCCGAGATATGCGCGAGCACGACGTGTTCGTTCGCCAATTGCACCCGGAACATGGTGCCGGCCAGAACGGCCATCACCTTGCCTTCGATCTCGATCGCTTTCCTTGGGTCTACAGCCATGTTGGTATGAGGGCAAAGCCGGCGCACCGCAAGGCGCACCGGCTCGCTAAATCGAAATGTGCTCGACTACCGACGGTCGCCGGCGAATGAACGGGGGCGTTCTTCGCGTGCACGCGCTTCGTTGACGGTCAACGCGCGGCCCGACACTTCCTTGCCGTTAAGGGCGGCGATTGCGGCGGTGCCGGAGCTCGCGTCTGCGAAAGTGACAAAGCCGAAGCCGCGTGAGCGACCGGTTTCGCGATCGTTGATGATCGCGACATCCGTGACCGTGCCGTATGCCGCGAAGAGATCGCGCAGGGCGTTTTCATTAGTCTCAAAAGAGAGATTTCCGATGTATAATTTCATTGTGTGATTATTTGGAGCAATACCTGCGAGCCTACAGAGCCGTTCCCGAGAATCGGGTTTCAGAATCACCAATGAGGAATCTCACCTGACGATCTACCGCACTACGAAACGAACAGAACCAATCCAAGCGCCGCCAGTTTAGTCTGCTTTCGCGAGAAAGCAAGTCGCGCCCGCCGCCCGCGCCGGTTTCGCCGCTTTTCGTTAGGCAAAATTTTCTTCGGCCTCGTCGCGACGCCCCTCAATACTTGAACGACTGGATCTGGCCGGCCGTAATATCGGGCCCGTCGACAAAACCGATCCGCGTCGTCGGATTGAACGCGATGTGCGCTGCGATCACATTCGACGCGTTCGAAAAATTCAATCCGTTGATCGTTTTCCGGAGCGCGCCTTTGACCGAGTATTCGTAGATCGTGCTCCCGCTTTGCGCGCTGCTCGAGTTCGGCTGCGCGACGAGGAAGACCTTGTTCGTCGCGTCGAACTCGACATCTGCGCCGCTGTAAAATTGATTGGGCGCGTTGGGCAATATCTGGCGGGTGCCGGTCTTCGTCGCCAGGTCGTAAAACTCCACGCTGAAATCAATCTCCGTCGTCGTGCAAACCGTCCCGCTCCCCGGATCGACCGCGAGCCCGTTGACATCGCCGTCGCCGACCGCGCTGAACTTCACGAACGCGCCCGTCGTTAGATCGACCGTCGCGATTGCCCCCGGGACAAACGGATTGCCGAGCTTCGCCTTGCCCAGGACCGCCTGGTTCGTCGCCGTGTCGTAAGCGAAGCCGGGCGTCGCGCCCGAAGTGAAATCCTGATCAGTGATGCCGATGACCGGCCCGAAGGTGTTCGCGGCCACATTCGTGCTGAAGACCGTCGGCTCGAAATTCTCGCTCAAATCGAGCGTCCAGACCGCGTTGATCGGTTCGCCCTGGTTGCGGCTCACCAGCTCGACGAGATGATTGCGATCGAGCGGCGGCGTCCACGCGCCGGTAAACTTGTTCGAGTCGAGCGGATCGATCAGGTGAAAACTGCGCCTGACTGTGGTCATGCGGGTCTCGTGCTCCTGCTCGATCAGCCCGACGGAATCGCCCGCCACCCCGAGCGTGACGAAGTCGTCGCTCTTCATCGTCTTGTCCACGACGGCGAGAATCGCGCCGGTCGTCTGACTTAACGTCTCGACCGCGGCCATGACGTTGCCGTTATTTAAATCGGTGTATTCGCAGAGAACCCCTTCGTCGCCCGCCTGGTCGATATCGAACCCGAGAATCTGGCCGCCAAATTTATCCTGCACAATCACGTCGCTCTGCGCGGCCGAGACCGGCGCGGCCGTGAACACGATGAACAGGCAATCGAACAAAAGATGAGACGCGAGAAAGAATTTCACGCCCTCCATCATTTGCCTCGCCGGCTCGCGGCCAAGCGAAGTTTGGTAACAACTTTGTTACCGTTGCAGATCGAGCCGCAGATTTCGCAGGCCGCCCAATTTTTTCCGCAACGTCGAATATCCGAGGACGAGCAAAGCCAGTGCGCCAGCCGGGACCGTGCACGGCTCGGGCACCTCGGTCAGAGTCAGCGCGGTCGCGCCGTAATCCAGTTTGTAGCCCGACGGCATTCCGCTGACCGAATCGAAAGTGCCGACCACCGACGAATAAGTGGCGAGGGTATAACTGCTCGCGCCGCTCGTCCCTTGGAATTGGATTTGATCGGACGTCCCATTGAGATTGAGCGTGCCTGCGATCACCAGTTTGTCGCTTTGCGAAGAACTCAAATCGACCAGATAAGTCGCGAGACTTCCAGTCGCGCCGGAAAAGGTCGCGGTGCTCTGCAGCGTCAAAGTTCCGGTTGTTCCGACGGTGGCACCCGTCATCTTCGCTCCGCCGTTGATCATGACCGCGCCGCCGATTGTGCCCGTGCCGCCGAGAGTGCTCCCGGCGGCGGTGACGGTTACTCCGCCGGTGGCTGACGATTGATTCCCATTGATCAACAGCGTGCCGGCGCTGATCTGGGTTGCTCCGGTGTAAGTGTTGGCGCCGGCCATCGTCCAGGTGCCGGTGCTCGTCTTGTTCACCGCGACTTTTCCGCCCGCCGAACCATCGGAAATCACGCCGCTGACTGAGCCGTTGCCGACTCCATCGAGCATCAGCGTTCCGGTGTTTCCCGCAGTCTGCCGGCCCGTCACTGCGCCGCCGATGTTCAAACTGACTCCCGAGTTTGTGCTCGAATCGATGAACGTATAGAGGGTGCCGCCGGTTGAAGGCAGAAAGATCGCGCTGTTGACCGTTTCGGAATTTGCGACCCCGCTCTTGATGTAAATGTATCCGCTGAAGGAAACGTAAAGATTCCCACCTTGGAGGGTAAACGCCCCCGCGAAAGAAGTGTCGAAAATGATGTCGGCGATGCTGCGCGCGGAATCCACCGTGACCGTCAGGTTATGAGCGGAGTCAAATGAGGCCATATCCTTGTTCGTATCGAGGGTCCCGACAGCTCCCGGCACCCCGTTTTCATACCAATTGTTCGCCACGTTCCAGTTTCCGTCGGTGTAACCACTGTCCCTCCAATCTTGGCTCGTCGCGCGAGCCGGCGGCGCGAGGGAGGCGATGAGGCAGAACAAAAACACTGCGGCGGCGACGGGCGAAACGCTGTTGAGAAAACTGAAAGCGCGACGAGGCGCGCCGGCGTGGGCTGGGGAGATCTTTGCAAACATGAAAAATTGCGGGGCGCGATTTGCAGCAGAGCAGCCAGCGACCGGGCCGTCAAACACAAACCGTTTTTCGGATGATTCTGCCTCCGGGATGGCGGCTCTCCTTCCGCGGTTCCCGGAGCCGAAGCGCGGTTCCGACGCCGGCCCGAAACGTCCCCGGCGCCTGACCCTTCACTTCTCGTTAGGCCAATTTTGCCTAACGAGAACGCGAGCGGGCGGCGCGATCGTTAGGCTGCGATTCGCCAGGGCCACTAGCGATTCGCGAGCGGATGTTCCGGCGCGAGCGTCCGGCCCGCGCCGGAATGCGCCGCGACCGGCGGCGGACTGGCGTGGCGCCGCGGCGATGTCAGCACCGCGATCGCCATAACGAGCAACGCGATCAGAATCAAAACGAGATCAATCACGCGCGCGCTTTTTGTTGCGTAGGGGTCATCTTTGGGAGGCATATTTTTTGGGTTCTTGAGTGAACACGTTTTTAAAGACAGGTCGAAAAGCCGTCAATCATATTTTTTCGCTGCGAAGATTTTCGCTGCCTGACGAAAAATCGTCCTTCCCGTCGCGCTCGTCCGCGCGCACTTTTTTTCATGAACGCGATGCCGAGAGCCGCGGCCGCAAATGCTCCCGCCAGCCACGTGCCCGGCTCGGGAACTGAAGTGAGCGTGAAGTCTATGTTTCCGCTGTTGAAAGTGAACGTTCCCGACCAGCCAGAGTCTGTGATCACCCAGTTTTTCTCCGTTCCGGGATCTGAGGACAGGCCGGTGACGATGCCGGCGTATTTCCCGAGTTGCGCCCCGAGATTGGTGAAGGCGAACGCCTGGTTGTTGTCAAAAATCCAGCTGCCTCCTCCGGTGCGCGTCAGGCTGGAGTGAGTCAACGATGAGCCGAGCGCAAGCTGGACGATCGAGTTATCATTCAAAGTCAAAGCGCCAGAAAGCGTCAGCTTGCCACCGGCGGTTGTGCCATCGCCGCCTTGCAATTTCGCGCTCCCATTCACGGTCACCGCGCCGGTGATAATGCCGGTGCCGCCAAGAATACTTCCGGCATTGTTGACGGTAACGGCGCCCGTGCCCGTGCCGGAACCGGCCGTGTTATCGGCGAGGAGCGCTCCACCATTCACGATCGTGCCGCCGGAATAAGTATTCTGGCCCGAGAAAGCGAGCGCGCCCGTTCCAATCTTTACGATCGACCCGCCGCCGCTCAGCACTCCGCTGTAACTTGTGGTTTGTCCATTGTTCCCGATCGTCAACGCGACGGCAGCCAGATTCGTATTCGTTAGGCTAAGATTTTGGTTTCCCTTCAGTCCGCCGAGCGTCGCCGAAGTCAAAGTGCCGAAACTCACCGAACCGCCTTGCCCGGCGTAATTCAAAGTGCTGTTCTGCAAGGCCAGCGAATTGCCGAGCAAGAGTGTGCCGCCGGTAATCGAGGTGTCGCCCAAGAAAGTGTTCGCGGCGGAAAGGTCCAAGACGCCGGTTTGCGCTTTGATGATTCCGCCATTCTGAATGATGGACGAAATGACAAGGTCACCGGTGGTGTAGTGGTGGTTGTAAACGTTGAACGTTTGATTCGCCCCGCCGAGGTCGAGAGCGCCCGCTCCCGAGATCGTCGAGGGAGTATACGTGTAAGTCGTGTCTGCCGTGGTGGAGATAGTGCCATTCACGGTTAGCGTCCCGCCTCCCAGCGTGACCGCATTCGAAGCGCTGCCGGTAGTCGTTCCGATCAGGAGCAGGCTGCCAATCGTCTGATTCTTCCCATTGAGGTCAAAGCTCGACGAGGCGCTTGCGTTCGCCGTCCCGATTGTCAGAGCGGTCGAGCTGCCAAGCGCGTTAGAAGCGCCCAAGCGAAGCGTGCCGGCAGCGACGTCCGTTGACCCGGTATACGAATTCGCCCCGGACAATGTCCAGGTCCCGGCTCCGGTTTTTAAAATCGCGACTTTGCCGCCATTTGTGCCGTCAGAGATGGCCCCGGTGATTGATCCGTTCCCGGCGCCGGTGAGAATCAGCGTTTGGGTCGAGCCTGTCGACTGCCGTCCGTTTACTGCACCGCCGATGACCAGGTTCGCTCCTGACTTTGTGCTGTCATTGCTAAAAGAGGCTACAGCACTCCCGGTCGATGGGAGAAAAACTGAAGTGTTGATTGTCTCAGTATTGGCCACCGAACTTTGGACGTAGATCGAACCGCTGATTGCCAAATAAAGAGCGCCGCCTTGAAGAGTAAATGCGCCGGGAGCACCGGAGAAATTAATCGTCCCGATCGCTCGCATGTCATCGACCGTGACGACCAGGTTATGGGTGCCGCTAAAGATCGCGGTATCGTTGTTAGTGTCCGAAGTGCTATGCAAGCCAGGTATGCCCGCAGACCAGTTCCCCGCCACGTTCCAGTTTCCATCCGTGAATCCGGTATCATCCCAAGTGGAAGTGATCGCGGTGGCGTCTGCCGGGACAGAAATCGAGGCGAGGAAAATCAGCGTCGTGAAAAGGCTAAACCCGGGCGCGTTGCGGAGGCTGATCGCAAACGTGGCTGCTCGCGCATTGAACGACGCAAACGAGAGGCAAATCGACCCGTCTTGGGATGGTAAGAACGGTAAGGGCATTTGGAATGCCCTATGAGCAACAGAGCGCCGCCACACGAACAGGGTACACTTGTCGTGTCAACGCTAATCGCTTCTTCCGTCCTTTAATTCCCGCGGTCCCGGCATTAGCGGCTTGTCATTACCGCACTATTTCGCGGCGCGCGAAACCCATTCGGCTTTTTGCGAAACCTGTCCGGCTTTGGCACAAATCCGTCTGCCCTCGCGACAAACCCGCACGGCGTAGTCGCAGAACCGCTCCGCTCCACCGCGAACCCGTGCGGCGTCGTGAGGGAACCGCACCGCTTCGTCGCGGAGCCGCCTGGGTTTCTCCCGAAACCGAATGGCTCGAGGCCCAAATCCGAACACGCCCGCGACAACCTGGTGCGGCTGGCCAAGCAAAGCACGCCCCGCCGAAGTGAAGCTGGCGGAAATGTCTGGGAGAACGCATAAGCCTCAGACCCTCTCTGCCGCCAACCGACCGCCCCCAAGCCCGTCGCGCGAGAAAAAACGGCGCCGCTGCGAATACGCGACCGCCGCAAGAGCCAACGCCGCCGCCAGCCACGTGCTCGCCTCGGGGACTGCTGTGACCGTTAGGGAAATATCATTGCCCGTACCACTGCCCCCAAAATTATCGGTGTAACTGATCTGGAACGTATCCCCGCCGGAAGTGAAAGTCGCGCCCTGAGCCAAGCCGCTGAAGGTCCCCGTGATCGTGTCGGTGCTATCGTTGGCGAGAATATCGACCTTGTTACCCACCGTGAGATTGGAGACTGAATTCAGCGCGAGAACGGCGCCGCTAATAGTTACCGTCCCGGTGACACTTACCTGATCGTAACTTGTGCCCGCTGTTGTGCCGTTCAGATCAACCGAGAAGATCGAAGTCGAGGCGAGTGTCAGCGCGCCCGTCTTCAGGATTCCATCGCTTCCGTTCCCTGTCGGTCCGGGGGCAAGCTTTGTCGCCGATCCCAAGGATACCGACCCAGTGATTGTTCCATTACCGCCGAGGACCGTCCCACTATTGCTTACCGTCACCGCCCCAGTTCCAGTGGCCGATCCACTCGTATTATTGGCAAAGAGGCTTCCGCCGTTGACGGTCGTGCCCCCTGCATAGGTGTTTGCGCCGGTTAGCGTCTCAGCGCCGGTGCCGGTTTTCACGAGGGCGACCGAGGTGCCGGCTCCGGTGGCAATGGTTCCGGCGTAGCTTCCCGTGCCGTTACCGTTACCGATCGTGAGGGTCGAACTGCCGGTGCTGGTATTGATCGTGCCGCCGGTGCCGTCGAGCGCGCCGACCGTTTGGCTGGTGCCACCGAGATTCAGCGTTCCGCCGTTCACCGTCAGTGATCCCGAGGTTGACCCCAGCGTGCCTCCGGATAAGATTTGAATGGTGCCGGCGGACAAAATGGTGCCGGCCGTGTAGGTATTTGCCTGGTCGAGTTGCAGCGTTCCGGCACTGGTCTTGTTGAGTGTGCCGCTGCCGCTGATGACGCCCGGCGCGTAGGTGAAACCGGTGGCCACATCAATCGTGCTACTGGCGGATCCGAGAACAATCGAATTGCGGGTCGAATTTGTCGAGTCATAGGTCGCGCCATAACTAAGCGTTCCCGTGTTGATCGTAATCGATAAGTTCGTCACGCCAAAATAATCCCCTCCAGTTGCAAGCAACGTCCCTTGATTGATAACGGTTCCCCCGGAATATGTCGTAGAGCTCGGATCGACCTCCAAGGTGCCAATGCCGGCTTTGTTCAGCGTCCCTGATCCGCCAATTGATCCGGGAGCATACATTACGGTACTCCCGTTGACATTAATCGTGCTTGTGGTCGCGCCGAGAGTGACGTCGTTTTCTCCTCCGGTATAAGTAGCGTCATAACGGAGCGTGCCGGCATTGATGCAATCGTTGAACCCGCGGCTCCGAAATAGTTTCCCGTGCTGGCGGCCAAAGTCCCGGCGTTGATCGTAGTTGTCCCACTGTAGCTTGTAGGGGTCGGATCGACGCTCAGCACACCGGCCCCGGATTTGGTCAGACCCACACTTCCGGCAATACCAGCGGTAATCGACGCATCGACATTGGCGGTGATGAGGCCGCTGCCGGTCAGAGTCAGTGTCCCGCTCGCCAGCGTGTAACCGGTGCCATCGAACGTGACCGAATTCGCATTCACTGTTCCCGACAACGTAATCGATGAAGTCCCGCTCGTTTCAAAAAAGGCGTTGTTGTTTGGCGTCCAAGTGTCGTGCGCGTTCCGGTGCCGGCGCTACTCGGGTTCCAATTAATCGCTGAGGTCGACCACGTGCCGCTGCCGGCTTGCAGCCCGTCGGTCGTCATGGTGTCCCAATACTGATTTGACGCGACTTGAGGGTTGATGCCGACGAAAGACGTAACTTGGTTTCCAAGCATTGGCTCACGCGGTGAGAAGTCGGCAAGCAAACTCCCGAAATTCTCTTCGGTCGTCTGTTCAACGGATTGAGCGCCGAAAGTCGGCGCAATGCCGGCGAGCGGAGTTGGCGACAATAGAGATGTAAAATCAAACGGCGGGAATGCCGAATCAGCCAGCCACCAGTACGGGTCGTCTTGTTGCCTAACGAAAAGCGGTTGAGCAAAACCGCTCGCGATTGCCGCGACAAGGATCGCGAAAATAATTGCAGAAATTTTCGGGGCGGCCGCCGCAGCGGACCCAGGGAGACGCAATTGGATTTTCATGGGGATTTTTTGCGAGAATGGCAAAATGAAAAAAAGTGCAAGCTTTTTTTTCGCCTCGAGGGGCGCTCGAATATCGGGGAGAACTGCTGCGTTTAATCCAAGAGCAACCGCTGCGAGAAACGGCCGCGCAGACTCCAGGCAATCGCGGCGATGCTCAGGATCCCGGCCAGCCACGTCGCCGGCTCTGGGACCGGCACAATTTCCCCGTCAGCGAGTATCCTCGCCATTCCAAGGTCTCCTGTCCCATTCCCGGTGTAGAATTCGATCTGAGATAATTGGGTTGAAGTCAGGCCGGTATTATCCGTGCCAAAATAAACTTGGTCAGTGCCGCCGCCTGTTGTGCTGCCACTCCAGTTGTAAATCGATAGCGTCCCTGTCCAAGA
This sequence comes from Chthoniobacterales bacterium, assembly GCA_036490335.1. Classification (GTDB taxonomy): domain Bacteria; phylum Verrucomicrobiota; class Verrucomicrobiia; order Chthoniobacterales; family UBA10450; genus Palsa-1392. Next base: position 46,454 of record DASXEB010000011.1, read on the forward strand.
TTGCCCGCTACTCTTGGCGAAGGCGAGAATACTCGACCCATTCCCCAAATTTAGAACTGAACTGCTCGACAGGGTTAGGGAGCCAACTCCCGCTGCGTTATTGCTTCCACCATGCTCCGAAAACCCTCCCGTGTTGAAGCTCCCTCCATTAAGAGTCATCGTGGCTGAGTCATTGATCTGATTGGAGTTCCCCAAAAGCAGTGTGCCGCTGCTATTCACAGTCACACTCGTCGTCGCCGCCAAGGCTTGATTCGATCCCGTCCCGGCCGCGTTCAGCACTCCACCACTGACCGCCGTTGCACCGCTGAAAGTGTTAGCGCCAGCTAGTGTAAGAGTTCCCCCTCCGGTCTTGGCTATTCCACCGATATTGGTGCTGCTTTCATTCGCTATAACTACGGTCGAATCGAATACTATCTGAGCGCCCGCAGCCACAGTTACGGCGTTTGCGCCATAGAGATCAAATGTAAAGGTGCCGCTGCTAGATCTTGAAAACGTAATAGTTCCACTTGTCGCGTTGTCAGCGATCGAGCCGTTGTTTGCGATATGGAATATGTAATTCGCAGCAGTATTATTGGAGATGGCGGTGGTATTCGTCGAATTAAAACTGTCGGCGAAGAGAAGGGATGTGAAGCTGGTGGACGCTCCCACTGACATCGCCGTCGGAGCGTCCTTAGAATTGTTGCCGCTCCCAACGAATTGAAGCGTATTATAGTCAGAAGTGCCTCCAGGCCCTATTAACCCGCCGGAGCCGGTTGTGACGTCGTGCCAATTAGCACTTGTAAATGACGTTGAACTTCCGCTTGGATCCCATTGAAGCGTGTCACCGCAGACCAAGCGCAAACTCACCGCCAAGATCGCTAAGCCAGCGCTGATGGTTCTGCATATTTCACGTTTCGCGAAGCCAAGTGTGGCTTGTAGGTGATTTTCGGTCTTCGTTCGATTAGGAGGCGGCGAGCCGGGGAAAGTGGTAGACATGGTGGATTGTAGGTGGGTCAGACGAACGACGAGTTTCCCAAGACTCGCTGGATTGGCAAGCTAATTCCGGCATCAATTGTGTAACATATTTGCAACGCAGTTTTTTCCGCACCCGACCGGTTCGGGAGGTGGAATCGCCCCCTCGGAGGGGGTGAGGGTCGCTTCGCTGAAAAAAAGACTTTTCGCCGAAACATCACCTGGTTTTGCGCCAGTTGTCGTTAGGCAGAGTCGGGAGGATGCAGTTGCGCCGGCCTTGCGCGACCAGCGGCGGGGCCGCCGCCGAACGCGCCTGATGATCTGCAACCGTGTGCGGTGCGCCTAACGCCTAACGATTGATGCGCGGGTGTGTTTCGTTAGGCCCTAACGGGGGCTCTCGAAAGTCCCACCGTCGTTAGGCAAAAGACAGAAGCGCCCGCAACCGCCGCCGCTGGGTGAAAACAACCGCGCCTAACGACAAACCTGCTGGCAGCCATGTGGAAGGTTCGGGAACTGGAACAATCTCAAAGTAGCCGCCGCCTAATGCGATCTCGGTCGCGCCAACGCCGTTGAAGCTAAAATCAGAAAGATTGGAGCTTTCGTTTGCATCGAAAATCAAGCGGTCATCCGTTCCGTCGATTCCGGACTTCATCAAGCTTATGTTTTCGGTCGTATTGGTGTAATTCAGTATGTTCAGTATCGTTCCGGCGGTTGGGCTAAAGCTGGTGAACGTCAGTGTCGCTTTTCCGGTCGTTCCGTAATCTAACGTGGAATTACTCGAAAGAGTCAGCGCACCCATGCCGAACGCGCTGGTCCCCGAAACGACACTGCCTCCGAGGCTGGTTGAGCCGCTGCCTTCAGAGTTGCCGTTCGGTTTAAGTGTGCCGCCGCTGAGAGTCACCGCGGATGTGTTGTTAATTTGATTTGATGCTCCCCACTGCAAAGCGCCGCCGCTGACCTGATAGCGCTCCGGCGATCGCGTTGACGCCAGCGCTCTTATTAAGGAAGCAAGGTTCCCGCGCTAAACGTCGTTAGGCCGGTATAGGTATTCGCATAGCCGCCCAGGTAAGTGGTCGTGTTCGTATTTTGAATCGTGAGGCTGCTGGCGATGTTCGCTCCGCCAGTCGTTCCCCACGAAACGGTCACCGCAGGTTGGCGGTACCTTGCTGTTCTTCGGGCAGAAGTTTGTCGGGCGGCGCTTGCTGAATTTCTTTCTGCGCGTCATCGGTTTTTCCATTTGCGCTGAGCACGGCGGCGTGGACGGCGAGCGCGGAGGGCGTGAGTGCGTTCGGCGTGATGTTGATGCCGTTGTAAACATCGAGCGCGGCGATTGGGCGATGCTGTTTCAACAGATCGAGGGCGAGGAGCGTGCGGTGGGGGAGACTCGCCGGCTCACGCCTAACGAGTTCTTCGGCGAGGTGCTCGATGCGGATTAACTCGTCGTTAGGCGCGGCGTCGGACCACGCGGAGCTCGTCCCTCCACTTGACGTCTGACCTCCGTCCTCCGATTTCAGCCTTTCCGATTTCAGCGTTTCAGCATTTCTGTTTTCAGAATTTCCCGCGCCTGCGAGCAGCAGGCGGGTATACGCTTCGTCGTTCTCGATCGCGGTGTCGTTAGGCCAGAGTTTTAGCATCGCGGCGAGAACGGCGTGGATGCGTTTCGTGTCGCGCGCAGCTTGGGCGAGGCGGAGTTTGCCCTGCCAGGCGGCGCGCAATCTTGGCGTGACAGCACTCGCTTCATCGTAGGCACGGGCGGCGATTTCGCGCGCGCCATTTTTCTCTGCGTAATCGGCGAGCGTCATCAGTTTTTGCGTGTCGCCGTTGGCGAATTCGAGGGCGCGTTGCCAGTTGTTTTCGGTCGCGGTTTTTTCGCCGAGCTGGGCGTAGCAGCGGGCGAGATACATGTGCTCAATCACGGGATCGAGCGGGAATTGTTCGCTCTCGAGCAGCCGGCGGATGTCTTCCCAGCGGCCGAGCGCGCCGAGGGCGTCGGTGCGTTGAAGGAAAAGCTCGCGCGTTTGCAAGGCGCGCGCGAGCGGAATGGTCTCAAGCTCGCGCGCGAATTCGCCCTCGTTGTTCAACCATTTGGCGAGGTCGCCTAACGAATCGTTGTCGGCATTTTTCCAGCGCGTGATCGCCTCCTGGACTAGCTTTGCCTTTTCGTTAGGCGAAGCGTGAATGCGGAGGTCTATCGCGAGAAGTTTCTGCGGCGTTTTCGAAAGCGGGTGGGTGTCGAGCGCGTGCGCGATCGCGATTATTGGTTCCGAGTTAGTTGTTAATGGTGCTGCCGCATTCTCTGACCTCTGACGACTCACCTCTGGCCTCTGCTCTCCGTCCTCTTTCAGCGTTTCAGTTTTCAGATTTTCAGATTTTTGAACGAGCGCCTGCTGCGCGAGCATCATCAGCGCGTCGAGCCCGACCGCGTCTTTGCCCTGCGCGAATTTCGTTAGGCGAGCCCAGTCGGCTTTTTGTTTCCCGGCCATCGCGGGATCGTCGCTGCTTTTCGTTAGGGCGATCTGTAAGAGGAGCGCTTGAAAGATTTGGCGTTCGCTCGCGCGGGAATCGTTCAACACTTTGTCGGTGTCGGCGATTGCGCGGTTGCTGTCGCTTTTCTGCGCTGCGAATTGCGCCGCGAGCAGCCAGTCGGCCGAGGCCGGTCCGCCATCGTTAGCGCCTGACAAGGACTTGACTGCGGTTTCCGCGATCGCGGTGTTACCAAGTGCGATCGCGACCGCCGCTTCGTCGCGCAGATCGTCGCGCGTCAGCGGCTCGTGCGCGGCCAGGTTTTTCCAAAACTCGAAGGCCTGCGGCTGGCGCATCGCCGAGAGAAAACGCGCCACCGCGCGCAGCGCTTCCGGCTCGTTGCCGTCGAGCTGGTAGGCCGCGATGGCTTCCTTTTGCGCCGTGGCCCAGTCCTCGGCGGCAATAAACTCGAACGCCTTTGTCGCGTGCCGCCGCGCCTGCCACGCCTTGATCGCGTGGCTCGCCGGTCGCGCACCGAACCATCCGACGACGAGAAGAACGAGCACCGAAACGATCGCAAAAACAAGGCGCCGGCGACGTCGCTTCTTTAACCGCAGCTCCTCGGCGGTGAGGAAATAGTCAGCAGAAGACATCGAAAGAGAAGTAAGAAGTAGGAAGGATGAAGGAAGAAACTTTTAGTCGCCTTTCGCGCGCTTCACGATTGTGACCAGGATGGCGATCAGTTCGTCGACCTCTTGTCGGAGTTGTTGCAACCGCGAGGCGGGAACGATCCGAGCGGTCGCCAGCAATTCCAGCCAGTAGGCCGTCTCTTCAGCTTCGCGGAGACAATCGCCGCACTTGGCGACAAACTCGTTTCTGCTCCGCCCACGATACGCTTCGCGATAGTTTGCTCCGATCGATGTGCCCGAGCGGAGCACCTGTTTTCCGAGCACCTGCGCTTCTGTGGTTTTCGGCAACGCGACAAACATTCGGACTACTTGTAGCGCAAACTTCATCGTCCGTTCCCGTAGATCCTGCCCTTGTTCATTCATTTCTTAATTCTGCTTTCCTCCTTCTTCCTTCACGAGTCTCGGGACGAAACCGGCGAACTCGGCTTCGGCCTCGCCGCGACTGATCTCGTTCGGCGTGATCATGACGAGCTCGAGGACCTGCTGGCCCTGGTTGCGCAAGCCTTGCCTAACGACTCTAACTCTGTCGTCGCGCATCCAGTTGCCAGTTTTGCCGGAGGTGGCATCGAACCGGTCAGGCCCGGCGGCTGGAATCCGGTCTTCGCGCTGGCAAAAAAACGCCTCGGCGAAGACCGGCCGTTGCCCGCGGCGGCGTCGTGCACAAAACGAAAATGCCGAAACGGCAGGGAGAAGCCGGGCGAGACGATGTAGGAGCGCACGCCGTCGTCGGCCACCATGCGCCAGCCGGTGTTGGGCAGGCAGATGTCGGGCCGGTGCGCGCGAGCGCGGAGGATGCTGGCCGAGCCGGGTTGCCAGCGGAAAAAGAACATGCTGCAGCTTCCCGCAGCCCTTGGTTCGTTAGGTTTGCTCGTTAGACTGATGGGCCATTCCGCTTCCCGGCCGCTGTCGTAGCGAAGGGTGCTTTTGACGTTGTCGTCGATCGCAAGGTTATGGAACCCGCGAATCGTTTCCGGCCAGCGCACCGTCCAGCGGCTGGTGGCGACGAAATTGCGCTCGTGCCACCGATACCAGCCGGAGACGCCGGCTTCGATCAGGAGAAGGCAGCAGAAAGTGAGAATTAGGAAGGATGAAGGAAGAAAGGGCGGAACGCGGACTGCGAAACGCGGACTGGCCTCGGCATTTATTAATTCTTCCTTCTCACTTTCTCCTTTCGCGAGCGCAGCGGCGATCGCGACCGTGCCGAGAAAAACGGCCACGACGATCGAGTAACCGGCGACGTCGTGCCAGCGGGTCACCGCCTGCAAATTTTGGGTCGCGGCGATCCAGACGAGAAAAAAGGCGCGCGCGCAGTTAGCCACAAAGGCGACCGCGAGCGCTGCGCCAACGAGGAGAAAGCGGCGCGCGATCGTGAGGCGTTTCAGTTCGCCGAAGAGCAGGCCAATCATGAGCGAGGTCTGGAGCGAGCGCACGCCGCTGCAGGCTTCGCTGACGCCGACGACGCCGCTGTTGACGCGAATAAGACTGCCATCGAGCTGCGCCGGGATGCCAAAAAGAGTCAGCGCTTCGGTCGCGATGGACGCAACCACCCGCATCAAGCCCTGGACAAGCGGGCTTTCGATCGGCGTGATCCATGGGACCGCGACGAGAATGAAGCAGACTGGAAAAGCGAAATGGCGGAGCGCCGCTTTGCCGCCCCAATACCAGATCGCGCCAAGGGTGAGACTAACGACTATAAAAGCATGGATCCAACTGAGCGGTCTCCAGTCCGGGTTGGCGACTTCGAAAAGGCGAACCGGCAGCAGGGCGGCCAAAAGTAGGAAGGCGAAAGCAAGAAGGAAAAAATTGGTGGGTGAAGCGCGAAATTCAGAGCGAGCCTTGGTCGCAGCGTTTCTTACTTCATCATTCTTCCTTCCTACTTTTCTTCCCTCTTCCCAGCGCAGCCAGAAGAGAAAAACGGCGAAAAAAGGAACGAACCAGCCGTAGTTGTATTGCTCGTTCGCGGCCCATTCGTAGCTGAGCTGGCGGCAGAGAAAAAACCAGAGCCAGCCGAAACAGGCGAATAACAAAAGCAGCGACCAGCGCGGCCGCAGGGCCGATGGCGCTTCTGTCGGGATCGGTGCAAGGGCAGGATGCAAGGATGGAACTGTAGGAAAAAGCTGAAAAGCTGAAAAGCTGAAAAATCGAAATGAAGCGAAGAGTCGTGCAACCGGCTGGCGTCTTTCCAGGAATTTTTGACGCGCCGGGTGGCGCGTAACGTCGCGACCGGGTCCTTTACTCGTTAGGCGATTCTCAAATTTCGCAATCTGCATTTCGCAATCCACATTTCCCGTTATTGTTTCAGTTTTTCAGTGTCTCAGCGTTTCAGTTTTTTGCTTTGCCTTCTCATCAAATACTCGGCCTGAAATTCTTCGGCGGGACTTCACGCGAAGCGGTCGAGGAAATCACCCGCGCGGGCGGTTTGCTCGTCGCGCCGGCCGCGCCTTCGCTGATCAATCTTTGCCGGGACGAAGAGTACCGCCGCGCGCTCCTCGCGGCCGATCTCACGATCGCGGACAGCGGTTTCATGGTTTTGCTTTGGCGATTGTTTCGGGGCGAAAATGTCCCGCGCATCTCCGGGCTCGAGCACGTCAAGCGACTGCTCGAACATTCATCGGTGCGCGAGAAAGGCTCGACGCTTTGGGTCGTCCCGACAACTTCTGCGCGCGATCGCCTTCAGGAATTTCTCGGCGGGCGCGGAGCTTTTTCGCGCGGTGGCGGCGGTGCGATGGATGCCGCGGTTGGCTCGACTGCGTCAGAGTCGGACAAGAGTTCGCGAGGGCGCGCGCGCTCCCCGGAGATTTATGTCGCGCCGAAATATTCGGTCCCGATCGAGGACGAAGAGCTTCTTACACTCGTTAGGCAAACGCGCCCGCGACATATCGTGATCGCGGTCGGCGGCGGCATGCAGGATAAGCTCGGGCTTTACCTGATCGAGCGGCTCGGTTATCGGCCGGCGATTCATTGCATCGGCGCGGCCCTTGGTTTTCTGACCGGCGATCAGGTCCGCATCCCGGATTGGGCGGACAAATATTTCGTCGGCTGGCTCTTTCGCTCGCTCGCCCAGCCGCGCGTTTTTGTTCCGCGTTTCTGGAGCGCGCGCAAACTTCCCTGGTTGATCTGGAAATATGGCGAGCGGTTGCCGCCGCTGCACCACACTTAGACTCGTTAGGCACTCGCTCGCCAGCCGGAGCCGGGCTAATCCAGATCGTAGACCTCGACCAGCGCGACGCCGGTCGCTCCGCCCACGCCCGTGACCGTGGCCGTGTAATGCCCGGGCGGAAGGGTCGCGACGATGGCGGATTCGAGATCGTCGGTCGGCGGAATGCCCGTCGCTTCGATTTCCTGCTCCTGGCTGCTGCGCCAGTTGTCGTTTGCCAGGATCAGGTTTCCTTGTGCGTCGCGCAGCTCCAGCGTCGGGTTCGGTAGCGCATTTGCGATTCCCTGCCCGGTGAGAGACGGTCCGATCGCACGCACCAGCACCTTCGTCGTGTTCGTGCCTCCATTGATGAAGCCGCCGATCATGGCGCCGTCACCGCCCACAACTTCGCCCCGGGTCGAAATATTGCTCACATGCGAGCTGGCCGGGTCGAGATCGTAAATCTCGAGAAGGCCGACTCCGGTGGAATCATTTTTGCCCTGCAAAACCGCGGTGTAATGACCCGGCGGGAGAATCGTCGCGATGAGCGACTCGTTCGGATGGGCCGGGGTCAAACCGGCCGCGACCACTTCGTCCGGGAGCGGCGCAGTCCAGTTGTCGTTTTGCGCGACGAGTGAATTATGGACGTCGTAAACGCTCAGCACCGGATCGGCCAGCACACCCGTCACGCCATCCGAGGCCAGGGAAGGCCCGAGCCCGCGAAGCACAACATTCTTCGGCGTGGTGCCGGTGACAATAAAGCCGCCGATCAGACCACCGTCGCCCGTGTGAACGGCAGCCCGCGTTGAGAGATTGATCAGTTCCTGAGTGTTGTGCGCCGCGCCGGTTAGATTGGTCCCGAGAAAGGCGATCACGTCGGACTTGACCGTCGACCAGTAATCGAAAGCGTGCAGGTCTCCCGGGATGATGAGTTGCTCATAGTCTGTCACAGAATTGGCCGCCAGCCGCGCGAGGAGATCGGGAAGCTGTCGCGGAGGCATCGGATCGAGCGCCGACGCAATCATGAAGATGGGAGGCGGCGCTACGACGCCGGTTTGAAAAGCAGGAGACGCAGCCTGCAAAGCGGCGGTATCCGTGATTGGAACTCCCACGTAGTTCGTGACTGCATCCTGGAAGGCGGGATTCCACGAATTGTCCACATCGGGATAATCATAGGCTCCCGAGAGCGAGACACAGGCGTCCACCTGATCGAAGCCGGGCCGGCCCGTCGTGGCGACGAAGACCGCATGAGAGCCCCCGGCCGAGCCTCCGACCGCCGCGACCGATCCATTTGAGCGATGATCGTGGCGCGCTGCGATGACGGCGAGTTTCACGTCATTGGTTTGATCGGGATAATGTCCTTCTGAAACCTGGCCGACCAACTTTCCCGGCGGCGCGAGGCGATACTCAATCGCAAAGGCGACATAACCGGCGCGCGCCAGATCGGTGCCCGCTTCCGCGCACGTGCTGGGTCCGCCCAATTTAAATTCTCCGCCGTGGATCAGAATCACGGCCGGCCACGGGCCGTGACCGGCGGGCATATAAACATCCCAGTGAAGCGGGGTGCCGTCCGAGGCGGTCGCGTATTGTTCGGTCACAGCGTTGCCATGAGAAGCGGAGGCTGTCTGCGACGCGAAAAGAGCGGCCATCGCCGTGAAAAGAATACAAAAATGTCTTGGCTGTTTCATGAGTCCGTCAGAGTTCCCCTCTTTATAAAGCAGGACTCGCGCCAGAAGGTAGAAGCGTGGCCGAATCCGCAGAAGAGGAAAGCGGCGCATAAAATTGCACACCTTTCGGATGAATCCAGTCGGAAATTCGGCTTGATTTTTCGCCCCGGAATCGATCGTCGGATTCGCGCATGATTGCCTTCGAAGAGCGCGCGGACTCGCAGCGACCGACTCAGCGCCCTGAATGCGCCGGGCCCAGAAATTCCTGGAGGAACTCCATCTTCGAGAGCGACGCGAGCTTTTCGGCGTTGAAATATTCGCTCACCTTTTCCTCCAGAAAGCCGAAGACTCCGTGCGCGAAAAGATCCTCGCGCTGCACCCCGAAGCGAACAATGAAGAGCGCCATGAGCAGACTGACCTGCCGGTTGTGAGTGAGATGGCTGTAGGCCATGACGGCGTCGAAAAGATAAAGCTCGGTCCAGCGTTCGCAGAGATGATAAGTCTCCTCCTCTTTTGCCTTGCGGAAAAAAACGTCCGGCGTCGGCGTTGCCGGCTTCTTTTGCTTGCGGCCTTCGGGCAGGTAAGCCGACGTCAGCGGCAGCGAATTTACTCCCCAAATATGAGCCAGTTCGAGCAAAAGCCGGTGCGCGGCGGAAGTGAGAGTGTGTACCGAAACGATGTCGCCATCGACAAACCAGAGCCAGATGGCTGACTCAATTTGACGCCGGGCGGCGTCAATTTTGCTTAGCTTGACTGGGCGCGGTTTGATACAACGGTCCATGCGATTTGGGTGCGAATTCGGTGCCGGGCCTCGATCGAGGGCCAGGGTCTAGCGCGATCCTAGTAAACTTCGCGCCCGGATGTCAACCGTTATCGCCGCTGCGGGATTAATCGCGGATGCCGCGCTTCAGCTCCCAGAGGCGGAGAGCCGCGAGGAGCAGACGCCGGGTGCGGCCGAGTGTGCCGGCGGCGGGGAGCGAGATTTCGACCGAAGCGGAACCTTTCCTAACAGAAGGGCGGCGGCGTCGGGGCCGGGCGGCAGCGGCGCGCGGCGATTTCTTTTTCGCGCGCTTTCCTTTTCCGGCCGTTTGCTTCGAGAGAGGCATGCCTCCGCTTGCCAAAGCAAGTCGCAAGCCACGCGCGATTTCCAACCCGCGATTTCCCCCGCACTCACTCCCGGCCGTCAGTCTCTTCCGCCCGAATCCTGTTGACGAAAATTTCGATTTTGGCTAAGAATCGAGCCTCCTATCGTCCGATCGGAAAACACCCCTTGCGAAATTCTTGCAGGTGACCAAGCCCAATTTTTTTCTCATCGGCGCGCCTAAATGCGGCACCACTGCCGTCGACAAGGCGCTCGGCCAGCATCCGGAGATCTTCATGTCGTCGCCGAAAGAGCCCTCCTATTTTCTCTTCACCGGCGGCAACCCTTACGGCTTCGACCCGGAGACGCGGGTCTCGGATCGCGCCGCCTATCTCGCGCTTTTCGACGGCGCGGCGGAGAAAAAAGTGCGCGGCGAAGCGTCGCCTCTTTATCTGCACGGGACCCACATCGCGGCCGATATTCATGAGTTAAATCCTGACGGCAAAATCATGGCGATCCTGCGCGATCCGGTCGAGCGCGCCTGCTCGATGTATCTTTTTTTTCATCAATACGACCGGCACGCGCGGCTCACGCCGGAGGATTTCCGGCGGCGGTTTCTCGACGGCACGCTCTGTCACGCGCCGGTACGGGAAGCGCGCATGACGATGGAATTCCTGAAGGCGTTCGGGTTCTACCACGAATTGCTCAAGCCGTATTACGAGCTTTTCCCGCGCGAAAATATTCTGATCGTCGCGCACGACGAGTTGAAAGCGGACAGCGCCGCCTTCGCGCGCCACATCCTCGCCTTCCTCGAAGTCGATCAATCGTGGCCGACGCCGATCACGCCTGAGAACGTCACCTTCGCGCCCAAGAACCGCGAGATTAATTACTGGCTCAACCACGCGACCGCGAGCGCGCCGCGCCAGATGCTCAAGCGCCTCTTCGAAAGGTCCGGCACCGCGCGCGCGATTCGCGACTCGATCAATCGCGCCAATCAGCAGCGCGTCGCCCTGCGCCAGTTTCTGACCGACGATCTCCATCGCGACCTGATCGAGACTTATCGCGCAGATATCATGCGCCTTTCCGAGCTCGTCGGCATCGACTTCACGCCCTGGCTGGAAAGAAAAGCCGTCCGCCACCTAAAACCCGCGGCGCCAGAGCCGGCCGCGATTTCCCAATAGGAGCGGGCCGCCAGGCTCCGCCTGGAGCATTTGGCCTAACGAATAAAGGAGGAAGGAAAATCGCGGATTGCGGAGCCGAAGCAATATCCAGCGTAACGAGTAAAGGAATTGGAGAAAGAAACCGGGCCTCGGCTCGCCGCTCATTTCTCTTTCCGTCGGACGAAAAATCTGGCAACCTCCATTCATTTCAGTTTTCAGACTTTCAGCTTTTTCCTCATCATCTGCCTAACGATCAAAGGATGAGAAAAATAGTGCACCGCCGGAACTCCCGCCCATCGTATTTGCCGTTCTCGTCCGCGAGAGACCGGCCGGCGCTCATTCATTTCAGACTTTCAGCATTTCAGAGTTTCAGCTTTTCCCCATCATCTGCCTAACGATCAAAGGATGAGAAAAATAGTGCACTGCCGGAACGCCCGCGCATCGTACTTGCCGTTCTCGTCCGCGAGAGACCGGCCGGCGCTCATTCATTTCAGACTTTCAGCATTTCAGAGTTTCAGCTTTTCCCCATGACCTGGCATTGCCTCCACACCGCCCCGCGACAGGAAAACAAGGTTGCCCGATTACTCCAGCGCGAGCTCGCTCTCGAAGTCTTCGCGCCCCGGATTCGCTTTCGCCGCCTCCGTCGCGGCCGGCCCATCTGGACCACCGAGGCGCTTTTTCCCGGCTATCTCTTTGCCCGCTTCGATTACTTCCCGCAGCGCCGGCAAATTCAGGCCCTCCCCGGCGTGACCAGCATCGTTCATTTCGGCGACAAACCGGGCGAAGTCAGCGACGGCGTGATCGCCGAACTCCGCGCCACCGTCGCCGACGGCGAGACAATCGAAGTCAACGCCGATCCACAGCCGGGCGCCGAAGTCGTGATCGCGGCCGGCCCATTGCGCGGCTGGCGCGCGCTCGTCACCCGCGTCCTCCCGGCGCGGCAACGCATTGCCATCCTCCTCGAAATGCTCGGCAGCGAGCGCGAAGTCGAGATCGAAACCGCGCGTGTTTTCCCCTCGAATCCGCGCCGCGCATCGTAGCCGCGGCGGACTGCGTTCGCCTCTCGAATCGAGAGCCGACGCCGAGGCCATGAATTTTTTCGCGAAAAACCTTGACCGAAATTTACGTCCTGGCTAAATCTCGCGCCCGTTCTGATGTCGCTCCCCGTCTCGATTGCGCGAGCAACTCCCTGAACGGCCAGCAAAAAAACCGAGCCCGATGCTGTTCGCGAAAAAAATCGCCGCGCATCAAGGGCGGCAGCATGCCCGGATAAAAAGCTGAAAGGCTGAAATCCTGAAAAGCTGAAATATCGACATGAGGCTATCGGCGGGGTTGCGGGATAGAACAAAATGCTACGCTTCAGCTGTTATAAAGCTTTATGTGTCGCTACCGCGCCGTCGCAAGGAAGTGGAAGTTCTCGGGCATCAATTGCTGCGATCGGCGACGTCGGTCGCAGCCCATGTTCGCGAGGCGTCGCGCGCGAGATCGGACGCGGAATTTTGTTCCAAAATCAACGGTGCCTTGCAGGAGGCGGACGAGTCACAGCTCTGGCTGGAATTGTTGCGCGATGATTGCGGAGTGACCTCTCCCGATCTCGGAAGACTGCTCGCCGAAAGCGACGAATTGATCGCCATCTTCGTCACGATGCTCGAGCGCACAAAGCGCCGTGTCGCCTAACGACTTCAGATTCTCCGTCTCTCCGTCTCTCCGTCTTTCAGAATTTCAGTGGTCGGTCTTCATTTCAGTTTTTCAGCGTCTCAGCTTTTTATCTGTCCTTCTCTCGTTAGGCACATTCGCCGTCATTTCAGCTTTTCAGCTTTTCAGCCTCTCAGCTTTTTAGATGCTCATCCTCGGTCTTAACGCCTACCACGGCGATTCCGCCGCCTGTCTGATGAAGGACGGTTGCCTCGTCGCCGCCGCGGAAGAGGAACGCTTCCGCCGCATCAAACACTGGGCTGGTCTTCCGACCCAGGCGATCGATTATTGTCTGCGCGAAGGCGGGGTCTCGTTAGGCGAGGTCGAGCACATCGCGATCAATCGCAAACCCGGGGTGAACAACTGGCGCCGGCTGCGCTTCGTCCTTTCCCACCGGCCCGACGCGCGGCTCGTCTGGCAGAAAATCCAAAACATGCGGAGCGCTGCCTCCGCCGCCGAATCGCTCGAGCAGGCCTATGGTTTTAAATTAAACGCCCAGGTGCATCACATCGAGCATCACCTCGCCCACCTTGCTTCGGCTTACGCGCTCTCCGGGTTTGAAGAAGCGGCTTGCATCTCGGTCGATGGTTTCGGGGACTTCGCCAGCACCGCGATGGGCTGGGGGAGCGGAAACAAAATCACGATCGAGCAGCGGGTCTACTTCCCGCACTCGCTCGGCATCTTCTACTCCGCCATCACCCAGTTCATCGGCTTCCCCCATTACGGCGACGAATACAAAGTGATGGGACTCGCGCCCTATGGCGAGCCGGTTTACCTCGCGGAAATGCGGCAGCTCGTCCGGGTGCAACCCGACGGCACTTTCAAACTGAATCTCGATTACTTCCGACACCACACCGACAACGTCTCCTATAGTTGGAAAGATTGCGCGCCCGAGGTCGGCCTTCTATATACTAAGAGGCTGGCCGAGCTGCTCGGTCCGCCGCGCCAGCCGGGCGAACCGCTGGAGCAACGCCACAAGGACCTCGCGCGGTCGGCCCAGGCGATCTACGAAGAAACGTTCTTTTCTCTTCTCCGGGCCGTCCACGCCCGGAACCCGAGCGACAATCTCGCCCTCTCCGGCGGCTGCGCCATGAATTCGGTCGCAAACGGCAAGGTCTATTTGCAGACGCCTTTCAAGAAAATGTATCTCCCCGCCGCCGCCGCCGCCGGCGACGCTGGCGGAGCGATCGGTGCGGCCGCCATCGTGGCCGCGAAGCTGAAGGTCGAGATCAAACAGGTTGCTCCGCTGCCTAACGAGCAAAGGAACAAAGAAAGTGCGGATGGCGGATCGCGGATCGCGGATCGCAACGGCTCGGAAGAAATATCGCAGCCTAACGAGCAAAGGCCTTGCCGTCCGCATTTCAGCGTTTCAAAGGCGGAGCCGGCGGCCGCCACCTTCCGGCCTTCGACTTCCGACTTCCGACTTCCGACTTCGCCTTTCTCTCCCTATCTCGGGCCGCACTTCTCCGATCAGGAATGCTGGGATTTACTCGCGCCTCGGCGCGAAGAGATGACCGAGGCTGGATGTCAGTTGTCCGAGATCGGCGATCACCACACGCTTTGCCATCGCACCGCCGAAGCGATTGCCGATGGCAAAGTCGTCGGCTGGTTCCAGGGACGAATGGAGTGGGGTCCTCGTGCCTTGGGCAACCGTTCCATCCTCTGCGACCCGCGCCGACCAGACATGAAAGAAGTCTTGAACGCCAAGATCAAACGGCGCGAATCCTTCCGGCCTTTCGCCCCCTCCATCCTGCGCGAGCAGGTAGCCGACTGGTTCGAGCAGGACGACGACGTTCCCTACATGATGGAAGTCTTCCAAATCCGGCAAGAGAAGCGCGCTCTCATCCCGGCCGTCTGCCACGCCGACGGCTCTGGCCGCCTCCAAACCGTCCACCGCGAGATCAACCCTCTTTTCCACCAGCTCATCTCAGCCTTCTGTTCTCTGACCTCCGTCCCCCTGGTTCTCAACACCTCCTTCAACGAAAACGAACCCGTCGTCTGCCGCCCGGAAGAAGCGCTCGCCTGTTTCCTCCGCACGAAAATGGACGTCCTTGTCTTGGGAAGCTTTTTCGTCGAAAGAAAAGAGTCGGGAGCGAAGAAGACAATGCAGGAAATTGGTGGCAAAGAACCGGCTGGATTGGATGACGAGAATACCAGCGCGATCCCCGCGGAAGCTTACGCCATCAGCCATCGACTTCGTAGAGGCATGGGCGTCGAGGAGATTTATTTATTTGGCTCCCATGCGCGCGGCGATGCTAATGCCGACAGCGACCTCGATCTTCTTGCCATCGTTGCGCATTCCTCTGTATCGCGATATCGGCGCGCAGTCGAGGCGCTGACTCATACGCGCGATGTGCGGCGGCCTAAGGACATTATCGTCATGACTCGCGCGGAATGGGAACGGGATTTGGAGGTAGTCTGCTCTTTGGCGAGCACGGTTAAGCGCGAAGGGATATTGCTTCGTGAGTAGAAAAGCGGACCTCGTTCGCGCGTGGTTATTAAAGGCCGAGCACGATTTGGAAAGCTCCCGGATCTTAATCCGAGACGAAAAACGTCTCCTCGACGTAGCTGTTTACCATTGCCAGCAGGCCGGAGAGAAGGCGTTGAAGGCTTACCTGACCGAGCACGACACGATCTTTCCAAAAACCCATGAGCTCGGAGAGCTGCTCAATCTGTGCCTTCCGACCAATCATGATTTCGAGCGGTTACGCCACCATGCCGAAACGCTAAGTCCCCTCGCACATCAGTTTCGCTATCCCGGTGACGCGGTCGAGCCGAGCGCCGGGGAGGCCGCGGAAGCGCTTCGCATGGCGGAAGAAATCTACTACTTTTGCCAGGAGCAGCTTGCGTCGGAGTGACAATTGACGCGGAAGAAATCCACGCTTTCTATAAGAGACAGTTCGAAGGATTGGAGACGGCCAGTTTAAGTGCAGATAGTTTAAGTTGAAGTCTGCGATCATCTTCAACTTAAACTGGAAACTTCAACTCTACGGAACAGTTAAGAAATCGTATCCCGCGGCATCGCGGCCTTTACCAGACTTCGCGGTTCCTAACTCATGAGACCTTTAACTTTTCCACTTTCGCACCTTTGGCTTTCCCACCTTTGACTTTCGAACCTTCCCACTTTCAGAACTCTCCTTTGAAATTACCCTTGGTTAAACTCGAATCCCTTTCGAGACTTGGAACGCCAGGCGAATGAGATTTCCGTTTTCCGCTTTCTCAATTTCCGAATTTTCCGCATCTCCTTTGCTGTTCTTCCCGCGGATTTCGCAATGATTCTCCTCGTCACAGGCTCCTCCGGTTTGATCGGCTCCGAGGTGGTTGCCTATTTTTGCCGGCTAGGCTGGGAAGTCCACGGCGTGGATAACAACATGCGCGCCGATTTCTTCGGACCGGCCGGCGATACGCGCTGGAACCAACGCCGGCTCATGGCGGAGCATTCCGCCTTCAGGCATCACGAACTTGACATCCGGAGTCGCGAGGAAGTGTTGGAATGTTTGGAGCAACTCAAGCCCGCCATGGTCGTTCATGCGGCCGCCCAGCCGAGCCACGATCTCGCCGCGGCGCGTCCGTTCGACGACTTTGATACCAACGCGGTCGGCACGCTGAACCTTTTGGAGGCAACGCGGCGCCACGCCCCCGAGGCCGTTTTTGTTTACCTGAGCACAAACAAGGTCTATGGCGACCGGCCCAATACCATTCGACTGAAGGAACTTCCCACGCGCTGGGACTACGAGGATCCCGCCTATGCTAATGGCATACCGGAATCGTTTCCGATCGACCAGAGCAAGCACAGCCTTTTCGGCGCATCCAAACTCGCGGCCGATATCATGGTGCAGGAATATGGCCGCTACTTTGGGATGAAGACCTGCGCCTTGCGCGGCGGTTGCCTGACCGGCCCGAATCATAGCGGCGTCGAGCTGCACGGCTTCCTCAGCTACCTCATCAAATGCAACGTCGAAGAGCGTCCCTACAAAATATTCGGCTACAAAGGCAAGCAGGTCCGGGACAACATTCACTCTTACGATGTTGCTCGATTCATCCACTTCTTTTGGGAGGATCCGCGCGTAGCTGAGGTATATAATATCGGCGGCGGCCGGGAGAACAGCCTTTCGATTTTGGAAGCCTTTGAACGTGCGAAAGCAATCAGTGGCAGAAAGATGCAGTCCGAGTACACCGACACAAACCGGGAAGGCGATCATATTTGCTACATCAGCGACTTGTCCAAGATTAGGACCCATTTCCCATCCTGGACGATCAGCAAGTCCCTCGACGATATCTTCGAAGGAATTTATTCCGCTGAGCGCAATAGAGGATGAGGGAAGGAAGCAGTTTTGATTGTGGGAAAGGTCAAAGGTGAGAAAGTGATATCATCTGAGGCACCTTCGCGACTTTTGACGTTCCTGCCTTCCACCCTTGGTATGAGCTTTGCGGGTCGTAGGAGAGGGCATTATCACCATGGCAAAGCGATCGGGCCATGCGTCAAGACGACTTCGCCATGTGTCAAAGGCCCTTCGCCATGTGCCAGAGGGTCTTCGTCATGTGTCAACGGGAGTTCGCCATATGCCAACCAGGCTTTGTCATACGGCAAAGGAGCTTCGTCGTGTGTCAGAGACCCTTTGCCATATGGCAAAAGAGCCTTCGCCATATGGCAAAGGAGCTTCGTCATGTGTCAAAGACCCTTTGCCATGTGCCAAAGGTACTTCGCCATATGGCAGGATGAGTGTGCCATACTGCGGAATGATCTTGCCATGTGGCGAGACGCTTTCGTCATATGGCGCCGACTTGTCTTCATATGGCAAAATGGTTTCCAATTATCTCAAAAGGTTCTGCCAGCCCTGCAAAGCGGCTTCGCTTACTAAACCCGGCTTGGGTCATCGACCAAATGTCGTTAGCTTGGGATCGGGAATCGTCAGCCTTATGGAGTGGGTGTCAGGTTTGTGAGAGACGGAGCCGACTAACGTGGGGGCAGCTTCTGACCGGGTTTTGAGCCCGAAAGTCTAAGATAGAAGGCTGCCACAGGGATCGGGGCTTTCGCCAATCAACTCTCCTCTTGGACTTTCATACCTTGCTACCTTTAACTTTCTCACTGTTGCGATGAGCGAAACGCGCATCGCCATAATCGGCCTCGGCTACGTTGGGCTGCCGCTCTCCCTCCAGTTTGCGCGCAGCTGCACCGTCATCGGCATCGATATCGACCCGGCGAAGATCGACGCGCTCAAAAAGGGCAAGAGCTACATCAAGCATGTAGCGCGAGATGGGATACGCGAAGCAGTGGAAAGTGGGAAGTTCGTTCCGTCTGGCGACTTCGCGGAGGTGCGAAAGTGCGAAGCCGTCATCATCTGTGTCCCGACGCCGCTCACCAAGACTCGCGAACCGGACTTGTCTTATGTGCTGGACACCGGCCGCGCCATCGCCCCGCATCTCCAGCCTGGTATGCTCGTCGTCCTGGAATCCACCACCTACCCAGGAACGACGGACGAAGACCTGAGAGCTGTGCTCGAAGAGAACTCGCCGCTGTTAGCGGGCGTCGGGCACAGGTGCGAAGGTGAAAAGTCTGAAGGTAGTAAGGAGTCCAACACATTCCCACTTTCCCACCTGCAACCTTCTCACTCGCCCGGCCGCAGAATGCGCGCGGGCGAAGATTTTCATTTGGCGTATTCCCCCGAGCGCGAAGACCCGGGCAACCCGAATAGCAAAGTCGCAAAGATTCCCAAGATAGTCGGCGGACTCACTCCAGCCTGCCGCGACAAGGCCGTCGCGTTATATTCACGAGCAGTTGAAAAGGTCGTACCAGTCTCATCCTGCAAAGTCGCGGAAGCAGCCAAGCTGCTTGAGAACATCTTCCGCAGCGTCAACATCGCCCTGGTCAACGAGCTAAAAATGATCTACGCCGCCATGGGCATCGACATTTGGGAAGTCATCGAAGCAGCCAAGACAAAGCCCTTCGGCTTCATGCCGTTTTATCCCGGACCCGGCTTGGGCGGCCACTGCATCCCGATCGACCCCTTCTATCTCAGTTGGAAAGCGCGCGAAGTCGGCAAGAGCACCCGCTTCATCGAGCTGGCCGGCGAGATCAACACCGCGATGCCGGATTATGTCATTCAGCGGCTCACGGAAGCGCTGAATAGTTCTCGGAAATCGGTTAATGGTTCAAAGGTGCTGTTGATAGGTTTGGCCTACAAAGCCGACGTGGACGACATGCGCGAATCGCCAACCTTTATCCTCATGGACAAGCTGGAGGCGTTAGGCGCCGAGATTGCCTATTACGACCCGCACATTCCGGAGATCGGGCCGACTCGCGAACATCGAAACCGGCAGGGCATGCGCTCCGTGGAATGGAATGAGGAAACAATCACAGGCTTCGACGCCGCTATCATCGTCACCGCGCATTCTGCGGTCAATTATCCGGAGCTAATGTCGTGGTGCGCTTGTGTCGTCGATACGCGCAATGTCCTACCGACAAATAGCACAGCGACTAAAGCGTGAAACCTTTATACTTTCGCACCTTTTACCTTCCCACTCTTCTACTTTCTACTTTCTGCTTTCCATTTTCCGCTTTCTCATTTTCTTTCCCCGGTTTCGATTCAATCATCACGCCGCAAATGTTCGGTGCGATCGCCGACGGGGCGCATCACCCGATCAAGCAAGCTGATCTGGATGCGCACAAAGGAAAATGGGTGGGCAACTATGCAATCGGTGATGAACGCGACTACATCGGACTGCAGGAAGCGATCTATGCCAGCTTCGATAACGGCACGCTGAAACCTAATGCGAGTAATGCGCGACTTAACAAAGTGCTCTATCTGCCCCCGGGAAGCTATCTCGTGAACAAGGCTCCCACTCTTACGGAGTCGCATGGAGGAGCCATCTATGGCGCAGGTAGGTTTGTCACCACCATCACTTCAACCTTTGCCGGCCCTGCGTTTCAAACCAACGGTTGCTGGTACACCCAATTCACCGGCATTTGCTTCGCCGGACATGTCGCGCACGATGGCGGAGTGTTCGAGCTCGATGGCAACTACGACGGCACAAATAAGCAGGGCGTGCAGGGTAACACGTTCAAGGATTGCTTCTTCGATGGCGGCGGGGTTGTCTCAAAAGCTTTCGCATTAGTCAGGCGCGGCGGGAACAAGGCACAAGGTTCGGAGAACCTCTTTCTCGATTGCCATTTCCAGTCCGCCAAGTTTGCCGGCGTATATATCTCGGGTTACAACGCCCTCCAGAACACCTTCATCGGCGGCAACATTCAAGGCTGCATAAACGGCATCTATGTTGAAGCGGGCTCGATCAACGTCGATTCAATGGGATTCCAGAATGGGTTTCAGAAGCAGATAGAAGGGGGTGGCTTTGATATCGTTCTCCGAAATTCCGCTGATGACCACTCTTCCATCAAGAACTGCCGCACCGAATCTGCCTGCTTTATAGCTGCCGGGAACAATCACTTTGTCGTGATCGATAACAACAACATCGTCAATCGCCCGCCGAATGGCCAATGGCTACCGAGTCATCACTATCCTAAAGGCAGTCTCATCGCCGGCCAGACCAAAGGAAACGGGAATGGACACCTTTACCTATCCACGACTGAAGGAACATCTGGCACTGCGGAACCCGCCTCTCCGGTTGCCCCTTATGGTGCTGCACTCTCGGTAAAGCATTTT
This sequence comes from Chthoniobacterales bacterium, assembly GCA_036490335.1. Classification (GTDB taxonomy): domain Bacteria; phylum Verrucomicrobiota; class Verrucomicrobiia; order Chthoniobacterales; family UBA10450; genus Palsa-1392. The sequence continues at coordinate 66,957 of DASXEB010000011.1, forward strand.
CTCGCCATGGTCGGCAAGCCCATAACTGACGGAAGTGTCACGTGGGTACCTTACGAGTACGACGAAGCTGTGACGAGCGCGACAGTCGCCGTGACAAACAACACCTTCAAATGGGGCCGCGATCGTTTCGCCGGTGGCGAGATAGCAAATAATAGCTTCGCGCGTGCCGACAACCTGGAGTCATTGCAAAGACTGCCTGTCGGAACCACTTGGTTAATGAACAATCATGTGACCAGAAACGGCGGTTGGAATACAGGTGCTTTAGGGAAGTAAAAGTGTCCGATCCAATCTTCTATCTCCTAGATTCAATCTCCCCTCATGTATGAAGAGCGACGCAATCATAACCGTAGAGGGCCTAGGGAAACGCTATTCGTTGCGTCACCAGACCGGCGAGCGCTACACCGCGCTTCGGGACGTCCTAGCGGACAAAGCAAAGAGTATTTTCCGCCGGAGGAATAGTTCCTCGGATGTCAGTATTTCAGAATCTCAGCGTCTCAGCGTTTCAAAAGAAGACTTCTGGGCTCTCAAAGATGTCTCCTTTGAGGTCAAGCAGGGCGAAGTCCTCGGAATCATCGGGCGGAACGGCGCCGGCAAATCGACGCTGCTGAAAATCCTCAGTCGCATCACCGACCCAACCGAAGGTCGGATAAGGATCAAAGGGCGCGTAGCCAGCCTGTTAGAAGTTGGAACAGGTTTTCATCCCGAACTAACAGGCCGCGAAAACATATTTCTAAACGGCGCAATCCTCGGGATGCAGCGCCGCGAGATCAAAGCGAAGTTCGACGAGATTGTCGCTTTTGCCGAAGTCGAGAAATTTCTCGATACGCCGGTTAAACGCTATTCAAGCGGCATGTACGTCCGGCTGGCGTTCGCCGTCGCTGCACACCTAGAGCCCGAGATTCTGGTAGTTGATGAGGTGCTCGCCGTGGGGGACGCAGAATTCCAAGAAAAATGCTTAGGTAAAATGTCCGAGGTGGCTCGAGGCGGTCGGACAGTGTTATTCGTTAGCCACAACATGGGCGCGATTGGGCGCTTAACACAGGCGGCGCTTTGGTTAGATACCGGTTCAGTACTCGATATGGGGTCTTCTTCTTTTATCGTCGAGAAGTATTTATCCAACATTCCGCTAAGAACCCAAGGGCAAAATCGCTTCGAAAGTTTTCGAAGGCGGCGCGACGACAACTCGCCAGTCCTCATCACCAATGTTCGTTTAGGTGAGAATCACGCCGCTGCATCGGCAGGACGAGTCTTATCTATGGGTATGAAGTGGTCCATCGACATTAGCCTAAAGGCGAAGCGCAATATAATCGGCGCGAACATAACCCTAATAATCAAAAGGACCGACGGATTGCTAGTCTCTGTAATCACGTCGTGGGACAACGATGTCTGTGCTTCATTATCCATAGGCGACAACTTGATACACGTCGAGATACACGATCTCTGTCTATTTCCCGGAAACTACTTGGTCGACATCGGTATAGATCCCTCGATGAGCGCGCCTGCTTATGACGCGATATGCGATTGGCCGTTGTTCTCTATTGTGAATACTGGCTGCATCAAAGATTGGCTCGAACGTCCTTCCGCCGCAGTCCATTGTAGGGCGGTAAGCTGGAAAATCTCCCCTTGTGCTGATAGCAACGATGATGGACGAGTTTACTAATCCAAGGTGCTCGACGGGGACACTTGACACATTTTTCCCGCGCCGCAAGATTGTTGGCGCCCTGCGGGCAGAGCTGTCGCGTTTTCGTGGAACTGTATTGGATGTGGGTTGTGGGCGCAAACCATATAAGTCAGTGCTTTTTGAGTCGCCGAGCGAGGTTCAAACATATATAGGACTTGACCTGCCGAGCGAACTGCGACATCCCGCTTATGCGCGTTTCGAGCAGCCCGAACTCACTTGGAACGGCACGACAATTCCGTTGTGCGATAACACAGTCGATTGTGTCATTGCGACTGAATTGTTTGAGCAGTGCTTTAATCTTCAACCAGTTCTGAACGAGATTGCTCGTGTTTTGAAGACCGGTGGCTCGTTATTTTTTTCCGTCCCATTTTGGTGGCCTCTCCATGATGCGCCTAATGACCAACATCGCTATTCGCCATTCGCACTCAAACGATACTTAGAACAGGCGGGATTCGGTGAAATCCGAATTAGTGCACTTGGTGGGTGGGACGCCAGCCTTGCGCAAATGTTAGCTTTGTGGCTTAGACGTCGGTCCCTCCGCAAGTGGCAACGTGTAATGTTGATCGGCATTTTTTTCCCCGTAATCTTATGGCTATTCCGGATTGATCGACCAGCAAACGCATTTGCGGATCAAGCGATGATCACCCACCTGACGGGGGTTGCTGAAAAAATTTCACACTGATTCTATGGAGCAAAACGTCCCAGATGATTACGATCCGCAATGCTATTGGGAATCGCGGCTAAGCAGGGACTTTACCCTCCGCGGGGTAGGACATCTGGGTTTCTCTGAGAGTTATAATAAGTGGCTATATCGGCGAAAAGAAAGGTGCCTGCGACGGGCGCTATTAAGATATTCTCTGGTTGAGAAAAACGTCTTGGACATAGGCTGCGGGACGGGTTTCTTCCTGCGATGGTACATATCGCATGGGGCTCAAGTGTGTGGCATCGACATCACTCGAACAAGTATCGAAAGGCTCCGCAAAACGATAGCCGCTCCTCTTTCTGTTCAAGATATTACGGCACCAGATTTCACATCTACTAATAGGTTCGATATCGTAAATATGTGGGATGTAATTTATCACGTTGTTGACCCTATAAAAATGGAACGAGCGTTTCGTAATATTTCTGCCAGTTTGACGGATGGGGGGCTTCTATTGTTCACAGACACTTTCGGCAGTAGCGAAAATCTTTCGCCGGCGCCGCACGTCCGAAATCGTGGACTTGCGACATACCAGAGTATTCTGCCGCGCTTAGGCTTCCGGCTAGTGAAACTGGAACCATTATATAGGATGCTGGACAAGGCGCACTTTGGGTGGCTGGATAATTACCTAGCTTCAGTATATTTCATGATGGACTGCCTGACTTGGACGGTATCCGACGCTAATCTATCGCTAGGGGTATGGCAGCTCTCGAAATGCCGGTGAAGTTGCCAACTGCGATAGAAAGAGAGCGAACAGCATCATGATTGTCGCGATACGAAGGTATTTGCGCTCGGCAATGTTCCGTCGTGTCTATCGAGATTTCCTTGTGATTTTCAATTGGCACCAAGTTACGCCAACATTCGACGAGAGGGTTCATCACCCCTACACTTGGACGAACCTAAAGCAGTTCTGTGGCCAGCTTGACTACCTGCAAACTAAATTCAATATCGTATCCTTGCCGGCAGCAATAAAGGCGCTGGCCGAGGATGGTCTTCGCGGACCGAGCGTGGCAATAACGTTCGATGATGGCGATATTTCCATGGAAACATACGTGGCCCCTATATTGAGGGCGCGTGGACTGCCAGCGACGTTTTTCATTAACACCGCCTACATCGACAGTGACAAAAGCTATTGGTTTCCTGTTTTGAACTACCTTAAAGGAGAACGATCGTTGCACGGAACTTTCCGCTCCAAACTGATCGACGAAGGCCGCAGCTTACGTCACATATCTGATCCGCATACTTACCAGCGCGTGCGAACTGAAATTGAAAGCTTTGCCGCAGTAATGCCGGGATCTTCTCCGCGATTTGTCTCGGGGGAGTGGCTAGGCGGTATCGACGCAACACTATTTACCATCGGCGCCCACGGTCATGAGCATCAACGATATTCGATGATGCCGCTTGACTGGCAACGAGACGATTTGCAAAGGAACGTCACAATTTTGTCGAAATATCCTTCTTATCGACCACTATTCGCGGTTCCATTTGGGCGCAAGGTGGATTGGACTGACGATACCCTTGCTCTTGCTAAAGGCGAAGGACTAACGACGCTTCTTGCCGACGGTGGTATCAATTTCCCAGGGCAAACAAACCTTGCTCGAATTCCAGCTGATTCGGCCCATGTTCAGGCGCTTTTCAGTGATACCACCGCCGTCCAAAGCTGAGTCACCGCGAGTTTCGCTGAGGTGGTAAAAAGGTCATGCGCATTGCAGTTGTTGTGAGTGGTTTTCCTATTCCATCTGAAACATTCATCCTTCGGCAGATTATTGATTTAATCGGATGTGGCCACGAGGTGGATGTTTTCGCCGATACATTAATCCGAGAGAATGTCGCAACCTTGGGCGTAGGTGCCGATGTTATTGTGCGTGTTAAGCCTTCGTGGTTTCTACCTCGACCATTTTCGCCCCGAAAGTCAATCCGTAAAGCTGCGAGAGGCTTATATCGCCGGCTATCCCATTTGCAATCTTTTGGTTATCATCGTGCATTCGGCCTTATTATGCACGAGCGAGCTTATGACATTATTCACGCTCACTTTGGGCCCAACGGCCAGCGGGCGGTACGGGCGCGACAATTTCGTAAGCTTAAAGGCAAAATTGTTACTACTTTCCACGGTTACGACGTCAATCTACTGCCGCGCGAACTAGGAACAGATCTCTATCGTGACCTATTTTTGCATGGAGACGTCTTTACGGTTGGCTCTCAATTTATGCGCAAGCAAATAGAGCAATTAGGTGCGCCCGTGGATCGCGTAATCGAGATTCCGATGGGGGTTCCGATAAACGAATACCAACCAGGTACGAAGGTGAGAAGTAATGTACTGAACATCATTACGATTGCTCGACTGGTCGAGGTGAAAGGTATACGATATCTACTGCAAGCGATCAGCCTGGCAACTAATGCAGGCATCAAGGTTCGTTGCGTCATAGCTGGCGATGGGCCATTGCGGTCGACGCTTATGGCCTATGCTGACACATTAGGAATCACCGAGCTTATTGAGTTTACCGGAGCTGTGAGTGCCTGTCGGACACGTGAACTTTTCAAGGAGGCTGATGTATTCGTGCTTCCGAGCATTGTGACAGGTAATGGAGAGCAAGAGAGTCAAGGACTAGCAGTTGCGGAGGCGCAGGCATGCGGGCTGCCGGTCATCACGACGGAAACCGGCGGCTTGCCAGAAAGTATTCGCCCCAACTGTTCGGGCGTGTTAGTTGCACCTGCCAATGCGCACCAGTTGGCGACGGCAATCCAACATATGGCCAGTAACCGAAACCAGGCAGAGAACATGGGAAGGAGTGGTAGGAGATATGTCGAGGAGCGATTCAGTTTTACGCAACAGCAAAATAAGTTCTCCGAGTTATACAAATGGCTCCTGAGAGACAACTAGTAGACCAAGATGGCCTTCCTAAGGTCGCATGCGAATCTAAGTCTGCAACGGCGAAACTTTTACTTCGGCTCTTTGAGCATCAAACCTTGTACTGGGTGCGCAGCGATCTTATTTCTTGGATTCATTTGTTGCGATCCCGCTTAACGTTCTCTTTTTTCAGATCGAAGTCTGCGGCTTTATTTTTGAACTTTGGTGCGGGAAGTTATGGGAGACCAGGCGAGGAATGGTTTAATGTAGATGGCTTTCGTGGAAAAAACATTGATCTGGTACATTTGTTCCGTGGCAGCCTGCCGTTCGAAACGAACCGTTTTCGCGGTATATTTTGCGAGCATTTTCTCGAACACTTAATACCATCGGTCGCCCAACTCTTCTTATTCGAATGTCGGCGTGTCCTTCTGCCCGGCGGAATATTGCGTCTGTCTGTTCCTGATGGTGAGCTCTATTTGAGAAGGTATTTCGATGATAGATCTTGGATGCTCGACCGGCGCGGGGGACGACACCGAACTCCGATGGAAGTAGTAAATGTTGTCTTTCGACAGCGATATGAGCACCAATATTGCTATGATTTCGAAACGTTGGCACTGTATCTTCGCGACGCGGGGTTCGCGAGCGTGCGGCGAATGGAATATTGTCATGGAGAAATGCCGGAACTTTTAATCGACAGAGAAGATCGTCGATTTGAGAGCTTGTACATTGAAGCCTCTGCCTAAGCTCTGTTTCGCCAAAGATTTTAAGGGCTATTGAAGACTGCTTCGCCGACTGTTTCGGTTATCATACCGTGCTTCAACGCTGCTTCGTGGCTTGGAGAAGCTATCGAATCGTCGTTGTCTCAGACGCACAAACCACTTGAGGTAATCGTTGTGGATGACGGGTCCACAGACTCGAGCGTGAAGGTTATAAGATCCTTTGGCGACGTCGTTCGGTGGGAAACAGGACCCAACGTAGGCGGAAATCATGCTCGCAACAGAGGATTCGTATTATCGAAAGGCGCGTATATCCAATTTCTCGACGCCGACGACTACCTGCTTCCAACTAAGATTGCCGCACAAGTAGAGTTTCTCACAAAGACGGGTGGCGATGCTGTGTACGGCGATTGGCAACATCAGCATCATAGGCCAAACGGAGTTATCGAGATAGGAGATATCGCCGTTGCCGGCGATCAAGACGACATTCTAGAGAGCCTTCTAGGAGAGTGGTGGGTCGCTCCGGTTGCAACTCTTTTTCGACGGCAAGCGATAAATAAAATCGCGGGCTGGGACGAGTCCTTAAGAGCAGCTCAGGACAGAGACTTTATGATATCGCTCGCTATGGCTGGCGCGCGGATATTATACCAGTCAGGGTGTCATTCCATATACCGGCGGTACGGAAAGGTGACGGTTTCGACCAGCAACGTGCTGCTGTGGACACGCGATCATTGTCGCGTTCTTGACAAAGCCGCAGTGGCCTTGGCGATAAAGGGAGGGCCGAATGTCAAATACGCGAGAACCTTGGCGAAATCTTATTTTTCCCTCGCAAGAACCGTCTTTGATCTGGATCGAAAGATGTATGCCGATTTAATGCTGAGGACGATTTCGTTTGATCCCAAGTTCTCTCCCCACCCCTCAAAGAGTTATGTTGCTATACAGAGACTCTTTGGCTTTTATGTTGCAGAGATGGCCGCCAGCTTGAGGCGTAGGCTTGCGAAGGGAGAAATATTCTAGGGAAGAAGGAATCAATGGCCGCCAGCGTGACCGGCCGCGTGCAAGTCAACCCGGGCCATTATACGCCTAGCCACTACCTCACACCGCAGCGTATGGCCTCAATCGGTTGGCAACTGCGGCTGATGACGGACAGTTTCCCGCGTGGGTCGGTCCTTGAAGTCGGTCGGGGTTCGGGTCTTGGAAGACATCTATTGGAACAAGAGGGATTTTCTGTAACTTCGATTGATATAGATCCTGCACTGCGACCCGAAATAATAGCGCCGATTTCAGCAATTCCTATAGGCAACAACGCATTCGATTGCTTCGTGTGCTGTCAGGTTCTAGAGCACATGCCCTGGCAGATAGCGAAAGACGGGCTCCGGGAATTACACAGAACGTGTAGACTAGGAGGAGTCCTATCCGTTCCTACAGTCTCGCGTTTAATAGCTTTATCGGTATTTGGCCCGCGTCGTGATGGTTTTCGCGTTTTAGGGCGGTTGCCGTCGTGGGGTGCGCGGCGCCGAAACAGCGACGAGCACAGTTGGGAGTTGGGGGCAGGCCTCTCTCTTCAAGAGTTCCGAGAGGCTCTCAAATCAACTGGCTTCGACGTAGTTTGCCAGCTTCGTTCAGTGACTTGGTTCTATCATCAATTTTTCGTCGTAAAGCCAACTCAATAGTGCGAGCTCGCCTATTACTTGTGCAGCGTAGCTGCGTCGATACCTATCCCCCGGTTCTACATCAAACTAGCCTTTTGGCAGAAAAATACGACGTAACTATAATAGATACTGTTACGCCCCAAGACCCGCAAGACATTCTTACGACGCGCGGAGTGCGTCGGATTCGAATTAAAACGGAGGGTGGACAAAAGCAAACGCTATGGAGCCGCATGTATGCCGCGAGGCAGTTTGATAAGCGTGTTTTGCGGATGGCTGAAACGCGTCCGCAGATCATTATCGCATATGACCACTATGCCCTCGCCAAGGTGGTTCGGTGTGCGCGAAGACAGGGCATACCTTGTATCGCACATTTGCACGAAGTGTTATCGGATGATCCATATGCTTCATTCCGGTCTCGCTGTATGGCACAACGGGCTCGACGAGAATTGAGAAACGCAGACCTAGTCGTTGTAGCAGATTTGTATCGAGCGCGATCAGCTCGCATGTTTTGTGATCTCCCTAATACGCCTACTGTGGTGATGAACTGCCCGAGACGACTTTTGACGATCCCGTCATCTAAGTTGCAAAATTGGCTCGCCGATCAAAGCATCGCCTATTCGCGAGTAGTCCATTACCAGGGTAACGTTGCGCCTCGTAAGAACCTTGAAAATATAATACGCTCGATGAGACACTGGCCTACCGATGCAATATTCGTCTTAGTCGGGCGTGGAAGCGATACGTTTATCAGTTCGCTTAAGAAACTAGCAACCGAGTTGGCGGTGGAAACCAGACTGGTGTTTACCGGAAGGGTCAATTACACGGACTTATTTGCAGGCACAGCTGGTGCCAGTGTTGGTGTTACATTATTGGAGTCCAGGTATCCGAATTGGCGTTGGGCTGCAGGTGCAAGTAATAAGCGCTTTGAGTATCTTGCCTTGGGAATTCCGCAGGTCACTAATCCTGGTCCAGGAATCAAAGAGCTTTTTACAAATGAAGGTGTGGCCCTTTCCGTTGATCCGTCAAAACCAGATGACATTGGTACTGCTATTAATAAGTATCTATCAAATTCTGAATTGTCTTCCCAGGCAAGTATACGGGCACGGAGATTGCATTTGAGTGAATACAACTATGAACGACAATTCGAACCGGTTATGGGGTGGATTGACGCCCAGATAACCTCCGGTAAGCATTATGGTTCGCGCCTTCCGCCTTAAGCGAAATCAGCCGCGCGTGCTTATACTAGAGCCGATTGGGAACCTTTGGGGTTCCGAACAGAGCCTCCTGGAGTTTGCAAGCACCGCCGCCGATCTGCGAATTGCGATCTATTATCCCAAAGAGTCGGAATTTGCGGTGGAAGTCGCGCGGCTGCCAACCGCAGCTTTTCCATTTTTTGAGCGTGACCTCCACCGCCGTTCCAAGGTACGGCGTATAGTGGCTTGCGGTCGTCTTTTGGCAACTGCTCTGTGGTTTAGGCCGACAGTTATACACGCGAATCAGGTGGGGGCTGTACGTTACGCGCAGGCCGTAGGTCGGGCTCTTGGTATCTCGGTCACTACTCATGTGCGATTTCATGAAGATGTCGAATATTTGTCGGCGTTAGGCGGGAAGACTCACTCTATTAGCAAGATTATTTGCATCAGCGAGTATATACAGGGCCTTTTTAAGAGCACGAAGACGTTGTCCGCGAAGACGGTCTGTTTATATAATGCTTATCGTCCCAAGGCCAATTGGAGGCGAAGGGTGCCCATGGACTATCCGCCCACCTTTGCCTGTGTAGGGCGATTTGAAAAGAACAAGAGACAGGATTTGCTCCTTGAAGCTATGTCCGTACTGAGGCGACGAGGAAATCTGAGTCGGGTAATATTCTACGGTCGAGGACGCAACGGCGATTCGATCGACGGCCAATTAAAGAAAATGTCTGAAAGGCTCGGTCTCAAAGAATCTACGGTTTGGGCCGGATTTCATCGCAATGTCGTAAACCTTATTGGAGGCTGCTGTGCTCAAGTATGTCCTTTTGAATGTGAGGGCTTGGGGCGAGTAATATTTGAAGCTTGGGACGCGGGCACGATTCCGATAGTCTGGGCAGGCAGCGGCGGCCCGGCTGAATTGATTACCAAAAGCGGAGCCGGAATCGTTTATGCCGAACAGACTGCTGAGTGTTTGGCAAAGTCGCTTCACGAAGCAACTTTGCTATCGAAGAACGGACGATCAGCGCTGATTCGACAAGGAAGGCGATGGCTTCGGGCAAACTGTGACCCAGAAAACTACGCTCATTCTCTTGCTTCTATCTGGAACGGCGTGAAGTAGACGTGAAATTGGTACGCGTAATAGCTGTCGAGCCAGCTGGCAACCTATGGGGGTCTGAGCGCGTTCTTCTCGACTTGATTCCGTGCCTAACTGGCATGCGGGTGGCCGTGTGTTGCCCTCGTAGTGTTCCGATCATTGGCCGATTAAATCGGCTTAAGATCAGATGCTTCCCGACCTTTATCGATCGTTTGCACGAGAAATCGAAAGCCGCCCGATTCCTAGCGCTCTTAGGTTTGGGCTGGGCCTGCATTATTTTTCGTCCGAATCTTTTGTATCTTAATCAAGCAGGGTGTTATCGCATTGCGCGAGCTGCCGCCCGTTGCATGAGGATTCCGGTTGTTGCCCATGTCCGAATCTTTGAAGACGCGGCTTATTTGGCGCGCCAGAAGCCCAAACCCGCAGAACTTAGGGCAATCGTCGCCATCAGCGACGCCGTCCGCAGCGAGATATCGAAATTTGATGCGCTGCGGCACATCCCTGTGAAGATAATCTACGATGGTTACACGCCTGCTGTTAATCGCCTGGCTGCCAATGCCGGTAAAGATGCTAGAAATAGTAATTCGATTGCCTGTGTCGGACGCATCGTTCCGATCAAAGGCCAGGACGTTCTCGTGGATGCCATTGGCCTTTTGCACCCTGATTACCCGCAAATTCGATGTGCAATGATAGGAAGAGGGGGCGCATTTTGGGAAGAGTTGAAGAACAGATCCGTCGCGGCTGGCCTCAATAACGTGATCTGCTGGACTGGATTTCAGGGTGATCCGACCACTGCGTTGCGCGCGGTAAGCATATTGGTCCTGCCGTCGCATCGTGAACCTTTAGGAAGAGTGATTTTTGAGGCATGGGACGCTGGCTGCCTTCCTATCGCGTTCCGTGGCTCAGGCGGCGCGGCAGAGGTCTTGCAAGCATCGGGCGGCGGGCTCCTCTATGACGAGCAGACTCCGGCAGCACTGGCTGCGGCAATGGAAGAAGCTTTGTCCTTCGAAGCAGACGAGCGCATGAGCAGAGTACAGAAGGGGCGAAGCTGGATGACAAAGCATTGTTCGCCGGAGCGTTACGCCGCGTCGATGCGGGAAGTCTTTGTCGCGGCAATCTCGGCTCAAAGATCGAAGTGAGTGACTCCTACCTGATCCTTTATCTCGGCGCAGATTGGTGGGGCTCTGATGCTCGTGCACTTGCTATAAGTTTGCGAGAGCTGGGACACAGTCTAATCGAGGTTAACTATGAAGATTATTTCCCGCAGACATGGTCGACATGGGGATTGAGGTTGGCTCGACGGCTATTGCGAACTTCCTGCGCGCGCGAGTTCAATGCCGCAGTAGCTGCGCAGGCCGATAACACCGCGATCGATTTTGTCCTTGTCTTTAAAGGGATGCTGCTCGAACCCGGCACAGTCTTAGCCTTTCGGAATAAGAAAATTCCAGTCTATTGCTTTTACCCTGACGTAAGTTTTACCGCTCACGGAAACAACATTTCGGCCTGCTTACCGCTGTATGACGGTATCTTCACAACCAAGCGCTTTCACCGCCCTTCTGATCGGATAAAGAAAATCGAGCACGTCAGGCACGGCTTCGACCCGCACGTTCATCGCGTATTACAAGTTTCGGATAAGGTTAGGAACTACTACGAACGTGACGTATCTTTCGTAGGCTGCTGGTCTCCCAAGAAAGAAGCAACGATCCAGGCGATCGTTGATCAAAAGCCTTCTCTATTGAAACTGCAGATCTGGGGAGCCGGCTGGCAGAGGGCTGGTGAATCTGTGCGGAAACGATGGCAAGGGCGAGGCGCTTTCGGCGACGAACTCGCGCTGGTCTACCAGAATTCGAAGATCAATCTAGGGTTGCTAAGCGAGGCCGCGTCCGATACCACAAGCGGAGACCAAGTCACGGCTAGAACTTGGCAGGTTCCCGCTTCAGGCGGATTCCTGCTTCATGAGGCTACTACAGAACTGGCAGAATACTTTATCCCGGGGAAGGAAGTAGCCACGTTTAACGACACGGCAGACCTGACTCGAAAGGTTAAGTATTTCCTGGAGCATGAATCCGAGCGTCAGCAAACAGCCGCGGCTGGTTATGAGCGATGCGTGGCTAGCAATTATACCTACGCCGCCGCGGCTAAGACGATTTGCCAATATCACGAAAGTCATCCTGTCGGGAAGAACAAGAATGTTTAGTGACCGAAGAAATTTCCTTCCTAACGACGCGCCAGTGGGCATGGGCGAGTCTCACTGGCGGCCTTGCGACCTTGCGACCGCTCTAACTTTGTGGTTCAGCGCTGCAATATCGCCGTGGCTGGGCATTACTGTCGGCCTCACGGTCCTTGTGCTGTTTCACCTCGTTTATGCGTCGAGATTCATACTTGTACTCCCGCATATAGCTATCCTGATCGCCTGCCTGCAATACGTTTTTGGTGCTTGGGTTAATTTTTATTGCCCGCCTGGTGATCCTACCTACGATATTGGCGCACGCTTTTCGATTTATCTGTCCTATGCAGGACCGTTGCTGATTGCCTTAACTATTGGTTGGGCATTCGGCCTTGTAAGGCTGCAGGCGCGGAATCAGCTTTTCCCCACCGCAAGCGGGGGATTACTGTTCGAGTTAGACCTGCTGTTGGGTGTAGGTATGCTGTCGTTCTTCGCGGCGAGGCTGGTGCATGTGGAGAGTCTGGCCTTCGTCTTTCTGCTGCTTGGTAACCTTCGCTACATTGGTGTCTTCGGCCGGATGCTACTACGGGGCTCTGGCTGGCAGTGGCGATTGGCTATTGTCTTGGGGGGCGAAGTGTTCCTCGCGGCCGGTAGCACGATGTTTCATGATCTTCTCCTTTGGAGCGCGTGGACTTTCGCAGTGTGGATATACGCTTTTAAGCCAAAGCCCGCCATCGTTCTAAGTATGATAGCCGTGGCCGTTCTCTCCCTTCCCGCCCTCCAAGAGGCAAAGTGGCGTATGCGCGAAACCCTGATCGATGATGACCCACTGGAGGAGAATGAAAGCATGTCATCGACAAGTTTACCGCTGGCTCAGGTGACAGCATGGCTTTCGTACCTGATTCAGCGTTTGAACATACGCTAACTGGAAACTTCGATGAGCGGTTCCTCGCCGACACTGCAGTGAGATATAACCAAGGTTGGATCGTTAATCGGGTGATGATGATGGTACCCGAGTTTGAGCCCTACGCTGATGGGAGCACTCTGGAAGATGCTGCTTGGGCCACCTTGGTTCCGAGAATCCTTGTACCCGGAAAGTTTGTAGCGGGGGGAGCTGAGCACATGGCGCAGTATGCAGGGATCCAATTGAACGAGGATACCGCGATGACTCTGGGGTTTGCGGGAGAGATGTATGCTAACTTTGGGTTGACTGGCGGGGTGATCGCCTGCGGCCTTTATGCCTTGTTCTTTGCCTTGGTCTTTCGGGTAATATGCCTACGCGCCTTTACCCACCCGCTTTGGTGGAGCCTGGTCCCGTTCATCTTCTATTCGGCCCTGAAAGCGGAAGACGATGTCGCCTTCGTCCTTAACTGGACAGTGAAAGCGTGTGTGCTGCTCGTAGGTGTGGTCGTGTTTCTGCCGCATTTCCGGCGCGCCCTCTTCGGTCCCGTCCCGAGAACGGGCCATCTGCCCAGCATCCCGGCCGGCCCGCCAGGAGCTGATCCACTAAGGTCAGCTCCACTCGCGTTGCGCTAGGCAATGCGACTTCTATTTGTTACGCCGTTCTACTTTCCGGAGAATAAGTTTGGCGGCCCGCCTCAGAAGATTCATTCGCTTAGCCGGGGTCTGTCGGCTCGTGGCCATGAAGTCAATGTGATCACTTTCCACTCTGAAGAACCCAGTGGCAAGGACGCCGCACGCATCGACAATGTGCCGGTAACTTATCTGCCGTGGATCGGGCGGGGCCTGCGTCAATGGCCACGTCGCCACGATCTTCTCATCAGAGCAGTCGCAAACGCCGAGGTCGTTCATTGCTACGGTCTCTATAACTTGATTTGCCCTGTTGCCGTTCAGGAAGCTGTGAAGCAGAGTAAACCGGTTGTCATTGAACCTCTCGGCATGTATCCGCCGCGTGCGCGTAACCAGCTCGCGAAGCGGATTTATAACACTTCACTGACAAAATGGGTGGTTCGCCGTTCCCAAGCAGTGATTGCCGCATCGGAGGCGGAGGCTGCCGATCTTGAGAAAATCGTCGATAAAAATAAGATTCATTACCGCCGCAATGGCATTGATGTCGCATCATTCGCCAAGCTGCCGTCAGGCGAGAAGCTGCGGGAGCGATGGAGGATAGCTGAGGAGGAGAAGCTTGTTCTCTTTATCGGACGACTCTCTCCAATAAAAAATCTCGAAGGTCTCATTCGCGCCTTCGCACTTTCGAACCTTGCTACCGCCAGGCTTGTCTTGGTCGGGCCCTCCGAGCCGGAATATGAGAAAACGTTGCGGAGGCAGGTTGAGGAACTTGATCTTGGCGACAGAGTTGTCTTTGCAGGTGCGCTCTACGAGGACGAGCAGAAGGCGGCTCTCGATGCAGCAGACTTATTCGTTCTGCCATCTCTTAACGAAAGCTTTGGTAATGCCGCTGGCGAAGCTGTCGCGGCGAATGTTCCTGTTCTGCTAGCCGAAACGTGTGGAATTGCACCGCTCATACACCGGCGCGCGGGACTAGCGGTGCCGCTTGGCGTCGAATCTCTCGCCGATGGAATTGAGAAAATGCTTGATCCGGGTTTCCGCGATCAGATGACAGCAAGACGCGAAGAGGTGAAGCGCGAATTATCTTGGGATGAACCGATCGCGGAGACGGAGTCTTTGTACCGCAATATCATCGCTGGGCGCGAATAAGGTTAGGGCAAAAGAGATTCGCTTATTTCTACTTTAGCCTTCCACCCTTACGCTTTCTTTTGAAGATTCACTTTTGGTCCCCTGAGTTGGCGCAAGGTGGCGGAGGCATCGAAGTATATGCGACTGATTGGTTAAATGCCTTGATTGATCTTTTCGGAGTGAGTCAGGTCAAGGTATTCACAAAGAACGATACCACTCAGCAGTTGCAGACTAAATGGGGCGGATCTGTTTCAGCCCGGGGAAGCCGTAGAGTTAACAGCAGACTCCGAACGCCGGCCTTCGTCGCATTAATTTTTTCCGCAGCACTGCGCGATCGGCCGGATCTCATCGTCAGCATGCATGTGAACTTCAGTCCCGCTGCGCTTTGGTTGAAGCGAATGATCGGTTCACGTTATCTTCTCACACTGCACGGAATCGATGTCTGGGGCTTGGAACATAAGCAGAGGAAGAATGGCATCGCCAAAGCCGGTCTGATCGTTCCGATCAGTGGCTACACCGCCAAGAGGGTGATCCAGGAGCAGGGGATAAGTCCTGAGAGACTTCGCATCCTTGGCTGCGTCGTTGACGCAGAGCAGTTCCAAATCGGCCCAAAGCCAGACTATCTTCTGAAGCGCTACAACCTTTCACCCGGTCAGCCGGTAATCCTAACTGTAGGCAGACTGAGCACAGCCGAGAGATACAAGGGACATGATAGGGTTCTGCGAGCTATCGCAGAACAAAGTAGAAAGTCGAAAGTCGAAAGTAGAAATTCAGATGCTTCCGATCTTCAATCTCCCATCTCCGATCTCCGCTATCTGATTGTCGGGGATGGAAACGATCGGCCGCGGCTGGACAAGCTGGCCGAAGAGTTGGGCGTGCGAGAGATCGTGACCTTTGCCGGTAAGGTGCCTGCGGAAGAGTTATGCGATCACTACAATCTCTGCGATGTCTTTGCCATGCCGAGCACGGGCGAAGGTTTCGGTATCGTTTTCCTCGAAGCTCTGGCTTGTGGGAAGCCAGTCCTTGCTGGCAACAGGGATGCTTCCGCCGATGCGCTCCTCCAGGGAGAGCTAGGTGTTCTCGTCGATCCCGATAATCCTAACGAGCTGCGCGATGCCATCGTATCGATCCTGCAGCGAAAACATCCGCATCCTCTTATTTATCATCCGGAAGCTTTGCGTCAAAAGGTCATCGAGAGTTTTGGCTATGAGAAGTTCAAGGAGCGGCTGGCAGCGATTTTGGGACCGCTGTTAAATGAGAAAGTAGAAAGGCTAAAGTAGAAGTAATGGAGAAGGACCTGGAGCAGCGAACGAAAAGATTCTCACTCTCGGCAGTTAAGTTTACCGCTGGGCTTCCTCGGACGCGCGAGCTTGATATTTTGGCGCGACAATTCCTCCGATCGGCTACTTCTATAGGTGCAAATTACCGTGAAGCGAATCGCGGAGTATCGCGGGCGGACTTCTCGAATAAGATAGGAATCATTCAGAAGGAAGCTGCGGAGACGCAATATTGGATCGAGCTGCTAATTGAATCCGACCTTTGCAATACGGCAACGGCGGCAGACCTGCTAGATGAATCGAGTGAGCTTCTCGCCATCTTCACGTCAATCGGAAAGAAGCTCAAAGAATAGCTTCGTTTTCTACTTTCTCCTTTAGCCTTTTCACTTTCGCTTTCGCGTTCCCCGCTCTAACTTTTCAAAAAATGTTGACGCCGATTCGGCCACCGGGCACTTTGTTCGGGTGAGCGCGCACGAAATTATCGCGGAGTTATCGGCGCTATCGCTGGAGGAACGGCAGATGGTTTTGTCCCATCTGATAAGTCTTAGCAGCGACTATGAGCCGACACCCGCAATGGAAGATGCAATTCGCGAAGGCCTACGTTCAGTGCGGGAAGAGAAAACCTATTCTGCGGCGGAATTGCGCTCTCGCGTCGCCGCATGGACTGCGCCGTAATCTACAGCACCGCCGCGCTTTCGGATCTTCGCTCGATTACTGAATTCATCGCAAACGATGACGACAGGACAGCGGGGGCTTTCGCCAATCGGCTGGTTGACCTGGCTGAGTCGCTGGCACGGATGCCGGAGCGAGGACGGCGGGTGAAGGGATGGAATGAAACTCGTGTAGTCGTTTTGTCGCCCTATTTGATCTTCTATCGCTTCGATCGTTCTGCGGGCGAGGTGCAGGTGCTGCGTTTCTGGCACGGAGCGCGAGATCCGGGAACCATCGAACTCTAAAGGCTCAATCTCTTGGCGACATCAGCGGCTTGGCCTGTCTTGCCGTTTACGCTTTTCAAGACGTTTCCGAGGCTCAAATTTCAGACTTTCAGCTTCTCAGCTTTTTAACTTGTGTGCGGCATCGCTGGCATCATTAACTCGCGGCTCGATCGTGACGAGCTTGAGATGCGACTGCAAAAACTGCAGCGCGCGCTGCATCACCGAGGACCGGATGATCACGGCCTCTTTGTTTCGAAAGACAATGTCGCAGGCCTGGTCAGCACCCGGCTGGCCATTCTTGATCTGAGTGACGCAGGGCATCAGCCGATGCAATCACCAGATGGTCGTTACACGATCGTTTTTAACGGCGAGATTTATAATTACGATGTGCTTCGCAAACAGTTACTCGCCGGTGGTTGCTCTCTGAGATCCCACTCTGATACCGAGGTCATGCTCGAATTGTTCTGCCAGGAAGGCCCGGAGTGCCTGGACAAACTCGAAGGCATGTTCGCCTTCGCGATCTGGGATGAGGAACAAGGGAAGCTGTTCCTCGCGCGCGATCCGCTCGGGATCAAGCCGCTCTATCTTACGAACACACCTGACAGAATCTGTTTCGCCTCGGAAATGCGGGCACTTCTTCTGACCGGGATGACCGAACGGAAAATCTCCGACGCGGGACTGTTTGGCTATCTCCTGTCTGGCTCCGTGCCTGAGCCGGAGACGATTGTCGAGGGAGTCAGACTATTGCCGGCGGGACATTATCTGATTTGGTCAGAGAAGGAATGTTCTTTGCAGAGTTACTGGGAGGTCAATTTCCCGGATGAGAAGGACGAACCACGCTCGATGATGGTGACGAGCCGGGAAGAAGCGACGCGCATTGTGCGCGGGGCGCTGGTGGAATCGATCGGGAGACATCTGGTAAGCGATGTGCCGGTGGGTGTGTTCCTGAGTGGAGGCATTGATTCCACCGCAGTCGTCGCGCTCGCTTCTCAGCAAACGACGGAACCTTTGCGCACATTTAGCATCTCCTTCGATGATCCCGGCTTTAACGAGGGTGATGTGGCGGCCCGGACCGCAGCACACTTCGGCACAAAGCATACCGACTGGCGAATCGATGCCGCCACGGCGAAAGAGTCGTTCAAGGATTTTCTCGACCGATCAGACCAGCCAACGATCGACGGCTTCAACACCTTTTGCGTCGCGAAGATGGCGCACGACCATGGCCTGAAGGTCGTGCTCTCGGGCCTTGGCGGCGATGAGATTTTTGGCGGCTATCCCTCTTTCCAGCGGATGCCGGCGCTGACGAAGCTAGGATGCGCCCTTCGCGGGCCGTGGCGAAGCATTGTCATTTTCGCGCTGGAACACGTCCCGTCCTTGCGTGCCCACCGCATCGCGTACCTGCTTCGGACCTCGACCGAGCCGGAATATGTTTATGAGTGTGTCCGCGGAATTTTTACCGCGCCCGAGGCCAGCTCATTACTGGCATTCTATGGGATTACGAACCGCGCGGACGAACGAGCCCTGCCGGAAGCCCCGCCGTTTCTCCCTACCGAAGAAGACGAAGTGAGCTATCTCGAGCTGACCAGATACATGAGGAATCAGCTGCTCCGCGACAGCGATGTCATGAGCATGGCGTGGAGTCTGGAGCTTCGCGTCCCTTTTGTTGATCGTAAACTGATCGACGCAGTAAGTATTATCCCGGCGCGCTGGCGTCTGGCCAGGGGAAAACAGATCCTGCTCGATGCCGTTCCCGAGATTCCTGAGTGGGTGAGGAATCGGCCGAAGCAGGGATTTACCTTTCCCTTCGAGGACTGGGTGACTTCGGAGTGGCGCGACATTTTCCAGCGGATCGAGGCGCGAAGTCCGGTGCGATTGAAGAACTGGTACCGGACCTGGTGTTTGTTTGCGCTCGAAAATTTTCTCGAGCGAAATGGAATGGAGATAGGTGAAACGCTGAGAAGCTGAGAAGCTGAGGACAGAGATCAGCGACTGAAGTAGGAAGTAAGAAGGAGGAATTAGGAAGGCGGAACGCGGAAGGCGGAACGCTGAAGTCGGAAGCGGAAGTGGAAATTGAGAAGAGGGAAGTCGAAGCGTGGAAGGGCGGAGCGCAAATTTGCAAAGGCCCTAATGAGAATGTTGGGGGCTTTGTGCTAGCTTCGCACGTGACTTTGCTTCAACGCCGGGAGAGCGAGAGAAAGTTGGCGCGCGAGACTTTGCGCCAGGACTTGCGCGCTCGCTTGCGGGCGGCTCTTTCCCACCTGCTCCCGGGCGAAAAGGTTTTCCTTTTTGGATCGTTGGCCGAGCCCGAGAAGTTTAATGAATATTCCGATATCGATCTGGCACTGGAAGCTGAGCCGCCAGGTTTGAGTGTTTTTCAACTGACCGCTCGCCTGATGGAAGAAACCGGGCACCCAGTCGATGTTGTCCTCCTGGAAGAGTGTCGCTTTCGCGATAAAATTCTTTCT
Source organism: Chthoniobacterales bacterium (assembly GCA_036490335.1). GTDB lineage: Bacteria > Verrucomicrobiota > Verrucomicrobiia > Chthoniobacterales > UBA10450 > Palsa-1392. The sequence continues at coordinate 86,339 of DASXEB010000011.1, forward strand.
CAAGGCGAAGAATGGACGCTACCGGGCTAGTTATCCTGCTCAAGGAGTTGGCCGCGGACGGCACTGTGGCGTTCGGCGCGGCCGAGAATGCTGCCAGACGATTGGAGGAAACAGGCGGCGGCCGTCTGGAGGCGTGCGCCTATGAACTGGCACGGTTCTATAACGTTCTGGAAAGGATGTTCGAACGGTTATGCGAAGAGTTCGAGAACCATTTCGAGAAGCGCGGCGATTTTCACGAGAGGCTCCTGCAACGTGTCAGCCTGGACTTGGAGGAAATTCGCCCGGCCTTCTTGCCCAAAGCACACTTGGAGGAGGTGCGGGAACTAAAGGGTTTTCGGCATCTCATGCGTCACGCCTATGACCTGACGTTAAGAGAAGGTCGTTTGCAGGAGCTAACCCTTACCGCCCAAAAGCTGGCCGCGGAAATTCCTGGATGGTGCGCAGAGTTCGAGCGCAAAGTGCGTGCGGAGCAGGGGTGGAGCCGTTCCTGAAGGAGAAGGCAGAAAGTAGAACGTGGAAAGTGGAAATGAGGAGAAGGCAGAACGGCGAAATCGAGCGGATGCTCTTTTTGTGACGAGGAGCCAGATTGAAGCAGCAATCGAAGCTGCTCAGCCGTTCACATTGCGGATGGCGGATGGCAGGGAGATAGGTGAAACGCTGAGAAGCTGAGATTCTGAGAAGCTGAAATTTGAGGACAGCGGTCAGCGTCAGAGGTCAGTCATTGAAGTAGAAAATAGAATGGTCTGATCAGCTTCGATTGCTCTTCAACCTCGCTTCCTTGTCACGCAACAATCGTCGGCGGTTTCATGTGCTGCCGCTGCTCACGATGACCGGTCTGTCTGCGTTAGTGTCCGACGCGAATCGCTGAGAGCGTATCCCGTTTCTCCCTGGAGGCGCCGTTAGCTTTTGCTTCGCCGAAAATCTTTCGGAAAAAAGGCTTCTCAACCCCGGCCTGGCTAATTAGGTTTTCGTTTCTCCCTTATGCTCAGATCATCTTCTTCCCCGTTGCCCTCGACGCAGGTTCCGTCGTCGCCGGTTGCGATCGAGACGCCGCAAGTTCCGTTAGGCGCGGCCGGCGTCCTGCGCTGGAAACGCGCCCGTCATCTTTTCGGGCATGAATGGGCGCCCTCCGCGCTCCTTTTTCTCCTCGATATCGTGAGCTGGATTCTGATTCAGCGCGTCACGAGCCTGCTCCGCGGCGATGAATATTTTTCGTCGCCTTTTGTCTTCTTTGTCCTCGACGTCTTGCAGGTCTCGGTGCTGCTGATCGCGCTCTTTACGGTCGGCGGATATAACCGGACGACGGAAATGCGCGGGCTCGCTTACACCGCGGAGCACATTTTCGCGGTCATCTCGGCCGTGGTCGTGAGCTCGTGCCTGATTTACAGCGCGGCGACGTTCGACCAGACGATGAAGCCGAGCCGCAGTGTTATACTCGTTAGTTTCGCCGTCTTCCTGCCGGTCTCGCTTTGTTATCGGCGCTGGATTCGCGGGCGGGTCGCGGCGCGGATCGCGAACCGCGCCTATCTCGTGATCGGCAGCGGGGAGATGGCGCGACAGTTCTACGAGGAATATCGAAAGTCGCCGAACCGGCAGCGGCTCGAGTTCGTCGACTTGGCTCACGAGCGGGTCGGGAGTCATATCTGCGGCCCCGGCTCGCCGACGGTGGAATCGGATCTGGAGACGAAACTCGATCGGCTCGACGGCAATTACAGCGGAATTATTCTCGCGGAAGAGATCGGCCGCATACCGGCGGGATTGGTCGAGCGCCTCGTCCGAACGCAATTTCAGCGCACCCGCGTTTACACGATCGAATCATTCTACGAATCGCAATGGCGCTACGTGCCGCTGGACGCGATCGATCCGGTCTGGCCCTTGCAGACCGGTTTTCAGCTCGCGCGCATTTCTCCCTACCACTATTTGAAGCGCCTTTGCGATCTCTTTGCCTCGATGGTCGGGCTCGTCATCTTCGCGCCTTTCTTTCTCCTTTGCGCGGCGCTCGTCTTCTTCGAGTCGGGCCGGCTGGTGCTTTACTCGCAGAAACGGATCGGCCGCGCCGGCCGCCAGTTTACCTTTTATAAATTCCGCACCATGACGACGCACGCGGAATCCGAGTCCGACGACATTTACACCCGGCCTAACGACCCAAGGATTACGCGCTCGGGAAAATTATTGCGCAAGCTCCGTCTCGACGAGCTGCCGCAACTCTGGAATGTTTTCAAAGGCGAGATGAGCCTGATCGGTCCGCGCGCGGAATGGGTGAAATGCGCGCGCCGCTACGAGACCCAGATCCCTTTCTACCATTTTCGGCATCTCGTGAAACCGGGAATCACCGGCTGGGCGCAGGTCAATTATCCCTATGGCGAAAGCGAGGCGGACGCGATCGAGAAGTTGAAGTACGATCTTTATTATATCCGGCGCTACTCGCTCAAGCTCGACGCGATGATCGCGCTCAAGACGCTGCATGTGATGCTGTTTCTGAGAGGAAGGTAGGAAGCAAAAAGCTGAAATACTGAAACGCTGAGAAGCTGAAATTGTGCCTAACGAGTAAAGGGCCGACGATGTCGCGGTTATTGGTTATTGGTTAAAAGCTATTGGAGTGATGGCGGATCTTCGACTCGCTTCAAATAACTTTGCCGGCAGTGTTTCGAGCATTCAAGATCCTCGAAACCGGTTAGGGATTGACCCATCCGGCGATTATGATCGTTCCTCACCAATAACCAATAACCAATAACTAACAACCAGTAACCAAAAAAAGACGAGCATCGTGCTCGTCTTTTTTTTTCCACTGACTACAACTCGACAAATGTCGTGGAGGGAATCGCTCGGGCACATGGCGCGGGAAGCAGCCGGCTGGTTGCTCGTGCTCGCGCTTTTTTATTCGCCTTGGGACGAAGGGGGCACGACCGGCCGGGCGATCCATAATCTGAATTGGATCCTGGGCGCGATGTTTTGTCTCTGGATCGGGCAAAGGCTTCTGCTGCCTAACGAGAAAAGGAATGGCATAACTAAATCAGGACGGTTTCCTGCTGTAATCAGCGGCCTGATCCTCCTGTTTGGCTGGGCGATGGCGTTGAACGCGCACTCGATCGCCGATGCCGACTATTCCGTGTTGCTGCCGTTGAGGTCGGTGTGGCCGAACGGACCGGGTTCGAGCGACTTCTCACTAAGTGTCGCCCTGATGACGAGAGTTACCCTCGGTCTTGGATGTCTCTTTGTCGTCACGCAGTTATCAAGGGACTCGCGCTGGCTGCTCCGCATCTGGTGGGCGATCGGTCTCGCGGGCGGATCGATTGCGCTGCTCGGCCTTCTCCAGAAGGCGACCGGCGCGCCGATGATCCTCTGGCGCCCGCTCTACGAAGGCGAAGCGCCGGTGACAACGTTCTTCGCCACCTATTACTATCACGGGAACGCCGGCGCGTTTCTCAATCTTATCCTGCCGGCGGTTCTCGGCCTCGCTTTTCGGTATCTGACCCGGCCCTGTCACCCAGCGGTTCGTGCGTTGTGGGTCACGGTCTCGCTGCTCGTCCTCGTGGCCGTGTTTTCCGATACCTCGCGGATGGGTCAGTTCATCGCGGTCCTTATTCTGCTCGCGCTCTTTTTTGTCTTCGCAACCGGCATGTCGCGCCGGGTGCGTCATCTCGAGCTCAGGACGGTCGCGATTGCTTTACTCGTTAGTCTGCTGGCCCTCTGGGCCGTGACGCAGGCGAGTCATCTCGATCAATCGCTTGGGCGCTGGGATAGCTTTCGTTCAACCTGGACCCGTGACGCCCGATGGACGGTGGATAAGGTGGCGATCGCCGCCCTGCCGCGGGCGGGCGCGGCGGGATTCGGCCCCGGCTCTTTCAGCGCGATTTTTCCTTATCTTCGCAATGGCGGCGGGCTGGAGGAGGGGAAATGGATATTTCTCCATGATGACTATCTGCAGACGCTGCTGGAATGGGGATGGTTTGGCGGCGCACTCTGGGGAGCGATCTTTTTCGGCGGGATGGTTTGCGCGATTGCCGGCCTAACGAGTAAAGGACGGGACTGGTATCCGCGCCAGCGCTTCCTGCTGCTCCTGGCGCTGGTCGCGTTCTGCGGAGTCGCTTTGCACGCGGCGGTTGATTTTCCGCTGCAAATTTCCTCGATCGAGCTTTACGTCGCGACCTATCTCGGGATTTGCTGGGGGAGCGCGGGCTGGCCGAGGAAGCAGTAAGGTGAGCTAGCGTTTCGCGCCGCCGGAAGAACTCTCCTCGTAGGATCCTTCACCGGCGCCGTAACCGTGCGAGGCGTAGTAGTAATAGTAACCCGCGCCCCGTCGATGGGGCAGGCGGTTGAGGATCATTCCCGCCGGCCGCGCTCCGGCGACGGCGAGAAGATTCATCGCGCGATGCACGGCGTTACGCGGAGTCTTGGCCGCGCGAACCACAAGAGTGACGGTTTGAATGTGCGGGATCATGAGGAGCGTGTCGCTGACGGCGATGATCGGCGCGCTGTCGATCACGACGCGGTCAAAAAGTCGCGCGGCTTCTGCGACTAACTCTCCAAACGATGCGCCGCTGAGCAGCTCGGCCGGATTCGGCGCGCGCCGGCCGCCGGCGAGGATCGATAACTGTCCGCCGGTCGAGGTTGTGAATCGTTCGTCGCCGCGATCCGCAGCGGCGTTGGCATCGACCTCGCGCGCGAGGACGCGGCGCGTCGCGTTGGAAAGACGCGCGGCGCCGACGAGACAATCGACCACGCCGGGCTGATCTTTTTCGTCGCCGCTCTTTTTTGGCTCGGCGGCGTCGGCGAAAATCTTGTGCAGGCTCGGGCGGCGCAGGTCGCCGTCGAGGAGGAGGACGCGATGACCCTGCTGGGCGAGGGCGAGGGCGTAGTTCGCGCTCGTGAAACTCTTACCCTCGTTAGGCAAGGCGCTCGTGAAGAGAAAGACCTTTCGTTCCACTTCCGGCCCAAGCAACGAGAGCGCGGCGCGCAAGTTGCGGAAAGATTCCGCAACCGGACCTTCCGGCGCTTCGGCGACGAGGCGATAAGTCGTGGCCGGCCCGGACGGTTCTTTCCGGTTCGATTTCTTGCGCGCTGGATCGCTTCTTTCCGGAACGGCGGCGAGAACGGGCAGACCGAGCAGCGACTCGGCCTGGTCGACGGTCTTGATCGAACGATCGAGGACGTCGCCCGCGTAGATAAGACCGAGTCCGGCGGCGAGCCCGCCTAACAAACCAAGGAGGATCGCCTTCGTCGGTTGCGGACTGGATGGTTGATGAGGAAGAACCGCGTGCTCGACGACGCTGACCGCGGTCGCTTTGACATCCTTGGTCAGATTGGTCTCCTTGATCTGGCGCAAGACACTTTCATAAAGGGCGCGATCCGTCTCGGCCTGACGCGCCAACTCCTGATAGCCGATGGCGGTTTTGTTGAGAGCGAGCGCTTCTTTTTCCTGGTCGGCGGTCGCGCTGCCGAGACTGTTTTCGGCCGCGCGCGCCTGCGCGAGGACGTTGCGCAAAACCGCGGGCTGATCGAGCACGGCGCGCTTCAGCTCGGCTTGCGCTTCGACCAGCGCGGCCCGCGCCGCCATCATTTTTGGATGTTTCGATTTGTAACGTTGCGCGAGACTGGCGACGGCCGACTCGAGTTGCGCGACATCCCTGCGACGATCGACCACGACCGGAGCGTTGGCGATGCTCGGAATGTTGAGCAAGGCGGGAACGTTGTCGCCGATCTTGTCGATCTGGGCCAGCTCACTCTCGATCCGAACGCGATCGGTCTTGGCCGAAGTCACCTTGTTCGATAAGTCCTGCAACTTATCCTCGACGAGTCCGCCACGCGCCCCGGTGTTACTCGCGCCGGCCTGGCTCCCGGTCGACGCAGCGCCGCCGCCGAGCTCCAGCGCGTCGGGATTTTTCGCCTTGTAATCGGAGACGGCCGCTTCGCTTTTTTGCAGGTTGGCTTTGAGGCGCTCTTCCTCTTCCATCATGTAGCGCAGACTTTCCTGGCTGAAGGAGGCGCGGCGCTCGATCGACATGCGGATGTATTCGCGGCCGACCGCGTCGGCGAGACGTTGCGCCATCGCCGGGTCGCGATTCATCACATAAAGATCGATCAATCTCGTCCCGCGACGGATGACCGGTTTGACCATGGTGGAAAGCGCGCCGCCGAGCGCTTCCTCGAGCGGAGTAAAGGCGCTCACTTCCATCTGGTCGCGATCGGCGCTGCTCGACGGAGAGGGCGTCGGAGCCGGGCGCGATTTGCCGGTGCTTTCGCCGAGCAGGGCGCGACCGCCGTCGTCGGCCAGACCTTCCGCGCGGACGACTCGCGACATCAGGGTCAGGTTGGTAAGGTTCTGCTCGATCGTGCGCAAAGCTTCCTGGCTGGCGAGAAACATCGAGCGCATGCGGGCGCCGTTATCGTCGCTCGAAACGACGGTCGGCTCCTGAAAATCGACTTCGAGAACGGCATGACTCTGGTAAAGTTTCGGCGTGCGCGCGAGATAGCCTAACGAGAGAAAGAGTCCGGCGAGAGTGCAGAGCGCGACGACCCATAACTTCTCCAGAATCGCGTGCCAGAAATGGCGAAAGTCGAAGCCGGGCCGTTCCTGCGCGCCCGCGTCCTGGATAAAGGAGGAAATCGCCGGGACGGAGGAGGGAGGATTGGACATAGGGTTGGGAGTTAGATGCAAGGTGTGGCCAGGTATGGGCAGAAAGCTTGGGAAAAAATCATGGCGCGGATGGTTAGAAAATACTTTCGCCGACAGTCACCGTGTCGCCCGGAATGACTTGAAAGCCGCTGCCTCCGTTCGCTTCCTTTTTCGCATTCACTTTCAGGACCTCATCGCTGCCGTTGGGTCGATGACGGCGCACGCTGACGCGCTCGGGCGCGGCGATGCGGGTGTAACCGCCGGCCATCGCGATCGCTTCGAGAAGGTCAATGCCGCCGGGATTTCCCTCCGGCATTTCGTAACTGCCGGGGCGATTGACCTGCCCGAGAACGGTGAAGCGCCGCTGCGCGTAGCCGATGAGCGAGAGGTTGATCTTCGGGTTGACGAGATAATCGCGGCCGTAAAGTTCGGTCAGCCGCGCGGCGGCCTGGGTCAGCGTCAGGCCGGCAAGATGGACCGAGCCTAACAATGGCAGGCTGAGATTGCCTTCGCCGTTCAGTCGCCCGGTGGTGCGCAAATCATCCTCGCCAAAAACTTCGACCGCGATCTGGTCGTTCGCGCTGAGTTGATAGCCGGTCGGCGCGCTGATCGCTTCGCCGGTATTGGCGGGCGCGGCCGGAGCGGGCGCGGAGGAGGGCGGCGCGGTCGCGAGACTGACGGCGGGCTGGCGCGGCGTGTTGAAAACGTTGCTCTGGCCTAACGAAAAGCGGGGAGCAAAAGAGAACGCGAGCAGGACAAAAAGCGCGAGCCGTTTTTGCCTAACGAGTCTAAAAGGTGAAGGTGGTGCGGAAGCCAATCTGGTTGTCATTGAAGCGAAACTCCGCGAGCGAGCTGTCATCCTCGCGGTAAAAGTAAAACACGCCCGCAGTCCAGTAGCTGGTGACGTTGAAATCGAGCGACGCCTGCGCGAAATAATAATCGTCGCGCCGGTTGGAAGCAATGTCGCTTTCCGTGCTGAAGTAGGAAGAATTTTCGTAGCCGACGCTGAGGCCGACGAAAAAGCGCTGGAGAAAACGCTGCCGCGCCGACGCGATCACACTCGTGGAATGGTAATCTTCGCCGGCGAGCGCGGCCGAGTTCAAAGTGCCGCGCGAGAGGCTGAGGGCGATGTTCGTCCCGTCGAACGGTTGATAAAACAGGCTGCCGTCGAAGACCGGCGTGCCGTTATCGGTCGCGCCGCCTTCGGTTGCCTGTCGAAATTCGACACCGGCCGAAAGGGTCGCGCTCACTTTGCCGGTCAACTCGTAAGACGCGCGGAGATTGAATTGCTCGAAGAGCTGATCCTGGCTCGGCGAGTCCACGGCATCGTAGCCGCCGACGAGACCGGCGCCAATCGAGAGCTTCGGACTGTAGGTGTAATTAAGATAAACGTCGCCGGAAAGGACCGATGAGCTGAGCAGCGACGTGTAATCGGAGACGCTGTAACCAAGGTCGCCGGTGAGAAAAGTTTTGCCCGTGACGGGATAGTTGGCAGCGAGCCGGGTGGTGTAAATGTTGAGCCGCGTCCGGCCGGCGACGTCGAGATTTGTGCTTGTAAATTCCGTGCCGGTCCCGCTCGGAGTGGTCAGGCCGCTGCCGTCGAGGATTTGGACTTCCTGGGTGAGCGAAAGGGTGAGAACGGAAAATTGATATTGGCCGGTAAGGGTGATGAGATGCTGGAGGGCGTCGTCTTCGGAATGATTCGCGAAAAGATAAACCTGCGGGCGGTAATTCAGATCGACGAAGTTTCCTTCGGTGTCGCCGATCCCGATGTTCAGCATCGGTTCGATCGTGGTGTAGAAATCGCCCTCGCGATTCGTCGGGCTGATGTCGATGTTGTCGTCGTAGACGCCGCTGACCGTGAGCCCAAGTTGATAATGAATGCGGCGCGGGACGGCCGATTGCGCCCGTTCGTTCGGCTCGACTGGAATCGCGCGCGGCACTTCGGGAGTGAGATTTAAATCCGGCAGGACCATTGGCGCCAACGGGACTGCATTCGCCGGCAGCGCGTGCGCGTAACCGAGAACAAAATCGGCGATCGCCGTCTGCGACGCGTGCGCGCGCCACGACTCGGCAGTGCGGTGCGATTTCGATTTTCGCGCGCGGGGAGAACTTTGCCTAACGACAAGCCGCCGTCGCTTCGTGTGCTGATTCTTCGCCGGAGCGGACTTTGATTTCGAATTCTCGCATGCCGCAATTCCCGGATGGCCGATAAAACAAAACGCGCTCGCAAAAAAAACGAGCGCGGAATGGCGCACGACTTTCCCGCGGCGTTTCATTATTCCATCCGCAAAATCCGGGCTGATCGCGCGCACTCGATTGGGGAGAGAAGAACCCGTGCCAAATTCAGCGACAGCGAACGAAAAGAGCCGCGCGGATCAAGTGGTCGGTTGCGGCGGAGGTGTCGAGAAGACGTTGCAAGGACCTTCGTGACACTCGGGATGGCTTTCCAAAAACAACCTGGCGCGATGCTGCAAGAACGTGAGCGTATGACCGTGGCAGCAAACCTTGACATGATGCCGATGCGGCGAAACGTCGTGGGAATCCGAATTTTCATCGATCGGCGCGCTATCCACCGCGACCGCCACGGCCTTGATCCGATCCTTTAAATCGGGCCGCAGTTTTTCCGCCGCTGCGACGTAGCTCGCCGTCTCATTCTCGTCAGTCTGCACGAGCACGGCGGTGAACGCATTGACGAAGGCGTCGGGTTTCGCCGCGGCGACGCTCTTTGCGCCGCTGGCCGCGAGGGCCTTGGTGATTTCGTCGGTGGGCGACGCGAGCAACCAGCCGGTGACGGTCAGGAAAACCGCGGCGGAGACTGCGACGATCAGGGAGACCAGCCACGTCTTGGGAGAATTTGTTTTCATTTTTTTGGGTAGTTGCGCGCCGATTATAGAATTCGAAAAAGTCAGCGCAAGCTAATTATGCAAAATTTTCGGACTAAATTTTGGCCGCGCTCGTCATGTTCGGTTTGAAGAGCAGCTTTCATTCGCGAGATGCGTCGTTGACCGCGGCGCGAAGCGAATATAGTTACCGCTCCGCGAAGCGGCGGCGCGACAATTTCGGCGCCCGTAGCTCAACTGGATAGAGCATCTGACTACGGATCAGAAGGTTTGAGGTTCGAATCCTCACGGGCGCGCGTTTTTTCGCGGGTGGAGTTGCGCGGCGCGCGACGACGCGGCAAGCTCAGGCATGGCAGGTCAGGGTTCCACCGGCAACGTCATCGCGGCGGTCTGCAGTTTTTTCATTCCGGGCCTCGGGCAACTGGTGCAGGGACGCATTCTCATGGCCGTGATCCAGTTTGCGCTCGCCGCCGTGCTCTGGGTTTTTCTGCTCGGCTGGCTGATTCATCTTTGGTCGATCGTGGACGCGGCGATCTGGCGCGGGCCGGCCTAACGAGTCAGGGTCGAGCAATCGTTTTTCGCGGCGCTGGGCGTGCCGATTAATTCGTTCGGCTGGAGCGGATGCAGGTGAGCCGATCGACAAAAATGCCTAACGAGTGGATCTGCGTTTCGTTGTTAGGCGAGGAGCAATGCCGGTGTTGCCGTGAATGGAATCTTTTTTGACTTGCCGGCATTGGATTTCCCTTAAAATATGACGCGATGAAACATCTATTTTCCCTGACAATCGCGCTGCTGGGTGCGTCTCTGGTTTGCCGCGCCGATGAAACAGCAACGCCAACCACCTTGCCACCTCCCGTGACGGAAACTTATGCCGTCCACGACGGCACCACACTGCAATGGGACATCTACACTCCGGCAAATTTCGCCGGGACCTACCCGGTCGTGCTCGTGCTCCACGTAGGCGGTTTTAAGGGCGGCGAACGGAGCGACGTGGCGAAGGAATGCCAGACTCTGGCGGCCTCCGGCCTGGTCGCCTGTGCGATCGATTACCGTCTCGACCAGCTCAATCGCTTTCTCAACCAGACCGAGCCCGCCTATGCTGCCGGCATCGGCGCAGCTCAGGTGCAGGTCGACGACGTCGAATCTGCGATTGTCGTGGCGAGCAATCCGCCTTCGAGCAGTTATCTTTTTGGTCACGTGACCGGCTGGGTCGGCGGGCTCGGCGGCTCCTCGGGCGCAGGGCACGTTATGTATTGTTCGGTCGTAAGCGACCTCGTTCCTCATCCGTTTGATGCCGGCGCTCTTCTTTCCGGACCTTACGAATTTGATGACGAAGCTTCTCTCTTCCCGCCCCCGCCACAGGGAAATTGCAAGGCGGGCACCTTCCTAAGCAACATGGCGGAGTTTTGCGAAGTGAATCAGCACAAGGTCCAGAAAGGGAAAAAACTTCCGCCCAATCTCGCTGCCGGTTCGCCAATTTACCAGATCGTCACTGGCGCGACCGTCTCGCCCATGCTCATCCTGGGCACGGTTGAAGATCCGATTGGGCCGACGCAGCGAATCGATCTGATAAATCGTCTGTCCGGTAATGGCTTCAACAATTACTCAACGAACGAGCTCTCGGGCTGTCTGCACGCTTACGAGTACTGGAACCAGTCGTATATCAACGGCCAGAAGCACGGCGAACCGGTCAGCCAATACGTGACTGACTGGTTGAAAGGCCAGGTCTTCCAACCGTAATCAGTTTCGCCTAACGAGTGCGACCGCAGGCAGCGATCCGCCTGGCATCCGCCAGCTCGCCGCGAAATTTCGCGCTATAATTTTTTCAGGAGCGATTTCCAGCGCGTCCACGCATCATCGTGCGCATTGCGATCGGCCGGTTTCGCGTCCGGCGCTTCGCCCGCGCGCATGAAACCGTGCCCGGCGCCGGCGTAGATCACCGGCTGATAAGTTTTGCCTAACGACTTCATCAACTTCTCCGTCGCCGGCACGGTCGCGCTGATTCGCTCATCGGCCTGGCCGTAAAATCCGTAAACCGGACAGTTGATCTGCGCCGCGCTCTCCGGTGGGTCGCCGTAGAAAATATAGGCCGCCGCCAATTTCGGATTGTGATTCGCGTAACGAAACGCCCACGCGCCGCCCCGACAAAAACCGCAGACTGCGACCTTGCCGTTGCAGGATGGAAGTTTCCTCACGTAGTCGGCCGCCGCGTCGAGATCCGGCAAAACCTGCCCGGGCGTGAGCGCGGAGACGGCCTTGATCGCCGCTTCCTGGTCGGGATAACTCTGCGTGTCTTTGCCGCCCGGCGCCGAGAGCAGATCGGGCACGACCGCGATGTAACCGGCGGCCGCGACTTCGTCCGCCAGCTCTTCCGCCCAATCAGTCAGCCCAAAAATCTCGTGCACGACGACGAGCGCCGGCGTTTTCATTTTCGCTTCCGGATAAACGACGAACGCTTTCACCGTGCCGCCGCCGGCTTTGAGATCGACCCACTCGTGATGACGCGGCGATTTTTCCAGCCGCGCCTTCGCCCAATCCTGCGCGAACAAATTTCCGCTCGAAATCAAGCCTAACGAACAAAGGAAAAGCGCGAAAATTTTCATGCCTTGAAGAAACGCCCTGCGCGCGCTTTCGGCAAGCTCGTTCGCGCCCGCTTACCAGCGAAAAATAATCTTGCCCGCGCGTTCGCCCTGACCTGCGCGCGCGATCGCGGCGGCAAAATCGCCTAACGAAAAGGCGCTCTCGATTTTTGTTTTCAACAAACCGCGCCGCGCGAGGTCGAAGAGCTGCGCGAAAGTTTCCGCGCGCTCGGCCGCGCTCGCCTGCTCGTACCATTTGTTCACCCAAAAGCCGGTGAAGCGAAGATTTTTGAAAATGAGCAATCCGTTAGGCAAGGTCAGCGGCTGCAAACTCATCGCGCCAAACGTCACGATCGTCGCTTCCGGCGCGACGATTTTCGCCATGCGCAGCGCGCTTTCGCCGCCGACCGCGTTCAAGCCGAGCCGAATCGGCGCGTCATCCGTCGCCGCCTTCGCCGCGTCGCGCAATTCTTCGTTGTCGAGCAGCACGACATCGCCGCCTTCAGCGCGCAGTTCCTCGATCAACTCCGCGCGCCTAACGACATTCAACGTCCGAAAACCAAGCGCACCCGCAATCTGGATGACCGCGCGACCGGCCGCGGAATTGGCCGCGTTTTGAATCACCCAATCGCCTTTCTTCAGCTTCACGAAATCGTGGAGCATCCGCCAGGCGGTGAGCGGATTGATCTTTAACATCGCCGCCTGCTCCGACGGGATCTCGTCAGGCACAACCACCAGTCGCTCCGGCCTGACGATCGCCGCGTCGCGCCACGTCCCGAGATCGTGCGGCAAAATCACCTGCGCGCCGACCGCAAACCCGCGCACATTCGCGCCCGCTTCTTCGATCACGCCCGCGCCTTCAAACCCCGGCGTCGCCGGCAGCGGCGCGCGCACCGGATACCTGCCTTCGATCTGATTCAAGTCCGCCGGATTGATCGGCGCCGCTTTTAGCCTAACGAGCACCTCACCGGCCGCGATCTCGCGCAGCGGCTCGGTTTGCAAATGCAAAACCTCCTTCGGATTGCCGTGCGCGCGGTAAACAATGGCGTTTATACTCCGGCTCATTGAATGAACTCGCAGCCTAAGGCGAACACTCCCGCCGGCAATCTCGAAACCGGGGCGCGCGTCGCGCTTCTCGGCATGGGCGCGAACGTTTGCCTCGCGACCGCGAAAATCACCGCCGGCGCGCTCGGGCATTCCTACGTCCTCATCGCCGACGGGATCGAATCGAGCCTCGACATCGCCGGTTCTGCGATCATCTGGGGCGGGCTAAAAGTCGCGGCGCGTCCAGCGGATGAAACGCATCCCTACGGCCACGGAAAAGCAGAGCCGCTCGCCGCCATCATGGTGTCGTTAGGCGTGCTCGCCGCCGCGCTCGTCCTCGCCGTGCAAAGCGTGCGCGAGATTTTTCTGCCGCACTTCGCGCCGCGACCTTTCACCCTCGTCGTTTTGGTCGTCGTCGTGCTCGTGAAAGAAGTGCTTTACCGTTTCGTCAATCGTCTCGGGCAAAAAGTCGAGAGCACCGCCGTGCAGGCCGACGCCTGGCATCATCGCAGCGACGCACTCACTTCCGTCGCCGCGTTCGTCGGCATTTCGATCGCGCTCATCGGCGGACCAAAATGGGCCAGCGCCGACGCCTGGGCCGCGCTTTTCGCCTGCGCGCTCATCGCCGCCAACGGCTGGCGGCTGCTCTCGCCCGCGGTCCACGACATCATGGACACGGCGCCGCGTGGCGAGATCGTCCACGCGGTTTGCGCGGCGGCGGCGAAAGTGCCCGGCGTCTTGAATGTCGAGAAATGTCTCGTCCGCAAAATGGGCCTGGAATTCTACGTCGATCTCCATCTCGGCGTCGACGAAACCATCTCCGTCCGCTCCGGCCACACCATCGCGCACCAGGTCAAAGACGCGATCCGAAGAACCGACGCCCGCATCGCTGACGTGCTCGTGCACGTCGAGCCGGCCTTACCGTTCGAGCTCGCGCGCGAGGACCGCGAGCGCAGTCGTTAGGCTGGCGCGCGCCCGCGAAATTCCGCGCGAAAAGCGAAGCAGCCTAACGAACGCCGCCGGGTGCCGCAAAACATAACCGGCCAGTTTTCCCCCACGCGTTTTTTGCCGGACGACATCGAACAAAACCGCCGCTGGCGCGGGCAAAGGCGCGGCCGCGCTGTCGCTGATCCCCCGCAGCGAAAGCATCGGCAACTGATGCCGCGCGCAGATCTCCGCGATCGTCGCCGTCTCCATGTCGACCGCGCGCGCACCGGTCGCGTGCGCGAGTTTTTCCCGGCCATTTCGATCTTCGATAATTTTGTCGATGCTCGTTAAATTGCCGGCTTGCGTGATGAGCAGCTCGCGCGCTTGCGCGAATAATTTCGGGTCGGAAAAATTCTCGGCGAGGAAAAGATCGCCCGCGCCTAACGATGGATCGAGACTGCCGGCGAAACCGCTGCTGATCAGAAAATCGAAGCGCTGGTCGGCGAGAAAGGCTTCGAGTTTCGCGCGGGAGGTCTGTTCGCCGACGCCGGTGTGCGCGATGACGATTTCGTGATTTTTGGCGCGGAGAAGCTGCCGAAAATCGCGGCTCTCGGCCGGCAGGGCAAACGTGACCGCGATCACTTATGCGGCGCGGAGAGCACGATCTCCAAGTGGACCGGTTCGTTAGGCGAAGTGGAGAGAGCCTCCGCCGGCGGCGCGGGCGCGCCTAACGACGCGAGGGTTTGGCGAAATTCCGTTTCCTTCGATCCCGGAACGATCGCGAGCACGCTAAAACCAATATCGTTAGGCAAGCTTTTCGTGGCCGAGCCGCCGAGCTGCTTCGCGCGCGCGATAATTTTTTGCGCGTCGGCCTCCTGTTCCGCGCGCGGGACGGTCAGGCTGATCGGCTCGAGATCCAACCCGGGCGACGGGAAGGCCGCGGCGGCCGTTTTCTCGACCGAACTTTCGAGCTGATGGCGCAGCGCGGCCTCTTTCGCGCGGATCACTTCCTGCGACGGTTGGTTCGCGCGAAAAATGTAAATCAAGCCGAGCGCGACGTTGAGCGCGACGAGAACCGTAAAGGCGATCGCGACCTGGCGGCTGCGCAGCGCCGATTTATAGGTCGCCGAATTCGGGCTCGCTTGCGCGGCCTGCAAACCGCGATGGATTTCGCGCGCGGTTGCGAATTCGCGCTGCAATTCCGGGTCGGCGATGAGCGCACGCTCGAGCTGTTCCTTTTCGTTAGGCGGAAGTTTTCCCTCGAGGTAATCGAAAAATTTCTCAGGTGTCATCGACGCGCGCGGCCGGGAGGTGAAACGGGAAATTAGGCCGGCGGCAACGTTAGGCAAGGTCGCGGCCGGTTGAGAATCGGTTCGTTTCTCCTAGACTAACGACTCGTGGCCGAAGATGGAGAGAGTGTGGTCCAACCGCGCCGCAGCCGAAGTTGGATTCGCTGGCTCCTCGCCGGAGTGGCGTTCGTCTTTCTGCTGCTTGCCGTGTTGCATGGGCCGATTTTGCGCGCGGTCGTGCATGCGGTCGCGGTCAAGGTCGCGGCGGGGAAAAACCTTCGGCTCGAATTTCGGGTCGAGGGCGGAATTCTCGGCGGCGTGACTTTGCGTGACGTGCACGCGCGCGCGACCGGGCCGTTGGCTTTGCAATCGCTCGACGCCGATTTGGTGCGCGCGACTTACAGCCTGCCCGACCTCGCGCTCCATGGGGTGTCGGATTTTTTGAAGACCGTCGAGCTGCGCAATGTGACCGCGGTGCTCGATTCGTCGAAGGCGCCGATACCCAAACCACCGAAGCCGTCGCAGCCTAACGAAAAGGTGAGCCTGCCCGATTTCTTTCCGGACCGGCTGCAGGCGACGAACGTCAGCCTGACGATCCGCGGTCAGCCGCAGGACACCGTGATCAACGATTTCAATCTCGGCCTCTATCCGAATCGCGAGGGCAAATTGGAAATTGCCAAACTGCAAATCGCCGGCGTCCACACTTGGACGAACATTCACGCGACCACGACCTATGCGAACAAGAATCTCTATCTCCGCGATCTGACGCTGGATGAAAAAAACAAACTGCGAACGGTCAACGTGGACGCGTCGCAGATCGGCGTGGGCAGGGTTGGTCTGCAACTCGAGGGTTCGTTAGGCGGCGGCGAGGTCGCGAGCAAAATCGATCTCACAGCCGCCGGTTCTTCCTTCGCCACGAAGAGCAAGGTGGAGGCGAAAAACATTTCGTTAGGCGAGCTCGCGCAATATCTTGGCCGATCGCCCGGCGCGTTCTCGGGCGATGTGAAAAACGCGCAGATCGACTGGCAGGGAACGCTGAATCATCCGGCGAGCTGGAACGGAACAATCAAGACCGAGATCGAAAATCTGCGCGCGGGAAAGCTCGCGCTCGATGATGTAAGATTCGACATTTCCGCGGCCGACGGAAAGGCGATGGTGCGCGACGCGCGGGTCGATGTGGGCGGGAATCACGTGACTTTGCGCGGCGCGATCGATCTGCCGAAAACGATCGATGGGTTTGGCCGCACGCCCGGAAATTTCCAGATCGCGATCGATGCGTCGGACCTGAAAAAGGTGACGGAATTTTTGCCGCAACCGGTCACCGGCACGTTGCAAGGCAGCGGAAATTTGAAGACCGCGAACGGCGCGATCGATCTCGATTTCACGGCCACGGGCGATCTGATCGGTTTCGGAAAAGCCGCGGCGAAGAAGTTGACGGTGACGATTTCGGCGACAAAAACAATTCCGGCGTCGCGAGAAAAGAACGCGCCATTCTTTGAGAATCTCACTTCGAAAGTGCACGCCGCGTTGAGCGATCTGCGCTATGGCGACAACGCGCTCGATCAGGCGACCGCCGATCTGAAAAGCGACGGCGCGAGCGTTGTCTTGTCGTCGTTCGTCGGGACAAGAAAGAACAATTCGGTGCGCGCGAGCGGGACGTTTCAAGTGCCCTTGCCTAACGAAAAGCTGCTCGATCAGCCGGCCGATTTGCAGTTCGAACTCAAGGCGCCGCAGCTCGCCGATTACTGGAAAGCGGAAGCGCCGAACAAGGTCAGCGGCGCGGTCGAGGCCGACGGCAGCATCCGCGCGCGCGGCGGCGTTGCGACCGGCGGGATGGAGTTTTTCGGCGAACAAATCGCGGCCGATAAATTGATCGTTAGGCAAATCGATCTCCGCGCCACGATCGCGAAGAACGTCGTCTATCTGAACGATCTCACGGCGACCTTGAATGCGCAGGATTTCGTCAAGGCGCGCGGGAGTTTCGATCTGCGGAAGCCGTTTCATTACACCGGCGCGGCGAATGTGAACCTGAGCGATCTCTCCGCGTTCGAGCCGCTGTTCGCGACCGCGGGCAAAAAAACGCCGCTCGCCGGTTCGTTAGGCGTGAACTGGAGCGGGCAGGGTGAGGCGGCGAATTTTCAGAATCGCGGCGACTTGAATCTGAAGCTCGAGCGCGGCCGTTACGCCGATTTGCAAAATTTGAAGGCCAATGTCGAGGCCCATTACACTCCGCAGGAATTGAACGTGCCGAATATTTTTCTCGGCAGCGACAAGGGTGATTTTCAAGCGAGCCTGCAGGCGAAAGGCGACACGCTCGAGATCAGCAAAATTCAGATCGACCAGGGCGCGGCGAAATACGCGACCGCCTACGTGGCGCTCCCGTTTGTCTGGAGCAATCTTGGGAGGGATCGGCGCACGTTTCCGCCTAACGGAAAGGTGACGATCAGTTTTCAATCGCAGAATTTCGACATCGCGAAAATTTTTCAGGAGCTCGGCGAAAAGCCGCCGGTAACCGGCCAGCTGAGCGTCAAACTCGACGCGAAAGGGACGCTCGATCAGCTCGCGGCCAGTCTCGATTTGCAAATGCAAAACGTGCAGGCCGAGGCGGCGTCGAAACTCGCGCCGGCGTCGCTCTATCTGGCCGCGCGCCTAACGAATAACCAGCTGACGGTCGAGGGAAAAATCGCGCAGGCGAAAATTCAGCCGATTCAAATTACGGCGCAGTTTCCGCTCAATATTTCGCGCGTGATCGCGAATCGAAAAGTGGACGAGCACACGCCACTGAACGCGAAAGTGCAGATGCCGCGCAGCTCGGTGAATTTCATCCGCGACTTCGTACCGGCCCTACGGCAACTCGACGGCACGGTCGCGCTCGACGTCAATCTCGGCGGCACGATTGCGCATCCGGTTTTGAGCGGGACAAGCGACATGAGCATCAACAGCGCGCGTTTCGAAAACGCGACCTTGCCGGCCCTAACGAACTTCAACGCACGGTTGAATTTTCGCGAGAACACGCTTCGCCTCGAGCGCTTCGGCGGCGATCTGGCGGGCGGGCCGTTCACCTTGTCGGGGACGATCACGCTGCCGAAACTGACCACGCCGATTTTCGATTTGCAGTTGAAAGCGAACAGCGTGCTCGTGGCGCGGAACGACGACCTGACCGCGCGCGTCGATGCCGACGTGAAAATCGTCGGGCCGCTGCAAAGCGCGACGGCGAGCGGCCAGGTGCTGACGACGAACAGCCGCTTTTTCAAAGACATCGACATCATTCCCATCGGCCTGCCCGGCCGGCCCGCGCCGCAACCGGCGCCATCGTTAGGCGGGCCGACCCTGTCGTTTCCGAATCCACCGTTGCGGGACTGGAAATTCGACGTCGCGATCAAGAGCAAGGAACCGTTTTTGATCCGCGGAAATCTCGCGACGGGCGGCGCAATCATCGACATGAAACTGGCCGGGACCGGTCTGCATCCGCAATTGCAAGGCGCGGTGCGGCTGGAAAATTTCGACGCGACGCTGCCTTTCAGCACGCTCACGATCAATCTCGGTTTTTTGTATTTCGATCCGGACGATCCGTTGAATCCGCGGATCGAATTGCAGGGCGTTTCGCTCATCCAGGACTACACGGTTCACGTTTACATTTACGGGACGGTGAATGGGCCGCAGGCCGTTTTCAGCAGCGAGCCACCATTGCCGCAGGAGGACATTATTTCGCTGCTCGCGACCGGGACGACGCGCCAGGAATTGACCGGCGGTGGGAACGTGATCGCGAGTCGCGCGGCGCTTTTGCTCGTGAAAGAATTGTATCGGCGCGTCTTCAAAAAGGGGAAGGAGCCGCCGAAGAGCGACTCGATTTTCAACCGGCTCGATGTGCAGTTTGGCGACACCGATCCGCGCACCGGCCAGCAGACCGCGACGGCGCGCTACAAGATCAGTAATCACTTCGTGCTCGTGGGCGACATTGGCGTGCAGGGGGAATTTCGCGGGCTGGTGAAATACCTGATTCGTTTTCGGTGATGGAAAAATTCCTCACCACGGCGCTGGCGATTTGCCTAACGACAAGTTTTGCGCGCGCGCAAACGGCGGTGCGTTTGCCGGAGGAAGAACAAAAACAGGAGCGCGAAAAGGCGACGGAAAAAAAAGAAGAGAAGGTCGCGCAACAGGCCCGGGTCGAGATTCGCGGCAATCACGCTTTCGACGAGAAGACGCTGCGCTCGCAGTTGAAGGAGCAGCTCACCTTCATCGCGCAAAACGGCCTAACGAGTGCGCGCGCGGACGACGCGGCGTTTTTTCTCGAGCTCTTCTACAAGAAGCACGGCTACGCGCGGGTGAATGTGAGTTACACGATCGAGTCGGGAAATTTTTTCCGGCTTCAGGTCAACGAAGGACCGCTCGTGCATCTGGGCCGGGTCGATTTTGTCGGCAACCGTCAGGTCTCGGCGGACAAACTTTTTCCCTTCGCGGTCGGGCCGACGCGCGAACGTTATTCGAAGGCGCAGGCCTTGCTGCCGTTTGTGCCTAACGATCTCGAGGAAGGCGCCGATCTCGTGCAGCGCTTTTATGTTTCGGAAGGCTTCGTCAATTGCGCGGTCGCACCACCGGTCTATCACGATGCGCGGCCGGATTTGGTCGACGAGGAAATCGCGATCGAGGAGGGTCAGCAATATTTTTTCGGCCCGGTCCATTTTGTGGGCGAGACGATTTACGGACCGGAAGTTTTGCGCGGGCAGATGCTCGATCTCCTGCGCATGCCTTACACGGCGGCGCGGGTCGACGACATCCCGCGGCGGCTCCAGACCTACTTCAAAGCGCGCGGTTATTTCGCAGTCAAAGTCGAGGCGACGGGCGACGCCGCGCTCGCGATCGGCGGACACGTGCCGGTGCGCGTGACGGTGACGGCGGGGCCGGTTTATTATTTCGACGGCGTGACGGTGACGGGCACGCGACAGTTGCGGCCGAGTTATCTCACCAATCGTTTCAATCGTTTGCACGGTCAGCCTTACAGCCCCGATGTGCTCGACAAACAATTTCGCGAATTGATGCGAACGAGTCTGTTCAACATTCTCAAAATCAATCCGACGCCGGTCGCCGGAAATCAGCTCCGGCTCGACGTCAACATCGAGGAAGCGAAGGCGCAGGAGTTCGGATTTTCCGTCGGCTACGGCTCCTACGATGGCGCGATTCTCGGCGTGCAATATGCGAATCGCGATCTCTTCGGTTACGGGCGGCCGATCACGACTTCGGTCGAGTGGTCGGAGCGCGGTTACAAGGGCGACATCCTTTTCGAGGATCCGTATTTTTATAACACCGGCTTCGGATTGCAGGAGCGATTGTCGGCCCTGACCTACGACTACAATGGCTACTCGAAGTTTGAGCTCGGCAGTCGCCTAACGTTGAGCCGAAAAATTTTCGACGATAAATATTCTTTCGGGCTCATCGTCTCGGATCGTCATGTCGAAGTGACCGACGCGACGATCGAGCCCGCGCTGCTCGGACGAACTTCCTATTTCATCAGCGCGATCGGTTTCACCCAGACGCTCGACTTGCGCAAGAATCCGCTGACCGCGCCACGCGGTCTGGTGGTCGACAACACGCTCGACTTCGCGACGAGCGCGATCGGGAGCGACATCGATCTCTTTCGCGCGACCGGGCGCGCCAGCTATTATCTTTCGTTCGCGCCTAACGAACCGGAAGTGGTCGGCACGGAGGAGCTGCAAAAATCCGGTTTCGAAAAATGGTTTGAGCGCAGTTTGTTTGCCGTCGGCGCGCGCGCGGGCGTGGTCGATCCGCTGAAAAGTGAGGGCACAAGCGAAGCGCTCGCGATCCCGATCGACGAGCGCTTTTTCATCGGCGGCAGCTCTACCGTGCGCAGTTTTTCCGAGCGCGATCTCGGCCCGCACGATGACCAGGGCAATCCGATCGGCGGCGAATATTACACCGTCTTCAATGCCGAGTACACCTTTCCGATTTACGGCGAATTGTTAGGCGCGGTCTTTGTCGACGCGGGAAATTTGTTGCCGAGCGCGAGCGTGCCGGGACTAAACGATCTGCGTTACGCGATTGGCGCGGGCTTGCGCTACAATCTTCCGATCGGCCCGATCCGCCTCGATTATGGAGTGAATCCCGACCCGCGACCGGACGAAGCGTTCGGAGCGTTTCACTTCAGTTTTGGGTTTGCGTTTTGAGCAGCGCCGCGACGTGGCTGCCGGCAAATTGCGCGGCCAGCGCTGACAACGTGAGCGCGTCCTCCGGCCGTGTGCGGATGAATCCCGCGCCGGGAGTTTGCGCTCTCGCGGTCGCGGTTTTTCCGGAAGCGCCGACCGCTTTCGCGATCGCCTGCCGGAGTGTTTCCTGCGAGACCGGTTTGCCGACGACGAAATCGATCTCCGCCGTTTCCGAGGGCGCAACGCCGGCGTCGGCGTGACCGCTGAGGAGGATGACTTTCGTCTCCGCGCGCAGTTTTCGGATCGCGCCAGCCAGTTGCTTTCCGTTCATCTGCGGCATGGTGGCGTCGGTGATGACAACGTCGAAATGGTCCTGCTGAAATTTCTGCAACGCCTCCGTTCCATCGTTCGCGCTCGTCACCCGATGGCCATCTTTGCTGAGATAGCTGCTCAATACTTCGCAAAGCAACGGCTCGTCATCGACGACCAGGATCGGCAATGGGTCGACCGGTTCGGCAGGAAAAATATTTTTCTCCATCGGGTAGCTGGATTCGTTAGGCAAACGAATCAGAAGTTTTGTCCCGACGCCAACCGCAGTCTCCACTTCGAGCGTTCCGTGATGACGACGAGCGATGCCGGAAATCATGGCCAGCCCGAGACCGGAGCCGCGCGGGCCTTTGGTGGTGAAGAACGGTTCGAGACAATGAGCGCGCGTCTCATCGTCCATGCCGACGCCGGTGTCGCCGATTTCGAGCACGATCCAATCGCCCTCCGCGCGAGTGCGGAAAATGATGCGGCCGCCATCCGGCATCGCGTCGACGGCGTTGAAAATTGCGTTGATGAGAAGGTCGCGAATCTCGTTCGGATCGCCGACGATGCGGGCTTCGGGTGAAAAATTTCGCTCGACCACAATCTCCGGCCTTTGTGCGGGAGTTTCGCCCTGCCAGCGCGGCCGAGTCAGCTCGACGCCCTGATTAATCAATGCCGCCAAGTCGATCGTCTGGAACAAATCGTCGCCCACGACCGGTCGCTGGAATAAGGCAAGCCGCTTCACCATTTCCACGCCGTCGCGCGACGCGCTGATGATGTTGCGGACACATTTGGCGGGCGCGGCGTTTTCCGTGACGACATTTTCTTCGAGGAGCATTTCGCCGTAGGCGAGGACGAGCGAGAGAATGTTGTTAAAATCGTGCGCGATGCCCGCGGCCATTTTGCCGAGCGCGTGCAGCCGCTCTTCCTGCATCAGTTTTTGCTGCGCGGCGTGCAATTCCGCGAGGGTTTGCTCAAGCATGGTCGTGCGCTCTTTCACCCGTTCCTCGAGGATCTGGTTTTGATAAAGCAACTCGAGATAGAGATAGCGGGTTTGCAGGACATTTTTGATGCGCTGAATGACCTCGAGATTATCGAAAGGCTTGCAGATGAAATCGGTCGCGCCGCTCGTCAACGCGCGGCGTCGCGCCTCCGGCGTGGCATCGGCCGTGAGCACGACAATCGGCACCATCGATTCGGGGGAGCGCAGCGCGTGCAGCGCTTCCATGACTTCGTAGCCACTCATGTGGGGCATGTTCAAATCGAGCAGCACCAGGTCCGGCTCGTTATCATTAAAAAGTGCGGTAACGTGCCGGGGATCGGTCGTCATCGAGACATTCTTGCAGCCTTCGCGCTCAAGAATCATTTCGAGCAGGCGGACGTTCGCCAATTCGTCGTCGACGATCAAGATCTTGGCGTGGCTGATAACCTTGGAGAGCATAGTCGTATCGCGAATTGAAAAAGCAGCTTCCATGCGCGGCGGAATCAAAATGCAAAATTTTTCCAAAATGCTGCTTTTTCTGGAATCGCGCTAACGAAGGCCGCGTGGTTTGGTTTCTGCTTTGGCTACCATCGTCTTCTCCGCTCGATTCGCAGACTAACGAACAAAGCACTTGAAACTTCGGCCCGATAATTTTTCGTTGCCCTCCTTCGGCCTGCTGTTAGACAAGCTATTCGAATCGCCTTTTCCATGCGCGACCCGATGAAAGAAATCGACATTCTCTGGCTGACCGCCGGGCTCGGCTGCGATGGCGACACGGTCGCGATGACGGCGGCCACTCATCCACCGATCGAGGACGTTCTCAGCGGCATCATTCCCGGCTTGCCGAAGGTCCGACTGCACAACCCTGTGCTCGCGCGCGAAAATGGCGATGAGTTTGTCGCAACTTTTCACCGCGCCGCCGCCGGAGAGCTGCAACCTTTCCTGCTCGTGATCGAAGGCTCGATCCCTAACGAGAATAACAAGTCGGAAGGCTTCTGGGCCGGCTTCGGTTATGACCGCGCCAGCGGCCAGCCAATCAAAACGACCGATTGGATCGATCGCCTCGCGCCAAACGCCTGGGCGATTCTAGCCGTCGGCACTTGCGCAGCCTACGGCGGTATTCACGCGATGGAAGGCAATCCGACCGGAGCGATGGGCCTCGCTGACTATCTCGGATGGAAATGGAAATCCAAAGCGGGTATTCCAATCATTAATATTCCCGGTTGTCCCATTCAGCCGGATAACTTGATGGATGTCTTGCTGCAGCTTCTGCGGCACGGGATGGGCACCGCGCCGGCAATCTCGCTCGATGCGATGCTTAGGCCGACCTCGATTTTTAGCCAGACCGTACACGAGAATTGCGACCGCGGCGGTTACTACGAGCAGGGTGAGTTCGGCGAGACCTATGGAGTCAGCGCCTGCATCGTAAAGCTCGGCTGCTGGGGGCCGGTCGTGCAATGTAATGTCGGCAAGCGCGGCTGGATCAATGGCGTGGGCGGCTGCCCGAGTGTCGGCGGCATTTGCATCGGCTGCACCATGCCGGGATTTCCGGACAAGTTCATGCCTTTCATGGATCAGCCGCCCGGCTCGATGCTCTCGTCGCAGGCCATCCAGAGTTATGGCCACGCCATCCGTGCCTTGCGCGCCTTTACCCAGGCGACGATGAACCGCGAGCCGCCCCGGAAGGTCAGCCAGTCCTTTACTCGTTAGGTATGGGCGAAACCGAATTCTCCAATCAACTCGTCGAGATGTCATGGGACCCGGTGACGCGAGTCATCGGCAGCCTCGGCATTCATACCAAGATCGACTTCGCCAGCCGCAAAGTGGTCGAATGTCATAACACTTCGTCGATCTTTCGCGGCTACAGCGTCTTCATGCGCGGAAAAGATCCGCGCGACTCACACCAAATCACGAGTCGGATTTGCGGCATCTGTGGCGATAACCACGCGACCTGCGGCGTCTATGCGCAAAACATGGCCTTCGGAGTCACGATGCCGCGACTCGCGGAATGGATCGTGAACCTCGGCGAAGCCGCCGAGTACATGTTCGATCACAATCTTTTTCAGGATAACCTCGTCGGCGTTGATTTTTGCGAGCAGTTAGTCCGCGAGACGAACCCTTCCGTCTGGGCGAAGGCCGAAAAAACCGAAGCTCCGCATGCGGCCGTGCATGGTCATCCCACCATCGCCGACATCATGCGCGCGCTCAATCCATTCAGCGGCGCGTTCTATCTCGAGGCGCTGCGCATGAGTCGGCTGACGCGCGAAATGTTTTGCCTCATGGAAGGCCGGCACGCCCATCCTTCGACGCTTTATCCGGGCGGTGTCGGCACGGTGCCGAGCGCGCAGCTTTTCAATGACTATCTCGCGCGTCTTTTGAGTTACATCGACTTTCTCAAACGAAGCGTGCCATTGCACGACGATCTCTTTGACTTCTTTTATGACGCCCTGCCCGGTTACGAAGAAGTCGGCCGCCGCCGAGTCATGCTTGGTTGCTGGGGATCATTCCAGAATCCCGACATTTGTGACTATCGTTACGAGACGATGAATGAGTGGGGTCGTGAGATGTTTGTCACGCCCGGCATAGTTATCGATGGCAAACTTATAACTAACGACCTGGTCGATATCAATCTCGGCATTCGGATACTCCTGGGCAGCTCGTTTTACGAAGATTGGGAAACGGGAGATAAGTTCGTTAGTCATGACCCGCTCGGCAACGTGGTCGATCAGCGGCATCCCTGGAACCAGACTACGATTCCAAAGCCGCAGAAGCGTGACTTTGCCAATAACTACACCTGGGTTATGGCGCCGCGATGGCTTGACAAAAGTTCCGGTGCTCATCTTGCGCTCGATTCCGGCGGCGGGCCTTTGGCTCGTTTTTGGGTGACTGCTCTTTCCGGCAAAGTCGATCTCGGCTATGTCAAAGCGACCGGTCACAGTGTTAAGATCAACCTGCCTAAGACCGCGAACCACGGCGAGACAGAGTGCGAGTGGCGAATCCCAAAATGGAGTAACACTCTCGAGCGAAATCGCGCCCGCACTTATTTCCAGGCTTATGCGGCTGGCGTGGCGCTTTATTGCATCGAGCAGGCGCTCAAAGACGTCCACGCAGGCCGGACTCAGGTTTGGAACCAATCGAAGGTGCCGCAGGAGGCGATCGGCTGCGGCTTTCACGAAGCCGTGCGCGGCATGTTATCACATCACCTTGTCATACGTCAGGGCCGCATCGCCAACTATCATCCTTATCCGCCGACGCCGTGGAACGCGAGCGGCCGCGATTCGTTAGGCACGCCCGGCCCTTATGAAGATGCGGTGACTAACTCTCCGATCTTTGAAGAAAACGGGCCCGAAAACTTCAAAGGCATTGACATTATGCGAACTGTCCGCAGCTTTGATCCTTGCCTGCCCTGCGGCGTCCACATGTATCTCGGCGATGGCAAGGTGCTCAAGCAACGGCATTCGATGATGTTTGGCTTGCAGGAGAGTTAGAACGATGAGTGGGCCAACGCTTAGACCGGAGTTACCTCTCGATCTGGAGGCGGTCGAGTCGTTGCTCGAGATGGCGCGATCCTTTCTCCCGAATTTCCGCCTTGACTCGTTAGGTATGGAACCGCCCGAGGCGGACAAGCAGGTCTCGCAGGGGGAACGGCTTCGCCAGGTCGAAGCGCGCTACCGCACACTGGTCGAGCAAATCCCGGCGGTTACCTTCATGGCTTCGTTCGAAAATGGACTTAGCGAGATATATGTCAGCCCGCATATCGAGACATTGCTCGGTTACAGCGCAGAGGAATGGATTAACAACCCGATTCTTTGGTATCAAAGACTTCATCCGGATGACAAGCCGCGCTGGAACCAGGAATTTTCCCGCACGGTCGCGTGGGCGGAGCCGTTTCGCGCTGACTATCGCTTCCTGACCAAGGATAATCGGGTGGTTTGGATTCACGGCGAGGCGCGAGTGGTGCGTAACTCCGAAGGCCAGCCATCCTTTGTCCAGGGACTGGGCTATGACATCACAGAGTTAAAGGACGCCGAGGAAGTCCTGCGCCGGTCGCGACAGGAGTTAGAGCAGTTAGTCGAGGCCCGCACGGCAGAGTTAGCCGCGGTTAATAAGAGTCTGATTGAGGCGAAGGAAGAAGCCGATCGCGCGAACCGCGCCAAGAGTGAGTTCCTTTCGCGCATGAGTCATGAGTTACGGACGCCGCTCAACGCAATTCTCGGGTTTGGACAGTTACTGGAACTGAACGTGACGGCTCGTGACGATATCGAGAGTATCCAGCAGGTGTTGAAAGCCGGCCATCACCTGCTTGAGTTAATCAACGAGATTCTGGATATCGCGAAGATTGAAGCGGGGCGCATCTCACTAACTCTCGAATCAATAGATATAGGTCAGCTTTTGCTCGAGACGACCGGGATGGTGCGGACGATTGCGGCTGGGCGCGGGATTGGTATTGAGCTGGTCGATTGCGCCTGGCACGTCCTCGGAGACAGGCAGCGCTTGTTGCAGGTGTTTCTCAATCTGCTTTCGAACGCGATCAAGTATAACTCGATCAATGGCTCGGTTGAGATCAGTTGTGTGGAAGAAGATGAGAGTTACCTCCGAGTCATGGTGAGAGATAGCGGTCCCGGGATTGCCCAAGAGGACTTGGGCAGCTTGTTCAATCCCTTCGAGCGTTTGCGCGCGAGTGAGAGCGAGATCGAAGGCTCAGGCCTTGGCCTCGCGGTTTGCAAAGGACTGCTCGAAGCGATGAATGGCGAGATCGGCGCCGAGAGCGTCGTTGGCGAAGGCAGCACGTTCTGGGTGAAGTTGCCACTCGCGAAAATGGCGGTGAAGAAAAAAGATGCCGCCAGCACGCCGCGGCGGTGCGGCGGAACCGGCGGCGAGAAGTTTGGCGTTCTCTACATTGAGGACAATGATTCGAACGCACGGCTCTTGCAGCGAATTCTTGAGAGCAAGCTCGAAGTCACTTTTCGCACCTGCAAGCGCGGCGCGGAAGGATTGGAGCTGGCGAAGAAGGATCCGCCGCATCTTATCCTGCTCGACCTTTATCTTCCCGATCTCTCCGGCGAAGAAGTGCTCGCGGGTTTGCGAGCCGTGCCGGAGACGAAAGACGTGCCGGTCATAATTATAAGTGCGGATGCGACGAGTGGTCATGTCGAGCGTCTGCTCGCGGCCGGCGCGCAATCGTATCTGACCAAGCCACTCGAGATACCCGAACTTCTCGGAGTGATTGAAGATTTGCTGCAAATCGCTCCATCGCCCTCGCGAGGCTAACTCGCGCTTTACGTCCGACAGTCTTGCGGCGGGCGAATGTCTGAATATACTTGGCGTTGTCATTGATCACAACGCAACCGCCGTAGTCTCCTTGCGATGACTGCCGCGAATTGAACCGGAGAAAAATTATGGAAGCAACCATCGAAGTTCCAAAACGCGGGACGCCAGCCCAGACCGATTTCCTGCCGCTTGAAGGAACCGACTATGTCGAGTTCTATGTCGGAAACGCGAAACAAGCCGCCAACTTTTATAAGACTGCCTTTGGTTTTCAAAGTCTCGCCTACGCCGGCCCCGAGACCGGGCAGAAGGATCGTGTGAGTTATGCGATCCGGCAGAACAAACTCACTTTTGTCCTGACCACTCCTTTGCGGCCGGAGAACGAAATCGCCGATCATGTTTATAAGCACGGTGACGGGGTGAAATATATCGCTCTTCGCGTCGCCGATGCCGCTTCGGCCTGGAAGGAAACGACGACGCGCGGCGGCAAGAGTTATATGGAGCCCAGGACTCTGCTCGACGAAGAGGGTGAGTTAGTCATGAGTGGAATTCACACTTATGGCGAGACCGTTCATCTCTTTATCGAACGACGAAATTATCGCGGCCCTTTCATGCCGGGGTTTCGAAAATGGGAAACGAGTTATAACCCAGCCGACACCGGCCTCCAGTATGTCGATCACTGCGTCGGCAACGTCGGCTGGAACCAGATGAATCCATGGGTCAAGTTTTACGAGGAAGTCATGGGCTTTCGAAACATCCTTAGCTTCGACGATAAGGATATCTCGACCGAGTACTCCGCACTTATGAGCAAAGTCATGAGTAATGGCAATGGTTTCGTCAAGTTCCCGATCAACGAGCCGGCGGAAGGAAAGAAAAAGTCGCAGGTGGAAGAGTATCTCGACTTTTATAACGGCGAAGGAGTGCAACACGTCGCGGTCGCGACCAAGGACATTGTCGCGACCGTGACAGAGCTACAAAAACGCGGCGTCGAGTTTCTTAAGATTCCCGCGACTTACTACGAGACGGTCCTCGATCGTGTCGGTCACATCGATGAAGATCTCGCGCCTCTCCAACACCTCGGCATTCTCATCGACCGCGACGACGAAGGCTATCTGCTTCAGATCTTTTCCAAGCCAGTCGAAGATCGCCCGACCCTATTTTTCGAGATCATCCAGCGCAAAGGCGCGAAGAGTTTCGGCAAGGGTAACTTCAAGGCGCTTTTCGAAGCTCTGGAACGTGAACAGGAACTAAGAGGCAATCTCTAGGAGACTAACCATGTCATACTATCAGAAGCTCGGCGAAATTCCGCGCAAGCATCATATCTGGTTTCATCGCAACGGATCCTCGAATGGCGGCTATAAGAACGAAGGTATCGCCTACGAGCATGTCATAACTACCGAGGGCTTCAATGAAGCTTACTCGATCATGTATCATATCCGGCCGCCGACTCGGGTGCGCAGCGTCGAGTTACTCAAATGCGAAGAGTTAAAGAAGGTCACCGACAGTCCTTTGCGTCATCATCATTTAAAGACCGCGGATATCCCGCGGCGCGGCGATGTCTACACTGGCCGCATTCCGATTCTTTTTAACCAGGATATCACGGCCTATCGCTGCAAACCGGAAAAGAGCTACGACAAATTTCAATACTACAAAAATGGCGGCGCCGACGAAATCATCTTCGTCTTCAAAGGCCGCGGCGTGCTCGAAAGCCCGTTCGGCAAGCTCCCTTATCGCGCCGAGGATTACATCGTCATCCCGCGCGGCATCACTTATCGGCTCGTGCCGAACGACCCGCAGCAGGAAGACTACCTTGTTCTCGAGTCAGCCGGTCCGGTGCGGATTCCGAGGCGTTATCTGAACAGCGAGGGCCAGATTCGAATGGGCTCGCCTTATTCCGAGCGCGATTTTCATGGCCCGGCTGAGTTACTAACTATCGACCGCGACGAAGACGTTGAGATCCTGGTCAAGGACGGCCCGCGCCTAACGAAAGTAACTAACGCGCATCATCCTTTTGATGTCCTGGGCTGGGATGGCTACGTTTATCCTTTCACCTTTAATGCGGCTGACTTCGAGCCGATCACGGGTACGGTTCATCAACCGCCGCCGATTCATCAGACCTTCGAAATCCGTGGCTACGTAGTCTGCACATTTGCTCCCCGTCTGCTCGACACCCATCCGGAAGCCGTCAAGATTCCGTGGGTGCACGACAATGTCGAAGCCGACGAAGTCCTCTTTTATGTCCGCGGCAATTTCGGTTCCCGCCGCGGCATTGAGGCCGGCTCGATCACGCTCCATCCGCGCGGCATCCCGCACGGCCCGCATCCGGGCACGATCATGGCGAGCAAGGATGCGGAGCGCACCGAAGAGCTGGCAGTCATGTTCGATACCCAGCATACGCTCGAGCTGACCGAGCAGGCGTTGAAGCTCGACGACGCGAAGTATCCGCTCAGTTGGCTGGACTAACGAACATAAGTCTCGCGTTTTATCACGATGACTCACTTTCTCGTGCAGGATAACAACTTCGAAACTTCCGACCGCCTAACGAGAAAAGGGAAGCGTCTTCCCGCGGACCGGCTCGAGGAGCTGGAAGGACTCTTTGCCGGCTTGCTCGAAGCGATCGGCGAAGATAGGACTCGCGAAGGCCTGGCCAAGACTCCCGCTCGCGCGGCGCACTCCTTTGAATTTCTCACTCAAGGTTATCGCCAGTCGGTCGACGACGTCGTGAACAACGCCATCTTCGCCTCCGACGCGAGCGAGATCGTGATGGTAAAAGACATCGAGCTTTATTCGATGTGCGAACATCACCTCCTTCCCTTCATCGGTCGCGCCCACGTCGCCTACATTCCCGATGGCAAAGTGATCGGCCTTTCGAAAGTCGCGCGCATCGTCGACGTCTTCGCTCGCCGCCTCCAAATTCAGGAGCAACTCACCACCCAGATCGCCGAGGCCTTGATGGAAGCGCTGCAGCCGATGGGCGTCGCCGTCGTCATCGAGGCCAAACATCTTTGCATGATGATGCGCGGGGTCGCGAAGCAAAATTCCGTCATGAAGACGTCGTCTCTCCGCGGAGTTTTCAAGGACGACGCGCGCACCCGCAGCGAATTTCTTTCGCTTCTCGCGCAGTGAACGCCACCGCGCGATGTTGCTGATCGTCAGCAAGCGTCTCGAATTCTCGGCCTCGCGCCGGCTCGTCCGCGCGGACTGGAGCGCGGAAGAAAATCGAGCGGCTTTCGGCTCCGAAACCGCGGCGCGCTACGGCACGGGCCGGAATTACGTCGCCTATTTTGTCTTCACTGGCAGTGTTGGTCCGGCGAATGGAATGCTCGTCAACATCGGCGAAATCAAACGACGCATCGAGGAAGTGTTGCGGGCAAATTTCGACCACAAATTTCTTAATGAAGATCATCCTGCGTTTCGCGCGCGGCCTCCGACGGCCGAAAATATCGCCCGCCAATTATGCATCGAAGTTGCGCCTCTCTTCGCCGATTTGAACGCGGAGCTGGTCGCGTGTCATCTCGTGGAAACGCCGGAGCGAAGCGCGACCTGGTATCGCGACCAAATCGCGGAATCGAATTACTGGATGAATTTTTCGGCCGCTCGGCAAACGATGTCGCCGCATCTGTCGCCGGAAGAAAACAAAAATCTTTTTGGCGCCGCCGCCTCGCCGCATGGACACGGTCACCATTATCGCGCCCGCTTTACGTTTCGGAAAACTGCGTTCGACCCGAATGAGCCGGTCGTTAGGGAAGAAACGATCTCGCGGGTTTTGCAATCGCTCCGGGCTGAGCTCGATCACAAAAATCTGAACCACGAAGTTCCGGGCCTGACGAATCGTCCGTTCACGACCGAAAGCCTCGCGCAATACCTTTTCGAACGCGTCGCCGTGGCGCTGCCGCTCGATCGCGTGCGCCTGCACGAACGCGATGATTTTTTTGCCGAATACTGGCGGACGGGCGAATGTTTTCTTGGCCTTCGCCGCGCTTTCAGCGCCGCACATCGTTTGCATGCGAACGAATTATCGGCCGCAGCCAATGCCGAGCTTTACGGCAAGTGCAACAATCCGCGCGGGCATGGTCATCGCTACGAAACCGAGGCGACGGTCGGCGGGAGATACGACGAGCGCAGCGGAACCTTGTATGATTTTTCCGATTTCGTTCGCGATGTCGATGCCGTTTTGCAGCCGTGGCAGGATCGGCATCTCGATCTTGAGACGGAGGAATTTCGCGCCCAGCCGTCGACGGGCGAGAATATCGTTCGCGCGCTCTGGCCGAAATTCGACCGCGCGCTCGGGCGCCGGCTGATTCGGCTTCGGTTGTGGGAAACGCCTAACAATCGTTTTACCCTGAGAAAATAGTTCGGGTGGCCCTCAATTTGCTCCGAAGAAGTTCGCCGCGAAAACCGGGCGCGCTCCTCGAGACGGCCGGCTTTTCGTTAGGCGAAATCATTCGTCATTATGAAAAGTTACATGTTTTCCGTCGTTCTCTTCAGCTTTGTGGGCTGCGCCGCTCAGCATTCGGCCGTGACCGCGTCGCGCAATACGGTTCCCGCGCCGCATCGTTATCAAGCGAATTTGCTCCAGCCGTCGCGCGACCGCGACTGCGCGCTTCGCATCGCAAGAGAGGCGGACGTGAAAGGCGCCGGCGTGAATGTTTTCCTCGATGGCAGCGAAGTCGTGCGCATCGCCGCCGGCGAAACGATCACACTTTATCTGCCGCCCGGCCCGCACGCGCTCACCATTCGGCCGCTTTTCAGTCCCGAGGTCACGCGGATGCTCGACCTGGAACGCGACACCGAAATCGCGCTTCAACTCATCGACCGCAACGGCAACTTCGAGTTCAAAACCGCGCGATTCGCCTGGCTCGATTCGCTCGGCCATCCCTTCGCATCGCTCCGACCGTAAGCGAACAACGTTCTTGCAAACTCTCCGGCGTGCCTCAAAGGTTCGAGCGAAAGAGTGAACGCAAATCTTGCGATCGAGGATGCCATCGCCACGGGAAAACTTCTGCCGGCTAGCGGCGCGAATATTCGAAACGCGCTCGCGCCCGGGAGTTCGTTAGTCGTTAGGCAATCGATCGCCGAGCTCGCGGAAGCGGCTGCGTGGGCGGAGTTGAACGACCGCTTTTTCCGCACCCTCGCCTTCGGCACCGGCGGCATTCGCGGTCGCACCATCGGCAAAATCGTAACTGCGGTCGAGCGCGGCACGCCTAACGAACTCGGCCGTCCCGAATTTCCCTGCGTCGGCACGAACGCGATGAATTTCGAGAGCGTCGCGCGCGCGACCAAAGGCCTCATCGATTATCTGCACGGATGGTTCGCCCGCGAAAAACTTCCCGGAAAACCCAAGCTGGTAATTGCGCACGACACGCGATTTTTTTCGCGCGAATTCAGTCTGCTTGCGGCCGAAATCGCGACGCAGAACGGTTGTGAAGCGTTTGTCTTCGAAGGTCCGCGCTCCACGCCCGAGCTTTCTTTTGCGGTGCGCTTTTTGCGCGCGAGTGCCGGCGTGGTCGTGACCGCGAGCCACAATCCGCCGCATGACAACGGCTACAAAGTTTATTTTTCCGACGGCGCTCAGGTGGTCGAGCCGCACGCGAGCGGGATCATCGCGAAAGTGAACGCCGCCGATATTTCCTCGCCTAACGAAAAGCAAAATCGCTATTCCGTCCTCGGGCGCGAAGTCGACGAGGCTTATCTCGCGCGGCTGGAAACGCTCGTGCTCGATCCGAAAATGGTCCGCGCGCAAAATGACCTGCGGATTGTTTACACGCCGATCCACGGCACCGGCAGCGTCATCATCAAACCATTGCTCGCGCGCTTCGGTTTAAGATTTTCCGTCGTCGCAGAACAGGACGTTTTCGACGGCCGCTTCCCGACTGTGAAATCGCCCAATCCCGAAAACGCCGAGGCGCTCAAACTCGGCGTCGAGCTCGCGCAAAAAGAGCGCGCCGATCTCGTCATCGCGACCGATCCGGATTGCGATCGCACCGGCGTCGCGGTGCGCGACGCGCGCGGCGAGATGAAATTGCTCAGCGGCAATCAGGTGGGCGCGCTGATCGCGTATTACCGCGCGAAGACGCTTTTCGCGCAGGGCGTGCTCAACCCGCAAAACGCGTCGCGCGGAGTCATCATCAAAACTTTTGTCACGACCGATCTGCAAAAAGCGATCGCGGAAAAGTTCGGTTTGCGCTGCCTTGAAACGCTCACCGGTTTCAAATACATCGGCGCAAAGCTGCTCAAATACGAGCGCGCCGTGCCCTTGCCTAACGACGCCGATTATCGCGATTTGTCGGAAGCGGAGACGCGCCGGCTGCGCCTCGCGCACTCCGCGTTTTACATTTTCGGCGGCGAAGAAAGTTACGGTTACAGCGGCGCGGATTTCATTCGGGACAAGGATGGCAACGGCGCGACGGTCATGTTTTGCGAAGTCGCCGCCTACGCGAAATCGCGCGACCTGACGATCGACGGATTCCTCGACGAGATTTATGCCGAGCTCGGATGTTACCTGGAGAAAAACGACTCGATCGTTTTCGAAGGCGCAGTCGGGGCGGCGAAGATCCAGAAGTTGCTCGCGAGTTACGCGGCCCATCCGCCGGAGGAAATGCTCGGCAGCAAAGTCGTCTCGATAAAAAATTTCGAGACCGAAACGATTCGCGACGTTGAAGGCGACGAGATTCCGAAAGAGAAAATGTTGAACTTCGAGTTGGCCGACAAAACGCGCATCGCGGTGCGCGGCTCGGGCACGGAGCCGAAGATCAAATATTATCTTTTCGCGCAGCGCCGACCGGCTGACGCGCCATTTTCGGCGGACGAACTGGCAAAGATCAAAGCCGAACTCGAGGAACGGCTTGATGCGCTTTGGCAGTGGCTGCAGGACGACGCGGAAAAGCGCGCCGGTTACTGACGCTGGCGACTCGTTAGGCAAACTCGCGGCTGTCTGCGCGTGATGTTTGGCGATCTGAAAGACGCGAATCGAGATTTGTCCGCCACCAGCCGTCGACGGACAATGGCCCGCGTGATCAAACTTCAAACCGCGCGCCTGCGCTTGCGCGAGATGAACGAAGCCGATGCCGTTTTCCTTCTCGAGGTTTTGAATGAGCCCGCTTTTCTGCGCAACATTGGCGACCGCGGGGTGCGGACTCCGGCCGAAGCGGCAGGTTATCTCGAGGAACGAATCACTTCGAGTTACGCGCGATTTGGTTTCGGCATGTGGCTCGTCGAACTTGTCGAGACGGACGAAGCGATTGGCATCTGCGGCTTGATCAAGCGCGACGCGCTCGCGGATGCCGATCTCGGTTTCAGTTTTCTCGAGCGCCATTGGGGAAGCGGCTTCGCTTTCGAGGCGGCGGTCGTGGTCGCGGATTACGCGTGGAAGGTGGTGAAATTGCCACGCCTTCTCGCGATTGTCGCGCCTGGCAACGCGGCCTCAATTCGGCTCGTCGGGAAATTGGGTTTTCGTTTTGAAAAGAGCGTCCAAATCACGACAGATGGTCCTGAATTAATTCTTTTCGCGGCCGAGAATCCGAACCAGGGAAAATGACGCGGCTCTTCCGACGCGATCAGGAACGTCGCCGAGCCTAACGAGAAGAAGTGCGATTTCTTGCGGAGCGCTGCTGTCAAAATTTGAAGCGCGCAGAGAGCACGCTGATCTTCGCCGGTGCAGAAGATCACTCCTTTTCTCTGGTTCAATAACGAAGCGGAACAAGCTGCGCAGTTCTATCTCTCCATCTTCGAAAACGGCAAAATCACGGCCACGACCTATTACGGCGAAGAGGGACCGGGCCCGAGCGGTTCGGTCATGACCGTGAGTTTCGAGCTGAACGGCGAAGCATTTGTCGCTCTCAACGGCGGTCCGCAGTTTCCATTCACGGAAGCCGTTTCGTTCGTGGTCAATTGCGAGACCCAGGCCGAGATTGATTACTTTTGGGAAAAGCTCGCGGCCGACGGCGGCAAATATGTCGAGTGGGGCTGGCTGAAAGATAAATTTGGTCTCGCGTGGCAAATCGTGCCGACGAAACTTTGGAAGTTAATAGAGGACGGAGACCGGTCTCGCGTGCAGCGCGTGATGCATGCGGTGATGCAAATGACCAAGCTCGATCTGGCGACTCTCGAGCGCGCTTACGAGCAACGGTAGGAAGCCCGCCGAAGTCTTGACGCGAGTCCTTTACTCGTTAGGCAAGGCTCTTTGCTTTAGCTCAAGCTGCGATCGAGTCGGCCGATTTTTCGCAGTGGCGGCCAGCGCGTGGCGACCGCGATGACGACAAGGATTGTTCCGATCCCGCCCGCCACGACCGAGATCACCGGACCGAAAACGGCCGCAGTCAATCCCGATTCGAGCGCGCCGAATTCGTTCGAGGTGCCGATGAAAATGTTGTTCACAGCCGAGACGCGGCCGCGCATTTCGTCCGGCGTGAGGAGTTGCACGAGGGTTTGCCGGACGACCATGCTCACGCTGTCGAATGCGCCGGTCAGAAAGAGCATCGCGAGCGAAAGCCAGAGCCATTTCGACAAACCGAAAACGATCGTCGCGAGGCCAAACCCGCTCACGCACCAGAGCAGAGCGCGCCCGGCGCGATGCATCGGCGGCAGGTAAGCGATCGCGACCGCCATTCCGAACGCGCCGATCGCGGGCGCCGCGCGGAGCCAGCCGAGCCCGATCGGGCCGCAATGCAAAATTTGATCGGCGAAGATCGGGAGCAGCGCCGTCGCGCCACCGAGCAGGACGGCGAACAGATCCAAGGTCAACGCTGCGAGGATGACTTTGCGGCTAAAAACAAACCGGATCCCGACGGCGAGACTTTCCCACGGATTACTGCTCGCCCGCCGCGACGTACGCGTTTTTTTGATCGGAAGGACGAGAACAAAAAAAGCGAGCGCGCAGCAACTATCGAGTGCGTAGATAAAGGGAAAGCCCAGCCTAACGATGAGAAATCCGGCTGCGGCCGGCCCGAGCACGCACGCGACCTGGAAGATGCTGCTGTTCCAAGTGACCGCGTTGGCGAACTGGTCGCGCGGCACCAGCGTCGGAAAAAACGAAGCGCGCGCGGCCCAGCCGAACGTTCGCGCCGAACCCGAGATCAGCATTATCAAATAGATCAGCGGCAGCGAGAGATCGTCGAAATGATAAGTCGCGTGCCGCTCGAAAAGATGGGCCACCGCCGCGAGGCCGGCATTCGTGCGCACGAGAATCGCCAGGCGCGGAATCGCGAGATGGTTCCAGGAAACAATCGCGAGCAGGATCGAGCAAAGCGCGCTCGAAGCTTGCGACCAAAGAATGATGATTTTGCGGCTGACGCGATCGGCAAGGTGACCGGCCGGCAGCGAAAGCGTGACCACCGGCAGCGCCGCGGTCAGCCCGACGAGGCCGAGCGCGGTCGCCGAATGGGTGCGCGCATAGACTTCCCATTCGAGAGCGACGGTGAGCATTTGACGGCCCGCGATCGAGACGAAATTGCCGATCGTATAAAAGACGAAACTGCGAAATCGAAACGCGGCGTAGGGATCGCGAATTTGTTCCGTGGGCGGAATTGGTGGCGGCGCGTACGGTTTTCGCTCGGGCATCGTGGCGCGCCTGGGCCGCGCGCACGAGATAGTAGAAGCGCCGATCTTCTCCGCAAGCGGCTCCGGCTTCGCCCGAAAAAAGAACGCCGCGATCGCGCGGAATGCGCGGGCCCAATGCCTAACGAGTGCCTAACGAAAAGCTAAAGCAGAATCGTATTTCGCACCCAGCCGCTGCGATTGGCGCGGGGCAATTGCACGCTGCGGAGCGAAGCGCCGTCGTCCGGATTGGGCGGCCGCGGCGCGAGTTCATCGTTAGGCGGAATCGCCGGCAGTTCCTGGTGTTCGAGACTTTCGTAACGCTTGCGCACGTCCGGCGGAATTTTCGCGCGCTCTTCCGCGTTGTCGATCGGCCCGGAGAAAATCACCTTTCCCGATGGATCCTTCGCCGTGAGCATTTTCTTTCCATCGACTGACTCCAGTCGCAGCTCGCCTTTCTCGTCGGTGAAAACAATCTGCGCTTTGCCGAGATCGACATGGCTCGTCTTCACCGTGCCGTCATCATCCGTCACGATGCGCAACCGGCGCGCCGCGGCCCGCGCCTCATCGCCCGCGCGCAAGGCCTCCTTTTTCGCGCGCGCGACTGCTTCGCGCACCGCAGTCATGTCCGGCATCTGGAAATTTTTCAGGCGATCGAGGTCGTCGAAATTGAATTCATAACCGACCGGTCCGCGACCGGCACGTTCCTTTTTCTGCTGCAGCTTCGCGGTCAATTTCATCTCCTGGCCTTTGCGCAGAACGGTCAGACTCACCGTCGCGCCGTCGGCGAAACTGCGCACGAGCACGCCGAGCTGGTCCGAATCAATGATGATCTGGTCATTCAACATCCGAAGGACGTCGCTCGGCTGCACCCCGGCCGCCGCCGCGGCGCTGTTCGGCACGACGTAATCAACCACTACGCCGAAACCGCGCGGCAGATTCAACTGTTCGCTCAAAACTCGCGGCACGCGCGAAGTCTCGACGCCAAGAAACGTCACCGGTTCGTTAGGCCGATCTTCGTCGTGCATCCAACTGTGCGCGGGCGGCGCAGGTGGCACAGGCGGCACGGGGGCGACTGCCGGCGCGGCCGGAGCTGCGGCGAGCGCGGGCTGCGCCGGCGAGTCGTTAGGCGTGGGGGTCTGGCTGAAAGCCGCGAGCGGAAGCAGCGCGGCTGTGGTTAGGGCGATTTGAATTTTCATTGTTCGATTTGTTTTGATGTTCACTGAAAAGAAACCGGCGTCAGGACGACCTGCTCGACCGGATAAGAAACACGCACCGACGCGCCTGTGGCGGCATTGTGCCAGCGCATCGTCTCGCGCGTCTCGTAGCGCAGACGGCGGCGTGGATTGCCGGCATCGTTAGGCGAAAAAACCAGCCCTTCGTCGTGGCTGCTGTAAACAGTCTGGGTGAGGCCGACCGGCTGAAAACCGGAGGCGCGAGCCGCGCTCGATTTCGCTTCACTCGTCGCGACGTTTTGCGGCGCCTGATCGAAATAAGTGAACGCGATGACGACGAGCGCCGCGAGGCCGGCGCACCCAAGACCGAACGATTGCCAATGGCTCGAACGCACTCGCCGCGCCGGCAAAACGCCCGCGGTCGCGACCGAATTCGCGCGCTGCAATTCCGCCTCGATCCGTTGCGCGAGGTCCTGCGAGACCGGCGCAGGTCGCAGCTTTTTCAGGTCCGCTTCAAGTTCGGAAAAATCATTCATGCGGTTGCAAATTTTTCTTCAGCGCGTTGAGCGCATAGCGATAGCGAGACGCCGCAGTGTTCTGCGAGATTTCCAGCGCCTGCGCGATTTCGGCGAATGTCAGCTCATTCCAGATTTTCAAGATCACGACCTCCCTTTGTTCGTTAGGCAAGCGCGCAACCGCAGCCGCGAGCAGCTCTTCGCTCTCGTTATCGGAAGCAAATTCCGGCTCGTAATGCGTCTCGTCATCGCGCGCGGCGATGACTTCGCGCCGCTGGCGGCGCTGATCGCGACGCAGCCGATCGAGCGCGGCGGAGCGGACGGTTGCGTAAAGGAGCGCGCGATTCTCGAGCGAATGCTGGTGCCGCCAGAAACGGACGAAAGCTTCCTGCACGACATCCTCGGCATCGGCGCGCGATTGCGTCCAGCGCCGCGCGAAGAGGACAAGCGCGGGCCCGAGCTGTGCGAAACAGATTTGCCAATCTTCATGCGACGCGACCTCCATGACCTTTTCACGATCTTCAAAAAATAGACGCCGCCAAACGCGCAATTTGTTTAACGCATCGCAATTCTTTCTTCGCGGCGCGATTCGTTAGGCAAGACGCGCCGCCAGTTTGCGCGCGCGGCTCGAGCAGGTGCGGCCGTCTCCGCGAAATCGTCGGGGGCATTTCCGAGAACGAGGATGTCGGTGAAATCTTGCGCGCCATCTCGCCAGGCCTGCCGCGATTCGCGCTGTGACTTCATACGCGCCTAACGATCCTTTGAATTTGTCGGGCGCGACCAGAAAGCGCACCGCGCAAAATCGGCGCGCCGCGACAAATGTCATCCGCCGCTCGCGGATTGACACTTCCCGGCGCGATCGCTAGGAGATTGCCGTGCGCGTCGTTTCGCTTTCGCAAGGCAGCCGGTCGGACAAGACTTTTGCGCTCGCGCTTGTCCTCCTCGCCGCGATCGCGTGCGCCCAGGTAATCGGCGCGCTCGCCATTCGCTGGCATCACGCGCACGAGGTGCGGCCGAGTTTTGTCCCGGCGCCGGATGTGACGGTGGCGGCGTCGAAATTTGTCGCGCCGGCGGCGACGAAGCCGATTGCGAAAACAAAATCCGCGTCGCGACTCGCGCCGGCCGTTTCGATTCCGGACGAACTTTTGCAGGTCGCGAGGGCGCTGCGCAAAAAAGGCGACACCGGAAACGCGATCGCGAAATTGCAGCAGGCGGCCGCGCTTGCGCCGCAGAACGCGGAGATCCTGGCCGAACTCGCGTTGACTTACGAATCGATGCAGTTGTTCGATCGTTCGAACGAAACTTGGCGGCGCGTGAAGTCGTTAGGCGACGACGCCGGCGCTTTGGGCGAGCTGGCGGATTTGAAACTACGAATGGGCGTGCCGGTCGCGGGCATTCCCGGTTCGACCGGTCAGGCATCGACCGGGCGCGCCGCGCCGGACGACAGCACGAGCATTCCCGACGGCTCGGTTCTCGGAATTTCGCGGGTCAAACAGACGCTCGTCGACGACCCGGACGTGCTCACGAAACTGGTCTTGCGCGTCGGCGTGACGAAGCGACAGGGCGCGACGATCGATCACACGAAGGTCAAGATTCAGGTCTTCTTCTACGACGTCGTCGATAACAATCAGGTCGTGCTCACGGATGCGGACGTGAGTTATGAATGGATCACGCCCGGACATAATTGGGCCGACACGCCGACCGAAGTTCTCGACGTCACTTACGTGCGGCCGAAAAACGCCTACCCCGCGCCCGGCAGTCCGCTCGAGAACGTGCCCGATTCGGTCGAGAAAGCGCAGCGTGCGGCGAAGAAAAAATCGAATGATGGCGGCGCGGATTTGTTGCCGAAAAAAACCAACGACCGGCAGTATCTCGGCTACATCGTGCGCGTTTACTACGAGGACGAACTGCAGGCCGTGCGCGCGGACCCGACGCGGCTGCTCAATCTTTTCCCGCCGCCCGTGACCGCGCCGCCGCAGTAATGCAGCTGCTCATTGTCCATCAGGACGCGGAGATCGGCGAAGGATTGACCGGCCTGGTGCATGAGTTCAGCGGGCACGCG
This sequence comes from Chthoniobacterales bacterium, assembly GCA_036490335.1. Lineage (GTDB taxonomy): Bacteria > Verrucomicrobiota > Verrucomicrobiia > Chthoniobacterales > UBA10450 > Palsa-1392. The sequence continues at coordinate 127,643 of DASXEB010000011.1, forward strand.
GCAACTTATCTCGCGAGCGCAGCGGCGGCCCGCAAACGGATCGAGCAGAATGGAAACTGCGAGCTGCTTCTCACGCAGGTCGATGGCGCGGGGATCGATGGTGTCGCGCTCGCGAGTTCGTTAGGCGAAATTGCGCCCAACCTGCAAACTTTTTTCCTGCCCCCCTACACGCTCGCCGAACAGCGGTTTGAAATCGCGAAGAGCAAGGTTTTTCCCGAGCCGATCGATGGCGAAGGTTTGCTCGCCGCAATCGAGCGCCTAACGAATGAACGGCGCGCGCCTAACGAGTTTCACCTCATCGATCTCCTGCAGATGTTTTGCCTGAGCGGAAAGAGCGGCGCGGTGCAGTTGTTTGCCGGCGCGGAATCGGGCGTCGTTTTCTTGCGCAACGGCGAGCTGCGTCACGCCGCGACCCCGCGTGCGGTCGGGCTGGACGCGATCTCGGAAATGCTGCGTCTCGGGCCGGTGAGATTTTCCTACAACGAAAACGCGAGTCCGTCGGAGCAAACGATCGAGATCGGCTGGGACGCGGCGCTCGCCCAGGTCGTTAGGCGCGAGCGTGAGGATCGCGCGACGGGCGTCGGCGAAACCGGGATCGCAACTGAAATCGAAGCCTCGCCGCTGCCAGCCGAACCCGATTTGACCGGGCGGCAGCTCGGAACTTATCTCGTCGGCCGAAAGTTGACGGAAAGTTTTTTCGACAAGGTCTACGAGGCCGAACAAACCTCCGTTCGCCGTCCGGTCGCGCTCCATGTTTTGCGTCGCAGCCTGCGGCAAATTCCCGAGCGCGCGCAGCAGTTCCTCGAGGCCGCGAGCGCAAACGCGAACGTGCGGCACCCCGCGATCCTGCCGGTTTACGAAGCGGGCGAATTCGAGGGCACCCATTTTTATGCGCGCGAATTTGTCGTCGGCCGCACCCTTTACGAAATCAAAGCGAGCGGCCTGACCATCTCGGCGCTCGTCGCCTTGCGGCTCATCCGCGCAATCGCGGAAGCCCTCGTTCATCTCGACGACCACCAGATTCTGCACGGGCCGCTCCGGCTCTCGCGCATTTTCGTTACGCCTAACGACGAGGCAAAATTGGCCGACGTCGCGGTCGCGAGCCCGGCGCTCGCCCAGCTCGAGCCCTCGCGCCACGAAATCCAAATGATCGGCCGGCTCCTTATCCCGATGACAAAAGCGACTGCGATGCCGGGCAGCGGCCGCGTCCTCAAGCTCATTCATCAAATGCAAACCGCCGGCCCGGGCGCGATCACCGAGTGGCCCGTGCTCGCGCGCGAGGCGCAAAAGCTCGAGGTCCTGCTCGCGCCCGCGCCTGTCCGCGAGGCGGCGAAAACGACGCTGATCGACAAGGTAAAATCGTGGAGAAAAGCTTCTGGCCGGCTGCGCTAACTTTCATCTCCGGCGAGTTGCGTTACTTTACGCGCCGATGAATCGATCACTCGTTTTCGCGGCGCTTTTTCTGGCTGCGATCCCGGCACGCGCGCAAGTCGAGGTTGAGTTGAAATTCCGGCGCCTGCAATACATCGCGCACGAACCCGTCCTGGCTACGGTCACGATCACAAACCTGGCCGGCCGCGACATCGTTTTGCACGATCAGGACGATCAACATTGGTACGGCTTTGAAGTCACGGGCGACGCCGACCGTTTGCTCGCGCCTTTGCATCAAACGCTCGAGCCGCCGCTCACGATCGCGACCGGCACGTCGGTGACGCGGAAGATCGATGTGACTTCGCGCTTCCCGGTCGGCGATCCCGGCACCTATCACGTGCGCGCGAATGTTTATTTTGCCGACCTGAACAAATACTTTTACGCACCGGCGAAAGTTTTCGAGGTCACGACCGCGCACCCGATCTGGCGGCAAACGGTCGGTGCGCCTAACGACGGCGAGCGCACCTATTCGCTCATGACGAATCGCTTTCCCGATCACACCTCGCTCTACGTGCAGGTCGAGGACAAATCGCACGGCCTCGTTTACGGCACCTATTCGTTAGGCCGCGTCATTGAGTTCGACGAGCCGCACGCCGAGATCGATCGCGACAACACGCTCCATGTCCTGCAATGCGCCGCGCCGCGCATCTGGGCCTACTCCGTCGTTGGTCTCGACGGAAAACTTCTTCGGCACGCCAGCTACGCGCAGATCCGTAGCTCGCCGCGGCTGGAGCGCAGTCCAACCGGAGTCGTCACCGTCGCCGGCGGTGTCCCGGATATTCCCGCCGCGCCCAATCCCTCCAATCGCTCGATCCCGAAGCTCTCCGATCGCCCGGCCAATCAGCCGCCCGCAGACTAAGCAATGGCCGCAGCATTACGCCGCCGCAGCCGGCGCACCTTATCGTTAGGGCATTCGTTAGGCGCGGCGATTCGCTTTTCGTTAGGCATGATTTTCTGCGCTGCCTCTGTGTCTTTTTCGAACGCGCAAACAGCCCGCGATTCTCGCACCGTCGTGATCGACGCCGGTCACGGCGGCTTCGACCGCGGCGGCATTCCCGGCCAGGTCGTGCCCGAGAAAACCATGGCGCTCGACGTCGCCCAGCGCGTCGCGCGCAAACTCAGCGCCGCCAGTTATCACGTCCTCATGACCCGCAACGGCGATTATTTCGTCACCCTCGGCGGCCGCGTCGCCATCGCCAACGCCCATCCCGGCGCGATTTTCGTCTGCATTCATTTTAACTCCGCGACCCGCTCGGCTGCGAACGGCATCGAGACCTATTATTATCGTAGCGACAGCGCGCGGCTCGCCGCCAACATCCACCGCCAGGTCGTCGGCGTCACCGAGACGGACAACCGCGGGATTCGGCGGCGCGGCTATTTCGTTTTGCGCCGCACCACCATTCCCTCGGTGCTCGTCGAATGCGGATTCCTCACCAATCCGGGCGAAGCGCGCCTCGCTTTGCAGAGCAGTTATCGCGACCGTCTCGCCGAAGCGATCGCCGCCGGCGTCGAGGGAAAACCGCCGCCGTTCAATCGTCCGGTCGTCGCCGGTCTGCGCCGGATCACGCCGCCAATTGCGGAGCGGCATGGCTACGATGATTTCGTGCTCGCCGGGGCAGAGCGGCCAGCGATCGTCCATCACACGCGGCGCTCGTCGTCGCGCAGCTCGCACGGAAAAAGGTCGAAGAAAAAACCGACCAGCTCGAAGAAGAAAAAATCAACGGGCAAAAAAAAGAAAAAAACTTCGAGCGACTAAAAGTGTCCGCTTCCATCGTCACCTCGGCGCAGATGCGCGCAGCCGAACAAGCCGCCTTCGCTCGCGGAATTTCGGCCGATGCCTTGGTGGAAGAAGCAGGCGAGGGGATCGCCCGGGCGATTGCGAAATTTTTTCCGCGCGCGGGAAAGTGCGTCGTTTTTGCCGGCAAAGGTCATAACGCCGGCGACGCGTTTGTCGCCGCGCGACTGCTCGCTGAACGCGGCTGGCAGATCGAAACGCATCTTAGCCACCCGGAAAAAGAGCTCGCCAGCCTAACGAGTCAAAAACTCGACGCGCTTCGTCAGACCGGCTCGGCCAAATCGACGACCGGGCCGACGATTGTGCTCGACGGACTGCTGGGTCTTGGCGCGCGGCCGCCGTTGCGCGGCGCGATTCTGCGCGCCTGCCGCAAAATCAATCGTCTGCGCAAAAATGCGTTCGTCGTCGCGATCGATCTGCCCTCCGGTCTCGACGGCGATTCCGGCGATGCCGATGAAAATTGTGTTCGCGCCAACCTCACGGTCACGATCGGCGCAGGGAAACGCGGCTTGCTTTCCGACGGTGCGCTCGATTTCGTCGGCCGGCTCGAAGTCGCGTCGCTCGATCAGTTGCGGGTTCCGCAATCTCGTGACCAGCTTGCCATTCCCGAGGTGCTGTGTGGGGCGCTGCCGCGGCGAAAGTTTTCCGCCTACAAGAATCAATTCGGACGCATCGGCGTGGTCGCGGGATCGCGCGGTTTTTGCGGCGCCGCGGTCCTTTGTTCGTTAGGCGCGCTCCGCGCCGGTGGAGGACTCGTCGAGCTTTTCGTGCCGGAGGAAATTTACGAAGTTGTCGGCGCGTCGGCAGCGCCGGAAGTGATGGTAAAGCCGCTCGAATCTTACGGCGAATTGCTTGATCAGCCGGTTGATGTCTGGGCGATCGGTCCCGGTCTGGGCAAATCGCGCGCGGAACAAATCCTCGCGCTGATGTGCGACGCGCGGCAGCCGATGGTGATCGACGCCGATGGGCTGAACATTTTGTCCACGCGCCTAACGACGCTAAAAAAAGCGCGCGGCTCGCGTTTGCTCACGCCGCATCCCGGCGAAATGGAGAGGCTCTGCCCGGCCGGAAAAATGTCGCGCGCGAAACTCGCAACCACGTTTTGCGAGAAGTACGGCGTCACGCTTCTTCTCAAAGGAAGTCGCACGATCGTCGCGGGGCCTGCGCGCGGCCTGAGCTACAACACGACAGGAAACCCTGGGATGGCGACGGGCGGGATGGGCGACATTTTGACCGGCGTTTGCGGCTCTTTGCTTGGGCAGAAGCTCGCGCCTAACGATGCCGCGCGCCTCGGCGCGTGGCTCTGCGGACGGGCCGCGGAACTCGCGATCAGCTCGGGACAAGCGAGCGAGGAATCGCTCCTCCCGAGCGACGTGATCGATTTTCTCGGCGCGGCTTTCAACGATCTTCGTGTGGCCTAACGAGTAAAGGAGTTCACTGAGTTGCCAACAGCCTGGCGAAGCGCGGATCTTTCCGCAGCGACCTCCATTCCCAGCGATGGAGCAGATCGTTTCGAGTAATACTGTAGTCCGCGCTGTCGATCGGGCCGGGAATTTTCGCCAGTCGGTCGAGCAGGGAAAAGGCGAGATCGTTCTCGCCGACGCGCGCGTAAATGAGCGCGAGAAAAGCCTGCATGATCGCGCCGTCGAAGGCATCTTTTGATTCCGGTTTCAGCTCAACCGCGCGCCGGCCTTCGCGGATCGCGTCGTCCTTTCGGTTCATGAACGCGTAGACCAGGCCGAGATTCGCGTGGCGCTCGGCGTTGTCGGGCGCTTCCTGCACTTGCTGCTCGAAGGCGATCCGGGCCGATTCAAATTGCGTCTGGGCCGCGGCGAAATTTCCGGCCGCCAGCTCGCTGCATCCGACGAGAAATTGTTTCGGCGTCGTCCCGCCATTCAAATAGTCAACCGTGTCGAGCGAAGTCTGGTCGAGAATCGATTTCGCTTCGGCGTAATTCCCGTCGAGCATGGCCGCTTCCCAACGGCAGGCCGTCGCGATTCCGTCGGGATCGTTGCTCTCGGGAATTTGCGCGAGTTGGTTGTGCATCACGGTGGTCGTGCCTTTCCACCAGAAATCGACGTAACCGGTCTGGATTTTTGCGACAACCGAATCGGGTGCGATCGCGCGCCAACGTGCCGCCGCGCGCGCGCCGCCCGCCCAGTCGCGCATGGCCGTGCTCGTGATGAGTAAATTGCGGACGATGTTTGGATTTTCCGGATCGACTTTTGCGATGCGTTGGTAAGCAGCCAGCGTTTCCTTCCAGTGACCCTGGCGACGCTGGATCGCGGCGATGAGCATGCCGACATTGGCATCGTTAGGCGCGAGCTCCTGCGCGCGCGAAAATTCGGCGAGCGCGCGGTCGTAATCGTCATCAATCCAATAGGCGCACTGGCCGAGCGCGACGTGCGCTTCGCTCAGATTCGGCTCCAGACCGAAGGCAGTTTGGGCTTCGCTTTTCGCCTTCGAGGCCCAGTTCGCCGTTGGCTCGTGGAAATGATAAATCTCCGCGTAAGTCGAGGCGAGATGCGCGTGCGCTAGCGCGAAATTTGGATCGAGCGCAATCGCACGCGCGTAGAGCTCGACCGCGCGTCGATAATCCTGCAGAAGGGTATCGGGCCCCTGCTCGTATGGGAGCGCGCGGAGATAAAGCTCCCAGGCATCGGCGTTGTCGGTTGGTTTGCGCTGCACCCGAATTTTCTCCTCCGGCGTGAGCGTGGCTCGCAGCGCATTGGCGATTTCGGTCGCCAGTTCGCCTTCGATGCCTAACGAATCGGCGAGTGTCCGTTTGTAAATGTTGGCCCAGATTTGATGATCGGTCGCAGCATCGATCAACTGCACGTTGACCGCGACGCGATTGCCTTCGCGCCGCACGCTACCTTCCAAAATATTCGCCACGCCTAACGACTGCGCGATGTCCTTGATCGCGCGCGTCGCGGGGTCGCGATATTTCATCACGCTCGTGCGGCTGATGACTTTGAGGTCTTTGATTTTTGCGAGGTTGGTGAGCAGATCGTCCTGGATGCCGTCGGCGAAAAATGCGTTTTCCTTGTTGTCGCTCAGGTTTTCCAGCGGCAGAACGGCAATGCTTTTGTCGCGGCCGCCATGCGAAAAAATAAACCAATGCTCCTGCACGAGAAGCAGAATGATGACGAGCGACAGCGCGCCGATGATGACGAAGTCGATGTGGCGATGATGACGCCGCGCGGCCACCGGTTCCTCGGGAAGATCGTCGATTTTGACGACGCCCGCGGGCGTGAGCTCAAAAATCCAGGCGAGCGCCAGGACGATCGGAAAACCGACGACGAGCGCGATGATGACGAAGCGAATGACCCACGGCGGAACGTCGAAAAACGGCAGCGTTTGCGTCGCGATCTGGATGATGAGCCACGCGCTCATCGCGTAGATGACGCCGGCGCGATAAACGTGGCGTCGTTTTAACTCGGCGAAAAAGCCGCGGCCTTGCATCGCGGTTTCTTAAACCGTGCGGGCGAATTTGGCGATTCCGTTTCGCGAAAAAGCGCGAGGCAAAAACAACGGGCAACTTTGCCTGACGAATCCAAATGCCAAACAACGACGCTGCGTCGCGACTCGTTAGGCAACTGTTTCCGACCCGACTGGCTCGAGATCTGAATCCGGCGGCACGACATCGAGCGGCGCGGCCTCGATCGCGACGATCGTGTAGCGGCCGCGATCTTCCTGCGCGTTGAGCTCGACGCCGTCGCCGACATGATGGCCGAGCAGCGCCTGGCCGATTGCGGTCTGATAGGAAATGATCGCGCGATCGGGATCGCCGTCCCACGCGCCGAGGATCGTGTAAGTCTCCTCGCGATCAGCACCGCTCTCGCGCAACGTGACGACGGTGCCGACCGAAACCTGGCTCGTGTCGGGATTTTCGAAGGCGGTGCCGCGCGCGCGAGTGAGCGCGTTTTCGAGCTCGGATTTTCGGCGCATCAGGACCGCTTGCATTTCTTTGGCGGCCTTGAATTCGAAATTCTCGCGCAGGTCGCCGTAGGAACGCGCGATGCCGATTTCCCGGCTGTTCTCGGGAATTTTTTTGTTCACCAGATCTTCAAACTCGGCTTTACGCTTCTGCAGGCTGCTCCAGGAGACGACGAGGGCCTCGCTTTTTTCCTCCGCTTGTTCACCGCTGACTAAACTTTGTAGCTCAGGATACAATTTGATGATCCGGGCCATGAGAGACCGTTTCGTCAGCTCGTCGAAAACCGGGCTGAGCATGAGCCGCCGCATCGCGTCGCGGGCGAGGCCGATCTCAGCGCCGGCGAAGATGTCGGGAATGAGCGCGCGATCGCTGGTGAGCAAATCGCGCAGGCGGGTGCTGCGGCTGTTGCTCTCGTTGTGCTGGTCGCGCTCGCAGGCGGCGAAGATCGCGCCGAGCAATTCCGGCGTGATGAGCTGCGGCCAGGCCTTGCGATTCTTGCAAAGCCAGAAAAGCATTTCGCTCGTCGCGGAATGTTCGCGCAAACTGCGATCGAGCGCGGTGCGCAGCTCGTCCTGTTTTCCGTTTTCAACGAAGACGGGCGGAATCTGCGAGGCGAGTCGCGCGTTGCTTCCCTGCATCAAACGCAGGGCGCGCACGACCCAGCGATCGCCGAGCGCGGCCGGGAGCGCGTGAAGGACGCGGCGCTCTTTCGCGGAGGGAAGTTTGGCCAGCACCGCGGCGAGGCGCGATTCTTCGTCCGCGATCAGACGCGTGATGGTGAGGTCCGGATTGTTTGCGCGCAGTTTCGGCTCGCGCTCGAGCAGATCGTCGCGGCCGAGCACGAGCTCGAAAGCGAGCGCGGGGCTGAGCCGCTGATTGCGTTGCGCCATTTCCTCGATCGTGTCGATGAGCGGCTGCAATTGTTTTTCCGGCTCGTTGAATTCCTGATGCAGTTTGATGATCTGATCGAGCGCGGCGGCCTGCTCCTTCTGCTGCCGCGCCTGCTGAAACGCGACGAGCATTTCGGCGACATTTGAAACGCGCTCGGCGCGCAGCTCGATCGGCTCGGTCTTTTTCGCCGGGATCAAAAAGTGGCCATCCTTCTTCAGCGATTTTTTCGTCGCGTCCCACCAGCGCTTGAATTCCAGTTCGCTGAAAATATCGCCCACGAGCCACGCGCTGATTTGCGCCGGGGTCGCTTTGCCGCCGAGGCTCTCGAGAATGTTGCGCATCGCGGCGGCGGGATTTTGCTGGAGCGAATTTTTTAGCGCGGGCAGGTCGGTCGCTTTTTGCGCGAGGAAATGTCCGGCGGGAATCGGCGTCAGATTATCGGCCGCGTATTGCAACTGCATCGGATGCGCCTTCTTTTTTTCGAAGTCGATCACGATCTGGTTGAGCAACAAATTCCACTCCGCGACGCGGCCGAATCCCCAGCTTTTGTGCAGGCAAAATGCCCCCGGCTTGAGCTGCTCGAGCTGCTCCGCGCCGGCGGCGGTTAGCTTGCCGGCCTCGACTAATTTTTGCAATTCGGCATCCATAAATCTCGCGGGTTCACGATGCACGACGGGTCGCCGCTGCGCAAACCGGCGGTGGCGGCTTTCGCGTTGCCGGCGCGCGTGAGCCGTGGAAATCTAGCGCCTCGTGTCCGTCAGCATCTGGTTCTGGGTCGCATTTCATCTCGGGGTTTTCGCGGCGCTGGCAATCGACCTCTTCAGCTTTCACGGGCCGCACAAGATGGATCTGCGGAGCGCGATCAAGCGCAGCCTCGTCTGGATTTTGCTCTCGTTAGGCTTCAACGCGCTCGTCTGGTTCTGGCAGGGCGCGAGTCACGCGATCGATTTTTTCACCGGCTACCTGATCGAATACTCGCTCAGCGTCGATAACATTTTCGTTTTCGTTTTAATCTTCGCCTACTTTCGCGTTCCGCCCGAATACGAACATCGCGTCCTCATCTGGGGAATTCTCGGCGCGCTCGTCATGCGCGGGCTCATGATCTGGCTCGGCGTCACGCTGGTCGCGCGATTTCATTTCGTTCTCTACATTTTCGGAGCGTTTCTCTTCGTCACCGGCCTGCGCATGATGTTCGGGAAGGCCGGGCCGCTCGATCTCGAGAACAACTTCGTCTTGCGTTTCGCGCGGCGCATTTTCCCCGTGACGAAAGAATATCACGGCGCGCATTTTCACGCGCGGGTCAACGGCCGCACCATGCTCACGCCGCTCGCGCTCGTCCTCATCGTGATCGATTTGATGGACCTTGCCTTTGCGGTCGACTCGATCCCCGCCGTGCTCGCGATCACCCAGAACAGTTTCATCATCTACACCTCAAATATCTGCGCCATTCTCGGCCTGCGTTCGCTCTATTTTGTCCTCGCGCATCTCGTCGGCCGTTTCGTTTTTTTGCGCACCGGCCTCGCCGTCGTTCTTTGTTTTGTCGGCGGGAAAATGATCGGCGCGCATTGGCTGCCGCTGCCGAACTGGCTCTCGCTCCTCATCATCATTTCCATTCTCGCGATTACGATTTCCGTTTCGGTTTTTACCACACGCGCCCGGGAAAAATCCGCGGCGCGATAAAGAGATGTTGCAATCTGCGCGGCGCCTGGCTTTACTCGATCGGTCGATGAAACACGTCCTGATTCTGTTTTTCGTCAGCGGATTTTGCCTCAGCGCGCTGGCCGACATTCAGGATCCGCCGTCGGCTGATTACGGACCGACGCGCAGGCTCGCGCGCGGCATCTCGAACATGTTTCTTGGCTGGACGGAAATCCCCGTCACGATCGGCAAAGTGAACGAAACCGAAGGCAACAACGCCGCTGCAACCTACGGCGTCATCCGCGGGACAGGACGCGCCTTTGCCCGCATTGGCGTCGGCTTTTACGAAGCGCTTCTCTGGCCGATTCCGGTTTACAAGGGAACTTACGATCCGGTTTTGCGCAGCGACATTCCCTGGATTCATCGCGGCTACAGCGAATTCCCGCCCGAGCCGGGGAACGAAACGAAATATCCCTACGTTCGGGAATATTGAGTTCGTTAGGCTGAAATTCGTCGCAAAACTATTCGTTAGGCAAAGCGTGCTCTGATGCCGGCGCGCGCACATCCTTTGGCCGATCGCATCCGGCGGTTGTTCGAGGAAAACTTCGAGCGTTTCGACGAACTCGGCGCCGCCGTTTCGATCTGGCACCACGGCGAACCGATCGTCGAACTTCATGGCGGTTACCGCGACGCGCGCCGCGAGAAATCCTGGGAAGACGAAACCGCGGTTTTGTTCTGGTCGGCGACAAAAGGGCTCGGCAGCGCCTGTCTTTTGCACGCGCTCGAGCAGAAAAAAATCAGCCTAACGAGTCGCGTCGCGCAGTTCTGGCCGGAGTTCGCGCAAAACGGGAAGGCCGAGATCACACTCGCGGAACTGCTCTCGCACCAGGCCGGCCTTTGCACGCTCGACGAAGCGGTCGAGGTCACCGATTTCGCCGCCGTCGTTCGGGCAATCGAAAAACAGACGCCACTCTGGCCGCCGGGTCGCGGACACGGTTATCACGCGCGCACGTTTGGGTTTTTCGTTGACGAACTCGTTAGGCGAATCGACGGCCGAACCGCGGGAAATTACTGGCGCGAAGTTTTCGCGGAACCGCTCGGCCTCGACATCTGGACCGGTTTGCCGGCGGAAGAAAACGCGCGCGTCGCCACGATCTACGCCGCAAAATTCCCGGCCGCTTCGGAACCGGACGCGTTTTACCGTGCGCTCGCGACGCCGGGCACTTTGCAGCGGCGAACTTTCACTTCGCCGCGCGGCCTGCACTCCGTGAGCGCGATGAACGCGCCGGAAATTCGCGCGCTTTCGTTCGTTTCCTTCGGCGGCATCGGCACGGCGCATTCGTTAGGCAAATTTTATGCTCTGCTCGCGAACGGCGGCGAGCTGCAAGGCCGGCGTTTCTTTTCCGTCGAGACGATTGCGCAAATGACGACCTCTCTGACCGCTGGGATCGATCGTGTTTTCGAAATCCCGACCGCGTTTTCGGCCGGCTTCATGAAAGACGCGCCGCAAACCGCCCGGCGAATTTTTGGTCCGTCGTCGCTCGCGTTTGGCCATCCGGGCGCGGGCGGGAGCCACGCTTTTGCCGATCCGGAAAACGGGCTCGCTTTCGCTTACGTCATGAACCAAATGGCGCAAACGCTTTTGCCTAACGAGAAATCGCTCCGGCTCGTCGACGCGCTTTATCGTGACCGTGCCTGGAGGGATTCGAACCCCCAACCATCTGATCCGAAGTCAGAAGCTCTATCCGGTTGAGCTACAGGCACAGAGTGGAAAATCCGTGTGCGCGCGACAAAAAGCAATCGGGCGCGCGAGCGTGACCGGTCGGCCGAGTTCGTTAGGCGCTCGTTAGGCGGCGAGAAGATCGACGCCGTCGAGCGCGGCGATGATCTCGCAACCAGCGAGCAGTTTTTCCAGCGGCTCGCAGTCGCGCAGCTCTTCCTCGTTCGCGATTCGTTCCCAGAAGGAACGATGTTTTTTCTCCTCGGCCGGTGACGGAAATTCCAGCGTTGTAATCATGCCGCTCTCTTAAGCAACGGTCGTACCAGAAAGCGAAAGCGGGGTGGCCAACGGGACTCGAACCCGCAACAGCCAGAACCACAATCTGGGGCTCTACCATTGAGCTATGGCCACCGTCGCCGAGCACTTTAGTTTTGCCGGTTCCGTTTGCAAAGGCAAAGCGTCGCGTGCTTCCGCGCGTTGCAAGTCAGCCCTCGCTCGGCTATGATCGGCGTTTGGTTGATGAACAAATTCGGGCTGCTTTTTCTGGCCGTCATCGCGATCGTGGCGCAGCCGTTTGTCGCCGTCGCGCAGGAGACCGATCCGTCGGAAGTTTTTCTCAAGGCCTACATGACCGCGCAACAGGCGGAAAAGCTCGAGCGCGAAAATCAGCTCCAGCCTGCGCTCGCGAAATTGCGTTTTGCCGGCGCGCTGCTTGAGGAGCTGAAAAAAAGCAACGCCGACTGGCAGCCGCCGATCGTTGATTATCGCAGTCGCAAAATCGCCGAGGCGATCCTGCGCGTGGAGAGCAAAATTTCCACGCAAGGTGACCTCTCCGATGAAGCCGCCGCCTCCGCGAGCGCGCCCGAACCGGAAGCGTCGATCGCGCCTTTGCCGACCGCGGGGCCGAGCATCGAGCTTGGCGGGAAAACAATGCCTTCTCCGGAAACGCAGGCCGCGATTCAATCCGCGACCAAGGATCTGCACGCGCGGATCGACGCGCTCGAGTCGGATTTGAAAAAAGCGCGCGATCAGGTCGACTCCGCGCAACGAGAAAAATCCGAAGTCGTCGGCAAATTGCAGGACACCAACTCGGCACTCGAGCAGGCGAAATCCGACCTTGCGAAAAAATCGCAGGCCGAGCAGGAAGTGCGCGATCAACTTGCCGCCGCGCAGCAATCGTTGAGCGAAATCAAGACGAGCAGCAGCGGCGGCGGCCGCAAGGAAGCGCTCGCGTTGAAAGCGCAAATCACCCAGTTGCAAAAAGCGCTCGATGCCGCGCAGGAAGGTCGCACCCAGGCCGAAAAAGAAAACGCCGCCGCCCGCCTCAAACTCGCCGACGCGCACGAGCAGGTCACGAGCCTGACGAAAGAACGCGACTCGATGCAGCACGAACGCGACGTCGCCTTGAAACAATTGAAAGCGTCCGGCGACGCGCAGGCGCGGGTGCAGGCACTGGTCGCGGAAAACGCCGATTTGCAGCAGCGCCTCATCACCGCGGTCACGACCGTGCGCGAGATCAGCGTCGACAAACCGCGCAAGGAGCAGGAGCTGCGCGAAGTCAAAGACGAGCTCGAAAAATTGCGCGGCCAGCTCGTCGAGAGCCAAAAGAAAAACCAGGACGACGACAAGACGATCGCGGATTTGCGCTCGCAACTCGACGACGCCAGCGGCCAGCTCGCGGCCGCGAAACTGAACGGCGCGACTTCGGAAGAGAGCATGCAGTTGGTGAAGGAAAATCAGATGCTGCGCGGCATCGTGATTCGCGAGCGTCAGGAAGAAGCGCGTCGCGAGCAGGCGAAAAAATTGATGCTCGCCGAGTTCGACAAATTGAAAATCAAATCGGACGTGCTCGACCAGCAGATTCATCTGCTCGCCGAGCCGATCACGAAGTTGAGTCCGGAAGAGCTCGAGCTTTTGAAAAAACCGATGGTCGCGATTTCGGATAACAGCCCGTCCACGATTAAAGCGAGCCTAACGATGGCGAAACCAGGCCCGGCAACTCCGCAAATCCCGGTCACGATCAGCGGTCCGACGCCCGAACCTTCCAAGGCCTCGCTCGAATCGGTCGCAAGCGGCAGCGCGACGCACATTGGGCCGGAAGTCGACACCGGTTTCAGACCCGGCGTGCCGGGCGAGTTGCTCCCGCTCGCGCGCGAAGCGAAAGACAGTTTCGATCACGGCGACTTCAAAGATGCGGAGCAGGAATACGAGGAAATCCTCGCGAAAAGTCCGAACAATCTTTACTCGCTCTCAAATCTCGGCGTCGTTTTTTTTCGCAACGGCAAATTGAAAGCGGCCGAGCTGACGTTGAAAAAAGCGATCGCGATTGCGCCGCGCGACGAGTTCACCCACACCACGCTCGGCATTGTTTATTATCGGCAGAGCAAATTTGACGACGCCCTTTCCGAGCTGACGAAATCGCTCGCGATCAATCCGAAAAGCGCGACCGCGCACAATTATCTCGGCATCACCGCGAGCCAGAAAGGCTGGCAGGAAGCGGCCGAGAAAGAAATGCTCGAAGCGATCGCGAACAATCCGGATTACGCCGACGCCCATTTCAATCTCGCGGTCGTTTACTCAACGTCGCAGCCGCCGGCGAAAGAGCTCGCGCGACGCCATTACGAAAAAGCGCTCGCGCTCGGCGCCGCGCCCGATCCGACGCTCGATAAATTGTTGCGTCGTTAGGCGACGCGACGCTCAGCGCGCGAGCAACTCGCGGAGCACGAACGGCAGAATGCCGCCGTGCTGGTAGTAATCGATTTCGATCGCGGTATCGATGCGCAATTTCGCCGGCACTTCCTGCGTCTCGCCATTCGCGCGCTTGATTTGCAGCGTGAGGTTTTGGCCGGGCCGAATCGAATCGTTGAGACCGGCGACGCTGTACCTTTCGCTGCCATTCAACCCTAACGACTGCGCGTTTGTGCCCTCGAGAAATTGCAACGGAAGCACGCCCATGCCGACCAGATTCGAGCGATGAATCCGCTCGTAACTCGCGGCAACGACTGCGCGCACGCCTAACAATCGAGTGCCTTTCGCCGCCCAGTCGCGCGACGAGCCCGTTCCATATTCGTGGCCGGCAAGAATGACGAGCGGCGTGTTCGTTACGCGATATTTTTCGGCCGCGTCGAAGATCGACATCTGCTCGCCGCTCGGTTGGTGAATCGTGACGCCGCCTTCGACGCCGGGCACCATCAGATTTTTGATCCGCACGTTCGCGAACGTGCCGCGTGTCATGACGAGATCGTTGCCGCGCCGACTGCCGTAGCTGTTGAAATCCTCCGGTTTGATTCCGCGCGACTGTAAATATTTTCCCGCGGGCGAATTCGCCTTGATCGCGCCCGCGGGCGAGATGTGATCGGTCGTGACCGAGTCGCCGAAGATGCCTAACGAACGCGCGTCGCGAATTTCCTCGATCGTACCCGCGTGCATCGAAAAGTCGGCGAAGAACGGCGGATCGTGGATGTAATTGCTCGCTTCGTCCCATTCGTAAACGTCGCCGCTGCTCGCCGTGATTTCGTTCCACTTCGGATTCTGATCGGCGAAATCGCGATAAAGTTTGCGAAAGATTTCCGGCTTGAGCGCCGATTGCATCGCGTCGCGGATTTCGCCTAACGACGGCCAGAGTTCGCGCAGGAAAACGTCGCGACCCTCGCGGTCTTTGCCTAACGAGTCTCGCGCGAGATCGAGATCGACCCGGCCGGCGAGGGCAAAAGCGACGACGAGCGGCGGCGACATAAGAAAATTTGCTTTGATGTTTTGATGGACGCGCGCTTCGAAATTCCGGTTGCCGGAAAGGACGGAAGCGGCGACGAGATCGAAGTCGTTGATCGCTTTTTCGATCTTGGGATGGAGCGGCCCGGAGTTGCCGATGCAGGTCGTGCAGCCGTACCCGACGATGTTGAATCCGAGCTGATCGAGATATTTTTGCAGGCCGGTTTTCGCGAGGTAATCGGAAACGACGCGCGAGCCGGGCGCGAGGGAAGTTTTGACCGCGGGGTTGATCGTTAGGCCGCGCTCGACCGCTTTTTTCGCGAGCAAACCGGCGGCGAGCATGACACTCGGATTGCTCGTGTTTGTGCAACTTGTGATCGCGGCGATGAGCACGCTGCCGTGACCGATTTCGCTTTCGCCGCGCTGGAAAACTTCCGATTTTTCCGCCTCGATTTCCGCAGCGGAATCGGGCGTCGGCCGGTTCGAAACCATCTCGACTTTGTTCAACTCGTCGCCCGGCTGGATGCCTTGTTCGCGGCGATCGGTCGAGACCATCTTTTCGGTTCCGGGCGGTGTGCCATTCAGCCTAACGAAATGTCGCGCGCTCAAATCGCCCTTCGCTTTTCCGTAGCCGCCGTCCTGCATCGGCCGAACGAGAAGTGAACGAAAAGCGTTGCCAAGTTCGGGCAGATTGATCCGATCCTGCGGACGTTTCGGACCGGCCACGCTCGGCTGCACGTCGCGCAGATTCAGTTCGAGATCGACGCTGTAATCAATCTCGCCTTTGCGCGGCATGCCGAACATTTCTTGGGCGCGAAAATAATTCTCGAAAGCGGCGCATAACTCGTCGGTGCGGCCGGTCGCGCGGAGATAATTGACCGACTCGGCATCGACCGGGAAGTAACCCATGGTCGCGCCGTACTCGGGCGACATGTTGCCGATCGTCGCGCGGTCGGGGAGGGGAAGCGTCGCCGCGCCTTCGCCGTAGAACTCGACAAATTTTCCAACCACTTTTTGGGCCCGCAACATTTGCGTGATGTGAAGCGCGAGGTCGGTCGCGGTGACCCCTTCGCCTAACGAACCGGTGAGATGCACGCCTACGACTTCGGGCGTTAAGAAATATACCGGCTGACCGAGCATGCCAGCTTCGGCTTCGATGCCGCCAACGCCCCAGCCGACGACGCCGAGGCCGTTGATCATGGTGGTGTGCGAGTCGGTGCCGACGAGCGTGTCAGGATAAAGAATCTCGCCGTCGTTAGGCGACTTTGCGCTGAGCACGCCTTTGGCGAGGTATTCGAGATTAACCTGATGGACGATGCCGATGCCAGGCGGGACGAGGCCGAAGGTTTTGAAGGCTTGCTGGCCCCATTTTAGGAATTCGTAGCGCTCGCGGTTGCGCTTGAATTCCATATCCATGTTGAGTTGGAGCGCGAGTGCGCTGCCGGCGAAGTCGACCTGCACGCTGTGATCGACGACGAGATCGACGGGCACGAGCGGTTCGATGATTTTCGGATCGCGACCGAGGCGCGCGACGGCGCTGCGCATCGCCGCGAGATCAACAACGAGCGGAACGCCGGTGAAATCCTGAAGCACGATGCGCGCGACGACGAAGGGAATTTCTTCGTTCGCGGGCGATTTTGCGTTCCACTGCGCGAGCGTCTCGACGTCCTTGCGTTGAACTTTTTTGCCGTCGCAATTTCGCAGGACCGATTCGAGAACGATGCGGATGCTGACGGGCAGCCGCGAAATTTTGCCGATGCCCTGTTTTTCCAGCTCGGGCAAGGAATGGAAAAATCCTTCGCGGCCGCAGCCGGCGTCGAATCTTTGCCGGGTTTTGAATTCGTCAGGCATCGTTAGGCGAGTTCGTTAGGCGACTATTTCAATTCCGCGAGTTTCGCCTTCACTTGGTCGAAGTCGGGAATCTCGCGCGCGTCTTCGTGCACTTCGGCGTATTGGATGATGCCGTCGCGATCGACGATGAAGGCGGCGCGCTTGGCTACGCCGGCGAAACCGAGATTGAGCTGCGGCAGGAATGAGTCGTAGGCGACCCCGTAATCGCGCGCGACTTTGTGCTCGTAATCGCTCAGCAGCTTGACGTTGATTTTTTCTTTCTGCGCCCAGGCTTCCTGCGCAAACGGATTGTCGCCGCTGATGCCGTAGACTTCGCAGTTGAGGTCGCCGTATTCGCGCAGGCCGTTGCCGACGCCGCACATTTCCGTTGTGCAGGTGCCGGTGAAGGCCATCGGGAAAAAAAGCAGGAGGGTGTTTTTGCTGCCGAAATTTTCGCTCAGCCGGATCGGGCGCGGCCCGTCCGGTGTTTTTGTCGGGAGGGTGAAGTCGGGGGCTTTGCTGCCAACTGTGATTGCCATGATTTTTCCTCCGGTAAAGGTTGCGAGGCAGTATAGAAACTGACGTCGCGTGGTCAAAAGGTTTGCCGACGAAACTGGATTCGTTAGGCAGGAAAATCGGCCCGTCCGGTGGGCACGATCGACTCGTTAGGCCCTAACGAATGCGTCAGGCCCGCACGCTCGGATGACGGCCGTGAGCGGTCGAAACATTTTTTGGCGCGGGATTGGTTCTGGGAAGAATGGCCGGCGTGGTCGATTTCGCCGGCGCAGTGGCGGCAGCGGTGAAGACGACTTTCTCCGGATTTTTCAACTGCGGCAGTTTTGGCAGCGACTCAGGAATGATGCGGACGAGCGCGCCGAGCTGGACCTCGGAATAAACCGCGGCGACATCCTTCGAGCACATGCGCACGCAACCGTAGCTCGCCGGGCGGCCGATGAATTTTTCCTCGGCCGTGCCGTGAATGTAGATGCAGCGGTTGAAAGCGTTCGCGTTCTCCGCTTCGAGACCGCGCAGCCAGATGATGCGGGTGACGATCGGATCGCGGCCGGGCGCGTTTGGCGGCAAAATTTCGCCGGTGAAGCGGCGCTTGTGAAAGACGGCGCCGATGGGCGCGTGGTCGCCGATTTTTTGCGCGACCTGGAGCCAGCCTAATGGCGTTGCCATCGAGCCCCAGCGATCGCCGATGCCGAATTTCGAAGTCGAAACGGGATAAACGGCGACGCGTTTTCCGTTGTCGACGACCATCAATTTTTGGTCGCGGACGCTGATGATGATGCGCGGCGGGATGACGACAGTTTCGGTGCCGGCGAGCGCGACAGAAGCGAGTAGGATCAGCGCGAGAGACGCTGCGCGGAAAAACATCGGGGATTTATTACTAAAAATATCGGCACTTGTCACGTGGGAAATGCGTCGGTGCGCCAGCCGGCAAAAGTCAACCGCGGCCAGCGTTGTGCGACCGAGCAGATGGCGACGTAAAGAAAACCGCCCTGGAACATGAGCAAAAACGGCAGGGTGAGATACTGCCGATGGGCGACTGCGAACCAGATGAAGTAGCCGAAATAAATCGCGAAGGCGATCTCGACGATCGGGAGGAGCGACTTGAGCGGCATGTAACGGCAACTGCGCCAGGCCTGCGATTTGTTTTCGATGCCGTACTTCGGCGTGCGCTTGAATTCCGATTGATGATTGAAGACGGCTTCGAGGACGGCGCGCGCGTTGTTGATCGAAAGGCCGACGCCGAGCGCGAGCAGCGCGGGCAGGAGCAGGATTTCGCGCATCCAGGTGCGCGGATGCAATTCGCGCTGCGCGCAAATGTAAAAGACCGCGACTGAGAGCGAGGCGCTGAGAAAGATCGGGACGTCGAGCAGAAAGGTGCGCATCCAGCCGGACTTCGGCCCGCCTAACGACGGATGCAAAAGCACGCAAAGGCAGGCGAGAAGCAGGTAGGCAAAGTTGGAAGTGAGATGGGCCGTGGCTTCGATTTTGATCGGCAACGACAATTCGCTGCGCCAGATTCGTGGCAGCAATTTTTTGCAAGTCTGGATCGAGCCTTTCGTCCAGCGATGCTGCTGCGATTTGAATCCGTTCATGTCCACCGGCAATTCCGCCGGCGTCACGACATCGGTAAGGAAAACGAATCTCCAGCCCGCGAGTTGCGCGCGATAGCTCAGATCGAGATCCTCGGTCAACGTGTCGTGTTGCCAGCCGCCCGATTCTGCGATGCAGGTTTTGCGCCAGAGACCGGCGGTGCCGTTGAAATTAAAAAATCGCCCGCTGCGACTGCGCGCGACCTGTTCGAGCAGGAGATGTCCGTCGAGAAACATCGCCTGCACCCGCGTGAGCAGCGAGTAACCGCGATTGATGTGGCCCCAGCGCGTCTGGATCATGCCGATTTTCGGGTCGGTGAAAAAGTGCACGGTTTTTTGCAACAACTCCGGCTGCGGGACAAAATCGGCGTCGAGGATGCAAACGTAATCGCCGCGGGCCGTCTCGAGGCCGCGTTCGAGCGCGCCGGCCTTGTAACCGACGCGGTCGCTGCGATGGATCAGCTCGACGTCGAAACCGCGCGCGACCAGCCGCTCGACGCAGGAGCCGGTCAGCTCGCGGGTTTCATCGGTCGAATCGTCGAGCACCTGAATCTGGAGACATTCGCGCGGGTAGTCGAGTTCGCTCACCGCCTCGAGCAAACGTTCGACGACGTAAATCTCGTTGAAGATCGGCAACTGCACGGTCACGACCGGCAGCTTCTCGAAATGGGCGAGCGGCTGCGGCGGATGCTTCCGATATTTCAAAAAGAGATAGACAAGGAAGTAGCGGTGCAGCCCGTAGCAGGAAAGCCCGATGAGGACGCTCAGGTAACAAAACGTCCAAAGAAAATCGACTGGGTGTCCGCTCATTTCGCCACTTTGCCTTGTGCCGACAAAGGCGACATGATGCCGTGTCCGCGGGACGCGTCAAATCAAATCTCCTCGACAACGCGCCGGTCGCGGGCTTGAAAAGCCCGGCCAAACTTCCCCGCAAAGCGGGCGCGGCATTCGACGTTTGCTTCACGCGCGAAGCCGACGAAAACTGACGGGAGAAAAAAAATCGAGCAGGTGCAGGAGAAAAAAACATCTTCAGCCGAAAGTCGCGGCCGCTTCGACCGGCTCAACGTCGTCATCAGCATCCTCATCGCCGGCTGGGTGCCGTCGCTCCTTATGCTGATCGTTTCCTACACCATTCTCACCCGCACGCTCGAATCGAAAATCCTGCGCGATCGCCAGACCTTTGTGCAGCTGATCGCGCACCTTGTCGGCGATAATTTGAACGGCACGAGCGGCGTCGTCGATTACTACATCACTTCGCAGACGGTCACGCAGATTCTGAGCGGCCCGAACCCGGAGGTCGACGGCCAGAAATGGCTTAACTCTGTTTACTATTCGCATCCGCGGATCGACGGAATGTTCATCACCGACGCGAACGGCATGCTCGTCGCCTCGGTCCCGCAGGACCCGGCGCTCATCGGCCGCGATTATCAATCGGCGGGCTGGCTCGCGGGCGCGAGAACGTCGCCGGGAGTTTTCGTTTCCGGCGCGCAACCGCGCCCGGGCGATCATCGCGAGGCGGCCAGTTTCGTCGGCCGAGTGCGCGCCGCGAATGGCGCGACGCTTGGTTTCATCGGCGCGTCGGTTTTGGTCGAACGCATCGGCCGCCGTCTGTCGGCGATCCAGTTTGCCGATCAATCGAGCTGCCAGATCGTCGACCAGGATGGTCGTGCCCTTTTCCTGAATAATTTTCTGCCGAACACCAAGCCGGTTTCGCCCGAGGGCAGAAACTTAATCGAAGAGATTCGCTCGGCAAAAACCGGCTACGTCGAGCGCAACGGGAAGATTTATTCCTTCGCGCCGATCGAGGCGACCGGCTGGGTGACGATCGTCGAGCAGCCGCGCGCGGCCGCCTATCAGCCGGTGCACGATTTGCTGCAAAAAACAACGCTGCTCGCGGTCTGGCTGATCGTCGGCACGACCGTGATCGCGTGGCTCGCGAGCAAAGTGCACCGCCGCCAAACCGAAACGGCCGCCCGCATCGAGCGCGAGGTGATGTTCAACGACAAAATCCTCGCGAACATGCCGAGCGGAATCGCGCTGATCGATCCGGAATCGCGAAAATTTCTGCAGGCCAACGAAGCCTTCGGGCAAATGGCGCGGCGATTCGGAAATCTCCCACCGGAAAAAGAAATCAGTCACGCGACTTACGACGACGTGAAAATCGCGCCGCCCGAAGCGATCGAGAAAGTGCTCAGCTTCGGCACGCCCTTCCAGCTCGTCGAGCAACCGCTCGTCGATCGCTCCGGCCTGACGAACTTCGTCAACGTCAATCTGCTCCGGCTGCAGGATTCGAAACAGATCGTGCAGGGCGTGCTCTTTCTCGTCGAAGACAAAACGCGCGACGTTCGTTTGCGGCAGGAATTGATTTCCGCGAATGCCTCGAAGGACCAGTTTCTCGCGCTCCTTTCGCACGAACTGCGCAATCCGCTCTCGCCCGTGATCACGATGGTCGCCGAGCTCGAGGCGCGCGTCGACGACGGACCGGAAGTGCGCCAGGCGCTCGACGTCATCCGGCGCAACGTCGAGCTCGAAGCGCGTCTGATCGACGACCTGCTCGACGTCACCCGCATCGCAAAAGGGAAATTGCAG
Source organism: Chthoniobacterales bacterium (assembly GCA_036490335.1). Taxonomy (GTDB): domain Bacteria; phylum Verrucomicrobiota; class Verrucomicrobiia; order Chthoniobacterales; family UBA10450; genus Palsa-1392. The sequence continues at coordinate 149,293 of DASXEB010000011.1, forward strand.
CTCAGCTTCGAGATTGTTTCCATCCACGAAACGCTCCGGCGCGCCTACGAGATTTGCCGCGGCGACATTCGCGAGAAAAAACTGCACTTCGAATTCCGGCTCGACGCGCCTAACGAATACGTCAACGGCGACTCCGCGCGCCTGCAGCAGGTTTTTTGGAACCTGATCAAGAACGCGGTCAAGTTTACGCCTGCGGGCGGCCGCATCGCGGTCGAGACGAGCAACCCGGTCGAAGACCAGATCGAGATTCGCACGATCGACAGCGGGATCGGGATCGAGCCTGAAAAAGTCGGGAAAGTTTTCAACGCTTTCGAGCAGGGACAAAGCTCGATCACCCGAAAATTCGGCGGCCTCGGCCTCGGCCTCGCCATTTCCAAAGCAATGGTGCGCGCACATGGCGGCAGCATTTCCGTCCAGAGCGACGGCGTCGATCGCGGCGCCGTTTTCACCATTCTGCTCAACACCGTCGCCGCGCCGACGGAAGAGCAACCGGCCGCGGCGCGCGCGCCTGCGAGCGACGAGGAGAAGGCGGTCGCGCGCAGAAGCCATCTGCTCGTGGTTGATGATCATCAGGACACTTGTCTCGGGATGAAAATGCTGCTCGAGCGCCGCGGTTATCGGATCACGCTTGCGCACAGCGCCGACCAGGCGCTGGAAAAAGCGCGCAAGGAAAAATTCGACCTCCTCATCAGCGACATCGGCCTGCCCGATCGCAGCGGTTATGAGTTAATGCAGGAGCTGCGCGCGACGCACTCGCTGCGCGGGATCGCGCTGAGCGGTTTCGGGATGGAAAACGACGTGAGCAAGGCGCGCGAGGCGGGCTTTTCCGAGCACCTGACAAAGCCGATTAATTTCGAGCGCCTTGATGAAGCGATCCGCAATCTGCTCGAGCCGGAAACGACTTCGTCGCGCAATGCCTAACGACAAACGCCAGGCGAAAAATTGCCTAACGAGTCAGCTTTTCGGCAACCGTTCGTCGACCAGGCCGCAAATGACGTGGAGGAGAAATTTGTGCGCTTCCTGAATGCGCGCGGTGCTGTCGCTGGGGACGAGCAGCTCGATTTGCGCCAGGCCTTTCGCCGGGCCGCCGCCGCGGCCGAGCAACGAAATGGTCGTGAGCCCGCGAGCGTTTCCCTCCGCGAGCGCGCGCAGGATATTTTTTGAGTTTCCGCTGGTCGTAATCGCGATCAGCACGTCGCCTTTTGCGCCGAGGCCGGCGACCTGACGGGCGAAGATTTCCTCGAAGCCGTAATCGTTCCCGATCGCGCTCATGAGGCTGCCGCCCTGCGCAAGGTTAAGGGCGGGATAAGGCCGCCGGTCGGTGATAAAGCGGCAGCCGAACTCGGCCGAAAAATCGGCGCCGTCCGCCGCGCTGCCGCCGTTGCCGCAGACGAGGAGCTTGCCGCCGGCGCAAAGACAATTCGTCAGGGCATCGACCGCGCGCGAGACCGGATCGGCGAGCGCTTGCAGCGACTCCAGAGTCTGGCAGCCAGCGCGAATCGATTGCTGAAGGACGTGGTGAGACTGGTTGGTTATCATTGTAAATATGCAGGTAGATGGATTGCTGATGCGGTAGTGAGTTTGTGACTTCTCTGCGACGGCGAGCTTTTTCGATTGCCGAAATTCGGGGATTTTGCTAAGAGTTATCCATGGCTTGGCGAGGAAGCTACTTTCCCGCTGGTCGAGATTGGGGCAGTTCCCGGCTGGCCTGGTGATCTTTCAGGTAGCTTTATGAAAGCAGAATCATTGCCATCCACTCCCTCGGCGACTCGAGGCGCAGATTTTTTTTGTATACAAGAATCTTTAAATTTCATAAGCTCTAGAAAACTTAGTTCTCCTCTCGGAATCGAGAAACGTGAAACAAATCAATAAATTAAACGGCAGAGACAGTACTCAAACCAATGGTCAGCGCGAGCCGACTGCGACTCTTTCGGTGATCTTCCCCGCGTTTAACGAAGAGGCAAACATCAGGCAAACCGTGGAGGTCGCTCGCAAGGTCGTGTCCAAACTCGCGAAGACCTGGGAGATCATTCTTGTTAACGATGGGAGCAAGGATGCGACGACGCCGCTTTGCGACGAACTCGCGCAACAATACCCTGAAGTGCGCGCCATTCATCATGTCGATAATCGCGGGTACGGCGCCGCGCTCAAAAGCGGCATCCTGGCGGCTCGCTACGATTTCATTTTTTTCACCGACTCGGACGGCCAGTTCGATCTCGAAGAACTCAAGGACCTGATCGAGTGGGCGAATCATTACGACATCGTCACGGGTTATCGCGGCAAACGTTCCGACCCGCCGCATCGCCTCATCAATGCGCTCGGCTGGAAGTTGCTCGTACGAATGGTGCTCGGCGTGAAGGTGCGCGACATCGATTGCGCGTTTAAAGTTTTCCAGCGTTCCGTCTTCGATCGGGTGCAAATCCGTTCCGTCGGCGCGATGGTCAACACCGAGATTCTCGCGCAGGCGAATGCCTTTGGGATGCGCATCCATGAAGTGCGCGTGAGCCATTATCCCCGCCGCTTCGGCAAACCGTCGGGCGCGAATATTCGCGTGATTGCAAAAGCGTTTCGGGAGCTGATCCGGCTTTACCGGCAGTTGCGCTACGTCACCCACGAGCAGGAAGGTCTCTATCGCACCGACTCTCAGATTCATCAGAAAATTTTCCGCCATAGCGGCGTCGGCGAAAAAGTCGGCGCGGGAGTCGGTGCTGTTTCCTGTCGATTTAATGTCGAGTCCGCGAACGATTCGCGCTCAAATCACGAATGCTTCGTCGACTGAGGAGACGAACGGAACGGGTTTCGGCGGAAGGTTTGTCAGGCTAAAGCTAAATCTGCCGGCGCGGCAAAGCCGCCCGCGGGAAAGTTTGGGCCGCAAACGGCACGGGCTTTGCGGTAATGAGCCGCGGCCGCGACGGTAAGAAGATAGCTTCGAAATTCAGGCCACTCGATTTTTCACTCGCTCATGCTCAAGAATTTATTTTCGCGTCAGCAATCGGACGACAAGGCGGCCCACGCCGCCGGCTCGCCGCCGAACGCAAAAAAGCGGCGCGTGATGCTGATCGGACTCGATTGCGCCGAGCCGGACCTCGTCTTCAACCGCTGGCTCGACGAGCTGCCAAATTTGAAATCGATCTGCCAGCAAGGACTGCACGGTTCGCTTCGCTCCTGCGATCCGCCGATCACGGTCCCGGCCTGGTCGGTCATGATGTCATCAAAAAGTCCGGGCCTGCTCGGAGTCTACGGTTTTCGGAACCGGGCCGATCATTCCTATGATCGTTATGCTATCGCGAACTCGCTCGCGATCAAAGAAGACCGCGTATGGGAGATACTTTCGCGCGCTGGCAAGCGTTCGATAGTCATAGGCGTGCCCGGGACTTATCCGCCCAAGCCGCTGAACGGACTCATGGTGACTGATTTTCTCACGCCAGATATCAGTTGCGAGTACACTTACCCGCCTGAGTTAAAGAAAGAGATCGAGCAGGTGGTCGGTGAATACATCCTCGATGTGCGCGACTTTCGCTCTGGGAACAAGGCGAAGATCCTCGCTGATATTTATGAGATGACTCGCAAACGTTTTCAACTCGCGCGCCATCTCGTCGCACGGGAAGACTGGGATTATTTCATGATGGTTGAGATGGGCACAGACCGCATCCATCACGCCTTGTGGGATAACATGGATCCCGTGCATCGTTTCTACGAAAAGGGCAATCAGTTTGAAAATGCGATCCATGACTATTACAAGGAAGTCGATCGTGAGATAGGAGAGTTACTGAAGCTGGTCGATGACTCTACCGACGTTCTGGTCGTCTCCGATCACGGCGCGAAACGGATGGATGGAGGGATTTGCGTCAATGAGTGGCTGATTAACAACGGCTATCTCTCCTTGATCGAGATGCCGAAGAGCGCGGTGCCGTTTTCAAAAGTGAAAATCGACTGGCCGCGCACGAAAGCGTGGGGCGATGGTGGCTACTATGCGCGCATCTTTCTCAACGTCGCCGGACGTGAACCGCAAGGCACGATCCCGCCGGAAAAGTACGAAGAGACCCGCGACGAACTGATCGCCGGCCTGAAGAGTATTCGCGATGAAAATGGCAATGACATCGGGACCCAGGTTTATCGTCCGGAAGAGCTATACCAGGAAGTTCGCGGAGTGGCTCCGGACCTGATCGTATATTTCGGTAACCTCGCCTGGCGGTCGGTTGGCACCGTCGGCGGCGGCAAGCTGCATACCTTTGAAAATGACACTGGTCCTGACGGCGCCAATCATGCCCAGGAAGGAATCATTCTCGCGCGGACAGCCGATCGCTCGTCGGAGAACAAGACTCTCGAAAACGCCAGGATCGTCGATGTCGCGCCCACAATCCTTCACTCGTTAGGCGTGCCCGTCCCGGCCGACATGGAAGGTAAAGTCTTATACGGCTAACCATGAGCGACCAGCCGCGCAATTATTTCAGCCAGATCAAAATGGTGCGCGCGCGCACCCCGTTGCGACTTAGTTTCGGCGGCGGAGGCACGGACCTTTCGCCTTATGCTGAAACGCACGGCGGCTGTGTCTTGAACGCGACCATTTCGCGCTATGTCTATGCCACCTTGGTCCCCAAGTCCGAACGTTCGATCGGCTTTAACTCCTTTGACTATGGCACAGTCATTTACTGGACTCAGGAGGAAGACATTCGTTTCGATGGTCAGATGGATTTGGTCAAGGGTGTGCTGAAACGTTTCGAGCTCGATAAGTTTCGCAATGACGGCTTTGATCTTTTCGTCCACGCCGACGCGCCGCCGGGATCCGGGCTGGGTAGCTCTTCGACATTTACCGTCGCCTTGATCGGTCTCTTCCGGGAGTTACTTGGTCTTCCTATTACTTCGGAAGGCATGGCCAGTCTCGCGTACGACATCGAACGGAATGACATTGGGATTAAAGGCGGCCGCCAGGATCAGTACGCCGCGGCGTATGGCGGCTTTAACTTCATGGAATTTAACGGCGCCGAAACAGTTGTCACTCCACTTCGACTTAGTGAGTATCTCATCAACGAGCTCGAGTACAATCTTATCCTTTGCTTCACCGGCAGCCGCGAGTCGCAGCCGATCATCGATAGCCAGATGGAAAGCGCAAAGAACAAGGAGGCCGAGCCGCTCGCGGCCATGGATCAGGTTAAGGCGATCGCGATCGAAATGAAAAAAGCTTTGCTCGCGAGCGACCTCGATCGTTTCGGTCTGATGTTACACGAAGGCTGGATGCAAAAGAAGAAAATGGCGCGTGGCATCACCACGCCGCGGATCGATGAGTTATACGCGGAAGCGCGCAAAGCCGGCGCGATCGGCGGCAAGATCACAGGCGCGGGCGGCGGCGGCCATCTCTTACTGTACTGTCCTTTTAATAAGAGACACATCGTTAAGGAACGTCTGCACGCGCTCGGCACAACAGTTACAGATTTTCGTTTTGATCCGGTCGGGATGCAGACATGGAGAGTGTATCAGTGATGACTTTATCAGACTTACCCGGCACCCTCTTTGCGAACGGCCGCGAATGGGATAACTTCAGCGCGAAATGAAGAAGCAACCGAGGGTGGTAGTGATAGGTCTGGACGCGGCGACTTGGACAGTTATTCGTCCATGGATCGCGGAAGGACGAATGCCTAATCTCGCCAGACTAATGAGAGCCGGCGTCGCCGGAAGTCTCGAATCCATTCTTCCGCCCATAACTCCTCCCGCGTGGACTTCCTTCATGACAGGAAAGAACCCAGGCAAACATGGGATCTTTCACTTTGTCGAAACGGAACATGGCGGCTACGCGATGAATTACGCCAACGCGACCTCGCGGCGATCTCCTACCGTTTGGAAATTACTGAATGACGCCGGTTACACGGTCGGCACGATGAACATCCCGTTCACTTATCCGCCGGAACCTTTGAATGGTTTCCAAATCTCGGGAATGGACACTCCGTCTGCGAACAGTCCTTTTATTCATCCGCCGGAGTTGCGCGAAGAGTTACTTCGACTTTTGGGAGAGATACAACTCGACCTTCGTTTTCTCGGCGCCATGACGACCGATGAGCGGCGCGACCAGGTCCTCGATGAGATGAAACAGATGGACGAGCAATGGACCAAAGCCGCGCTCTATCTGCTCGAGAACCATCCCCAGGATGTGATGATGTTCGTCTTTATGTCGATCGACACGGTGCAGCATTATTTCTGGCAGTACATGGACAAGGGGCACTTCCTCTATGACCCAGAGTTAGCTGCAAGGTTTGGTAATGCAATTCGCGAAGTCTACGAGCGGCTCGACGCCGCAGCGGGCCAGATCATCGACCGATTGCCGCCGGAGACGGCCGTCTTTGTCGTCTCCGATCATGGCGGCGGCCCGGTCGTTGATCGAACGATTTTCCTCAATCGCTATCTCGCCCAGCTAGGCCTTCTTCACTATCAGGAGAAAGCGGCTTCCGGACTGCGCACCCTAACGAATAAAGGACTTCGAATGGCCTTCAACGCCTTGCGCGGCGTGTTGAGCTCGCGGCAAAAGAGCCGGCTGGCCGCCATGTTTCCAAAGTTGCACAAAAAGAGCGAGCTGGCCTACTCATCCTTTACGAGCATCGATTGGAGCCGGACGAAGGCTTATTGCAGTGAGGTCCTTGCCTCGCCGCCGAGTATCTGGATCAATCTCAAAGGAATCAAACCCCAGGGAATCGTCGATCCGGGTGACTATGACTCGTTAGTTACTGAGATCATCGCAAAGTTAGCCGAGTTAAAGGATCCGCGCAGCGGTCAGCCGGTCATAAGTCGCGTCTGGCGGCGCGACGAGATTTTTCACGGACCTTTCGCGAAGGAAGGCGCCGACCTGGTGCTTGATTGGTGGAGTGAGAAGAGTCTTTTCTCAACTCAGCCGAGTTTTCCGGAAGATACCGACCAGCCCGCGTTGGTCATTCGGGAGCACAAACCGTCAGATACGTCGGAATGGGGTGGCACTCATCGCCTTTACGGGATTCTTGTCGCGCGCGCGCCGGTCTTTCAAACGCAGGTCGAGATACAAAACGCACACCTGATCGATCTCGCGCCGACCATTCTTCATTATCTCGGAGTCGCGGTGCCGGAAGATATGGATGGTAAGGTTTTGGCGGATGTCTTCGAGCCGGAATTCCTCGCGCAACATCCCGTTCGTGCCGGAATGGCCTCGGGAACGTCGGGAAGCGATCGACCGAGCGGTTACACCGATGAAGAATCGGCCAAGGTCGAGGAGCGGCTCCAGGCTCTGGGATATCTCGAGTAATAACTCTTACCAGCTAACTGCCATGTTTGATATGATTCGCGCCGATATTGATCGCAAGGTCCGCGGGTATGGCGTACGACCGCAGGATAAGACTTTCTTTCGCAAGCGAGTGACTCCTTTCCTTGAGTTCGGCACCATCGCCGTGGTCATGCATCGATTCGGCCGATGGTGTTATGCGATCAAGATACCGGTCGTGCGGCAGGCAATGATCGCACTCTATCTTGTTTTGAATACGATTTGCCAGGCGGTCACTGGCATCCACATTCATCGCGAGTCGGAGATAGGACCGGGACTTATCGTTCATAACTATTCCGGCATCTTTATTCTTGCGAAAAGCATTGGTCATAGCTGCACGATTAACCAAGGGGTAAGTATCGGCAGTGTGCGTGGGACCGGCTGGCCGGTTGTCGGCAATAACTGTTACTTCGGCGCCGGCTGCAAGGTCATGGGCGGCCTGACGATCGGTGATAACGTAATTGTGAGCGCTAACTCGTTAGTCGTGGCCGACATTCCGAGTAATTGCACAGTCATGGGTGTGCCGGCACGGATTATTTCCCGCGAGACTGTTAGTCCTTATCTTAAATCGCCGGTCGCTGCGCAATGAGTGAGCCATCGAATCAGCCGCGCGAAAATCGCGCCACTTACTCGATCGCGATGGTAGCGGCCTGTCCCTTTCCGGCGAACCATGGCTCGGCTGCGAGCATCCGCGAGATGTCGGATACGCTTACTGACATGGGTCACAAGGTGCACATCGTGAGTTATCCGATCGGTCAGGAAGATATCCGGGTGCGGAGCGCAAAAGTGCATCGCACGGGACCGTTCCGGCCGGAGACGAATGCGAAGGTTGGCCCCTCGGCGGATAAGTTTGTGCTCGACTTCAAACTCCTGCGTTTGCTTTGCAGAGTTATCCGCGAAGAGCAGGTCGATATCATTCACGCGCATAACTATGAGGGCGCGCTCGTCGGCATTCTCGCCAAGTGGATCACGCGGCGGCCGCTGCTTTACAATGCAGTGAACCTGATGACCGATGAGTTAGCGGGTTATAAGTTCATCCGTCCGGCTTTTCTCGCTCATGGTCTCGCCCGCGCGCTCGATTGGTTTATACCTATCTTTCCCGATCACATCACGGCGGTCTCGCCGGAGTTGAAGGCGTGGTTCGTGGAGCACGGCGTTCCGGAACAAAAGATAGATATGGTGCCGGCCGGGATTGAGCCGGAGTTATTCGATAACCCGGAGCCGGAAAAGTTTCGTTCGCGTCATGCCATCAACGGGCGGCCGGTCGTTATGTACACGGGTGTGCTGAATGCGTTTCAGCGCATTGACTATCTCTTGCAATCCTTTGCAGTCACTTTGCGCGACGAACCGTCGGCGCTTCTTTTGATCGTTAGTCCGCTCGTCTCGGCGGATCATGAGCGCGAATGGAAAGCGCTGGCCGCGAAGTTGGGCATCGCCGATTCGATCGTCTGGATCGCGCCGCATGCGTTGGAGGATTTGCCGAGTTATCTCGCGCTTGCCGATGTCACGGTTGTGTCGCGGCCGGAATGTCCCGGACATCCGGTGAAACTTTTGAATTACATGCTTGCGGGAAAGCCGATCGTTTGTTTTGAAGGCGCGGCCAAAGGGGTGCGCCATTTGCACGATGCGTTTATCGTTCCAAACGGCGATTGCGAAGGTCTCGGTCGCGGGATAACGAACCTGCTACGCGATCGCGCGCTCGCGGCCGAACTCGGTGCGAATGCGCGCGCGACCGTGCTGGCGGATTTTGAATGGCGACAGATTTGCCGCAAGATCGAACGCATTTACGATCAACTCCTCGGCGTTGACGGCGCGGTTGCGCCCGCGCGCGCGAACGTTTCTGCGGCGGAGAGAGCGGCGCCTAACGAGTGCACTCCATGAATTCGAAATCCCGGCGACAAGCCCAATATTATTTTCCACGCAGGGCGCGGCATCTGCTCTGCGACTACTCTTTGCACTCGACAAGTATCGAGTAAACGCTTATCAACTCCAGCTTCGGAAAACTAAAGTCAGTCAGCTAGTATTATGGACACCAAAACTGAAATCGCGGACAGATCGCCTCGCCTCAGCAGCAGCAGCTACTCCGCCGAAACATCAAGTCAGCGCATGAAGCCGAGCCACTGGGTCATCTTCCTCGTGGTTTGCCTCGTTCTCGGCGCGCTCGTTTTTTACACCGTCATCCATGTCATTAACACGACCACCAGCGTTGCCCGCAAGATCGGCGCGCCGACTCCGGTCGAAACCGTGGTCGTGAAACGCCAGAATCTCGACGAAGTCATCGGCGGCAGCGGCACCGTGCAGCAATCGAGCACCGTCCAGCTCACGAGCCAGGTCAACGCCGAGGTTTTGAAGCTGCCGGTGAAAGTTGGCGACATTGTGAAAAAGGGCGAACTGCTCATGCAGATGGATGATCGCATGATCCAGGCCGAGATCGCGGCCGACAAAGAATATGTGGACGTCAGCAACGTAAAGATTAAAAACGAGACGAAGCAGGTTCAGCGTTACACCGCGCTCGAACAGCAAAACATGGGCACACCGCTTGAACTCGAGAAAGCCGAAATCTCCGTCGCCGACGCGCGGCAGGATCTGGCCAAGGCGACACTCGGTCTGCAGCAGTCGCAGATCGATCTCGAGCATGTCAAGATGCTTTCGCCGCTTGATGGAATTGTTCTCGAACGTCTCGCCAACCCCGGAGAAACTGTGCATCGTGACGAAATCGTCCTGAAACTTGGCTCGCTCAATACCGTTTACATGACCGCGAACCTGACCGAAGAAAGGATGCGCGCGATCGAGATCGGCATGCCGGCGGAAACGACCTTCCCCGCATTTCCCGGCGAAGTCTTTCCGGGCAAGATCATCAAGATCGATCCGAACATCGATCCGGTCACCCGCACCTTTGTCGCCTACGTCGAAATCCAGAATCCTGACTTTCGGCTCAAGCCCGGCCTCTCCGGCTTCGTCCGCATTCGTCGCTCGCTTCACGACGTTCTCGCGGTGCCAAACATTGCCATCATGAATCCCTCGGGCGAACAGGCGACGGTCTATGTCGTGAAGAACGGCCACGCGAACCTGCGCAAGGTGCGGCCGGGAGCGGTCGTCAATGCCATGACCGAGATTACGAGCGGCCTTCAGGCCGGAGAAAGTGTCGTGTCGGTAGGTCAACTGTACCTGAAAGAAAATGACAAAGTCGAAACCACAACCCGTTCGAATCAATAGGCGTTCCACGCTCTTCTTACTCGCAATTCTGCTCCCGCTTGCTCCTTTACTCGTTAGGGCGCAAGAGGCGATGGATCCGCCGCGGCCGCATCTGCTCACATTGCACGATTGTGTGACGATGGCGCTGCAGGAGAGCCCCGCGATGGAAGCGAGTCGCTTCGATGTCGCCTCGGCGGCTGCGGAGATTCGCGCCGAGAGAGGCAAGTATCTGCCGCAGATCACGGGCAACGCGACCGGGCAGCTTTTTTCCGGCTCGCCGACGAACAAATTCTCGATTGTCAATCTGGGCGAAAACGGAGGCATCATAGGCGTCAACGGCAATCGCACAGGCAACGGTCGTGCGGTCGATCTCGGCGAAGTCGAGCTTTATTCCGGTCAGTTCAAGTATCCTCTCTTCAAGGATGGAAGCATCCTGGGCTTGAATGACAGCCCGCCGGTCGCGATCGCGGAAGCAAATCGGCGTCGTCTTGCCTGGACGACGGCACTGACTCGCGCACAGGTTGTCGATCGCATCACCGACGCCTACCTAACGACTGTAAGTGCTGAGAATCGCTCGGGCTACGCCGACCGGCGAGTGAAACTGCTCGACTTGGAAGTGCGAATCACACACGAGCAACAAAAGCAGGGCTTGTCGCTCCCGATCGATCTTCACGTCGCCGAAGTGCAATACCAGGGCGCAGTCTCGCTCGCGAAGTTGTTGCACGATGAAGCGGTTTCCGGATCGATTGAGTTATCGCGCGCGCTGGGGCTCGATTCGCCGGACGCTTTGCATCTCGACCACACTTTGCCGGAGCCGCCCGACCCGCCGAACGCGGAGACTTTGCTCGGCAATTCGCTCAACCAGCATCCTACTCTGCAAGTGCAGCGCGCGGTCATCGACAAGGCGAAAGCGAGTTATGAACTCGAGCGTTATCGGCTTTATCCCTCCGTCAATCTCGACGGCACGGCGCTGCATATCGACGACTTCGGTTCGGCGAGCGCGAATGTTTATGAAGGCGCAGTTACGGTGGACGTTCCGATCTTTGATTTCGGCGCCCAGCTTTCACTGACGCGGTCAAAGCTTCTTGCTTACAAGGCCGAGCGCGCGCGGCTGCTCGAGAAGGCTGATGACGTGACTTTTGAAATCGTGAAGACTTATCAGGAGATATATGTCTTGACGCAGAACATTCTCTCTTTGCGCACGGACGTTTCCAAGGCCGAGCGCGACATGCAAGTCACCAGCTCCCAACAGCAGCAAGGCATATCTCCGCCACTCACGGCGATCGAGAAAGAGTTACACCTGATCGCGAAACGCGATGATCTCGATGGCCTCGAAGTGCGCCGGCTGATCCTTTACGCCGCCCTCCAACAGGCGGCCGGCGGCTCGTGGGAATGGGTGAAATGAAGCAATCGCAGCGGATAGTTAAGAACGCGATTGTCGGCGTTGTCGCCGGAGTTATCGGCGGGCTGGTCTATCTGGCCACGACGATAGCTATCGCGCACAACAAGCATGTCAGTCTGGCGGAATTCGGTTCCTACCAATGGGTGCTCGCCTTTGCCATGATCGCGCAGCTCGTGGCGGACTCCGGTTTGCCGCGAATGATGATTCGCGAGATCGCGAAAGACCCAAAGTGCGTCGGCTCGATCACGGGCGCGGCGGCCGGCTTGATCTGGTTCATCTCTCTCGTTGTCTTCGCGATTGTCGGAGTCATCACTTTTTTTCTGCCCTACAGTCACGAGGTCAAGATCGCGGTCCTCTTCATGACTTGCGCGACGCTCGCGACTTTTCATAGCGCGGGTTACGGCGCGGTCCTGCGTGCATTTGAAGATAACGAGTTAAACTATCTCGGCTTCATTCTGCAAAAGGTCCTGCTCTTCACTTTCATACTCGTGGTGCTCCATTTCCAAACGGGGCTGATCGGCTTCGTCAGCGCGCACCTTTTGTCGAATCTCCTTCTCTGGACTTTCTATCACATCGTCGTTTCGCGTCTTTATACCAAGATCAAGCTGCGGGTGGATCTGCCGCTCTGGAAGGAATTGTTTTTGACCGCGCTGCCGATGGGCGGGGGAGTGATGCTCCGTCAGCTTGCCTTGCAGATTGATATCTTCGTCCTCGGCTTGATGACGAACATGCGAACGGTCGGTCTCTTCAGCGGTCCTTATCGCCTTAGCTGGTCACTGCGCATCATCCCGCATACTCTGGCGCTTCCGCTCTATCCGCTCTTCTCGCGCACGGCGCACTTTTCGCCCGCGCGCTTCGGCGAAGTTTACACTCAGAGCATGAAATTCTTTACCCTTCTGAGCGTTCCGTTCACGGCCTTCTTTATCGTCTGGTCCGAGCCGCTCTTGAAACTTGCGCTTGGCGCGCGGTTCCTGCCGGCTGTGCCCGCGATGCAGATGCTCGGCTTCGGGCTGGTTCCTTTTTTCGTCTCCACACTTTTCCAATACCTCTTCGCTGCTCTCGATGCGCAAAAAACCTTCCTTGTCGGGGCGATTGTCGGTTCGACTATTCGCATCATCCTCTTGGTTGTCTTAATCCCGCGCTATCATTTTGTCGGACCGGCGATCGCCTTTGTCTGCGCCGAGATAGTCATAGTTAGTCTCTGGATTTTTCAACTTTATCGCCTCGGCTACAGTCTAAACTTCAACACCGTTCTCCTGCGACCCCTGGTCGCGGGAGCTGGCATGACTCTTGTTCTTTATCTTGCCAAGGATGCGCCAATCATCTTGCAGTTGGGCGCCGCCCTCCTTTCCTTCGTTGTCTATGTCCTGATGCTGCTGGCGCTGAAAACATTTTCGACCGATGAGATCCAGCAGGCGCGCGAAGGCGTCGCGTTTATCACACCATTCATTGAATCCTGGTCGAAGAAAATTCATCGCGACACGTGAAGCTATTCGAGCGCCTCTGGGCATGGGCAGTTAGAACCTTTGCGCGACTGACCAAGTGGGCGGAAGCGCTGGGAAACTTTTGGGCTAAGTATTGGCTCGCGATCGCCGGCACATTCTTTGTCGTCGGCTCGACGGTCTTGAAATGGATCGAGTCACCTTTTACTTCCGACCTGAAAGGTCTCCAGATACCAATCTTTCACCCGCCGACACTGCTTCCGCACATGACTCTGTTGTCATTCGGAGTTATCGGCATTCTTATCCTCGTCGCAGGTCTCTTCGTGTCTCGCTACTCCTTGATTGTTGCCGGCGCCACGGCCGCGATCCTGCTTACCATCTTTGCTCTTGTCCCCGCGCAGATCGCTTTTATCCAGCCGACCATGTTACAGCGCCTGACCGAAGAGGACCAAACCATGCCGCTGGAAAATTCTTTCAATAAGAAAGACCTGCCGCAAAATTACGGCGCCGCTGAGATCATCCCCAAACGGATGACTCTTTACAGCGCCTGGGGACGGTTCGTCGCGGCGTGGAGTTTTCTCCGCCTGGGTTGGTATTGTTTTGGGTTGGGCGCCGCTTTGATCGCGGTCTATGCGCTAAGCAAGCTCCGCGGCCAAAGAGGAGTTATAACTCTTGCCTGTCTCGGTCTTCCCCTGGCCGCTCTCGCCATCGTCGCGCTTCCGGCCCTGGTTGGGCAACTTTACTTCTCGCGGGGAGCTTTGGCCAAGGCGGAAGGCCGGAACGAGGATGCGATCGCGAATTTTCGCACTTCGATGCGCTGGGATACCTGGAATGCCCTGAGCATCGATCTCTACGGCACAATCGGCGAGCTCCAGAAGCTTGCTAACATTAGCTATGACTCACCCGAGCGGCACATCAGCACAGCTCTGGCGATGGAGAAACTGAGTAACTACGAGCAAGCGGTCTTCGAGCTGGACCTCGCGGCTCGAGATGGCGGCCGGGTCGCGATCGCCGCGCGCCGCGAAGCTGCCCGCGCCCACATTCTGCTCGGTCTCGCCCTTTATAACGCCAACGGATATGGCGGAGCGATCAGTAACTGGCAGCAGGCTTTGGTCGAAGATCCCGATCAGGTCTATGAGTTACCCTATCTCGCGCGCGCCTATTACAACGTCGGTAACTTCGAAGCTTCGATCGACACAGTTATCAAGCTCGTCCCTTACGTGCGCGATCATAATCAATCGCTCGCCGATGCCTACTCACTCGCGGCTGACTCTTCGGCGAAGATCGGTCGTTTCGATGATGCTCGCGATTACTTCAATCTCTCCCTCGCCGTGGACCCGATCGAAAACTACTGGGCTTTGACCGGCCTCGCCGGAGAATAAGATGGAAACACTTACTTCAACCGCGCCTGTGACGCGCAGATCTCACGTCGTCGGATGGTCGATCGGGGTAGTCTCGTTATGCGGATTGCTCTTGGGTTGCTATATCCTGAGCACTTACTTTCAGCCTATCCCGCACCAGTATCAGTTAGACTTTGGAAATGCGAAATGGATCCAACCGGCAAACGGCCGGCCGATTGCCTATTTCCGCACTGACGTCTATCTCAACGCCGCGCCGGAACAGGCCTGGCTCGAAGTCAGCGCGATGGATAACTTCAAAGCCATCGTCAACAGTCACTCCGTTGGCAGCCAGGACTCAGTCAAGACCCGCGTCGCCGAGATCGTCGACATCAAGAAAAGGTTAAAGGCTGGCACGAACGTCATCGCGATCTCGACCTCGCGCGCTTCCTATCCCGGCGCCGCCCAGATCCTCGTGCGCGGTTTTATTAAACAACAAGGCGGCAAGATCACTGAGTTCGTCTCGGACGAACATTGGCGGGTAGCGACCGAGACGGGAATTGTTCCTGGCTCCGAAGATTGGACCTCATCGCTCGTGCAAGATCAGTCATGGCCGAGCGCAGTCCTTTCCCCGGCTAATCAGTCACACGTCGACATCGATTACGTCGACCTGAATCCGCTGATCGTACAGTTAGAGCCGGGCGGGGCTTGGATTCAATCGGAGAACGCATCGAGCGAAGCGACTTTCTCGACCACGATCCAGGCCGATCGCGCGCGCGAAGAGACATGGGTGCAGGTGGCCGGTTCCGGCAATCTCGATCTTTTGGTCAACGGTCAGCTGATTACTTCGTCGATCGATTATGGGTCTGATACAACCCGCGAGCCACACTTACTCACTCAATCATCGGAGTCATCGTCGAATCAGGTAAAAGGCGCGCGTGCCGAAGAGCGCGCGACGCGACCGTCTAAAAGCAGCGGTTCGCCTTTTGAAAAGACGACGCTGGAGGCTTACGACGTCAGTTTCTGGATCAGGAAAGGCGCTAACTCTATTATCGCGACCGTGCGGGCGGACCAGCATCCAGCCAGCTTCTTCCTTTCCGGTTTTTTCGTGGGCAATGATGGAGGAGTCAGGGAATTCAGCACTAACTCTTCCTGGAAAGCGATTGACAAGGCTGGCGCGCCGGCGACGAGCGACCACTCAGCAATCGAGATCGGCGCGGATGGCGTTGCGCCCTGGGGATACCTGCCGCAGGAGTTAGCGCGGCCGATCGATCGGTCTAACCTTTTCACTTATGCCAAATATGTCGGCGTCGTCGCCGGAGTTACGGCTGGAGTTATAGGTCTCTGGTTGCTGGTCGCAGGCCTCGTCGCTAACAAGCGCGGCGAAACTTTTCGTCGTTTGATGGCGAGGGACGCGCTTTTTCACACGCCGGTTATCATCGGACTGCTTCTGCTGTTTCTGCCTAACTATGACGTAAGGTTCCCGCTCGAGTGGTCGTTCCAGCCGCGATTCATTTTCGCCGGGTTCGTGCTGCTCTTCGGCGTGCGCCTCTTTCATTTATTTCCCGGCGGTCCCATTCGCGCCCAAAGGAAGCCTTGGTGGGAGATCAATCGCGACACTTTGCGCGCGAAGGCGCCTTACATTTTTCTCGTCCTCATCGTCTCGCTTGGGTTCGCGCTGCGGTTTCATAACTTCTCCCAGATGTCATTCGATCATGACGAAATGGGTCTGGTCACCAAGTCGAAGGGTATCTACACTCTTGGCATTCCGTACACCGTTTACGCCGGTGGCGTTCGTTGGATCACGACTTATGAGTTAGTGCCTTATCCCCTTGCGCTGGCGGGGCTTTTTGGTTACTCGGAGTTTACGATGCGGTTCCCGTCGCTAATCATGGGAACTCTTTGCATAGCTTTGATCGCTCTGATCGGGCGGCGTCTCTTTAGCAGCTGGCGGATCGGTTTGATCGCGGCCTTTATCTATGCCTGCATGCCGCTCGATATCCGATGGGCGCAAAACTGTTTCTATCCGCAGCAATGCCAGTTCATGGCTCTGTTGACGACGCTGCTTTTCTACGAAGCGATCCGTCATCGACCGTTCCACACTAAGTATCTCACCGCGGCAGCGATCTCCTTTTGCCTGACTTATATCTCATGGGAAGGGAGCGCATTTCTCCTCCCGAGCTTATTCGTCGGGTTATTTGTCGTCCGCTGGGGCGAATGGTGGTGGCTCAAACAGCTGCATCTCTATCGATGTATCTTTCTCATCGGTGCAGTCGTAGTCGCGCAATTTTGCTCGCGCACCATCGCCGGCGAATCCTACTTGCAGGTCGGCTCCGGTCTTTCGAACCTCACTGGCCCGTCGCTGTTTTTCCTGACTCCGGCTTATCAGCCGTTGTTCTACATCAACAAGCTTCTCTTTTCGGAGAACCACGTGCCTTTTACAATCATGGCGCTGATCGGCCTCCCGTTTTGCTGGTCGCAGAGTGGTTACCGCTATCTCTTTTCCATGCTCGTTAGTTTGTGGGTCTGCCATACAAACTTCCTCGCTGCTCTCGCTCCGCGCTATTGCTACTACTATCAGCCGTTCGTCATCATGACTGGTGTCGCCGCCACCGTCCTGCTTTACGACCGCGTCCTTGCACTCGCGCGCCGCGAGAGTTACTCGCCGGTCGGCTGGATTTGCGCGCATACGGCCGGCATAGGAGTTATCCTGTTTCTCTTCCTGCAGAGTAATGAATGGCTCTTCAGGGATTACGAGCTGTCAGACACCGGTAACACTCCCGGCCTCATGACTCGGATGGGCATGTATAGGTATAACTATCGCGATGCCGACCATTACGTGAAGGACCACTTACAGCCCGGTGACGTCGTTCTTCCCGGCATCCCGCATGTCTACGCCTTCTATGCAGGCCAGCCCGGTGACTACTTTCTGGATACTCTGCTCGCCTCGAAAGTTCCGTACAATCAATTGCTCAGCGAGCCGCGATTCGTTGATAAGTTTGGCGGTCTGCCAGTCGTCCGGAATCTCGCGGAGTTAAAGGAAATCACCAACCGCGCACCGCGAACATGGATCATCTTTGCGCCTTATGCGTCGTTCGAAAAGCTAACTGCTGCCAACGTTTTGGAGTATCTTAATCAGAACGCCAAGATCGTTTACGAGACCTACCGTGCTAAAGTTTTTCTCATCGAAGGTCACAGCGAGACCCAACCGACTCGCGGCGGTATGCGAACCGCTCAAATGGCGGAGTAAACGCGATTGATCGCTTTTCTCCCCATCGAACTCAGGGAAAAGAGAGCTGCCGCCGCCGGGTTGCGCGTGCGTTCGCGCGCCGCCTCTAACTCTTGGGTCACTCCCTTTACGGCAGCCGCATTCTGCGCCACCGCCGCTTCGAACTTCTTCGTCGCCGCGGCATAAAGCGCGAAGTCATAACTGTTCTTTTCCGTGATCATCTCGAGCGTCGACTGGGGTAAGTCATGTTTCTTTGGCCGCGCGCGCGTAACGTTGAAACTCGAGTAGTTATCCAACTTCCATCCGAAGCGGATCTTCATCAGGGCGAGACTTTCTTCAAAACGCTCCGAGAAACCGACGACGCTGAAATGCCGATCGATATGATCCAGGGCGCGCGCGCAGATTTCCGCCGTGCACGGGCCTTCATAGTCGGCGCCGGCGATGATTTTGCACTGCACATTTGTACGTGGCGAGCGCTGGACGAAGTCTTCCAGGGTCCAGTTTTCCCGCCGGAATTTCCAATACAAAGGATGTAACTTATAACTCCGCATGAAATAAAAAGCAGATATGACTCGATCGACCGGGTCGCGGAGCACCGTGATATAGGTGGCGGCCCGAGGGAGAATGTTATGCACTCCAAAAAGCATGTGACCTTTGAACATGCGAATGTTTTGCAGCCGGCGCGGAGAGAGCTTGTAAAGGTGATTCGTCGACCAGGTGAAGAGAACGGGATCGACCGAGTAGATTTGCCGGAGCGGATATTCCCATTCGATCAGCCGGTTCAGAGTCGTGCCGGCCGTCTTTGGGATGTGGAGGAAGATCACGGCTTCGTCCGGCGCGGCGGCTCGATTGGCGTTTGTTTCGAGTCCAGGTGTCGTCATGGTTTATAACGCAGATAACTTCGAGCCGTCGTCGAGATATTTGCCTTCTGCGATAAGTTTGGACTTATAACTCTGGTAACCCAGGTCGCGAGCCTCTTTCCAAGTCTTGTTCGCGGCCGCGCATGTCGATAAGTTAAAGCCGTCGCCATTCCATAACTCCCAATAATCAGCCGTGGCGTGGACGAGATTCAGCGCGGCCATTTCCATCGAACCCATGCGTTCATTGTGGTTCGTCAGGCCGGCGAGACTTTGAAAGCCGTGGTGGGTGCGATCGCGATAGCGGAGGATGAGATCATAGGTCATCATCCCGGTATCTTCGCGGCGGCCGTTTAATTGACAGCTTTGCAGGGCGAACCTTTGCGAGTAAGACTTAAGACAATAATCGACCACCTTTGCGCAAAAGTCCGGCGGGAGGTCCAGAACCTTCGAGATATGAAGGCATAACTCCTGGCGCGGAAACGCCTTTGCCCAGTCATCGGTGTATTTCTGGTAAACCGCGAGCAATTTTGCGCCGTAGTCTCCCAACTCCGACCAGTTTTCCAAGTCGGCGCGAGTCTTGGGCAGGTGCATTTCGGCGCTAAGGTAGTTAGCGCACGTCAGAACAACACTTACGCAAAGCGGATCGTTCGCGTAACGAGCGCCCAACTCTTTGATCATAAGTGAAAACTCACGCTCGTATATCGGATCCCACGGAATAGGGATAGTGACCTTTGCTCCGACATTGGGCCGATGAGGATTAGTTATATGTGTGGTGAAGGAGTGCGCGCCGGCCGCGTAGACAAACGAAGGAGTGTCGGTGCCGGGTTTCAGACAGAGCTGGTATTTGAAGTGCTTCTGCCGGAGAATGGCGATGGTATCGTCCAGGAAATGAAAGTCGAATTCGCCCGACTCTTTTTCCAGGCCGCTCCAGGGAATGTGCAGAGATATTCCGGTAAGATCACGACTCGCAGCTACGTTGGCGGCAAAGGTCTTCATGCTCGCAGTATCATTCGGCAGGCGTTGAGTGGTCCACAATCCCGTCCGCAGAGGATACGAGTCAGCCGCCGCTGCGCCTTGCAGACTTAGGGCATGCATTACCATGCCGAAGGACAGCGCGAGAGTTAGTCTTATCGAGTTAGCCCGGAGCACGAAGTAGTTACTTTCCCTAATGCTTGAGTTGTTTGCTAAAGAACGTCCTGATTGTCGGTTCAAATTGCGGGCCGCACACGCCGTGGCCACGACCGCTTGCAACGTCGAGAACCGCCGGGACGCCAGCAGCCTTGAGAGCTTTCGTAAACTCAAGGCTTTGACTGATCGGCACTGTCTCATCCTCATTTCCCTGGATGATTAAAAAGGGTGGATCATCTTTCGAGATATAATGGATAGGACTCGCGGCGACGGCTGTATCTTTATGTTGCTCGAGCGGCCCGCCGATCAGCGCCTCGATCGCAGCAGTCGCCTTTTCCCCTAACTCGGTCGACTTCCCTGAGACCTCCTGATACATACTTACAAGATCAGCCGGACCAGCGACATCGCAAACGGCCTGAACGCGACTTGAAACCTGCAAATTATCACCGTTGCCTTCTAACTCCTTGACATCTCCCGAGGTCCCGAGAAGCGCTGCCAAATGTCCGCCAGCCGAGTGACCCCACGCTCCGATCTTATCCGGATCAAGACGATACTTTCCGGCATTGGCACGCACCCATCTGACCGCAGCTTTGCAGTCTTCAATTTGCGCTGGAAAAGGAGCGACACGAGTAAGACGATAGTTAATGCTCGCGATTGCATAGCCGTCCGGCAATAGCATCACAGCCGGACAATGCTCTTTCCGTCCGGCGCTCCACCCGCCTCCGTGAATCCAGATGATGACTGGAAATGGTCCGGGCCGGTTATCCGGCCGGTAGAGATCGAGAGCGAGGTTCCGATCGCCAACGTGTTGGTAAATGATGTCGCGAATGACGAGCGAATGCGGAACGTCTTCCTGCCTTCGTGCTCTTGCCTCAGGAATGACAGCGCAGGCAAAGACTAAAACGAGAAGGGCCCGGCCTAACGAATATAAAACTCGTCGACGAAAACAATAGGATAACGACGCGCTCATATGGCGGAAGCGATTTTGCTCAGCGCAAAGCGACCGACACTGACGCTGGATTGGCGAAGATTTTCGAGGCGCCCGGGCTTGCGGATGACCGTCCTGTTGGCGAGAAGCTTCTCGACCGCGCTTTGGTTACGAGACATCTCCTGTTCGAAAAGAGTCTTACCGAACTGATACAAGTCGAGGTCGAGCCGGTTATGCTCCTTGATCATTTCAATCAATGCTGGCTCGACTGTGGGCCTGACTTTGGAGACCTTGCGGTTTTCGTAATAGGGGATTTGCCAGCCGAAGGTCGCGGCGATCAGCGCAAGACTCTCCGCAAAACGCTCGCACAAGCCGACCACTCGAAAGGAACGCTCCAGGTGCTTCTTGGCGAGATCAAGAGTTTCCTTGCCGCACTCACCACTTTCGCCGACGCCGGCGATCACACGGCATTGCAGATTCTGCCGACGAAGAGTCAGTCGCAGAAAATCCTCGATTCCCACTCCTTTTTCCTTCAGCTTCCAATGTAAGGGATGCAGGGGCCGACGGAGGATGAAGGAGTAGGACGAAAGAAATCGCGCGACTGGATCCCGCAGCATTGTGATATAAGTCGCACCTTGCGGCAGATAGTCGTGGATGCCGTAAAGGAGATGGCCTCGCACGACGCGAAAGCGGCGGCGGCGTTTTTCCGGCAGTGTTTTGAAGCGTTCGACCGTGGCGCGAATGCGGTGTGGATCGAGGGTAAAAATGGTGAGCGGGTTATACTGAGATTCAATGATCCGATTGAGCGTCGTGCCGGCAGTCTTTGGGATGTGAAGGAAGATGAGAGCCTTTTCCTGCGGTTCCGTATCGTCGGCTGGCATAAGAGTTATATCTAAGCTAAAACGATGCCGCAGTTCGAGAGTTAGCCTCGACTTTCATCCGCGGCTTCGAGCAGTCAGGCAAGTGCGGACGCGGTTTCCTCCAAGCTTCGGGAGTTGGGTTGTAAGTTTGGAGCAGCAAGCTGAGCACGGCGGGCGGTCATTAACTTGCGCATCGCCAGCCGCGCCTGATTATTCTGACCGATCTGGCCATAAAGTCGTCCTGCAAAAAGATCAGTAATATCATCACGTCTCGCGCCATCGGCCATGCGAGTGAACGCGAGCGGATACTCCCAGAAGCAGTCGATCAAGTCGCGTACCGCGTCCTGGCCCTCGGCGTTCACTCTCTCGTAAAAGGCGAACGGATTGCCCGCGGCGGTTGATTCCCGGCCGAGATAACTCTGGATCGCTTCGACGGCAAACTCGGCTTCGCGGATGGAAAGGAAAACACCGAAAGAAAAAATAGGATCGGTGAATTCATGCGAGTCACCGACACAAAGAAAACCAGGTCCAGAGTAATTGCTCACCGAGTAACAATAACTTGTGCTTGACCTGACCTCTTCAAGGAAATTGGTGTTAGTAATACGGTGACTAAGGTTGGGATTAAGACTTAGTAACTCAGTGCGCAGAAACTCCGGCTTGTCGAGCTGTCTTGCTTTAAGATAAGACGCCGGTACGACAACTCCCACACTGGTCTCGGAATCACTAATCGGAATCATCCAGGCCCAGTGATGTTTCTGCTTGTAGAAGATCAGCGTATTTCCGGGCGCGGTGGCCGCGGTCGTCCCGGCATCGCGAGTAACTCCATGGAGCTGCGAGTAAATCGCGACCTGGTTCGCATAACTCCCTTTCACCTTCGGACCGGTGACGCCGCGATTAGCAAGGAATGTCCCCTGGCCGGAACAATCGACCAGCACGTCGCACGATAACTCCTCCAGCAGACCGGACGACGGACGGATTTGTAACCCGGTAACTCGATTACCTTTTCTCACCGGCGCGACCGCTTCGCACGGAATGTATTCGGCGCCGCGCTCGCGTGCGGCGTCGAGCAGGATCTTATCGAAGCTACTCCGAGCTACCGACCAGGTTGCGTTCGGAATCAGCGCCTGAGTCTCGGGACAACGTCTTTTGACTTCCACCCAAAACGGGACGCCATTCGGATTAAAGACATTTACTCCATGTTTGTCCGGGTAGCTCTGGGCAAGGATAGCAGGTTCGAGCCCGAGTCTTTGCAACGAATTACGGCACTCGCCACTTAGTGACTCACCGATGTGATAGCGCGGAAAGGTTTGCCGCTCGACGATGAGCGGCTGGATTCCAGCTTGCAAAAGATAAAGAGCGGTCGCCGAGCCGGCCGGTCCTCCCCCGATGATGATGGCTTGCCGTTTCTTCATTTCAAAGCTGCGCGTCCGTGGACTAATTATTGCTGCGTCTATGCAGGTCGATCGCGGACCGCTTTTGCAAAATGCGAACTAATTCTATGAATATCCGGCCTCACCTGTCAAGGAGCAACAGCCGATTGCCTTCTTGCGTCGACGAATTATTTTCCACCTTCTACTCGACGCTCATCCTCGGTTTATTCTATAATGAGCGAGCTTTGTGAGAACTTCGCCTGCGTCATAGCTACATGTCTACTCCATACGCCTTACACCATCTGCTCACTCAGAGCGCGCAACGTCAGCCGGACCGGGAGGCGGTGCGGCTGCGCGACGCCGCGATAACTTACCAGGAGCTGGAGCTTCAAAGTAATCAGCTCGCTAATGCACTCATCGCCGCGGGAGTGAAACCCGCCGATCGCGTCGGCGTTTATCTTTACAAGTCTCCCGCCGCGATTGTAACTATCTTTGCTATCCTAAAAACCGGCGCCTGCTATGTGCCGGTCGATGCAAACGCACCCGGCATGCGACTTATCGAGATTGCACGTCAGTGCGATTTCCGAGCGCTCATTACCAGTTCGGTCCTTTACGGCAAACTTGGCGAGTCCTATGTCAAGGACTGCGGGACAACCAGGACATTCTTTGTCGATCAAGTTCCCGAGACTGCAGTTACTCAAACCAGCTTTGCGTTTGCAGAGTTATTGCCCGCACAGTCAAAAGAGTTACCTGCGGTTCGCGTCACTGATCATGATCTGGCGTACATTCTCTTTACTTCCGGCTCCACCGGCACGCCGAAGGGAGTCATGCTTTCCCATTTGAATGCTTTGACCTTTGTTAACTGGGGCGCCGATACGTTTGCCATCAGGGCAAGCGATCGTCTCTCCAACCATGCTCCTTTTAATTTCGACCTGTCAGTCTTCGATATCTTCGTCGCGGCGAAAGCCGGAGCCGTTCTCTCGCTCGTGCCGGAAGGTCTTTCCATCTATCCTATCCAACTGTCGGCTTTCATTCAGGAGCAGGGGATAACCGTCTGGTATTCGGTCCCGATGGTGCTGAATCTGCTTCAGGCCCGCGGCAAGTTACAAGACCGTGATCTTAGTGCGCTAAGACTCGTTCTTTTCGCGGGCGAAGTTTTCCCCACGAAACATCTGCGCGCACTGATGGAAAAGCTGCCCCATCCTCGCTACGCCAACCTTTACGGACCGACCGAGACAAACGTCTGCGCCTATTACGAAGTCGAGCCATTAACGGAAGCTGACTCCGCTCCGATCCCGATCGGGAAAGCTTGTGCGAACACGGAGCTGATCGCGATTGACAGCGCTGGCCAAAGAGTAACTCGGATAGGTCAGGAAGGGTTACTCTACGCGCGCGGTTCGACTGTTATGCAGGGTTACTATGGCCGGCTGGAGGCGAGCAGAGAATGTTTCATCCTGAATCCTTTTGCTGCCGGTCGCGAAGAGAAACTCTACTGCACGGGTGACTGGGTGACACTGAATGACAAGGGTGAATATCTCTTTCTCGGCCGCCGGGATCACATGATCAAGACGCGCGGCTATCGAGTAGAGTTAGGCGAGATAGAGGCGATCATGCTCGCGCATCCGGATGTCGAAGAAGCGGTCGCCTTGCCCATCCCGGACGAAGCGATTGGTAATACGATTTGGGCGATCGCGACACTTACTGACGGCCGCGTCGTTGAAACAACGAAGTTCAAACAACATTGCGCGGAAAAGCTGCCAGCCTACATGGTGCCGGAAAAAGTAGAGTTTCGCGCTTCGCTCCCGCGGACTGACAATGGGAAGATCGATCGGCGG
Organism: Chthoniobacterales bacterium; assembly: GCA_036490335.1. Lineage (GTDB taxonomy): Bacteria > Verrucomicrobiota > Verrucomicrobiia > Chthoniobacterales > UBA10450 > Palsa-1392. The sequence continues at coordinate 174,158 of DASXEB010000011.1, forward strand.
CGGCTTCTGCAGGAATGCCTCGAAGGAAAAGGCGGACCAGGCAGGAGTTAGTCGAGCCTAGCTCTTGCGGCGAATAGTGTTTGCGCGCGAGCGAGGTCTTCGGGAATCCCGATATCGATGAAAGTCCCTGCGGTGATGCAACCGTAAACTTTTTCTCCGAGCAGGCGCGGAAAGAGATCCTGTTCCAGCGAGATCTTCGTATCTTCGGGCAGACGTTCGATTATGTTTCGTCGCAGAAGGTAAACACCGGCGTTAATGAGCCCGGTGCCACAGTTAGTTCCTTTCTCGATAAACCGGGTGATCCGGCAGTTAGGATCGACAATTGCACTGCCGTAGCGAGCCGTATCGGGAACTTCTTGAAGAACCATGACCAGGTCCGCACCTTGCTCGTGCATGAGTTTTTCCATCGAGTGTAAGTCCCACTCGACATAACTGTCCCCATTCAACACCAGAACGGGATCGGCGAGCTGAGGCAGCGCGTTTCTCAGCGCGCCTCCGGTGCCGAGCGGTTTGTTCTCTTGAGAATAAGAGATGCTGATGCCGAAGCGACTGCCATCTCCGAAGTAAGTCTCGATTGCCTCGGCCAAATAACCAGTGCCTAGAGCTAGCTCGCGCACGCCTCCCGCTTTCAATTTCTCGATAAGCAACTGAAGGAACGGAACGCCGGCGACGTGAGCCATCGATTTGGGCCGGTCGCTTAAAACCGTGCGAAGGCGCGTGCCCAGGCCGCCGCAAAGAATGAACGCTTTTGTAACTCGATCCAGCTCGCTCATGGTTGTAACTCTTATCTCAACGGGAATAAACTCCTTGCCCGGTCGGAACAGGCAAGGCACCTTTTGGTGAATGTATCTCTTACGGAAACTCCTTGACCTTTCAGAGGCATGGCTGGAACGCCTTTTCCCAAAGTGGGCGCATGCGCGGCAGGTTTCGAAGTGGGACAAGCATTGGCAGAATCCAAATTATAATCCATTCTGGAAAACCGACCAGCCGCAAAAGGAACTCGTGGAAGCGATCGAGGCGGGCTGGTTCGCAAAAGACGGGCGAGTCATTGACCTTGGATGTGGCAATGGCGAAGTAAGTCGGTGGCTCGCGCAAGAGGGGTTCGAAGTCATCGGTGTAGATTACAGCAGCAAGGCGATAGCCAACTGTCGGCGACTTTCTCTCGGACAGGAAAGGGTTCCCACTTTCCAGGTCGCCGACTTATGCGCCCCGAATCTTCAGCTTCCGATCGCGGCTGGTCTTTTCGACCGCGGGTGTTTTCATCGCATCGCGGATAACTGTCGCGAAGTCTTCGTGCAAAATATGGCACGCGCGACCGTGCGAGGCGGTCACTTCCTTTTGCTTGCGGGAACTTTTCAGCGATCCGACTTTGCGCATTATCGCGGGGCGCGATCGGAGCGGGAGTTACGCGAGCACATCGAGAGTTTGTTTGGCAGTTACTTTTCGATCGATCGCTCCGAGGCAGGAGTTATCAATGCGCAGGAAGGCCACGCCGGAATGCCGGCGATGGCTTTCTGGATGACTCGTCGCGAGTGACTAGGGTTAGCGAGCGACAACGCGATACTCGGCGGACAGTTACTGTCAGGTCGCCGAACTTGTCTTTTCCTTGGATTTCGCGTCGATCAGGTTTTCAATCGCGCGCAAGGTGGTGAAGTTTTCCGCGACCAATTCTTCCTCTTCGAGCCGGACGTTGAGATCGGTATCGAGGAATGTGACCAAACGAATAAAGGCGAGTGAATCGATGTGAAGGGGCTCGTCCGGATCGGTGACCGGCGGGAGTGAGCCACGATTGTTATTAATGTATTCTTTCAGCTTTTGTGCTGCATCCATATAATGAGTTAGTGAGTTGAAGGTGCGATTCGTGCCGAAGACAATGCCGTCGCCCGGCGACGGCAGTTAGTCGATAGGAATGTCGGATAACTGTCCGGCGAACATGTGATTTGGAGTTGTCTCCACCGTGTGAATGAACTTGCGCATGGCATCGAGGACGGGCACTTCCTTGCGATCGAAGACTTCGCCCTGGAGCAGGCGCAGGACTTCCATGCGATGGTCCTTGGAGGCGATGAAGTGAGTGAAAAGCGGGAGTAGCTTGTAGTAGAGCCGGATGAATTCGTACCAGATCTCGGTGCCGGAACGCAGCTTCTTCTCGTAAGGTTTGAGCGCGGCTTCGCTGAAGTCGTTATTCTCGAAAGCATATTTGATGCGCTCGGATGAATACTTCGCGCTGTAGAGAGCTACACTTACCCCGGATGAGAAGATCGGGTCCACGAAGCGCGCCGCGTCGCCGATGAGGACGAAACCGTTCCCGGCAAAGGTATCCATCTTATAACTATAGTCACCTTCGAGTTTGTAGTCATTGACCCGGATCGCGTTTCGCATCGCTTCGGCGAGGTCAGGATTGGAAGCGACATACTTATCGAAGTAACCCTGCGGATCCATCTTCGAGGTCTTAAAGACTTCCTTCTCGGCGACGATACCCATTGAGGTGATTTCTTCGGTGATTGGGATTTGCCAGGCCCAGCCGCGTTTCACGGGCAGGAAATAGATGTGGATATATTCCGACGACGCCATTTTGCCTTTGTCGACGTTCTTGAACCAGGCGTGGACCGCGAATTGATCGAAGATAGGATCGTTCTTTTTAACTTTGAGCTGCTTGCCCAAAAGCGTCGCGCGACCACTCGCATCGACGACGACGCGCGCGGGCACTTCGATTTCCTGGTTCGCGACCCGGATGGTGATTCCCCGGGCATAGTTATTCTCGTCGAATAGCACCTTCGTCGCGCTAACTCCCTGATAAACTTTGGTGCCGAGACTTTCGGCATGTTTCAAAAGGAGAAGGTCGAACTTTTTCCGATCGACATGATAGGTGTAGTCCTGGTGAATTTTTTCCTGCGGAAACTCGTTGAAGGCAATCGCCGCCTCGCCTTTCGCGACCGGCGGATGCCATGATGCGCCGTATTTTTTTACGAAGCCTTCCCTTTCCAGGACCGGCAGAAAATCGAGCTCGTCGAAGACGCGGACGGACGACATGACCATGGATTCGCCGACGTGATCGCGCGGATGGTTGGCACCTTCGTAGATGGTGTTTTTGATGCCAGCTTTGGAGAGATAGCAACCGAGGGCCGAGCCGGCCGGGCCGCCGCCGACGATGACGACTTCGTTAGTTCCGTTGTTCATAATTTGAAAAATCCGACGTTGAAGAATGACACAGGCGCCGGGAGCCGCAAGTCGCCCGAGCGCGGCGTGTCGATAAGTGAGTTAGTGAGTTTCATGGATGGCGAGTGACTCAGACGCGGCGCGAGTCGGCGGCGTCGGAATCATCGGTTACAGGAGATTTCTTCGCAAGAAGCACGCCCAAGGTGCGCAATGTGACAAAATTTTCTGCCAAAAGTTCCTCGTCACCGATTTGAATCCCAAGCTCGCTCTCCATGAATCCGACGAGGCGGATGACTCCGAGTGAGTCGATGCCGATCGGTTCATCGAGATCGGTCAGCGGGACGTCGCCCGGGCGATGGGCGTCAATGTAATCCTTGAGTTTCCGAGGTATCTCCATAGGCCGTTGAGTGGATTGGTAGAATTGCGGTAGGTCTGCGGTAAAGGTCAGAGTGGAGGAGTTATCGCACGGTCTTTTCCTTTAGCGCCAAGACCGGACCGTTTCCACTCTTTCGTGCTGCTGGCGCCAGTGTAGGATAAGTGGCGGCGGAAGAAAAGTCTTTTTCTCGCGCGGCGAAGAATTTTTCTGCCGTGGAAGTATTTGCTCGACAGCGCCGACTTGATCGGCTAACATTTCGGCCAGTTTAGATCGCTTCGCCCGGCGTATCCCTGCCGCGCTCCAAGGTTCGCGAACGCGATCGCAGCTTCACCTTCGATGAAAACCGTATCGTTATTCTTATTGCTGATTGTTTCGATTTTCGCCGCGAGCACGAGCCGCGCGACAATTCAATTACCGGCGCCGCGGGTCGGCCACACGGCGACTCGTTTGTATTCGGGGTTAGTCCTGATCGCTGGCGGCACGAACGAGACCGCAACCCTGCAGACTGCGCTGCTCTACGATCCGCAAACAGGTGAATTTACCGCGACCGGGCCCATGACTGTTCCGCGCGCTTATCATGCGGCGACATTGTTAGGCGACGGCCGGGTTTTGCTCACTGGAGGATCGCAGGGCGCCAACAAGCCACTACTCAGCTCGGCCGAAATCTATGACCCGGCCACGAAAACGTTCACGGCGACGACTCATCTCATGAGTGTCCCGCGCGAAAACCACACGGCGACTCTGCTTAGGGATGGTCTCGTCGTCATCGTCGGCGGCAAGACGGCTGATCTTTTTAATCCTACCACTCAGGTCTTCAGCGAAATTTCCAACCCACCGACGAACCGGACGAATCAGGCTGCGGTTTTGTTGGACAACGGAACTGTTCTGATAACTGGCGGCTACGTCGACAACCAGCCGTCGGCCGAGGCATGGATCTACGATCCGACGACGAACAAGTTCACTTTGCTGGTTGGGAAAATGCTGATACCGCGCGCGAACCAGGGGATGAGTCTGTTGTTAAGTGGCAAGGTCCTGGTCACGGGAGGATTTAGCGGCACGAGTCCCCATGATGAGTGCGATATCTACGATCCGGTCGCGCAGGTTTTCAGCTCGACGCGACATATGTTTTACCATCGTTCAAACCAGGAACAGATGACTTTGCCTAACGGCAAAGTGCTGGTGGTAGGCGGCACGACTTTGGAGAGCGGATTTCTTTTTGATAACGAGATCTATGACCCGGGCGCGGGCACATGGACGATCGCTGACACGATGCAGCAGAACCGGTCGGGCGCGACCGCGACGTTGCTCGACAACGGCAACGTCTTTGTCGTCGGTGGTGTCACTGGTAACACTACTTTGCAAACCGCCGAGATCCTTAGCCCGACGACTCATGCTTTCACTCGAGTCGGAGATATGACTGTGCCGCGCAACCAGCATACCGATACCTTGTTGTCGGATGGCACAGTCTTACTCGCTGCCGGAAGCACCGATTTCGACTTCCTTAGTTCGGCGGAAGTTTTCAACCCGTCGACGAACACCTTCTCGGCCGTCGGCTCGCTCTCGATCGCGCGCAAGAGTCAAACCGCTACCTTGCTCAATAACTCGATGGTCCTTATCGCCGGCGGCAAGAGCGCGCAAGGCGACCTCGCATCGGCAGAGTTATATAACCCTTCGACCAAAACCTTCAGCCAGACTAACCCAATGAACAATGGTCGCTCGCTTCACACCGCGACCTTGCTGAACAATGGCCAGGTGTTGATCGCTGGCGGCCGCGAAGGTGCGACCCCTATTAAGACGACAGAGTTATTCGACCCCACCAGCGACACTTTCACTCTTACCGGCTCGCTCAATGTGCAGAGGAAACGCCACGCGGCGAATCTCCTTCTCGATGGCACAGTCATGGTCGAAGGCGGCGCCTCAGAGTCAAATGGTGTCGATACGGACGCAGGCACGCCGACGGCGGAGATTTACTCTCCCACTACTGGCGTCTGGACTCAGGTGGGGAATATGAGCACGGGTCGCACCGAGCAGACAGCAACCCGGTTGCAGGACGGCACGGTGTTAGTCGCCGGCGGTGTTTCGGTGGTCCTGCCGTCGGACTTATATCATCCAGTCTTAAAGAATTTCTCGACGGTCGACGGTTTGATTCAGCCGCGGCAGAGACATGTCGCGGTGTTGTTATCAAATCCGGCGTGGGGCTCGCTCGTCGGCAAGGTCTTGGAAATCGGCGGCGCCTCGACGGGTAGCTCCGTCTTCGGCGGCTTGCAGAATGCTTTGGATACGGTTGAGATTTACGACCCTGCAACCGCGCAATTCAGTCTTTTCGGTCACATGACTCAAGCCCGGCAGAATCACACCGCGACCATGTTGAACGACGGACGCATTCTCATCGCCGGCGGAGTGAGCAGTCCGGCGATCAGCGAGACCGCCGAGACTCTGCCCTTTGCCGACGGCACGCCAACACCTGCGCCGACCTTGCCGGGTAATTTGTTGAATATCTCGACACGGCTTAACACCGGCACGGGAGATGACAATTTGATCGCCGGATTTATTATCACCGGCGGAACGACTCCTAAGACTGTTTACATCCGCGCACTCGGCCCCTCGCTTAAGCTGGCCAAGCCGCCAGTCACAGACGCGCTCGCCGATCCTGTTCTTGAGTTACACAAGCCCGACGGCACAGTTATAACTAACGACGATTGGCGCGACACTCAGCAGGCGGAAATCCAGGCGACCGGCATCCCGCCGACGGCAAACGCCGAATCAGCAATCATCGCCCAACTTCCGCCGGCCAATCCGACCGACCCCGCGAGCGGCGCTTACACCGCGATCGTCCGTGGCAAAAATAATACTACGGGAGTTACATTACTCGAAGTCTACGATCTCGACGCGCCGGAGCCAGCCTCACAACTGGCTAACATCAGTTCGCGCGGTTTCGTCGGCACGGGTGACGACGTCATCATCGGTGGATTCATCATCGGGCCGACTCCGCCGACGGGCGAAAAAATATTGGTCCGCGCAATTGGTCCATCCCTGGCGGGCCAGGTGACCGCTCCGTTGCAGAATCCTTATCTCCAGGTTTTCGACGAGAACGGCACGCGCATCGCGGCCAATGATAACTGGCAAACGCCCAATGGCGCCGCGATCCGTGCGACTGGCTTGCCACCGCGCAATCCGCTCGAATCCGCCGTGCTGTTAGTCAATCCCGCGGCGAGCAATTACACCGCGATCGTCGAGGGAGCGGGCGGCGGCACCGGCGTGGCCCTGGTCGAAGTGTATCACTTGAACTGAGTGGCTCTGGCCTAACGAGTATAAGTCGACAAGGTCAGTAAATCTGCAGATTTTTCGGAGCTTGAACCGGTAGGTTCTTCTTCAGAAGAGGACGTTCGCTCGTAAGGGCGGGCACGTTTGAGTCATTAGTCAGGTCGGCGCCGTAGACTTCGACGAACTGGCCTTGCAATGAGTTGGCATTGGCGAGCGCATCCAGCAGCGGCGTCGGCACGGGCGGGTTGTAAGGCGGGCTCGGATTCCCGTATAACTCCTGCACATCAGTTGCGACGCAGATCATCTGGAAGCCTTTCGGATAAGATAACGGCCCGGGTGACGGCTTGTGCGGAGCACGTGTCGCGCGGAGCGATGGGTACATCACGCCAAAATGGCCGGGATAAGTGTCAAGCCCGAAGTTCTTCACGGCACTCTGGGCTTCCATGCCGTTTGTCAGCAAAGGCGGGACCGGATTCAATATCACCGGCGTCGTCGGGAATGACTCCATGAAAGTCGTAAGGATTTTTTTCGCCGCCTGCACAAAGGCATCTTCGCTGCTGCTGTAGCCAGCCTGCACCGCGAGCTGATTCATGGCAGTGTCATCCGCAGTCGTCTTTGCGAGATACATCACGCACACTTGCATGAAACCGGTCGGGCAGACATAAGCCAGCGCGGGATTGCCGTCGTAGCGCGCGCCGAGGGCACGGATGAATGGGAGCCACTGATTCTGAAACGCTGTATCCCATGGAAGCGGCATGGAATTTCCACTTCCATCAGCCAGTGTGTATTTGGTCGCGCCGTTGGTATAGACCCAGGTGGGTGAATAAACCCCGGCGGCGACTGAGAAGCCGACCTGTTTCTGATTTTGATTGCCGAGACTTAGCGCCTGATCGATGTAGGACCAGTCATAAGTCCCTTTTTGCGGTTCGAGCACCTGCCAACTGGTCCGCAGCCGGACTCCGTCGATGTGCGGATTTGTCCAGGCCGCTTTGTTTGACATGTTAGGCGGCTCTTTTTCTCCGGTGTTAGCGACAAACAGTGAGTAGATGCCCGCGGGATAGGGCTTCGCGCTGAGCAAAGGAATTGTCACGGCAAACAAAAAGACGCAGGCTGCGCCAACGCCTCCTCGAAATGTCATTCGCGCGCGGTAAGTGAGTAACCTCATGCTTACCGAAAAAGCACTTAGCGTGCCGATTTTCCGCCCGTCGGCCGCTTCGCGCGCGCGGGCTATCTCGTCTTTTCGATCGCGAACGAGTCGGCACCTACGGCCGGTTTGCCATCGCGCGCATAAGGTTGATCTCCAAAGTTAACAATGACTCGATCGCCGGTGCTCCAATCGGTGAATTGCACTTTTCGGTCCGCCGTCAGCCAGCCATGATTAAGCATTTCCGCAAAGCCGATTCGCGCCCTGACCGCCGAGATGTTCTTATAACTCTCGACATAATCGGCCTTGTGCTCATCCCAAAGTCTTTGGGTCATATGCCACATCGGCATCGTGCCATAAAGGATGTTGAAGAGATCCTTCTTGCGCGCGTAAGGCCTGCTTTGGAAATTAGTGTCCCGCCAGACCCAGGTGCCAACGACATAGTCATGAAAGGCCAGTTGATAAAGTGGGATCCTTCTCGTTTCGTCGAGAGTAATTGCCGCCTGCGGCGCATAACTCTCGCCCAAATCCGTTTCATAACCGCCGGCAGGAATCTTAAGCCGGTTGTCTGCATAAGGTCGCAGCGACATCAGTCCTTCGAAGAAATCCAGGCCAGGCAACGCCCAGGTCGGGCAGAGTCCTTCGCCGGAACCTACAACCATTCCCAGGTCTTGAGTCTTTCTCATGATCTCGAGCCTTGCCTCTTCGTTCTCTTCGATCGTCGAAGGATGAGCAGGATCAAGGCACGGCGCAAGCTGGGCGACGAGCGTGTCAAAGTAGAAGACTTGCACGCCATAGTTATTGATCAGTTCCTTTGCTTTCGCGATCCATTCCGGCAGGATGTGTTTTGCGCAAATCCTATCCCACGCTCGGCGATCGCTCTCCGCATACAACGCCGCGGGACTAACTCGGCCTAAGAGGATCGCTTCGGGCCATCCTCGATTGCGTGAGACGCGAGTAAGGTTACCAGTCGGCATGTGATATAACCCTACTGTCCAGCCTGACTGCTTGATTCCGTCGAATAACTCGCGAGTCACTTCATGTTTGCCATAGAACATTGCGACACCGTGGTCGACTCCGGCCGCTCTCATTTCCTGGACGAGACTTAGATCCTCCGCCGGATTTCGACCCCACAGATAGACGTAGACTCCATCCTTCAGGTTAGACAGCGCGGGCCGCTGCCGCAACCGTGCGCTTAAAGGCTGTAAGTCTGGATGCTGCCGAAGATAAAAAGCTCGATATTCCTTGGCTAACTCTACATAGCCACCTTTGTCAGAAAACGAATAACTGATTCGCAACGGAACGCCGTACACAGTCTGGTCTTCGGCATTGACTCGCGCGTCAGGTTTGCGAAAAGAATCGAGGCGGACAGTCAGTGATTGCTTGAGATCAGTAAGTCCCCACCAGGGCTGACTTCCATTCCAGCCGAACATCTTGTAGATCTCGGTCCACTTCTCCAGCGGCATGAGAAGTCCTTCGCCGCTCGTATTCTGGACATAATACCAATCTTTGGCGGGGACGCTGAAGAGAAAAGGATAATCCGGCAGAGTCGTGTATCTCTTATTCGGAATACCAACTGATAAGTCTAACGACTGACTCGAGTCGGAGCTAAGAGAAAACTTCACAAGGTAGGACTCACCCTTTCCGACCACGGTTCCGGAGATTGAGTTAGCGCTAAGACTCAGGCCGTCGCTTGCGACGTGATAGCCCGGAATGACCTTTTGATGCCAAATAAAACCGCTTCGCTTGTCCATCACAGTCACAGAAGCGTCATCGCGTCTTAGGGTTACCCGAATAGTCTCGTTCTGGATCGTAAGAGGGGAGTTATCCTGAGCCGCGAAGGCGCTGGGAATCGACAATGCGAGAATGACCGCTCCCGCAAAAAAGCGCCACGCTCGCATGGTAACGCAGTAAGTCACGCTGAGGCGCAATTCAATCAAAATTCTCGCAACGGGAGCGCATCTCAAGGGCGCTTTGGCATAAAAAACGCTCGATTTCATGTATGACATCTCGATCTTGCCGGGCTGGACGACGATCCTTTCTCTGTAACCTGTCGTCGTATCTCGCGACCTTCTATCTCTTGGCCGTCCTATCCTCGTTCGCGGACGTGCCGCCGAAGATTCCGCGCGGTGTTTTTTCTCTCACGGGCGCCGCCAGTAACATCCGCGGCGCAGTTTTAACCAATCCAAATGTCGATGGAATTACTATCCGCCAGGATTGGGCCGAGCTCGAGCCGACCGAAGGCAGTTATAACTGGAGTTATCTCGATGGGCAGGTCGCGCTCGCGGCAGCTGCGTCCAAGACGGTGCTTTTGCGCATTAACACTCAGGCGAACAAGCCCGCCTGGGTCACGAACGCTGTCGCCCAAGCCGGCGGAACATTTATCACTTTCAGTGACGGCACGACCATTCCGGTTTTCTGGGATCCTACTTTCCTGACCAAAAAGAAGGCGATGATCGCAGCTTTGGGGGCGCACTTCACTCATAACTCTGCGATCACCATTGTCTGCGCGAGTTTCGCCAATGCGAGCAGCGAAGATTGGAGCGTGCCGCACACTCCGCCGGATGTGACCAAGTGGTTAGACGCAGGTTATACCTCGGAAAAATTAATCGCCGCCGGCCAACAGATCATCGACGCCACTATGAGTGCTTTCCCGAACCAGTTTGTAACTCTCGCGGTTGGTGGTAACGGCCAAGGCGGCAGCTCGGGAAGTCTCGATCCTGATCCAAGCTATGTCGCGCGCGGCGCCGTCCTTGCGGCTGACTCGGCCTGGCCTGGCCGGCTGATCGTGCAAAAAAATGACTTATCGACTTATAACCCGCCCGCGCCGGGAACGGGCACGCTTTATCAGATATTGTGGGATAGCCGGCCGCAGGTGGGCGGCCAGATGCTGGATTCATGTTACGGCGACGAAAGTTATCGTGTTAACGATGGGATCGCGGACACGCCCGCAGACATCTTGCGGCGAAGCGTCGATCTCGGAGTGAGCTATGGCATGAATTACATCGAGATTTATCAAAACGATGTCCTTAACCTTCCGGACGAGATCGCGTCCGCCCATTCCGAACTCGTGGCTGGAAGCAGTGCCCCCGGAGCTCCTAAAGGACTGATCGTGCTGCCGTAAGTCTAGTCAACACTTACACTCGTTAGGGCATTCGGCGTTGGGCGGTTGAATTCGCGACTCGCATTCTGCCGAAAACGCTTCAAGATTTGGGCGCGGTATGAAAACAAAAAAGTCTCCCGCTTCCGCTGCGACCTACGCCGTCGTCGGCTCGGATGAGATTGCGGTGAAAACGGCCGCGCAGGAGTTAGCCGCGCGGCTCGCTCCAGCCGCGGCCGGCGACTTCGGCCTCGAGACGATCGACGGCTGCGCGGACAACGCCGATCAAGCGGCAAATCGCATTCGCGCGACGATCGAAGCCCTGCAAACCCTTCCTTTTTTCGGCGGCGGCAAACTAGTCTGGCTGAGGAACGCGAATTTTCTCGGCGATAACATCATCGCTCGTTCGTTAGGCGTGCAGGAAGCGCTCGAGCGGCTCGCGGGTCTGCTCGAAAATGATTTCGCGTCGGAGGGAGTGAAATTTCTCCTCAGCGCGCCCGAGGTCGACAAGCGCCGGGCGTTTTACAAGACGCTCGGCAAACACGCCGAGCTTCAGGTCTTCGACCGGCTCGACTCGAACCGCAGCGGTTGGGAAGAAGAAGCGGCCGCGCACGTCGAGTCGTTAGGCAAACGCCGCGGTTTGCGCTTCGAGGGCGACGCGCTCGACTTGTTCGTGCTCATGACCGGTGGTGACACGCGCGTGATTGGAAACGAGCTGGAAAAAATCGACCTTTATCTCGGCGCGACAATGCGCGAGGTCGGGCTCGACATCGTCCGTGCCCTCGTGCCGCTTTCGCGCGCCGGCGTCATCTTCGAGCTGGGCAACGCGCTGGCCGCGCGCGATCTCGCGCGCGCGCTCGCACTCGTTAGGCGGCTGCTCGACCAGGGCGAATCGGCCATCGGCATTCTCCTCGTCGCGGTCATCCCGACGGTGCGAAATCTTTTGCTCGCGAAAGATTTGATGCAGCGACACCGATTGTCCCGGCCGGCGGCGCCATTCTCATTTATCTCGAGCGTGAACCGGCTGCCGGCGACCGCGACCGCGCATTTGCCGCGAAAAAAAGATGGCTCCATCAACAGCTACGCGCTCGGCATCGCCGCGACGCAGGCGCATCGGTTCGAGGTGACGCAATTGATCGCCGGACTCGAGGCCTGTCTGGCGGCGAACCTGCAAATCGTGAGCACGCAGCTCGATCACGAGCTGATTCTCAACCAGGTGGTCGTCAAGCTGCTCGCTCTCGCCTAACGAGTGCCTAACGAATCCTCAAATCGTGTCGTGCGTCTGCCGGCGCGCGATCGGTCCGACCCAGGGAATGTCCCAGCGCACGCCGCTGAATGCTTTCACGATCGCGATGATGAGGACGACGAGAAAACCGATTTGCACAAGGGCGGAGGCGAGCGCCCAGAGCGTGCCGAAAATGTGCCCGATAAAACCTGGAATCGACCAGAAGATCTCGCGGATGATGCCCGAGACGATGTTAAACAAAATCCAAATCGCGCCGAAGATGATCGACTGCATGGCGTAGAAACGGACGAAGGAATCGCGTTTCTCGAGCAGATAAAAGATGATGCCGCCGATGAGCGGGAAGCAGGCGAGGGCCGCCGCGACGTTCGACGGCAAACCGGTTGAGGTCGGATGTCCCGGCGTGGTTTCGGCGACGGGCGTGACCGGCGGCGGGACGGGATCGATCGGGTCAACTGGATCAGGCATATTGTTATTAAGACAAAGCGCGGCGCTTAATCAAGCCTGCGTTGCGGCGCGATTTTGCTACCGCAGGCCGGGACCCGAATGCTAGTTTGCGAAAAATGGATACGGCAAAAAATCCGCGCGGCGCATTCACCCTCATCGAGCTGCTCGTTGTCATCACGATTATCGCGATCCTCGCCGGCATCGCGCTGCCGGTTTTCAACACCGTGCAGGAGCGCGCCCGCGTCACGCAGGACTTGAGCAATCTCCGCCAGCTCGGGTTGGCGACGCAGATGTATTTAAATGACAACGACGGCGTGTTTTTTTCACCGACGACGGATTGGATGCAGGATCTCAATCCAAAATATGTGAATTCTTGGAAGGTCTTTCATTCGCCCTTTGATCGCACTCGCGTTCCTTCGGAAAATCCCTCCAGCGCCCCGGTCAGCTACGGATTTAATAGCAACGCCAAGACGATGTCCGGCACCTTATTAGCAAGTCAAATCGTTAGGCCGACTGAATTCATACTCTTCGCGCCAAGCCAACCGTTCAATTACGTCGCGACCTCAACTGCTCCGACCGTGTCTAACAATAGCGAGGGATCAGGTGGCGACGCGCGCGGCGGCACGAGTTCCAACGGAGCTTACATCGCTGTCTGCTGCGCCGATCTTCACGTGGAGAATTTGGCCTGGTCCACTTTTCATAGCGACGCTGCCGATCCCGGAACCTCGGATCTTGCTTCCGGGCGCTGGCATCCCGATCCGACAAATTTGAATCTGTGATCGCCATCACGGTTCGACCGAGGCAATCAGCGATCTACGAAGCTGTCGTTAGGGAAAATTTGCTGCGAGACGCCGGTGCGCTCGTTAGGCGTTCATTGAAGGGAGCGCGTTGCATTGTTGTCAGCGATGAAAATGTCGCGCCGCTTTTCGCGGAGCGCGTGATTGAAAGTTTGCGGCAGGAAAGTTTTGCCGTGGAGTTGATCACGATCGCGCTGGGCGAGACGTCGAAAACGCTTTCGCAAGCCGGCGCGCTTTGCGACCAGCTCTGCGCCGCGGGCCTCGATCGATCGTCGTTTCTGATTTCGTTAGGCGGCGGCGTCGTTTTGGATCTCGTCGGGTTTGTCGCGTCGATTTTCTTGCGCGGCATTCCGTATGTTTCCGTTCCGACCACGCTGCTCGCGCAGATCGACAGCTGCATTGGCGGAAAAACCGGCGTCAATTCTGTCGCAGGAAAAAATCTCATCGGCAGTTTGCATCAGCCCGCGCTTGTCATCGTGGACACGGACACGCTGCAGAGTTTGCCGCCGCGAATTTGGAACGAAGGCCTCGCCGAAGCGGTCAAACATGGAATCATTCGCGACCGCGCGCTCTTCGATTCCGTCGCCAGCGTTAATCGCGAGGATCCGGCCGAATTCATTGCGCGCAACCTGGAGATCAAGGCCGGGCTCATCGCGGAAGATGAGTGCGAGGAAAAAGATGTTCGCGCGCTTTTGAATTTTGGCCACACCGTCGGCCACGCGATCGAGCACGCGGCCGGCCTTGGAACTCTGCTTCATGGCGAAGCGGTCAGCCTCGGCATCGTCGCGGCCGCGCATGTCTCGGTGCGTCGCGCCGGCTTGTCGTTAGGCGAGTGCGAGCGAATTATCGCGATGTTGCGCGCCTGTCATTTGCCGACGGAAATTCCACCCGGTATTTCGCGGGAGAAAATTTTCGCCGCCTTGATGCACGACAAGAAATTCCGCAACGGACGCATTCGTTTTGTCGTCACGCCGGAGATCGGGCGCGCGCACTTGGCCGAAAACGTCACGCTCGAAGACCTGCGCGAGGCAATCCGCCTAACGAGCGCCTAACGAGTCTGCGGCCGCGCCGTTTTGAAATAGGCCAGCAGGCCGTCGACGACGCCGTTGGTGTATTCGCGGAAAATGCTCGACCGCTTTTTCCCCGCGATTTTGCGCGTGCCGTCGTAATCGCCGGCCTCGACCCGGGCGAAGACTTCGTGGCTGTTCATGACGTAAGGCTCGAGATACACGGTCGGGCAGCGATAGAGCCGCGTCGCCATGAGATTGCGCGCGTAAACGTAGCCGCTTTTCCCGACCGGCGTGACGTTGGGCGTTTTGTAATGATACGGCGGCAGGCCGGTCGTTTTCGCCATCGTTAGGCCGAGCGAATCGGCGAGGTCCACTTCCTCGGGAAACGAACGGCTGAGAAGCTTGCGCATCATCTCGAAACGTTCGTCGTCGAGCTCGACTTCGAGCGGCAAATAGGAGCCGTTGACGAGCAGATGGAGATGATTTTTGTCGACCAGTTTTGGCTTCGCCGGATCGCCCCACTGCTCGGCGTTGAAGTGCAAACAGAGCACGAGATCGGGTTGCAGGCTGTAGTTCACAAGATCGGCGCGGCGGCGGATTTCGCTGTTGCGATAAAACATCAATTCTTCCTGCCAGCGCACACTTTTCTCCTTTTCCGGGTCGGCCGGTCCGTGAAAATCTTCCGCCGGTTTGGCGATGCCGGCGTGACGCAAAAGTTGCAGCGCGATCTCGCGAAAATCCGACGGCCGATACGGCGTCACCGGCTCGTCGCTTGCGCGCACGAGCGAGACCTCTGCGCCTAACGACTGCAAACGCGGCACGAGCATTTGCGCGACGCGCAACGTGAGATCGCCTTCCTGCACCGGCGCGGCTTTGCCGATCTTGAACCAGCGCTCTTCCATTTTCGCCCAACGGCCGCCGAGATGACCGGGATCGAGCGCGATGCGAAAACCGGAAAGCGGTTTGCCGGCGGCGGGCGCGCCTAACGATGAAGGCGGAGTCCAGTTGCGCGGCAACGGCAGCCGGTCGGCGTCGGTTTTCGCAAAATGCAGGCGCAGATAATCGTGCACCTCGTGGCTTTTCAGGATCCGCACTTCATCCGGCCGCAGATCGATCAACTCCGCGCTCACGCCGTGCGGGCAATAAACGTCGTGCAGCAAATGCGCGAACTCGTCGTGCGTCAGCGTGCCCTGGTATTGATCGAGCTGGTTCCAATCCGGCTCGTGGCCGAGCGTGCTTAAATCGGTTGGAAGTTCGTTAGGCGGTTCTTCGTCGAGCGCGCGCGCGGTGGTTGCGGCGCCGAGAAAAAGAATCGCGAGCAGAAAAATGCGAGAGCGAAACATCGGCTTGGGAATTCACAGTTTAATACGATGATCGGCGATGCTCACGATTCTTTTCCTCGGCGACATCGTCGGCGAACCGGGACGCAGCGCGGTCATCGCGCGGCTGCCGGAATTGAAGCGCGAGCTCGCGGTCGATTTTGCGATCGTGAATGGCGAAAATGCGGCGGCCGGTCGCGGGATCACGCCGAAGATTACGATCGATCTTTTGCGCGCCGGCGTTTCGGTCATCACGACCGGCGATCATGTCTGGGATCAAAAAGAAACGGCGCCTTTTATCGACACCGAGCCGCGGCTTTTGCGGCCGATTAATTATCCCGACGGCGCGCCGGGCGCGGGCACGGTCGTGCTCGAGACACCGAAAGGAAAAGTCGGCGTGATCAACGTGCAGGCGCGCACTTTCATGCAGCCGATTTTGGAAAATCCGTTTCCGTTTCTCGATCGCGCGGTCGAAAAAATGCGCGCGGAAACCCCGGTCATCATCGTCGACGCGCACGGTGAAACGACGAGCGAGAAAATCGCGATCGGGCGTTTTCTCGACGGCCGCGTTTCGGCCGTGCTCGGCACGCACACGCATGTGCAAACAGCCGACGAACAAATTTTCGAAGGCGGCACCGCGTTCATCTGCGACGCCGGGATGTGCGGGCCGGTCAATTCGATTCTTGGCCGCGAGGTCGATGCGATCGTTAGGCGATTTATTTCCAATCTGCCGGCGGCGTTTCCGATCGCGGGCGGGCCCGTGCGTTTGCGCGGCGCGCTCGTCGAGATCGACGAAACCACCGGCCGCGCGATCCGAATCACGCGGGTGAATGAACCGGGTCCCGCCTGATTCCGGTCGCGCGCAGCTTGCGCGGCGCGAAGGTTGCGGCCAAACTCGTGCCGCAATCGAATAACTTGAGAGCATGATGACGAAAATCTGGAAACGAAATTGGAAGCTAGCCGCGCTAGTCGTTCTCTTCGCCTGCGCGCCGGGTTTCGCGCGCGCGGACGACAAAGCCGAGGCTTACAAGGCCGGCAAGGAAGGGATCGAGGCGGCGAAAAACAAACAATGGGACAAGGCGATCGAGCTTTTCCAAAAAGCGGCGAAGCTCGATCCGAAGGACGTGAACAATTACAACAATCTCGGCCTCGCGGAAAAAAATGCGGGCAAGCTCGACGACGCCTTGAAGGCTTTCAGCGAGGGGATTTCAATGCAGGAAAACGCGATCGGCTATCAGAATCGCGGGGTCATCGAAATCAGCCAGAATAAATTTCCGGACGCGATCAAGGATCTCGATCGTGCACTGAAACTCAATCCGGACAATATCACCTCGCATCGTTTCCGCGCCTTCGCCCATCTGCAAAACAAGGATTACGCGAAGGCGGTCGAGGATTATAACAAGGTGCTGAGCCAAAAAGAAAACGATCCGGAAATTCTCGACCGGCGCGCGTTCGCCTATTGGAATTTGAAACAATACGACAAGGCGATCGCGGATTATAACAAACTCATCCAGGCGAAACCGGGCGATAAGGCCGCGTATCTCGACCGGAGTTATGTCTACGAGTTGAAAGGCGACACCGCCAAAGGCATCGCCGATTGCGACAAGGTGCTGAGTCTCGACCCGAACAATGCCGAGGCCAGGGCGCGCAAGGCTCGGCTCGAGTATCAGCAAAACAAAAAGGCTCCAACCCCGACACCGACCGCGCGTCCGCGCCGAACGATGCCGCCGGAGCCGGAAGCGACTCCGACACCGAAGAAGAGGTAGAGTTATACTCGTTAGGCAGGGCCTAACTCTTCGCCGCCTTCTCCAGATCGGTCGGATCGTCGAGCATGATCCACTCCAGCACCGAGACGGGAAGGCTGCCGTGGCTGATGAGATCGTCGTGGAATTCTCCGAGTCGAAACTTATCTCCCATCTTGTCACGATAGCGGCCTAACAATTGCATGATCTGCCATTTCCCGACGATGTAACTGATCTTCTGCGTCGGGTTCGAGGCCGCGCCGCCCGCTTCGCCTTCCGCGGCCTCGTGATCAAGGCCGCCGGCTTCCATGAAATATTTCACCGCCTGATCGAAACTCCATTTTCCGGTGTGCAGATTCACGTCCACGCCGATGCGCGCGCAGCGATACCGCGCCAGTCGCAGCACTTGACCTACAGAGGCGGAGTCAGGCGGGTAAAGGCCTTCGCGCATGAGCATTTCCTCGCCGTAAAGCGCCCAGCCTTCGATGAAAGGATTGCTCGCCGTCTGCCGCCGAATCTCGTCGTGAAGATGATTCGCGATCGAGAGCTGGAGGAAATGTCCGGGAATTCCTTCATGGCCGAGAATCGGTCGCGGGTCTTCGATCGCGGCGCGGATGTAAAAGTTGTTCGACTTCGGGTCGTAGGTCGGGATGAAATAAAATCCCGTCGGGTCCTGATCGTAAAGTCCAGGTGGATTCATGAAGCCGCCGGGACTCGTCGGTTTAAAAGCCGCCGGCAACTGTCGAATCTCAAAGTGCCCGAGATAACTCGGCAGAGTGACAAGCTGATGGTCTTTGAGAAATTGAATCATCTCCGCCTCGCGGCTCTGATAGGCTCGAAGAAACGACGCCTGATCGGGCGGAATGTTTTTGCTCCGGGCCGGGTCGGGATTGGCCAGGGAAGGATCGGGCAGCCATGCCTCGTAGGCGCGATATTGCGCCAGCTCGACGCGGCCGATCATCTCCACTTCCGCGGCATTCAGCGGCAGGAGCAGAACGTGGTGCAGATAGTAATTGTAATTCGCCTCGCCCATCGGCGCGAAGGCGCTCATGGAAGGCAACTGCTTCTCCAAGTGATCGGCGTAATCGTGGATCGCCTTGAGCGCGCCGTCGCGGGCTTCGACCAGAGACTTATACTCGTTAGGCGGCAAACCTTGCGCCAGAGTCATCAGGCTGTCGTTAAAGAGCGGGTCGATCGCGCGCGCGGACGCGATCGCGAGCTGGGCGAAAAGTTTCACCGGCTGCGCGAGGTTTTTCTCACCCTGAGCGAGCATTGCCGGCATCGCCTGCAACCGTGTCGTCGCGGCTCGCGCGCGCTTCTCCGGCGTCTCGTAATCTTTTTTCAGGAGCGAAAAGATGCCGTTGCTGCATTCGCCCACATAGGTCTGCGGATCGCGGCTCGTCGAATGCCAGACGCGATCGTCGAACGCGGCCTCCTCGAGCTGCGAGCGAAAAAGAATCCAGTCGATCCGATCGTCCTTCGCCCAATGCGCAGTCGGGATCGCGTTCACCTGCGCGAGCAGATGGCGCACACGCGCGGCGCGCTCCGCGATTTTTTCCGGCGCGTAATTCGTTAGGCGATCGTCCCAGGTGTGCAGGCCGGCATCGCTGCTCCCGACCGGATACTGCTGATTGCGCCAGTCGTAATAATCGTTCGCCAGTTTGTGCAGCGCGGCGGCATCGCCCTGGAGCGGCTTCGATAAATCGGGAGTCGCGGTCGTAATCAAAGCTTTGTTCGTCACATCCGGCGTTTGGTGCGGCATCGGTTGCGCGATCGCGCGCTGCGCGGCGAATGAAACGGCGAAGAAAAGCAGCCAGACGTAATCGCGTTTTTTCATGGCGCGATTTTTATCCGACTTTCGATTGTCAGGCCAACTTCTTCTTTCTCAATAAGGATTGGCCACCATGCCGGCGGGCGCCTTCGCTTCGACTTTGCCGTCGCGCACTCGAACCTTAAAACAAGGCTGCGTGTAAGTCGCCGGCCCGACCAGAATGCGCCCGTCTTCGATCGCGAATTTCGAGTAATGCCACGGGCAGGTGACCGTCTCGCCGTCAAACTCGCCTTCGGAAAGCGGGCCGCCGAGATGCGAGCATTTCTCCGCCATGACGAAAATTCGCCCGCCGCGCCTCACGACCAAGACGGGAATGCCATCGACCTCGGCTTTCTCCATTTTGTTCTCGACCAGCTTCGACTCCTCGATTACCGGCTTATACTCGTTAGGCAATTCCTCCGGCGCGTGATTGACGCCGATCCGTTCGTTGTAAACCAGGTGGCCGCCGAGAAAGGCACCGGCCAGCGTCAAGCCGTAGCCGACGAAGCTGCTCGTTAGGCCAGCGCGCCGCTCGCCGCGCCGCCGTTGCCACCACGAACCGAGAAAGCAGCAGGTCGCCGCGATGTTGATGATGGCGTGGAGTGCGCCGACGCGCCGCGGTTTCTCGTAGCAATAATTCCAATCGTTCAACCCGGTGAAAGCCGCGCCGACCGCGCCGATCAAGCCGAGCCCGACCGCGAAATCCGAAGCGTTCGTCAGGCTCTCGTCGCCGCTCGAAATTTCGTAAACGTCGAGCACCGTCGCGGCCGTCCACGCGCCGAGCGGAATGTCGGTCAGCACCGGGTGCAACGGATGCCCAAACCAGACGCCGTGAAAAAAATTCCGCAGCGTCTCACCCGCCGGCATCTCCTTCAGAAAAATCGTGTCCGCGATCGCGCCGAGCGTGGTCTCGACCGGCTCGAGCCACTTCTGGCCGTTAATAA
The DNA here is from genome assembly GCA_036490335.1 of Chthoniobacterales bacterium. Classification (GTDB taxonomy): domain Bacteria; phylum Verrucomicrobiota; class Verrucomicrobiia; order Chthoniobacterales; family UBA10450; genus Palsa-1392. The sequence continues at coordinate 194,510 of DASXEB010000011.1, forward strand.
AATCACCCAGCTTGTCCATGCTTCTGAATCGCAGATCGCGCGCGCCCCGGCTCCCGCGAGCGAGATGCCCGCGCGTGGATGGACGCGGCCGGCCTCGCGCTCCACCTTGGCAGGTGATTCCGCACGACAAACTTTTCCTTCCCGGCCCGGTGGAGGTTTCGCCGAAAACGCTCGCGGCGTTCGCGCGGCCGATGATTGGTCATCGCGGCGAAGCTTTCAAGCAGCTTTACGCCACGATCCATCCGCGGCTGCAGGAATTGTTCGGGACGAAACAGCCGGTTTTTCTCTCGACCTCGTCGGCCTGGGGTGTGATGGAAGGCGCGATTCGTAATATCGTTAGGCAGCGCCTCCTTTGCTGCATGTGCGGCGCCTTTTCCGACAAATGGCTCGAGGTCGCGCGGCGCTGCGGCAGGGAAGCGGAGCCGCTCCAAGTGGAGTGGGGGAGCGCGATCGATCCGCGCGCGCTCGAGGCGCGGCTCGCGAGCGGACGATTCGACGCCGTCACCCTGGTGCACTGCGAAACTTCCACCGGCGTCATGAATTCGTTAGGCGAAATCTGCGCCGTCCTCGCGAAATATCCCGACGTCGTCTCGATCGTTGACACCGTCTCGTCCTTTTCCGCCATGCCGATTCCGATGGACTCGTTAGGCATCGACGTCATGCTTACCGGTTCGCAAAAGGCGCTCGCGCTCCCGCCCGGTTTCTCGCTCTTCAGCGTCTCGGAAAAGGCCTTCGGCCGCGCCGCGGAAGTTCCCGGCCGCGGCTACTACTTCGACTTCCTCGAATTCCAGAAACAACAGGCCGGCGATATGACTCCGGCGACGCCGAGCATCGGCCACATCCACGCGCTCGAGTCGAAGCTGGACGACATTTTCGACGAAGGCCTAACGAGTCGTTACGCGCGTCACCGCCGCACGAACGCGCTCGTGCACGATTGGGTGCGCGCGCGCGGGTTTGAGTTTTTCGCGCCGGAAGGCAACCGCGCGATCACCCTCACCTGCGTGAAAAACAATCGCGAGATCGACGTCGCCGGCCTAACGAAAAGCCTGCGGGCGAAGCATCATCTCGTGATCGATGGCGGCTTGGGCAAGTTGCAGGGCCAAACCTTTCGCCTCTCGAACATGGGCGACGAAACCGACGAGACGATCGCGCATCTGCTCGCCGCGCTCGACGATTGCCTCGGGGCGAAGGCTTAGACGGAGCGCGCCGCTTTTGTCATCCTGAGCCGGCGAAGCGCGGAGAGGGACCTCACCGATGGAGTGCGCGGTCGCTTCTTTTACGGGAACCTGGATTGCAGTTGCGAGGTCCTTCGCCGTCTGCGCGGCTCAGGATGACAGACCGTTTTCCCCGGGTTCGTTAGGCTGATTGCGTCTCGTTAGGCGCGAGGCGCTTCGATTGACCGCCTAACCGCGCGCCCGCATAGTGCGGCCTTCATGGCGATCGAGCTGACGCGCAATTTTTGCATCATCGCGCACATCGACCACGGGAAGACGACCCTCTCGGATCGTTTGCTCGAGACGACCGGCACGATCCACGAGCGCGAGAAACAGGACCAGCTCCTCGATTCGATGGACCTCGAACGCGAGCGGGGGATCACGATCAAGGCGCATCCGGTCGCGATGCGTTACACGGCGAAGGATGGGAAAACGTATCGCCTCAACCTCCTCGACACGCCGGGGCACGTCGATTTCGCGTATGAAGTTTCGAGAAGTCTCGCCGCGTGCGAAGGCGCGCTCCTCATCGTCGATGCCGCGCAGGGCGTCGAAGCGCAAACCGTCGCCAACATCCACCTCGCGCACAAGCAAGGCCTCACGATCGTCCCCGTAATCAACAAAATTGACCTCCCCAACGCCGACCTCCCGGCGGTGCGACGACAGCTCGAAGAAATCCTCGCCATCCCAGCCGAAGAAGCGATCGAAGCGAGCGCGAAAATGGGCCTCGGCATCGAAGAAATTCTCGAAGCCATCGTCCATCGCATCCCGCCACCGGCGCCGCCTGCCGACGAAGTTTTGCGCGCCCTCGTCTTCGATTGCGTCTTCGACATTTACCGCGGCGTCGTCGCCTACGTGCGGCTCTTTTCCGGGAAAATCGCCGCCGACACCAACATCAAATTGATGAACAACGACACCCGCTACGAAGTGAAAGAAGTCGGCGTCTTCACCCCGAAAATGTTCGCCCAGCCCGTCCTCAACGCCGGCGACGTCGGCTACGTCATCGCCAACATCAAGAGCACCGCCGACATCAAAATCGGCGACACCATCACCGACCTGCGCCACCCCGCCCGCGTCCCGCTCCCCGGCTTCCAGGAAATCCACCCCATGGTCTTCAGCGGCATCTACCCCATCAACACCGCCGACTTCGAGCACCTCAAAACCGCCATCGGCAAGCTCCGCCTCAACGACTCCGCCTTCGTCTACCAGCCCGAAAGCTCCGTCGCCCTCGGCTTCGGATTCCGCTGCGGCTTCCTCGGCCTCCTCCACATGGAAATCATCCAGGAACGCCTCCGCCGCGAGTACGACATGGACATCATCGCCACGTCGCCCAGCGTCATTTACGAAATCCTCACCACCCGCGGCGAAGTCATCCTCGTCGACAACCCCGCCCACCTCCCCGACCCGAGCGTGATCGACGAAATCCGCGAGCCGATCGTGCGCGCCTACATCCTTTGCCCGAACGAATCGATCGGCGACCTCCTCCAGCTCATCATGGAAAAGCGCGGCGTCATGGACCACACCGAATCGCTCGACACCCGCCGCGTCATGCTCCATTGCGAGCTGCCGCTGAACGAAATCCTCGTCGACTTCAACGACAAAATAAAAAGCATCACCCGAGGCTACGGCTCCATGGACTACGAACACGCCGGCCATCGCGCCGCCAACCTGGTCAAGCTCGACCTCCTCGTAAACGGCGAACCCGTTGACGCCTTCTCCACCATCGTCCACCGCGACCGCGCCGACGCCCGCGGCCGCCAGCTCGCCGCGAAACTCAAGGAAGTCATCCCCCGCCAACTCTACCAGGTCGCCATCCAGGCCGCCATCGGCGGCAAAATCATCGCCCGCGAAAGCGTCAGCGCGTTGCGAAAAAACGTCACCGCCAAATGCTACGGCGGCGACATCACCCGCAAACGCAAACTCCTCGAGAAACAAAAAGAAGGCAAAAAGCGCATGAAAAGCATCGGCAAAATCAACATCCCGCAGGAAGCCTTCATCCAGGTCCTGAAGTCGCAGTAGTAAGGCCGGTCGCCGCCGGCACCTGGGAGGGACGACCTCCGCGTTGTCCAGTTCCCCCCGGGCATTGTAGGGCAAGCGCCCCGCTTGCCATCGATATAACCCCAAACCCCCCGGGGCAGGCGGAGCGCCCGCCCTACAACCGCAGCCGGGACGGGACAGAGCCCGTCCCTCCACGGCAACACCAGCCCAAAAAAACCGGCGCGTCCCTTCGCCAAGTGGAGGCGGCGCCCTCGCCGGCTCCCTCCCCAAAAGAAAACCGGCGCATCCATCGCCAAGTGGCGCCGGCGCCCCCGCCGGCTCCCTTCCCCAAAAGAAAACCGGCGCATCCATTCGCCGAGTGGCGCCGGCGCCCCCGCCGGCTTCCCTCCCCAAAAGAAAACCGGCGCGTCCATTCGCCGGACGCGCCGATCCTTATTTAATGCCGGCTTCCTTTATTCGTTAGGCAAGCCGTTGCTTAGTTGGTTGTGGTTAATTCTTCGCTGGCGACAGCACTACCTTGCCTTTCTGCTTTACTCGTTAGGGCGCGAGCTGGATGATGATCACGCTCCAGGGACCGGGCGCCGCGTTGCCGCAGGCGCGGACACGGAAGGCGTACTTGGTGCCGCTGGTCAATCCAGCGATCGCCAGCTTGGTTTTGCCGGTCATCTCGGCTGCATCTTCCCAGCCGGTCGCGCCAATCAGGTCGGTGGTGTATTGGCCCTCGTAGTTACGACCGCCGACCACCTTGCTCCAACCAAGGATGACGCGGCTGGGAGTGCCATTGATCTTCGTGGTCAACTGCGTCGGCGCATCCGTGATCGGCGGCAGCGGCGTTTTTTTTGGTTAAAGGCATCGCACTATTGTTGGCGACGCATCTGCAATAAGCAGCATCGGTGCCGCGCGCGTCGAAAGATTGAAAAACTTAGCGATGCCTCAGAAACCGCACTCGCACAGGTGCATATAGAGGCAAAAATTCTCGCGCAGTCGCCAATTCATCTTGAGTCATTGGCAATTCATCTTGAGTCATCGCCAAATCATCTTGAGTCATTGCCAAATCATCTTGAGTAATTGGCAAATCATCTTGAGTAATTGGCAAATCATCTTGAGTAATTGCCAAATCATCTTGAGTCATTGGCAAATCATCTTGAGTCATCGGCAAATCATCTTGAGTAATTGCCAAATCATCTTGAGTCGGTGGCAAATCATCTTGAGTCGGTGACAATTCATCTTGAGTCATCGCCAGTTCATCTTGAGTCATCGCCAGTTCATCTTGAGTCGGAGACGAAAGGTCTTGAGCAATTGCCAACTCCTCTTGAGTCGAAGACAAAAGCTCAAGATAATTTGTCGCCGGATGCTAAGTCGGAGACGAAAACTCAGGACGATTTGGCCGCTCCTCCTGAGTCGGAGACTATTACTCAAGAGCCATCACCAATTTATCTTGAGCTCGGGACAAAACCTTCGCGAGCTTCCTCAAGCTCCTCAAGGTCGCAGACGAGTTCCCTGCGAAGAAGAAACCTTGCGCGCGGCGACCAAGGCCCACATTAACCTTGTTCACAAAAAGCGCCGCGAAACGCTGCTACTTTTCAGCGAGCGAAGAACGAGGCTCAAACACGCCTGTGAAAAATCGGCTTCAATTAATCGCGGCCCTGGCACTCGAGTTCGCCGCCTGCCAAACCATCATTACAGGCCGCATTAAGTCGGGCAGGGCGACCACCATTTTCGTGACAGGCTCCGCTGCCCGCTACCTGGGGATAGCACTCTGCTTTATGGCCACAGTCCTGCTCTTCGATTGGTATGTAAAATTCAAGAAGGAGTAGGCGTAAGTGTGGCCCACTTCCGCCATCTCGCGCGGATGGCGTTTGCCATCGAAACGATCTAACGCTCGATCCAGCGACAATAAGAGCGCTCGGCACCCAAACTGTAATGCTTCAGGCGCATCACATCGCGCACCTGTTCAAGGAGTCTTTTCCGCTTGCGGGCGCTGGGAGCAGTAGCTACCATGGGCGAAATGACTCCACCTTTCGCCATGTCCCTGCCCGTAAACAAGCGAATTATACGGAATCATTCCGCAATTAAATACGGAATTTTTCCGTCGAATTCTCGTTAGATGACTACGCGCACTCTGCTACTTCTTGCGCTGTCTGCATTTGCCGCGACGGCGCTCGCCGGGCAATACGACGATCTCGCAACATGGGCGAAGCGAGACAAGGCTAGTTCGCATCAGTTCATCGCTGACCTCAGCAAGTGCAATAGTGCAAAGGAAGTTGCGCTCGCTCTGCAAGCGAGCGCAACGCGACAGCACAAGCTCACGAGCGATCTGATCGAGCTTATCCATCAACATCCCGAGCTTCGGTATGTGCCGGAGCTCGGCCTAACGAACGAAGGATTTCGGAAGTGGGCCGACCAGCATCCAGAAGCCGCGGCGAAACGCGCCGCCATCCCACAGGCGCTCAAGATTGCAGAAGACGTTCGCGGTTACACCGCGAGTCTGCAGAACGACCCCGATTCGCCGGCTTCCGTCAGGACTCTGGCACGGTGGCGAGATGATCCTGATGTCATCGTTGCCACCAACAAGCTTCAGGCCGTTTTGGCCGACAGCGAGAAGCAACTTATGTCCACATTCAAATGAAGTCATCTAACCCCTATGAAGGGAGTCAAGCGCGGTAGCGGGTTTGAGTTTGTGGTTAGTTCATTGGTTTAGTAGGTGGTCAAGGGTGAGGGTTGGTTTTTGGCGACGTTTCCTCTTCGCCTGGCGCGTGGGTTTTTGCT
>DASXEB010000013.1:0-85761 GCA_036490335.1 Chthoniobacterales bacterium
TCGAGACCTTCTATAACCGCACCCGCCTCCACTCCAGCCTTGACTACCAAAGCCCGCTTAACTTTGAATCCAAACTGAACTAATTTATCCCTTCCTTACTGTCCGTGATATTGGGGCAAGCCCAAAGCTAACTATCGACACCAAGAACATGCCTTTACTCGTTAGGCGGGATCACTTCATTTCTCTTTCCTGCTTTCCTGATTCATATTCTTCTCCGCTGAGGACAGCGAACGCTAACAACCGTTCGCCAGGCAACGGAAAAGGACCCTGATACGACCTCCCGACTGTTTTAAAGTCTCATCCCTTTTCTTTCTTCGTCGCGAAGAGCGCCAATCCGGCGACGGTAAATAAAATGAAGTATCCTGCGGCCCAGATGTGAAAGTTTTCGGTCGGTATAACCGCCTTGTGGCTGCCGCTCGTTTTCAGATACTCCAGAATCGGATAGGAGTAGGGAATAATAAATCCGAATCTCCACGATAGAGATGCGAGGGCTCCCACCCAGGCCATGAAGCCCACGCCGACAGGGACGAGAAAGTTTCGGAATTGGAGACTAATGAGATATTGGGCGGCGACGATGGGCAGGCAATCGATGTAGAAGAGCAAGTCTTGGATCAGAAACCGCGAGTAAGGAATCGGATCCTGAGGAAAAGGCACGCCGCTAACCACAAGAAATGGAATGAGGGCGGACCCGTAGACGGCGAGATTAAACAGGACGAAGAACTGTGCCATCATGATAAGGATCACGGCCAGCTTGGCAAAGAAGATGGTCGGCAGACTTAGAGGCAAAGCGTGAACTTGCTTCCAGGCATTGTTCTTGAATTCAAGCTGCGCGACGAGGCTGCTCGCGAGGATCGCGCCCATGGGAAGGAAAAAGATCGCCATCGATTCCCACGAGCTTTTCCAAAGCTCATTCCAAAAACCGCTGGTCGAGTAGACCTTCGCCAACTTGTCGTAATTCACCAACCGGGCGACAACCACAATCGCCGGCGTGAAGAGACTTCCCGCAACGACGAGCCACGAGGCCAGGCTGCCTCTTTTCTTCAGCCACTCACTCTGAAAAGCGCGAAGGAAAGCGTGGCTCATGATTGTCCGATCAGGTCCATGAAGATTGTTTCCAAGTCCTCGTTGGCAGGACGGATCTCATAAACTTCGAGGCCCCGCTTAACCAGGGCTTCGTTGACTCGCGCGACTTGTTCTTTCGACGTTTCCGGCACGACGATTTTCCCATCCGCTTTGCTCGCGCCGCTGATATGCTCGTCAATAACTCCGATCGCCGTTTCGTTATCGCTCGTATGGAAGCAGACCGATTGAACGTGCCGCTGCTTGCGCCTAAGGTTATCGATAGGACCTTGGAAGAGGATCTGACCTTGGTGAATGATTCCAAGATGGGTCGCGAGCTTTTCGATCTCAGCGAGGAGATGACTCGAGATGACAATGGTGACACCACTTTCGCGGTTCAACCTTATGAGTAACTCCCGCATTTCGATGATCCCATTAGGGTCCAGACCATTTGTCGGTTCGTCTAAAATCAAAAGAGACGGACTGTGCAGCAGAGCGACGGCAATACTCAGGCGCTGCTTCATCCCGAGAGAAAATTGGCCGGCTTTCTTCGTGCCATTGTCGGGCAGCTCGACGAGGCGCAACGCTTCCGCGATCCTGCTTTTCGGGCACTGATAGACTTTCTGCCAAACACCGAGGTTCTCGCGTGCCGTCAGGTGTTCGTAGAGAGAAGGACTCTCGATGAGCGAGCCGATCTGGCCAAGAATTTCAATCCGGTTCGTCGCGAACGCTTTTCCGAAAATCGTTATCGTTCCCTGCTGCGTCTGAAGCAGGCCGAGGACGAGGCGCAGCGTGGTTGTCTTGCCCGCGCCATTAGGCCCGAGAAATCCATAGATGCTTCCCTGTGGCACTTGGAGATTGATCCCTGCAGGATAACGGCATCCGCCGAATACCGATGACAAAGGTTGGTGGTCTCGAGGCAAAAAGTCGACGTCATTAATAACAAGGAGCTGCTTGCATAGTTTTAACTTTTAGTTAAATTATACAAGCTCTAATTTAACTACGCGTTAAAACTTGCGTTTCTCATGACCCAAACGATAACCTCGGCAATGATCAGGCAGCGCAGCCGGAAGCTGCGCCGTATCGTGACCTGCCTTTTCGTCTCGCTCGTCGTGTTACTCATCCTCGAGCGCTTCGGCGCGGTTGGGTTTCAGTTATTCGAACAAGGATTCAACGGCGACAGACCACGCCGGCTGGCCCTGGCGTGCATCACCGCTTTTCCAGAAATTCTCTACCTGCTAGCTCTTTGGTGGATCCGTCAGGCGTTGGCCGCCTTCGCCAACGGAGAGCTTTTCACTCCGGCAGTTGCCCAAATGCTCGATCGTGTTGGGTTGATGCTGGCGACAGGCGCGGTCATCACTGTCTTCCTCCTTCCTAGCGCTGCGGCCGCGCTCGGCTTCAGCCCGGGATATATCGTCGCCTATGATGTCTCCAGCATGGTGCTCGGAGCAATTGGACTATCGCTTAAGATCATCGCTTATATTTTGCAGCGGGCGTGCGAGGCACAGGCCGAACTGGACGAAATATTCTAATGCCGATCCGAATCACTCTCGACGATGTCCTCGCCGAGAAAAATCTGACCGCCAAAGAGGTCGCTGCTGTCATCGGGGTCAGCGAAACCCACCTATCTCTTTTTCGCACCGGCAAGGTTCGCGGCATCCGCTTTTCCACCCTCTCCAAGTTATGCGCCGCGCTGGATTGCCAGCCTGGGGAGTTAATGGGCTATGAGTTTGCGGCCGCGGATTGGTCGCCCGGCGAGCGCGATTGAAAACTCGTCAGGCAAAATTGCTTTCTCTCTATTTCCTCGGTTCCTGGCTTTTTAATTCTAAATCCTCCGAAACGCGGTGACGGCCGAGAGCGGGACGGAAGAGAGAATCCAGAAGGAAATCAGAGCCCAATCGAGGTTTGTTCTTTGCCGGAATGATCTTGACTTGCGCGCGCCGTCCAAAGAATAATCGGAATCGGATGAAAATTCCTGTCCGCACGCGCGGTTTCGCTTTGTCGCGTTCTCGCTGGAGCGCTTATCTGGCGGCGGCGGCCGCAAGCGCCATTCATACGGCTGCGCCTGCTGAGGCGGAGATTCATTACTCCGGTATCGTCGAGAGCAAGTTCGATTCGGGAAAGGGACCCATTACCCGGTCGTTTCCCTTGAGCGGCGGGGTTTCAATTCTCGGGTTCCACTTCGGCAGTCAGGATCATGTCTACGGCGATGCTTCATTCGGGATCAAGGGAGCCGCGGTTTCCAATCAACTGGTCGGGAACGGCAACATTTTCCCACTGCCGCGCGGAACGGTGGTGAGCCAAAGGCGTTTCTTCAGCCCGGCAGATAATCTCGCGCTCCTGCAATCGTATCTGGGCTCGGGAGACTTTCACGCGCACGGTATCTATTACATTGGTTTTCGCTTCAATAAGGGCGCGGGCGAGCAGGTGGGCTGGGCGCGCATCCGGTGGGGAGACATTCCGCGCTGCAATTTTATTCTGATCGATTACGCCTGGGGAGATGTGGGCGACAAGATCGAGACCGGCCAGAAAAGCAGCGACGGAAATGATCGCGTCTCCGACCAGGTGGATTCGCAAGGTTCCCTTGGTTTGCTCGCTCTGGGCGCAGTCGGGGTGGCAGCGTGGCGCGCTCAACGACAGCAGGAGAAGATGCCGGGCGACTTCTAGCAGTTTCCCCAAACGGCGGCGATAGGGGTTAGAACTCACTATCGACATTTGCAGAGAGCAGTGGCTCAAATTCTACACGCACGGTCGCCGTAACTTCGAGAAGAAGCTCAGCGTCGCGTTTAGGCATCAATCAATTCGGGCTCGATGCATTTCCAGAGGGAAGGTTTGATCGCGCGCCTCGAAACCAGCTCGACCCGCCTGCCGAGCAGTTGCTCAAGCCGCTCCGTCAGGGTGACGAAGCCGAGACCGAGGGAGGGTTCTACTTCTACCAAAATATCGATGTCGCTGGCGGCCGAGACCTGTGCGGCCCCGGCATAGGATCCAAAGAGGGCGAGGCATCTGACCGGAAATTCCGCTTGTAACCGAGGTTTCGCTTCCCGCAATCGGCCGAGAATTTCTTCGCGATTGGCGACCATCGGGCTGCATCCTAACGCGGTCGCGCTGGTAGGCGCAAGCTGGCAAAGCCGGAAGCTTCGGCCTCGCTCTACCGCTAAATAAGATTTCCCCGGCTGCGTGATCGGGCTAAAAGTCTGCCTGCTCATGAGCACGAAAAATCGATTTGTCTTCGCCCTGTTTTTTGTCGCAATGGCCGCGCCTCTCCGCGCCGCGGAGGATGACGCGGCGCGCGAAGCCCGCTTCATCACCAACGCGCGCCAGCTCATTTTCGAAGGCAAGCGGAGCGGCGAAGGCTACTTCTCGCCCGACGGCAAAAAAATCATTTTCCAGAGCGAACGCGAGCCGGGCGATCCGTTTTATCAAATCTACATTCTTGATCTGGAAACCGGGGACACTCATCGCGTCTCGCCCGGTTTCGGCAAAACGACCTGCAGCTTTTTCCAACCCGGAACCGACCGCGTCCTTTTCGCTTCAACTCATGGCGATCCCGACGCGCGCGCAAAACAAAAAGCCGAGATCGATTTTCGCGCGAGCGGGAAACAGCGCCGTTACTCGTGGGATTACGATCCGAATTTCGACATCTATTCCGCGAAGCAGGACGGCACCGATCTCGTCAATCTCAGCCACTCGTTAGGCTACGACGCCGAGGGCGACTATTCGCCGGACGGAAAACAAATTGTCTTCTGCTCGCTCCGCGGCGCCTATCCGCTCGAGCATCTGTCGCCTGAATTGCGCAAGCGTTACGAGCAGGATCCTTCCTATTTCGGCGACATCTACATCATGAACGCCGACGGCTCGAGCGTCCGCCGCCTCACGACTGCGCCGGGCTATGACGGCGGCCCGTTTTTCTCGCCCGACGGCCGGCGCATCATCTGGCGACATTTCCAGGAGAACGGAGTCATCGCCGACGTCTGGACGATGAAGCTCGACGGCTCCGATAAACATCAGGTGACCGATTTTCACTCGATGTCGTGGGCGCCGTTTTATTATCCAAGCGGCAAATACGTCATCTTCACTTCGAACAAACTCGGCTTCGAAAATTTCGAGCTCTTCATCGTTGATGCCGCGGGCGAGCACGAACCGGTGCGAGTCACTTTCACGCCCGGCTTCGACGGTCTGCCGGTCTTTTCGCCCGACGGGAAAAAACTTTGCTGGACGAGCGGCCGCACGGGCGACGGCAAGTCGCAGCTTTTTCTCGCGGATTGGAACGACGCCGCCGCGCAAGCCGCGATCGCCGCTTCGCCCCGGCGGTTGTCAGGCAGCCTAACGACTAACGAATCCGCCGCCGCCTCGTCGCCAGTCGAAAAAATTGCCGACCAGGGTACCAACAATTTTTCCGCCGATATTTCCGCGGCCGATTTGCAGCGCGAGATCAGTTGGATGGCCGACCCCGCGCGGGAAGGCCGGCTCACCGGCAGCGCCGGCGCGCAGGCCACCGCGATCTGGCTCTCGGATTATTTCCGAAAGATCGGTCTCCACTCCTTCGACGGAAGTTTCAAACGATCGTTTGAATTCAACGCCGGCGAAAAAGTGCTGCCGGAAAAAACGAAGTTCGAGATCACCGGCGATCACGCGGTTTCGGGCAAGCTCGATCAGGATTTCCGTCCGCTTCCTTTCAGCGAAAACGGCGACGCAAACGGCGACGTGATCTTTGCCGGCTACGGACTCGTCGTCGCGGGCGAGGGGAACAATCCGGCTTACGATTCCTACGCCGGGCTCGACGTGAAAGGCAAAATCGTTCTCGTGCTGCGTTACGTTCCGGAGAATGTCGAAGGCCCGCGCCGCGTGCAGCTCAATCGCTACGCCGCGCCGCGCTACAAGGCGCTCCTCGCGCGGGAACGCGGCGCGAAGGCGCTCCTCATCGTCACCGGTCCGAACTCGCCCGGCGCGGGCGAGCTCATTCCCCTAACGAATGATTTCACGAACGCGGGCAGCGGCATTCTCGCGGCCTCGATCGACGACAAAATGGCGAACGCGCTCCTCTCGCCCGCGGGAAAAAATTTGAAGGATGTGCAGAGCGCGCTCGATACCGAGAATCCGCACGCCGAAGGCGGCTTCGCGCTGCCGAAAGTGAAAGTGCAACTCGCCTGCGCGATCGATCACTTGCGCAAGAGCGACGACAACGTCGTCGGTTATCTGCCGCCGGCGCAGGATTCGCCTAACAATGAATACATCGTCGTCGGCGCGCATTACGATCACCTCGGCCACGGCGGGAGCAATTCGCTCGATCGCGCCGGTGAAGATGGAAAAATTCATCCGGGCGCGGATGACAACGCGTCCGGCGTCGCCTGGGTGATGGAGCTGGCCGGCTCGCTCGCGCAGGAGCGCGCAAAAGCGCCTAACGAATTCAAACGCGGCGTGATTTTCTGCGCGTGGTCGGGCGAAGAGATCGGCCTCATCGGCTCGGCGGCCTTTGCCGAACATCCGCCGGTGCCGCTGAAACAGGTCGATGCCTACGTCAATGCCGACATGGTCGGCCGCATGCGCGAGAACAAGCTGACTCTGCAAGGCGTCGGCTCATCGCACGCGTGGCGGCGCGAAGTCGAGAAGCGAAATGTCGCCGCCGGCTTCAATCTCGCGCTGCAGGACGATCCCTATTTGCCGACGGATGTGACGAGCTTTTACACCAAAAATGTGCCGGTGATTAATTTCTTCACCGGCGGCCACGAAGATTATCATCGGCCGACCGACACGGCGGACAAAATTGATTACGCCGACCTCGCGCGCATCACGAAATTCGCGCGCGGAATGATTCTCGATCTCGCCGAAAACAGCGCGCGTCCGGATTTCGAAAAGGTCGCGCAGACTTCGGTCGGCGGCGCGACACGCGAAATGTTGCGCACCTATCTGGGAACGATTCCCGATTACACGACCGAGGTGAAAGGAGTCAAACTGAGCGGCGTGCGCGGTGGCAGTCCGGCGGAAAAAGCGGGACTGAAAGGCGGCGACGTGATCGTGGAATTCGCCGGGCAGAAAATCAGTAACATTTACGACTACACTTATGCGCTCGACGGCGCGAAGGTCGGCAAGCCGACGGCGGTCGTGGTCGAACGCGATGGCCAGCGCCTGACAATCACGGTCACGCCGGAGGCGCGGAAGTGAGCGAATCGTTTTCCATTCGACCCGCTCAGAAATCTGACGTTCCGGCGATTCTGCAACTGATTCGCGATCTCGCGGAATACGAACGCGCGCCTAACGAGGCGGTCGCGACCGCGGAGAATTTGGAGGAAGCGCTCTTCGGCGAACGCCCGGCGGCGGAAGTTTTGCTCGGCGAAGAAAACGGCGAGCCGGTTTGCTTCGCGCTTTTCTTTTACAATTTTTCCACCTGGCTCGGCCGGCGCGGACTTTATCTCGAGGATCTTTTCGTTAGGCCGGACGTGCGCGGCAAAGGTTACGGCCGCGCGCTTCTCGTTAGGCTGGCGCAGATCGCGCGCGAGCAGGGCTGCGGCCGGATGGAATGGGCGGTGCTCGATTGGAACGAGCCGGCGATTCAATTTTATCGCAAGCTGGGCGCGCGGCCTAACGAGGAGTGGACCATCTTTCGCCTGACGCGCGACGGGATCGCGTCGCTCGCGGAAGCGCCAGTGGCTTGAAAGAATTCGCGAGCGCCCCCACCCCGAGAGCGCCCGCGTTCTTCCTGCCTGCGAAACTAGGCCTTCGGCAGCGTGACCACGATCGTGCCGTTTTGCCGCTCGACTTTCATGCCCTGCTTTTTCACCGGGCCGGGCAACGTCATCAGTTGCTCGTATTCGCCTGATTCCATGTTCGTCGCGTTGCGGGTTTTCTCGTTTTGATTTTCCGACGCGGTCAGCCGGAGCTGGTTCCCGTTTTCCAATTTCACGTCGACGTTTTTGAGGTCGTTATCGGGCAGATAAAACCGCACGACGTATTTGTTCTTCTGGTTGTCGATGTGCATGGCGGAGCCGAGCTGGTTGAAGCCGCTCGTCAGGTTCTGGTCGGCCGGAAATGCGTCCCGGAAAATTTGATCCATCCGGCCCTGCATCCGCGCCATCTTATCGACGACTGATTGATCGAAGGCGGCGAAATTATTTGCCGAAGCGGCCGGCGTCGCCGCCGCTTTTGCGATCGGCGTGGACGCGGTTTCGGGACCACTCTTCGGTAGGTTGATCACGACAAGATTCTTCTTTCGCTCGATCTGCATTTTGCTCACATCGACCGGCCCGGGCAAGCTGATGACCTGCTCGTAACGCTCGGCTTCACTCGCGTTTTTGTTCTGCTGCTCGCCTTGGGCGGTGACGTGGAGGACGTTGTTTTCGACCTTCGCGTTGACTTTCGAGGTGTCCGAGCCGGGCACGTAAACGCGCACGACGTATTTGTTTTTCTGGTCGCGCAGATCGATCGACGATCCGAAATCGTTCGTGCCAAACCAGTCGCCGAAATTGCGGAAGGTGTTGGCAAAAACCGAGTCGAGCCGGTTGTCGAGCTGGTCCATTTGCCGGTCGAGGTCGGTGTTCGGAGAGTTGCCTAACGACGGCGAATTTGCCGGACTGGGCGCAAGTGCCGCGAGCGAAATTGCGGGCAGGGCAAGCGTCAAAGTGAGGAGAGAAACGATTGAGTAACGAATCGATTTTGTTTTCATGGCTTCTCAATTAGTGACCGGATTTTTTCGTCGCGCGTTCAAAATTCGCGCGCGCACCGAGGGATGAGCGCGCGCCTAACGAAAAGCAAAACGGCCGCGGCGCGGATCGAGGATTACGCTTTTTTGAGCGACACGCAGAGCGGCGCGCTCGTCAGTCGCGACGGCTGCGTCGACTGGCTTTGTCTGCCGCGTTTCGATTCCGGAGCGTGTTTCGCGGCATTGTTAGGCAAAAAAGAAAACGGGCACTGGAGTTTCACGCCGCAGGGCAAAGTGAAAAAACGCCAGCGCCGTTATCGCGGCGAAAGCATGATCCTGGAAACGGAGGTGCGGACCGCGGAAGGCGCGATTCGTTTCGTCGATTTCATGCCGCCGCGCGCGACGAACCCCGACGTCGTTCGCATCATCGAAGGGCTCGAAGGCCGGGTCGCGCTGCGAATGGAGCTGATCATTCGTTTTGATTACGGGCTGACTGTGCCGTGGGTGCGGCGGCGCGGTGGCGGGCTCGAGGCGATCGCGGGTCCGAATGGTTTAATCCTGCGCACGCCGGTCGAAACGCGCGGCGAAAACCTGACTACTGTCGCGGAGTTTTCGGTCGCGAAAGGGGAGCGCGTTCCTTTCGTCCTCACCTGGTTCGCGTCGCATCGGGACGCGCCGGCCGACGTCGATCCGGAGCAGGCCCTGAAGGACACGGAAACTTACTGGCGCGAATGGTCGGGACGTTCTGTTCGCAGCGGTCCGTGGCAGGATGCGGTCGTTCGTTCCCTCATCACGCTCAAGGGCCTGACTTACGCGCCGACCGGCGGGATCGTCGCCGCGCTCACGACTTCGTTGCCTGAAGACATCGGCGGCGTGCGCAACTGGGATTATCGTTATTGCTGGTTGCGCGACGCGACCTTCACCCTGTTTGCCCTCATCAGCGCCGGCTACCAGGACGAGGCAAAAGCGTGGCGCGAATGGCTCCTGCGCGCGGTCGCGGGGAGTGCGTCGCAGTTGCAAATCATGTACGGCGTGCAGGGCGAGCGGCGCCTCGATGAAACGAAAATCGATTGGTTAGGCGGCTACCGGAAATCGAAACCCGTGCGGGTCGGCAACGCCGCTTCCGGACAATTCCAGCTCGACGTTTATGGCGAGATCCTGGACGCGATGTATCACGCGCATCGTCACGGCATCGAGATGAACGAGGCCGACTGGTCGATGCAGGCCTCGCTGGTCGATTTTCTCGAAACGAAATGGAGCGAGCCGGATCGCGGCATCTGGGAAGTGCGCGGACCGGAGCGGCATTTCACCCTCTCGAAAGTGATGGCGTGGGTCGCGTTCGATCGCGCGGTCAAGCTGGTCGAGCAATACAGTTGCGCGACGACCGATCACCTCGCGCGCTGGAAAAAAATTCGCGACAAAATCCACCGCGAAGTCTGCGCCAAAGGCTTCAACAAAAAGAAGCAGGCCTTCACTCAGTACTACGGCGCGGACGCGATGGACGCGAGCATTCTCATGCTACCGCTGGTCGGTTTTTTGCCCGCGAGCGACGCGCGCGTGCGCGGGACGATCGCCGCGGTCGAGCGCGATTTGTTGCAGGATGGTTTCGTTTTGCGTTATCGGCCTAACGAAAAGAAAGTGGACGGACTTCCCGGTGCCGAAGGCGTTTTTCTGCCTTGTTCGTTCTGGCTGGCCGATTGTCTGCATTTGGTCGGCCGAAAAAAAGAGGCGCGCATGCTTTTCGAGCGGCTGCTCGAGCTGCGCAATGATCTCGGCCTTTTGTCCGAGGAATACGATCCGAAAAACAAACGGCAGCTCGGGAATTTCCCGCAGGCTTTCAGTCACGTCGGGCTTGTCAATACGGCGCAGGTCTTGTCGGAAAATCCGTGCGCCGCGGCCGACGAGCGCAAGCGCTGAAATTTCGCAGCATCCTCCGGTCTTGTCTCGCTCGATAAAGAAGAACAGGATTTTTGCGCCTACCGTTTCGCAGGAGTCGATCTACGGGAAATGAAAGCAATCGTGTCTTGAAGATGAGTCGAAAAAATCGGGCGCGAATTTTTTCCGCCCGCGACTCGACCGATCGGCCGCGTCCGCTTTTCGTTAGGCAAAACGCGCGGCGGGGACAACGGATTGTAGGCTAAGGAAGAGGCGTGCGCTCATGGCCCAGATTTTTTCCCAACGCGCCAACTTTCGAGCAAAATTCCTCATCGTCGCGATCGTCGTTTTGGTTTGCGGCGCGGGCTGGACGACCTTCGCGGTTTTCTGGTCGCCTTACACGACCTACGTCGACGTGCCGCTCGCGCAGCCGGTGCCGTTCAGCCACAAACATCACGTCGGCGATGACGGAATCGACTGCCGCTACTGTCACACTTCGGTCGAAAAATCGGCCTTCGCCGGAATCCCGAGCACGCAGATTTGCATGACCTGCCACTCGCAGCTCTGGACCGAAGCGCCGGTGCTCGCGCCGGTGCGCGCCAGCCTAACGAATAACCGGCCGCTGCAATGGAGCCGGGTCAACGACTTGCCCGACTTCGTTTATTTCAACCACAGCATTCACATCGCGAAAGGCGTCGGCTGCTCGACCTGTCACGGCGAGCTGGACAAAATGCCGATCACCTGGCGAACGCAGACGCTTTACATGAAGTGGTGCCTCAAATGCCACCGCGCGCCACAGGATTACGTCCGACCGCAGAACGAAATCTACAACCTTCATTGGCAGCCGCCGTCGAATCAGCGCGAGGAAGGTTTGCGACTCGTTAGGCAAAACCAGATCGACGCGACCGGTCGCCTGACGAACTGCTCCGTCTGTCACCGATGAACCGCGAACCGACCCGATATTGGCGCAGTCTCGAAGAACTCGCGGAGAGGCCGGAGTTTGCGGAATGGCTGCATCGCGAATTCCCGCGCGGCGCTTCCGAATGGACGAACGAGCTGCATCGCCGCGACTTTTTGCGGCTGATGGGCGCGTCGCTCGCGCTCGCCGGCCTCGGCGCCTGCACGAAACAGCCGATCGAAAAAATCGTTCCCTACGTCAACCAGCCGGAACGCGTGGTCCCGGGCAAGCCGCTTTATTTTGCGAGCGCGACATCGTTAGGCGGCTACGGCCAGGGCATCGTCGTCAAGAGCAACGAAGGCCGCCCCACCAAGATCGAAGGCAACAAAGATCATCCCGCGAGTCTCGGCGCGACGACGATCTGGGCGCAGGCCGACCTGCTCGATCTTTACGATCCCGATCGCGCGAGAGTCGTGACCAACGGCTCGCTCGCCGCGACCTGGCCGACATTTCTCGATCGGCTCAATCTCGCGCTCGCCGCGCAATTGCCTAACCAGGGCGCCGGTCTGCGTTTTCTCACCGGCACGATCACTTCGCCGACGCTGATCGCGCAGATGGCCGCAATCGGGAAAAAATTTCCGCGGGCGAAATGGCATCAGTGGGACTCGCTCACGCGGGAAGCTGCGCGCGCCGATGGAAACGAGAATCTCTACGATTTTTCAAAAGCGAAAGTGATCGTCGCACTCGATTCCGACTTTCTCTATTTGCATCCGGCGGCGCTGCGGCACACGCGCGATTTCGCGGCCGGCCGTCGAGTCGTTAGGCCGGAAGGCGCGGCGATGAATCGCTTTTACGCCGCCGAACCGACGCCGAGCATCACCGGTTCAAATGCCGATCACCGACTTCCCATCGCGGCCCGCGAGATCGGCCAGCTCGCTTCCGCGCTCGCGGCGCTCGTCGGCGTTGGCGGCGCGGGCGCGAACGTTCCGGCGTCGGCGAACGAATGGCTCTGGAGCTCGGCGCAGGATCTGCGCGCGAACGCCGGCGCGAGCATTGTCATTGCCGGAGAAACGCAACCGCTGGAAGTGCACGCGCTCGTCGCGCAAATCAACGCGTCGTTAGGCAACATCGGCGTCACGATCACGCCGCGGCCCTCTCCGGTTCGGCCCACGCCGTCGTTAAGCGAGCTGGTCGAAGAAATGCGCGGCGGCGGCGTTGACCTGCTTGTCATTCTCGGCGGCAATCCGGTTTACGATGCGCCGGTTGATTACAATTTTGCTTCCGCGCTCGCGAAAGTGAAGCTGCGCCTTCATCACACTTTGCTGCTGAACGAAACTTCGCGCGGTTGCGACTGGCAGGTTCCGGCGACGCATTTTCTCGAAAGCTGGAGCGATCTGCGCGCGATCGACGGCACGCCTTCGATCATTCAACCGCTGATCGATCCGCTTTACGAAGGAGTCTCCGCCCATGAGTTGCTCGACGCTTTTCTGCAACAGCCGACGCGGACTGCTTACGACATCGTGCGCGCAAACTGGCAGCAGAGAAAAAGCGCCGGCGATTTCGAAAAAGAATGGCGCAAGATTCTTAGCGATGGCGTCGCGCCGGCGCCTGGTCCGCAAACCGAGGCTCCGGCATCCGTGCCGGCAACGGCAGCTCCTGCGCCCGGGTCAACATCCAGTTTGGAGATTGTCTTTCGCGCCGATCCAAACATGCTCGACGGCCGCTACGTCAACAACGGCTGGCTCGAAGAGTTGCCGCACCCGTTTTCAAAAATCACCTGGGACAATGCTTTACTCGTTAGTCCAGCGCTCGCGGCGCGCGAGCATCTGGAAAATGGCGATTATCTCGAGTTGAGTTATCGCGGCAGAAAGTTAGCCGCGCCGGTTTGGATTTTGCCCGGACAGGCGGAGAACACAGTGACGGTGCAGCTAGGTTACGGCCGCCAGCAGTCGGGTCGAATCGGAACAAATAAGGGTTACAACGGATATCTCCTGCGCACTTCCGATGCGCTCTGGCATGGGAGCGGCCTGACGATCCGAAAGCTGTCGACTCGCGAACAATTCGCGACGACGCAAAATCATTTTTCGATCGAAGGCCGCGACATGTATCGCGGCGGGACCTTCGCGCAGTTCGTTAGGCACCCGCGGTTCGCGCCCGAGATGGATGAAGTGCCGAAGCACGAGGAGACGCTTTATGATCCGGACGAATTCGCGAACGCCGGATACGCCTGGGGAATGACGATCGACCTCAACACCTGCATCGGCTGCAATGCCTGCACGATCGCCTGCCAGGCGGAGAATAACATTCCCGTGGTCGGGAAGGAGCAGGTCGCGCGCGGCCGCGAGATGCATTGGATTCGGGTCGACATTTACTACGCTGAAGCGCCTAACGAGCCTAAGTATCATCACCAGCCGGTGCCATGCATGCATTGCCAGGACGCACCGTGCGAGATCGTCTGTCCGGTGGCTGCGACCGTGACTGACGATGAAGGTCTTAATCTGCAAATCTACAATCGATGCGTCGGCACGCGTTATTGCTCGAATAACTGTCCCTACAAGGTGCGGCGATTTAATTTTCTCGAATACAACGGAAGCTACTCGGCAAGCGAGAAGCTGGTCAAAAATCCGGATGTCACGGTACGATCGCGCGGGGTGATGGAGAAATGCACTTATTGTCTGCAAAGAATTAACGCAGCGCGCATCACCGCGGAACTGGAGCGGCGGCGGATTCGCGATGGCGAGATTACTCCCGCGTGCGCCCAGGTCTGCCCGGCGGACGCGATTGTTTTCGGGGACATCCATAATCGGCAAAGCCGGGTTTCGCGATTGAAGCAGTCACCGCTCGATTACGGCATGCTGGCGGAGCTGAATACGCGCCCGCGCACGAGTTACGGGGCGAAGTTATGGAACCTGGCGAAGGATCTGGCGTGAAGACAACGATTCCGCCTAACGAGCAAAGGAATACGCGGATGTCGCCGCTCGGTTATCCCTCTAATTTGCTCGCCCCGGGTCAGACTTATGAGTCGGTCAATGAAACGATCGGCTCGATCGTGTTGCGAAATCGCCAGCCGGCGCCGTGGTGGATCGGTTTCATCGTCGCTTTTGGGTTGCTCATGATGTTCTTCTTCGCACTCGCGTGGCTCTTCATCCGCGGGGTGGGAATTTGGGGGATTAACATTCCGGTCGCGTGGGGATTTGCGATCGTGAATTTCGTCTGGTGGGTCGGGATAGGTCATGCCGGCACATTTATCTCCGCCATCCTTCTCCTCATGTTTCAACATTGGCGAACGGCGATCAATCGTTTTGCCGAAGCCATGACTCTCTTCGCGGTCGCCTGCGCCGGACTTATGCCTTTGCTGCACCTCGGCCGGCCATGGCTCTTTTACTATCTCTTTCCCTATCCGGATACGATGGGACTGTGGCCGCAATTTCGCAGTCCCCTGGTCTGGGATGTCTTCGCCGTCAGCACTTACTTCATCGTCTCGCTTCTCTTCTGGTATCTCGGCCTTGTCCCCGATGTCGCAACCCTGCGCGATCGGGCGCAGAAGCTTTGGCAAAAGAAATTCTACGGCGCGCTTGCGCTCGGCTGGCGCAACTCCGCCGCGCATTGGCAGCGTCAGCAGATAGCATACTTACTCCTTGCCGGACTGGCGACGCCACTGGTCTTATCCGTGCATAGCGTAGTCAGCTTCGACTTTGCCGTGGCGATGATGCCCGGCTGGCACTCAACGATTTTCCCGCCTTACTTTGTCGCCGGAGCCATCTATTCCGGCTTCGCGATGGTGTTGAACATAGTTATCCCGGTGCGCAAGATCTACCATCTCGAAAACCTGATCACCGAGAGATATCTCAATAACATGGCCAACGTCATGTTCGTTACCGGACTGATGGTTTCCTACGGTTACGTTATTGAGGCATTCATGTCGTGGTACAGCGGCGATATCTTTGAGATGTACATGATGCAGAACCGCGCCTTTGGTCCCTACGGCTGGGTTTTCTGGGGACTTATGCTCTGCAATGTGCTCGTGCCGCAGGCGCTCTGGTCGGCACGCATCCGGCGCAATCCGCTAACTCTTTTTATCGTCGCCTTCTTTATCAACGTCGGAATGTGGGTCGAACGTTTCGTCATAGTTATAACCAGTTTGCATCGCGATTTCATGCCTTCGGCCTGGGGCATGTTCTATCCCACGATCTGGGATTGGGCGGTGCTGTTTGGGAGCGTCGGCCTGTTTCTAACTCTGCTCTTTCTCTTCGTGCGCTTCTTCCCCATGATCTCAATCTCGGAATCGCGAGAGTTAGTCGCCGAGCCGCAAAAAGCGAATGCCTTATGAGTGAGGATTGGGTCTACGGGTTAGCCGCGGAGTTTGTGACCGACGCCGAACTGATGCGGGCGGCCGAGGCTGCGTATGCCGAGGGTTATCGCGAGATGGATGGTTTTACCCCTTTTCCGATCGAAGGACTGGCAAAGGCGCTCGGGAAGACGAATCGCATTCCCTTGCTCGTCTTGCTCGCCGGAATTCTTGGCGGTTGCAGCGCCTATTTTATGGAGTGGTTTGCCAATAGGGTGAGTTATCCGTTGAATATCGGTGGACGACCAATTCATAGCTGGCCGGCGTTTATCCCGATCACTTTCGAGCTCACGGTCCTTGGCGCGTCTTTGACCGCATTCTTTTTCTCGTTAGGCCTGAGTGGTCTGCCGAAGCCCTATCATCCGATGTTCAATCTCCCGGAGTTCGAGCGTGCTTCGCAGGATCGCTTTTTTCTCTGCATCGAAACGAGCGATCCGCGTTTTGACGAACAGAAAACGCGTTCTTTTCTGCAAAACCTCGGAGCAGTTTTGGTCAAGGAGGTTGCCAAGTGAGAAGTGCGCGCTGTTTCGCACTCTTAGTCGTACTCGCGTTCACCGCCTGCCGCCAGGACATGTATAACCAGCCAAAAGCGAAGACCTATTCTGAGAGTAACTTCTTTCTCGATGGCGCGAGCGCGCGCGCCCTGCCGGCGCATGTCGTCGAATACCATCAATCGCGCGATAACGAGGCTTACTACACCGGTCTGAGCAATGGCGTTCTTGTCGCGCAGTTGCCGGCGCCGATCAAGTTGTCGCCCGAGTTACTCCAGCGCGGACGTGAACGTTTCGATATCTATTGCGCGGTTTGCCATGGGCTGAACGGCGATGGCAACGGTGAAGTGGTGCAGCGCGGTTTTCCCGCGCCGCCGACTTATCACAGCAAGCGATTGCGCCAGGCGCCGATTGGTCATTTCTACGACGTGATCACGAACGGATACGGTGTGATGTATTCCTATGCCTCTCGAATCGAACCGGAAGACCGCTGGGCAATTACCGCTTACATCCGCGCCCTTCAACTCAGCCAGGACGCGAAGGTCGACGAACTCTCGCCTAACGAACAAAGAAGGTTGCGAGGCCCGTGAGTAATTCGCTCGAGGACGCGATTGGCAAATGGAGCTGGACGTCGCTCATCGTCGGCGCCATCGGCATGTCCCTTTGTTTGTTAGGCTGCTATTTCAGCCCGCGAGAGTTTTTTCCGTCCTATCTGTTTGCGGAGTTGGTCTGGCTGGGCGTGGCGTTGGGATGCATGGCCTTTCTCATGATCCATTATCTTACCGGCGGGAAATGGGGCTGGCCGGTCCGCCGGTTTTTTGAGGCGGCCGCACGGACGCTGCCATTGTCGGGATTACTCTTTATTCCGGTTTGTTTCGGTCTGCGCTATCTATACCCGTGGGCGGATTCAGCGCGCGCCGCGGGCGACAAGATTTTGCGACACAAACGGGTCTATATGAGCGCAACTCCTTTTATCGTTAGGGCGGCAGTTGCCTTTCTCATCTGGAGCTGGATCGCCTACCTGCTGAATAAGTGGTCGCGGGAGCAGGACGAAACGCGCGACCTCACGGCGATGAAACGATTGCGTAAACTCAGCGGCCCCGGTCTTGTGATTTATCCGCTGACAGTCACGTTTGTTTTTGTCGACTGGGTCATGTCTCTCGAGCCCGACTGGTTTTCAACCATGTTTCCGATTCTGATTTGCATCGGACAGATGCTGAGCGGCCTTGCGTTCGTCATTCTGCTTCTGGCGTGGTTAGGCCCGCGCACGTCACTGGCCGAAGTGACGGGCAAAGAAAATTTTCACCATCTCGGAAGTCTCCTCCTCGCCTTTACAATGCTATGGGCTTACATGGCTTTCTCACAACTGCTTGTTATCTGGTCGGGCGACCTGCCGCATGAGATATCGTGGTATCTCCATCGCATCGCCGGTGGCTGGAAATGGGTGCTGGTCTTCCTGGTCTTGTTCCATTTCTTTGGTCCGTTTTTTCTTTTGCTTTCACGGCAGATGAAACAAACCCGGCTGGCGCTGGCCGCGATCGCGGGAGTCATGTTTGTCGCGCACGTCGTCGATGTCTGGTGGCTGGTCGCGCCGAGCTTTCATCCGCATGGGATAAGTGTGAGCTGGCTCGACTTCGCCGCCTTCTTCGGCATCGGCGGCATCTGGCTGTTTGTCTTCGCGCATAACCTCGGACTGAGATCGCTCGTGCCGTTGAACGATCCAAGATTTGCAATCGCTACAACTAACTCATGAGTCCACCCGGTCATCAGGCAACAGAGAAAGAACATGAGAAAAAGGATGTCGACGTTATAGGTGTCTTATTCGTCGCCGGCCTTGTCTTGTCCATCACTGCGATCTGTTTTCTGACTGCCGAAGGACTCATGAAACACATGCGACACAGTCATAAGACCGCCGCTGTCGTGCAAGCGGTCGGGGAGGGAAGTCATTTTCCCCAGCCACGACTGGAAGTTTATCCGACACGCGATCTGATAAATTCGCGGGGCGCGAGCGAAATGGAGTTAAACAGTTATGGCTGGGTCGATCGCAAAACCGGCACGGCGCACATCCCGATCGCGCGGGCCATGGAGTTACTCGCGGCCCGCGGGCTGCCCGAGGTCGGAGGCGGGCAAACGCCATTGCAGTTGATGCAGGCAAGGCCCGTGACCAATTCGTCGCCGAACAAGCCGCAGGGCGCGAATCAGCCGGAGGGATTACAGTGAAAAGAGTGCCTAACGAGTCTAAGTGGGTGTTGTTGGCGATTCTTTTGCTGAGCTCTGGCTCGCCGGTGCGGGCGATCCCTCCCGATGAATTGACCAAGATTCGTTATGACCAGCATATCGGCGCGGATGTTTCTCGCGACTTGATGTTTCGGGATTCCGAAAACCACCTCGTATCGATCGGCCAAGAGCTAAATCATAAGCCGACACTTTTGGTGATGGGTTACTACCATTGTCCGATGCTCTGCACGCTGATTAACGACGGATTGATCGAGACCTTGCAGGAATTGCGTTTCAACGTTGGCCGCGAGTTCAACATCGTGAATGTAAGTGTCGATCCTAACGAGACGCCGGAAGTCGCAGCCGTGAAGAAGCGCGAGTATCTCAGGCGTTACGGACGGCCGGGCGCGGCAGCGGGCTGGCATTTTCTCACGGGCGACGAAGGTTCGATTGCGCAACTCGCCAACGAAGTCGGGTTCCGTTTTGCTTATGACCCTGAGACTCATGAGTACGCCCACCCGAGTGGCTTTGTCGTGCTGACTCCGGACGGAAAAATCTCGCGCTATTTTTTCGGCGTGAACTATGAGCCGAAGGTGCTGCGCAGCGCGATCCTCGACGCGTCACGCGGCCGGGAAGGATCAGTCCTTAGTCAGTTGATTCTGATTTGCTATCATTACAATCCTATCACCGGCAAGTATGGCGGCCTTGTCCTTACCGTGCTGCGCACATTGAGCGTGGCGACGGTGCTGCTCCTCGCCGCGGGAGTTATCTGGCTTTGCCGCCGGCATTCCGCCGAGCCAGTGACGGAAATAAGATAGATGGACACGTTTCGTCTCTTTCCCATCGAGGCCTCGACCAGCGCGCGAGAGATAGACTATCTCTACTTCGGGCTGACCGTGATGCTGCTCTTTTTCGTCGCGGTTGTCTTTATCCCGATCATCTATTTTTCCATTCGCTATCGGCGCGGCTCGCAGGCGAATCGGGCCAATCCAAGCACTGGATCTAACTTGCTTGAGAGTGGCTGGACGCTCTTTCCTTTGCTGGTCTCGATCGGATTTTTTTTCTGGGGCGCGATGGTTTATTACCACATTGAAAAACCGCCGCGGAATGCGCTTCAGGTCCAGGTCGTGGCGAAGCAATGGATGTGGAAGTTACAACACGCGGAGGGAAAGAAAGAGATCAATGAGTTGCACATTCCGCTGCAACGAACGGTTAGCCTGACCATGACTTCGCAGGATGTGATTCATAGCTTTTACGTGCCGGCCTTTCGCGTGAAGCAGGATGTCGTGCCGGGGAAATATACGACCGAGTGGTTTCGGCCGACGCGGGTGGGTGAGTATCATCTTTTTTGCGCGGAATACTGCGGCACGAATCACTCGGCAATGATCGGTCGCGTGGTGGTGATGCGGCCGGAGGACTATGAGAAATGGCTCAGGACCGGAGATACAAGTCGCTCGATTATCTCGGAAGGACGCCGCCTGTTTCACGAGAAGGGTTGCAGTGGGTGTCATGTCGGCAGCGAGGCGATTCATGCGCCGCCTTTGGAAGGAATTTATGGCCGACAGGTGCCGCTCGCATCGGGTGAGGTTGTAACTGCCGACGAAAATTATTTGCGGGATTCAATTTTGCTTCCGGGCAAACAAATTTCCGCCGGCTATCAAAATCTGATGCCGAGTTTTACCGGGCACATAAGTGAAGCGGAGATCATGCAGATCATTGCCTACTTAAAGTCGTTAGGCGAGCAGCCGCGATCGGACAAGGAGGGCGCGCCGGAAAACACTTCGGAACAAAAATGAACGATCCTGCTTTCACTAACTCCTCGACCAGGACTGCGACCGCGACCGTCGTGCGAAGATCGGGAGAGATGTCGCAGACTAACTATCTGAACCGTGAGCATGGCCTGCGCTCATGGTTACTGACGACTGACCACAAAAGGATCGGGTTGCTCTTTCTTTGGACCATCCTGATCTTTTTCACGATCGCGGCTGTCGCGGCGGCCTTGATGAGAGTCGAGTTACTGACTCCGCAGGGTGATCTTGTTACATCCGAGACTTATAACAAGCTCTTCACGATTCATGGCGTGCTGATGGTTTGGTTCTTTCTCATTCCTTCCATCCCGTCGGTGCTGGGAAATTTTGTCATTCCCATGATGATAGGTGCCCGCGACGTGGCGTTTCCGAGGCTCAACCTCATGAGCTGGTATATCTTTGTCCTCGGCGGTTCGCTCGCCCTTTGGTCACTTATCCACGGAGGTGTGGATACGGGTTGGACGTTTTATACTCCTTACAGCACGACTTACGCTAACTCTCATGTCATTTCGATGGCGGCCGGGATCTTTATCGCGGGTTTCTCATCGATACTTACGGGACTGAACTTCATCGTTACGATCCATAAGATGCGCGCGCCGGGTTTGACCTGGTTTCGCCTGCCGCTCTTCATCTGGTCGTTGTATGCGACCAGTCTGATCATGGTCCTGGCAACGCCGGTGCTCGCCATAACTCTCGCCTTAATGTGTCTGGAGCGTTTCTGGGGCATCGGTATCTTCGATCCAAAGCTGGGAGGTGATCCGATTCTTTTTCAACATCTCTTTTGGTTCTACTCCCATCCGGCCGTTTACATCATGATCCTTCCCGGGATGGGAGTTATCAGCGAGATCATCCCTTGTTTCTCGCGCAAACCGGTCTTTGGTTATGTCTGGATCGCGTGCGCGAGCATGGCCATAGCTATCCTTGGTTTCCTCGTCTGGGGACATCATATGTTCGTTAGCTCGCAATCGATCTATGCCGGGATGGTTTTTTCCATTCTTAGCTTCATCGTGGCCATTCCATCCGGCATCAAGGTCTTTAACTGGACAGCTACTTTGCATAAAGGTTCGATCGGGTTTCAAACTCCCATGCTTTATGCGCTTGGTTTTATAGGTCTCTTTACCATCGGCGGCCTGACTGGTCTCTTTCTCGCCGCGCTCGCGGTCGATGTTCATGTCACTGACACTTATTTTGTCGTCGCGCATTTTCATTACATCATGGTCGGCGGAATGGTCATGGCCTTTATGGGCGGATTGCATTATTGGTGGCCGAAGATAACTGGCCGGCTCTATCCTGAGACACTCGGGAAAATGGCGGCACTTATCACCTTCATCGGCTTTAACCTGACTTTCTTTCCACAGTTTCTGCTCGGCTATCTTGGAATGCCGCGACGTTACCATGCGTATCCGCCCGAGTTTCAAGTCTTCCATGTCTTGTCGACTGCGGGCGCGTCGATTTTGGGAGTGGGCTACGCCTTGCCGCTTTTTTATTTCATCTGGTCACTAAGACATGGCCGCATCGCGGGGCCTAACCCGTGGCGAGCGACCGGTCTCGAATGGCAGACAGAGTCACCGCCGCCGAAGCATAACTTCATCAAGACTCCAATTGTAACTGGTCCGCCTTACCAATATTCGCCGGCCGAAGACGAAGATCTGGAGGTCGCGACAGTGTAACTCGAGTTAGCGACATCTGACTGACTCGTTTTCCATGTCAGGCCGCATTGAGGTTATTCTTAACGCCAAGTCTGGCTCGCAAAAAGCCGACGAAGTTCGTGACATTCTGGAGAAGGTCCTGGCAGACTCGGGCCGGCCTTTTCAGATCACGACCGCGACCGGCGACGAGTTATGCCAGCTCGCCGAAGAAAAGGCGGCGAGTGACTGCGAAATCCTTGTCGCCGGAGGCGGCGATGGCACGATTTGTTGCGTCGCAGAAGCTGCTTTCAAGTCTAATAAGACTCTTGGAGTTATCCCGCTCGGGACCTTTAACTACTTCGCGAAGAATCTCGGCATTCCGCTTGATCCGGCGGAAGCGGCGCGAGTCATTCTTGAAGGCGAGATGATGCGCGCTCCCGTGCTGGATCTCGACGGCCGGCTGATTCTGAACAACGCCAGCATCGGCATTCATCCGGCGGTGCTTTCGAAACGGCGAAAATTGTATCGACGATGGGGTCGAAATCAGCTCAGCGCTTATCTCTCGGTCGCGCTCACTGGTTTTGATCCGCCGCCGGATTTGCGAGTGCGGCTGGCGACGGATGAAGGCGAAGTGGTGCGCGAGACGCCGCTCGTGATGGTCTGCTCAAATGTCTACCAGATGGAAGCGTTCGCGCTCGCCGGCGCGGAATGTCTCGCGGAAGGAAAGTTTGCCTTGTACGTCGCGCGAATGGCCGGACGAGCGACCGTCCTGCGCCTTGGCTTGCGTACATTCCTGCGCCGCCTGCGGCCGGAAATCGATTACGAAGTCATTTGTTGTTCCGACGTCACGATCGAGACGTTGCGCCGCAAGCGTTTTCGCGCTGCTGTGGATGGCGAATTGGAATGGCTCGAAAGTCCGCTCCGTTTTCGCGTGCGCGAAAAATCCCTGCGTGTGCTCGTCCCGCACTCACGCGCACAAGCGTGAAAAAATTGCTGCATCTTTCCGATCTGCATTTCGGGCGAGTGAACAACTCGTTGGTCCAACCGCTGCTCGCGATCGCGCGCGAGCTTGCGCCTGATCTGGTGGTCATTTCGGGCGACTTCACCCAGCGTGCGCGCCGGGCGCAATTTCGCGCCGCCGCCGCGTTTTTGGAAAGCCTGCCGAAACCGCGGCTGGTCGTTCCGGGCAATCACGACATTCCACTTTGGGATGTCGTTAGGCGATTCGTCAGACCGTTAGGCCGCTACCGCCGCTACATCACGCGCGATCTTGCGCCGTTTTACCACGATGATGAAATCGCCGTGCTCGGCATCAACACCGCGCGTTCGCTCACGCGCGAATTTGGGCGCATCAACGAAGAACAAATCCGGCACGCGGGCGATGTCTTCGCGCGTCTGAAACCCGGAGTCGTCAAAGTCGTGGTGACGCATCACCCATTCGATTTGCCGCCGGGCTCGCACAATCGTCTTGTCGGCCGTTCCGCGATGGCAATGCGCGGGCTCGCCGCCGCGGGCGTCGACCTGATTTTGTCTGGCCATTTGCATTTGCAACGCACGACTCTGAGCGCGCAGCGCTACCACATCGAAGGTCATTCCGCGCTTGTCGCCCAGGCCGGGACGACGATCTCGACCCGCGGCCGCGGCGAGGCGAATTCGTTCAATTTCATCCACGCCAGCCGCGAGCAGATCAGGATCGATCATTACCTTTGGCACCTCGACGCGGCGCGATTTATCCCGGGGACGAGCGAGTCGTTCAGCTGGAGCGGAAAAGAGTGGCGCCGGCTTTCGCCTAACGAGTAAAGGACTGCGAGCAGATCAGATTTCGACTTCGATTCCAAGCTCGACCACCTGCTCCGGCGGAATGTGAAAGAAACTGACTGGCCGGACCGCGTTCCGATTCAGAAAAGAAAAAAGCTTTTCGCGCCATTTGGAAAAACGAGACCGTTTCGCCGCGACCGCGCTATGATGCCCGACGTAATAACTGAGCGTCTCCGGCGCGAGCGTCGGATCGTCGCGGGCGGCGAGTCGCAGCGCGTTCGGGACGCTTGGTTCATCCATGTAACCAAATTTGATCGTGAAGCGGCGGAAGCCTTCGTCGAGCTCCTCGGCTTCGAGCCGTTCGTTAGGCGCGATGTGCGGCAGGTCCTCGGTCTCGACGTTCAAAAGTATGACGTACTCGCTCAGGACTTGATTGTGTCGCAGGTGGTGGAGCAAAACGGCCGGCGCTTCCGACGCTTTGCCGCTGAGAAAAATCGAAGTGCCTTCGACGCGAATCGGCGGGGTGCGTTTGATCTTGCGCAGAAATTTGTCGAGCGGTTCGGCGATTTTGTCGAGACGGCGAAGCATCAGCTGATGGCCGCGATGCCACGTCTGCATGATGACGAAAATGACTCCGCCGACGAGGATGGGAAACCAGCCACCGTCGAAAAATTTGAGCAGGTTCGCGCTGAAAAATGCGAGGTCGATGACGAGAAAGAACCCGGTGATGAGACTAACGAGCAGTAAATTCCATTTCCAAATCCGGCGCGCGATCGCGCCGAGCAGAAGTGTCGTGATGACCATGGTCGTGACGACGGCGACGCCGTACGCGCCGGCGAGATTGCTCGAGGTGCGAAAGCCGAGCACGAGCCCGATGCAGGCGATCATGAGGAGCGCGTTGAGAAGTGGCACGTAGATTTGGCCGACGGCTTCTTCGGAGGTTTGAAAGATGTGCAGCCGCGGAAAATGATCGAGCAACACGGCCTGCCGGGTGAGCGAAAAAACTCCCGAGATCACGGCCTGCGACGCGATGACCGCGGCGAAAGTGGCGAGCGCGATCAACGGGTAGCGCGCCCAGTCCGGCGCGAGCGCGAAGAACGGGTGGCCGGCTTTTCCGCTTTGCAAAACGAGCGCCCCCTGTCCGAAATAATTCAAAAGCAGCGCAGGCAGCACGAGGCCGAACCAGGCGATGCGAATCGGCCGGCTGCCGAAATGTCCGAGGTCGGCGTAGAGCGCTTCGCCGCCGGTGACGACAAGAAAAATCGCGCCGAGAACGGTGAAGCCGATCCAGCCGTTGTTCGCGAAAAATTTCAGTGCGTAAAACGGATTGAAGGCGGCGAGGACGGACGGTTGCCTAACGATGCCGCCGATACCCAAAATTCCGATGACGGCAAACCAGACGAGCATGACCGGTCCGAAAAGGATGCCGACGCGACGCGTGCCATTTTTTTGCAAAAGAAAAAGCAGCAAAAGGATCGCGACTGTGATCGGGAGAACGAAATGCTTGAGCGCCGGTGCCGCGACGTGCAGGCCCTCGACCGCGCTGAGAACGGAGATTGCCGGCGTGATCATTCCGTCACCGTAGAGCAGCGCCGCGCCGAAAATGCTCAGCCCCGCGAACCAAACCGGCGCGCCGCCGCGCCGCTGCGTGAGCGCGAGCAGGGCGAGAATGCCGCCTTCGCCTTTGTTATCGGCGCGCATCACGTAGACGAGATATTTGAGCGAGATGACGATGAAAAGCGACCAGGCGATGAGGGAAAGAACGCCGAGTACGTTGTCGCGGTTGACCGCGAGATGCGCGCCCGCGTTCGGATCGCGGAAGCATTCGCGCAAGGCGTAAAGCGGACTCGTGCCGATGTCGCCGTAGACGACGCCGAGAGTCGTTAGGCAAAAAAACGGGAGCGCGCGATTGGATGAGCGTTCGCGGCGCGCGACACCGGCCTCGCTCGGTTCGGCGGGAATCGAGGCGACTGGTTTCTCGGCGTCGGTGGCCGAAGATTTCGCGGGCGCTCGTTTTCTCTCTGCGGCCATCGCTAGAAATTATCTACGCCAAGGCGCGACGGGCGGCTGCACTGTACAGCAAAAATCTCCCTCCGGGACAATCCCGGAGGAAGATTTCGCAGCAGAAGCTGAGCGAAAAATTACGGAGTCGGCGACGGCGAGGTCGTGGTAGTCGTCGTCGTGGTCGTGTCCGTGGCAGGCGTGGTCGATTCCATCGGAGTCGCCGTTGCCATCGGACTCGATTCCGCGGCGGTAGCCTCGGTCGCCGGAGTCATCGTCGCGGCGGGCGAAGTGGCTTCGGCTGCGGACTCAGCCGGCGAAGCGGCGGGCGTGGCGGTTTCGGTTTTTTGTTCGCACGCGACCAAGAGCGCGGCGCCAGCGAGGATGCAGATATATTTCTTCATAGATTATGGATGACGGCCCATGTTGGGGTAACAATTGGATCGGAGCAAGAGAACTTTTCGGTCTGCGCGCGATTTTTTTCGGGAGGAAAATCCGCCGCGAAAAACCAAACTTCGTTCACGAGGGCGAAGCGCTGCCATCGCCGTTCTGAAACGCCGGCTCAAAATTCATCCCGTGCGCCTCCGCGACAGCCTGATGCGTCAGTTTTCCATCCATCGTGTTGATGCCGCCGATGAGCGCGGGTTGACGTTCGCACGCGCCTTTCAAACCGAGATCGCCGAGTAGCTCGACGTAACGATACGTGATGTTGGTCAGCGCTTGAGTCGCGGTGCGCGCGTAGGCCGCGGGCATGTTCGCGACGCAATAATGAATCACGCCTTCCTCGACGTAAATCGGATCAAGATGCGTCGTCGGGCGCGAAGTCTCGACGCAGCCGCCCTGATCGATCGCGATGTCGACGACGACGCTGCCCGGTTTCATCGCGCGCAACATTTCGCGCGTGATTAATTTCGGCGCCTTCGCGCCCGGCACGAGGACCGCGCCGATGAGCAGATCGACCGTCGGCATTAATTCTTGCAGATGCGCTTCGTTCGAAAAAAGCGTGTGCGCGTTCTGCATCGTGAGATCGAGAAAACGCATCCGCTCGAGATCGACTTCGAGAATCGTCACGTCCGCGCCGAGCCCGGTCGCCATGCGCGCTGCGTTCACGCCTGAAGTTCCGCCGCCGAGCACGACGACGCGTCCCGGCAAAACTCCCGGCACGCCGCCGAGGAGAACGCCGTTTCCGCCGTTGTGTTTCGCGAGATAAAACGCGCCCATCACGACCGACATGCGGCCGGCGATTTCGCTCATCGGCTCGAGCAACGGCAAACGGTTACCGACTTGAATCGTCTCGTAAGCGACGCCGGTCACGCCCGATTTCAGAAGCGCCTCGGTCAGCGCGCGACTCGCCGCGAGATGGAGATAAGTGAAAAGAATCTGGCCTTTGCGCAGCAACTCGTACTCGGCCGGGAGCGGCTCTTTCACTTTCACGATCATCTCGGCCTGGCGAAAAACTTCGCGCGCCTCATCGATCATCTTCGCGCCCGCCGCTGCGTAATCGGCATCCGAATAACCGGAACCAACGCCGGCGTTTTTCTCCACGAGCACGGTGTGGCCGCGTTTCGTCAATTGACGCGCCGCGGAGGGCAACAGGCTGACGCGATTTTCCTGCTGCTTAATCTCTTTCGGGATGCCGATGATCATGGAAGTGATGTGAGTTAGCGATTTTTGATCGGCGGCGCAAACTCAATCGCGTCTCTTCGCGCGATCGCGCACCCGCTCAATTCAGCGATGGATCGTCCGGCGCAGCCGCGAGCATTTTGAACCACGGCCCGAGTCCGCGCATGATCTCGAACCACAACTTCGGCAAACGTTCCGGCGTCAGCTCGGCCTGCGCCGGTTGATGCAAGAGCCAGGCGTTTTGCGCCAGCTCGCGCTCGAGCTGGCCCGCGCCCCAGCCGGCGTAACCGACAAAGGCCCGGATCGAATTTGAATTTTCTTCAACAAACGACGCGATGCTGCCGGGAAGCGCATTTTGGTTCATCGTTAGGCCGGCGTCCTTCGACCAGTCGAAAGCGGCGAACATGACTTCGTTCGTCGCCACCGGGCCGCCGGCGTAAACGGCCACGTCGGCCAGCGCGTCGAGGCCGTCCTCATCGGTCAGGTCGGAGACGGTTTTATCGAGCGGCCGATTTAAAATCACCCCACTCGCGCCCGCCTTTGCGTCGTGCGCGGAAATGAACAAAACGCTGCGCCGAAAATTCGGATCGCGCAGGTTCGGATGCGCGACGAGCAATTGCCCGGCGAGATTTGCTTTCTCAAGATGGCGCACCAGAAAATAAAAACGCCGCCGCTCATGCGCGCAAGTCGCCGCAAACTGATCGACTTTGTTTATCGCTGAGAGGCGATGCGAATTTTGCCGTGCGACAATTCCAAAACCGGGCCGACCGAACCATCCGCGCGCCAATCGAGATTTGTCGCGGTGACAAATTTTTGCGACTCGTTAGGCAGCGATTGCAGGAGCGCGTTCCGGCGCGTGCCATCGAGCTCGCCGAAAATATCGTCGATCAACAAAAGCGGCGGGCTCTCACCTTCTTCCGCGAAAATCCGCGCCTGCGCGAGTTTCAGGGCGAGCGCGGCCGTGCGCTGCTGGCCTTCGGAAGCAAATTGCGCTGCCGGCATCTCCGCGATTTCAATTTGCAGATCGTCGCGATGCGGACCGACCGTCGTCACGCGCAGACGCGTGTCCGCGGCCGCGACGCGCGCGAGATGCGCCGCGAAATCTTCCTCGCTCCCCGGCGCATAACTCAGTTTAAAGATTTCCCTCTCGCCGCTGATCTCGCGATGACTCGCCGCCGCGGCCGGAGCAATTCTCCGAACGAGCGCGGCGCGCATTTCGCCTAACGAGCGGCCGGCCCGAACGAGCGGCTCGGCGTAGGCGGCGAGTTCGCGCGGTCGCGCCGGCGAAGTTTTGAGAAGCGCGTTGCGCGCCCGCAGCGCCCGCTCGTAGGTGCGCAAAGTCGGGCGATAACGTGGATCGATCTGGCTGCCGATGAAATCAAGGTAGCGCCGGCGCATTTCCGCGCCGCCGCGAATCAGGTCGAGATCGTGGTTGGCGAAGGAAACCACCCGCATCAGGCGAAGATAATCGGCCAAGTCCCGTTGTTCTGAACTATCGAACAAGACGCGCCTCCGGAGAACGCTGTAATAAAACTGGAGGAGATGTTCCTCGACGTGGCCACCGACGGAAAACGAGCGTTCGCCGGCGCGGATCGCGGAGGAGAGAGTCGCGGTGCGTTGCGATTGCAAGCGCAAAAGTACGCAGGCGGCTTCGAGCACGGTCGTTTTTCCCTGTCCGTTTGCGCCGACAATGAAATTGAATCCGGTCGAAAATTCGACTGCGATCGCTTCGAAACAGCGAAAGTTTCGCAGTTCCAGATCGCGAAGCATGGCGCGGAATTAGAGCGCGACGAGCTCGAGCCGGGTCGTCATGCGCGCGCTCGTCGGGCCGCGTTGATAATAGCTGCCGTCGATCGGGGTCACGTCCGCGGGCGTGATGCCGACGGCGGCGGCGATGAAGTTGTGGTTGCAAAAAATTCCGTTCGTCGGGTCCATCCCGACCCAGCCCGCGCCAGGCAGGTAAACTTCCGTCCAGGCGTGGAGCGAACCCTCGGCGCGTCGCGATTCCGCCTCGGCTTCGCGCAAATAGCCACTCGTTAGGCGCGCGGCCAGGCCGGCCTGCTGCAGAATGGCGGCAAGAAGGAGCGCGATGTCGCGGCAGGCGCCTTTGCCGAGGCGCAGAGTGTCGTTAGGCGAACGCGCGGCGCCTTCTTCGCGGCGTTCGTAGCGGACGCATTCGTGCAGGCGCTCGTTTAATTCCACGAGCGTGGCGACGGTTTCGCGCGACGTATCTGCGCGCGGAATTTCCCAGCTGGGAAGTTGCAGACGATTCGTTAGGCCGTTGGTGCGAAACGGGGCGAGCGCGATCTCCAATTCCGGCGCGTAGGCAAACGGCAGGGTCGTCGCTGCGGGCGTGAGGATGAAGTCGAACGGGTTCTTTTTTTGCAGGGCGAGATCGAGCTCGAGCGCGAAGCGAAGTTCGCACGCCGGCTCGGTGTAGGAACAATCGATTACGCAGTTATCGAACGCGTCGCGCGCAAAACGCACGCGCGCGCCTTCGTTGGTTTGAAATTTCCACCGCAGGAGTTGCGTGAAGACGTCGCCGCGTGGAATCAACCGCAGCGCATGCCGCGAAAAACGCACCGGCGCGGCATAATTGTAGGTTGTCTCGTAGCGGATGCCGAGCTGCATGCGGGAAAGTAGAAGGCGGCCAAAAATTTTCCTCTCCGATTCCAAAAATTTTTCTTGCACGATTTGTTAACAGGGTTTATTACTTCAACAGATTTGAACGATTGTTCTGGGGGGAACAGCCGCCCTTCATGCCCTTCGGGTGTGGGGGGCGGTACTTTTTTGGGGTAATGGAGCCCGCGCACCCCGTGCCGCCGGCGCATCGGTTCGGCTGGCCGCTTGCTGCGGCTGTGAGCGTTTTCATTCTCGCGCTGCTCTGTGCGTTTCTTTTTTATCGCTGCGAAACCTTTCCGGCGCACTCGGCGCGCGGGCTGGAAAAAATTGGGCGTGAGGCTGGCGACGCATTCGCCCGGCTGGCGCATCTGCGTCCGCAAGTCACGGTCAACAACCGCGTTTATCTCGAACAGACCGCGAGCGTCGCGCAGCTTGCGGTGGTCGATCGCCAGGTCGAGGTCGAGCACGAGATGACGCACTCGTGGGCAGGGAGCACGAAGCGGATCAAGCTGCACGGCACTTTCTCGGTCAAGGCCGGATTCGATCTGCGCAAGAAATTTTCCGTCCGGGTTGCGCCGGACGAAGTCGTGATCGAGATGCCGCACGCCGAAATCCTGTCCGTCGAGCAGGAAAAAGTGGATGTTCTCGTTTTTGAAAATGGTTTCTGGAACCGGATTTCGCCTCACGACATCGAGCACGAACTCGCCGCTCTCCCGCAGCTCGCACGCGCGCAGTCGAGCGGTCTGCCGGCGGAAGCAGAGAATGTTTTTACCCGCGAACTCTTGCAGCAGTTTCATCCCGCGCAGCGCGTCCGCACGATTTTTCCCGCGCCAACGCCGGGTGGTTGATCGAGTTCGTTAGGCAGCGCTTTGTTCGATGTCTTTTCGCAAAGGTCTGCTTTTTCTTGCTTTGGCTCTTTTCGTCGCGCTCGCTTTGACGGCGCTGCTCGCGCCGTTTGCCGTTCGCCGCGGAGTCTCGCTTTGGCTCGTCTGGGCGGCGCGGCGCGAAGGCATGACGGTTGAGATTGGAAAAATCGCCGCGCCGTTTTTGGGCGCGATCACGATCGACGAACTCCGGCTTGCCCCCGCGAACGCGACCGGCCGTGAGGTGCAACTGCACGCGTCGCATCTCGTCTTCGATCTCAATTTTCGCGGCTGGATTTTCGCCCGGCACGCGCGCCTCGTGCGCTCGATCGAAATCGCGCAACTCAGCGGCAGCGTTCGTGACACCGGCACGAAAAACAACCTGCCGCTCGACTGGCGCAGCCTCGAGCGGCTCCTTCCGGACGACTTTGATTTTCGCCGCGTCGATCTCGACGTGGTGACAAACACGAGCGCGTTCGCTTTTCGCGGGCTCTCCCTTGACGCGAGCGAGATTGAGTCGGGAAAATTTTTTGCCCATCAGATCTCGGTCACGTCGCCCTTGCTCCGCCAGACCTTCGCCGATCTGCGCGGCGCGACTTCGTGGGAAGATGATCGCCTGACCATTGCCGGAATTTCTTTCGTCACCGGCCTCGATCTCGAAGCGCTCACGATCGATCTCTCGCGCCTAACGAAAAGACAGGTCGGACTCGACTTCCAACTCGACGCTTTCGGCGGCACGCTGCGCGCGAGTTTCGAAGGCCGCGGCGGCGGAAAAAAATTCGCGGTCGATCTCGCCGGCTCCGCTTCCGACATTTCGCTCGCGCAGATTTCGCAGGCGGCCGGATTCGTCGAGCCCCTCAGCGGCGTCGTGCGCGCATCGAAGTTTACTTTCCGCGGAAATCCCGGCCAGTTTCTCGACGCGACCGCGTCGATCTGGATCGACCTGCGCGATTTTGCCTGGCGCGAGCGCCGCGCGGACCGGGTTGTTTTCGGCGGCACCTATTACGATCGGCGTTTGCAGCTCGAGCAACTTTTCGTGCAGCAAAAACAAAACGAGCTGACCGTAAATGGCGAGCTTATCTGGCCGGCAAAACCGATTCGTCTCGCCGGGTTCCAATTTCGCGGGCAATTGAATGCCGCAATTCCGGACGCGAATACGTTCGCGCAACTTTTCGGCGCGCGGAACGGCGATTTTGCCGGCGCGCTCTCGGCGAGTGGCGAGCTCAATTCGCTGCAACCGCGCGCGCAAGGCCGGCTGACGTTGCGTGGCCAGGGCGTGACCTTTCGCGGCGTCGCCCTCGACTCGTTAGGCGTGGAGTTGCAGCAGGAAGGTTTCGAGACCGATGTGAAGAATTTGCAGTTGCGCCACGGCGACGATTTCCTCCGCGCTCACGGAAGCGTGAACCTGAAATCGCCGCACGCCTATTCCGCGCGGCTGACCGGCGCGATCAACCGGCTCGCAGATTACGCGCCGCTTTTTCCGAAAACCTGGCGCGCGCCGACCGGCGGCGGTCTCACTTTTGACTGGAGCGGCGACGGCACGTTCGACGCGCACTCGGGCACGATGCAACTCGCGGCGCACGGCTTGCAATTTCCGATCACGGGACTGCGTTCGCCTTTCGATGTCACGCTCGAAGGGACCTACTCGCCGCAGGATGTTTTTTTTCGCACCTGCAAACTGGCGAACGATCGCTTTTCGTTAGGCGGCTTCGTCATGCTCGGGAGCAACTTCATCGAGCTGCAGGCGCTCGACCTCTCCCTCGACGGCACGCCGCACCTCCGCGGCACGATTTTCCTTCCCATCGGCATCGATCGCTGGCGTAAAACCGGCAGTCTTTTTGAGGCTTTCGACGACCGGCAAAAATTTGACGTCGATCTCGCCGTCGAACATCTCGACCTCGCCGCCTGTGCCGGCGCGCTCGGCGAAAAGGACGCCGTCACCGGCCTGCTCGATGGCAAGCTCGCGGCCTTTGGACCGCTTGCCGCGCTTCAAGTCACGACCGCCTGGCACCTGCAAAGTCTCGGACCGGCCGCCTCGCGCAACCAAATCGATTTCGATCTGCATTACGATTCCGGCCGCGCCGAGGCCGAACTGCGCGCGCTCTTTGGCGTCTCGAGTCCGCTCGTCGCGCGCGCCTCGATTCCGCTTCGATTGCGCAAGGCGGAGCTCGGCGCCGGCTCGATCTTCGACGCGAGCGCGCCCTTTTCTTTCACTCTCGATTGCCCGGCGCTCTTTCTCGAAACGCTGCCGCAAATGTTGCAACCGGCGCGCGCAAGCGGCGGCGGGCTTACCGGAAAAATCAGTTAC
This sequence comes from Chthoniobacterales bacterium, assembly GCA_036490335.1. Lineage (GTDB taxonomy): Bacteria > Verrucomicrobiota > Verrucomicrobiia > Chthoniobacterales > UBA10450 > Palsa-1392. The sequence goes on from DASXEB010000013.1 coordinate 33,139, forward strand.
ACAAACACGCTGCACGATCCGCGCATCGAGGGCGAAGCGCATCTCTTCGCGGGAAAGTTTTCGCCGGCGCCACCGTGGCCGGACGTGACCAATGTCGCAGCCGATTTGCGTTTCGCGAATCACGCGGCCTCGATAGCGTTTTTGCGCTTCGATGCCGGTGGCGTCCCGCTGCGATGGCACGGCAGCCTGACGACAAATCCGCCCGCGGCCACATTGCAGCTTTTGCCTGACGGCGACGTCGCGCTGCGCGATTTGCCCGCGACGGGCGCAAGCGCCGCGGGTTTCGAAATTGCGGAAACGAAAACAAACGCGGGCCTGCCCAAATTGCGGGAAGCGACCGTTAGGGCGAACGCTCGTTCCTCCGCCGTCAGCCTAACGACCGCGACCGATCGCGGCGTGCGCATTTTCTCCATCGAACCGGCGCCGTCGACGGCCGCGCCGCCATTGCTTCTGCAAGTCGCGCGGCCCGCGATCGAGCAACCGCTTTTGCAGTTGCGCCTCAGCGATAAACAAACGCCGTGGCCGTGACCAGTTTGCCGTCACGAATCAGTGCCGTGTGCTTTTGCAAACCGGTGTAGGCGCCGAAGACGTTGCGCACGTTGACCGAGAAATCGACCAGATAGCCGGAAATTTTCTGGCCCTTGATCGTTAGGGAACCTTGTCGCGGCGGCCCGAGCCATTTCACCTGCGCGCTCGCTGGATCGACCAGGCTCGTGTTCAGCCAGGCCGTGATGATCTGCTCATAATTATCCGGAAACGCGCCATAAATTTCCGATTCCGGTGGCGGAGTCGCCTGCGCCGTCGCCAGTCGCGGAACGAAAAGCGCGAGAACGAACCAAAGCAGCAGCGCGCGTCGCATCATCGTCGCGAAAAATAGCGGCGCGCCCGAATGATGTCGAGCCGCGAAAAGAGGCTGTTAACGGCGGGCGCGTTTCTCTATTTATCGAGCATGAAGAATCTTTTTCTGCTCGCGCTCCTCATCGTTTGCTTGTCGTTAGGCAACGTCACCGTTATCCGCGCGCAGCCGCCCGTCGCCGCGACGGCCACGCCGACAGAAACGTTCGATCCGGCCGCGGCTACGCAGGCCTGGCTCGCTTCCGTGCCGGCGGAAAAGCGCGCAAAATCGGACGCCTATTTCGAAGGCGGCTACTGGCTGCTCCTTTGGGATTTTTTATTGAGCGCGGCCATCGCCCTCTTTTTGTTAGGCAGCAGGCTCTCCGCGCGCATGCGCGACTTCGCCGAGCGCACCACGCGCATCAAGGCATTCCAGGTCGCGCTTTACATCATTCCTTACACGCTGCTGGTCGCGGTCCTCTCCTTTCCGTTAGGCGTCTATCGCGATTATTTTCGCGAGCACGCCTACGGGCTGGCGACGCAAACTTTCGCGCCCTGGTTCAGCGAACAACTCATCTCGCTCGGCGTTGGGATCGTCGGCGCGGTCATTCTAACGATCGTGCTCTACGCGGTTTTCGGCGCGCTCCGCGCACCTGGTGGATTTGGGGCACGGGCGTCGGGATTTTTTTTGCTGTGATCGAAATCCTGCTCTCGCCGATTTTTATCGAGCCGCTTTTCAATACCTACAAGCCGCTGACCGATCCGAAAATCAGCGCGTCGATCCTGGCCATGGCGCGCGCGAATGAAATTCCGGTGCGGCAGGTTTTCGAATTCGATGCCTCGCGCCAAACGAACCGCGTCAGCGCGAATGTCGCCGGAATTTTCGGCAGTGCGCGGATCGCGCTGAACGACAACCTGCTCAAGCAATGCACCCTGCCGGAAATCCGCGCCGTCATGGCGCACGAGATGGGGCACTACGTGCTCAATCACGTCTGGAAACTGATCCTCTATTTCAGCGTTTTCATTTTCGTCGGCTTCGTCGTGCTGCGCTTTTTCTTCGATGCCTCTGTGCGGCGCTGGGGCGTGCGCGGCATCGCCGATCCGGCCGGCTTCCCGCTCCTCGCGCTGATCTTCGGCACTTATTTTTTCCTGCTCACGCCCTTCACGAACACCGTCACGCGCGTGACCGAACGCGAGGCGGACGCGTTTGGGATCAATACCGCGCGCGAGGCGGACGGTTTTGCGAAGGTCGCGCTCAAGCTCGGCGTTTATCGCAAACTCGATCCCGGCCCGATCGAGGAATTCATCTTCTTCGATCATCCGAGCGGCCGTGCGCGCATTCGCATGGCGATGGATTGGAAGGCGGCCAACCTGCCCGCGGGCGATGCGGGAACGCCGAGCTCGATACTCGTTAGGCAACGTTAGGCAAGACTGCCTAACGAGTCGTAGCCGGGGTGACCGTCGCGTCTGGCGATTCGTTAGGCGCGGATGGCGGCGTCGTTTCCGGCTTTTCGTTAGGCGCAGCATTCAGCGCTTTTCGGAGCAAATCGGCCAGACGCCAGCCGGCGCGATGGAGCTCGTCGAGCACGACCTGGCGCGACCATTGCCGATAGGAAATTCCCTGCGAGCTCTGCTCGTCGGCTTCGCCCGCCGCGACCATCTGCTCGTGGTCGAGCTTCGGCGCGACATGCTCGAAACGCAGCCGCGTGTGCGCCTCGCGCGCGATCGGCAAAATTTCGTTCGCCCACGCCTCGGGATATTTTTCCAGCGGCAGATCGGCTGGCAGTTGCCAGCGCTTCCGCGGCTCCTCTTCGGCCAGTCGCCTGGCCATCTCTCCTTCCGCGACGCGCAGTTTTGCGCGGCGCTCCTCTTTCGGCATCGTTAGGGGAAATTGCGGCAGATTCGCCAGCACCGCGTCGCTGTCCCAGAAACTGTGCAGCCGCGGATGCTTTGATTCGCCCGGCGGCGGCGTGTCGTGTAACTCGAGACGCAGAGAATTTCCGCCCTCATCGCCTAACGAATCCGTAGCCTTGTCCGGATTCACCGGCTGGCCGCTTTTGTCGAAATATTCCGCGCCGACATGCAGTGGCTGATGGATGTCGCCGACAAAATGCGCGAGCAAAATAACCGCGATCGGTTTCGTGATCGCGCGTTCGTTATGCGACGGCTCCTTGTCGCCTAAAACGCGAATGCAATACGCCATCATATGCACGATGTCCCACTGACTGCGCCCGGCTTTTCCGTCGCCATATTTTTCGAACGGCGCGGCCAGAGGCACGTCGGTGTAATGAAACCAGTGGTGCGATGGCACGGGCGATTTCTCGTCGTAAGTCGGCGGGTTCGCTTTCCAAAAGGCGCGCAGTTGCTCGCCGATTTTCGGGTGCACGGAAAAATATTCCTGCGCCTTTGGATTATCGACGCCGTTGGTGTCCCAGGCCTTGATCGTGTCTGGAATCGTCGCCGCTTCTTCCAGCGTCATCCCGTCGAGCAACGCGGAAACTTTCGCCCCCGCCGGCGTGTTCGCGAGCAAACGATCGGCAATCGCGCCGACAATTTCGTGACCTTCCGGCCCATAGGCGCGGGCCCGAGGAACGGCGGCGCAAAGAAGGAGTAGGACGAGAATTTTCTTCATGAAATGAGCCTAACGAATAGCAAGGCGCAAAAACTTAAGCCTCGCCTAACGAACGATGGCCGCGCTCTGCGCCGCGGGTTCGTCCAGATCGAGCGGTTGCTGTTGTGCCGCGACCGGCGGGCGGTCGGGAGGCGCCGCCGCCTCCGGCTGCGCGTTCGTTAGGCGCATGCCGACCAGCTTGCTCACGCCGCGTTCCTCCATCGTCACGCCGTAGAGAATATCGGCTTTCGCGATCGTGCGTTTGTTGTGCGTGATGATGACGAACTGAGTTTGCCTAACGAATCGATCGAGCACCTTGATGAAGCGATTGATGTTCGATTCGTCGAGCGGCGCGTCCATTTCGTCGAGGATGCAAAACGGACTCGGCCGCACCATGTAAATCGCGAAAAGGAGCGCGACGCCCGCCATCGCGCGCTCGCCGCCGGAAAGGAGCGAAACGTTTTGCAGTTGTTTGCCCGGCGGCTTGGCGATGATGTCGATCCCGCAATTGAGCGCGTCGGCTTCGTCGAGCAGCGTGAGATCGGCGCGGCCGCCGCCGAAAAGCTCGGCGAACATTTCGCGGAAGTTGATTTTCACCTGCGCAAAAGTTTCCGCGAAAAGTTTCTCCGTCGTCTGATTGATCCGCGCGATCACGTCGAGCAGCTCGCGGCGCGAATTCGTCAGGTCGGTATTTTGCGTTTCGAGAAATGTGTGGCGCTCTTCCAGCTCGTCGTATTCCTGGACAGCGTCGAGATTCACCGGCCCCATCGCGTCGAGCTGACGCGTGAGTTGCTCGATGATTTCGCGAAGTTGCGCCGAATCGAAATTTTCTGCCTCGGCCGTTTCCGCTTCCGGTTTTCCGCGTTGTTTTATCTGTGCGCGATAAACCTTCGTGAACGCATAACGATCGGGAGAAAAATCGCGCAGTTCGATCTGATAACGCCGCATCACGTGCTCGCTCAGGTTCTCGATTTTCAGTTGCAACTGCGTCTGGCGAACCTCCTCCTTCCCGCGCGCATCGTGCAGCTCGCTTAGCGATTTTCGCCGCGCGCGCAGGTCGTGCTCGATCGCGTTCACGTTCGTTAGGCGCGAGGCACGGGTCGCGACGATTTCCGTCACCGCCGATTCCGCGGCGGCAAGTTCGATGGAAGTTTGCGCGATCGATTTTTCCGCGGCGGCGCTTTCGCTTTTCTGCTGCTCGAGCCGCGATTGGTAGGTGGAAATGTCGCCGCGGCGGCTGGTCAGCAATTCGGTCAGCTCGGCCTGACGCGCCGTCATCGGCTGGCGCTGATTGCGCAGACCTTCGTGACGCTGGCGCTCCGTCGCGACGGCCAGACGCAACTCGCTCAATTGCTCCGCGAGCGCCGCGTCACGCAAACGCGCAGCCTTGACCGCGGCCGTCGCGGCGTCCCGCCTTTTCTCGTCTTCAAAAAGAGCGGCGCGCAATTCGTTCGTCTCGTTTTCGAGTTGCGAGATGCGTTCGTCAGCGACCGAGAGCTGCTGGTCGAGCGTCGATTTTTCCCATTCGATCGTTTCGGCTTTGCGGCTGGCTTCGTGCAGCTCGCGCTCGAGATTGCTCACTTCGAGAGTGGTCGCGGAATGCGCGTTGCGCGCGGCCTGCGCTTCGCCGCGCGACTCATCATGATGTTCCTCCGCGCGCGCGAGGGTTTGGGCGGCTTTCTGCCCGCGCTCGCGCAAAGTTTCGCCGGCGGCGCGCAAGTCGCGTTGCTCCGCGCCTAACGAAACGATCTGTGCCTTGCGCTGGAAGAGAGAATGATTTTCCTCGCTCACGCGCCCGCCGAAAATGACGCCGTGCCTCGAAACGAATTCGCCGGAAAGTGTGGCGACGGCGAGAGCAGGCGCGTCGTTTTTCATTTGCCGCGCCTGGGCGAGATCGCGGGCGAGGGCGACGTTGCCTAACAATTGCCTGACGACTGTCTGGAGTTCGGCGGGCGCGCGCACTTTATCGACAGCCCAGCCTAACGAACCTTCCGGGAGCGGCAGTTCGTTAGGCAATTCGCTTCGCACCAATTCCGGAGCGACGAGGGCGGTCTGGCCTAACGAGCGATCGCGCAGCTTTGCGACGATCTCGCCAGCGAGCGCGGCGTCCTGCAAGACAATCGCGTGCAGGTTGCGGCCGAGCGCCGCTTCGATCGCGGGAATAAATTCTTCCTCGACCTCGATGAGGGAAACGAGCGCGCCGCGAAGCGCCGGCAAAATTCGTTCCGGTTCGTCGAGGCCTTTGAGCAGCGCCTGCGAACCGTGCGCGAGACCTTCGCCTTCATCGTTTAGTTGCTGCAAAATTTCCAGGCGCGATTGGCGCTCGGCGACGGCGCGCGCGTTTTCCTGCAGGCTGGTTTCGATTTCGCGCAAACTTTGCGTTGCTTGCGCGACGGTTTCTTCGGCCATGGAAATCTTCGCGGCCAAATCCTGCAGACCGATTTGCTCTTCGGTGCTGCGGCTGCGGGTTTCGCCGAGTCGGGCCGAGATTCGTTCGCACTCGGCGGCGGCTTCGCCTAACGATGCCGCCAGTTTTTCCATTTGCGGCGCGGTCGCGGCGCGGCGCTCGGTCGTGCCGGCAAGATCGTCTTCGAGATCGGCGAGGCGATTTTGCGTTTTGGAAATATTCAGCTCGAGTGTTTGCAGTTGTTGCTCCTGCTCTTCGCGCGCCTTGCGCAAATCGCCGGAGCGCGTCGCGGTTTCTTCCAGCTCGCTCTGTTTCGATTTCAGCAACTGCTCGGTTTCGGCGAGGAGCGCGTCGGTCTGGTGAATTTCGTCTTCCTGTTGCGTGAGTTTTTTTTCGGCGGCGGAAATGTCGGACTCGTAGCGTTCGATGAGCGCGCCGATTTCCTGCGCGCGCTCGCGGTTGAACTCGATCCGGTTGCGATGCGTCGCGATTTGGTTTTGCAAACGCTGCACGTCGCCGCGCGCTTCGTTGATTCGTGCGTCGACCTGGTCGAGTTGCGCGCGCTGTTCGGTGAGTTCGTTCTCGCGGGACTCGATTTCGTTTTCGGTCGCGCGCTGTTTTTCGTCGAGCTGGCTTGTCGTTAGGCGAGAAGCCTCGAGATCCGCGCCTAACGAGTCGAGCTGGTCGCGCGAATGGTGGGTATCGAGCACCTGCAGGTCGGCCATCAACGCCTGATAACGCCGCGCCTTTCCGGCCTGCCGCTGGAGCGAGCCGATCTGGCGTTTCACTTCCTTGATGATGTCGCCGAGGCGCAAAAGATTCGCTTCGGTCGCCTCGAGTTTGCGGAGCGCTTCGCGTTTTTGCGTTTTGTATTTCGTGATCCCGGCGGCCTCTTCGAAAACGGCGCGGCGATCTTCCGGGTGCGAGCTGAGGATCTGGTCGATCCGGCCCTGCTCCATAATAGAATAGGCGCTGCGGCCGACGCCGGTGTCGGCGAAAAGGCTTTGCACGTCCTTCAGCCTAACGACCGTTTTGTTGAGCAGATATTCCGAAAGGCCGTCGCGATAAACGCGCCGCGAGACGCGCACTTCGTGCCAATCCACGCCGAGATCGCTCCCGCAATCGCTGAAGGTGAGGCTGACTTCCGCGTAGCCGACCGCTTTGCGATTGTCGGTGCCGTTGAAAATCACGTCGGCCATTTCGCCGCCGCGGAGCGCCTTCGCGGATTGCTCGCCGAGCACCCAGCGGACGGCGTCGAGGATGTTCGATTTGCCGCAACCGTTCGGCCCGACGATCGCGGTCACGCCTTCGTGGAAATTGAGGACGGTTTTATCGGCGAACGATTTGAAACCGAAAAGCTCGAGCGATTGGAGGTGCATGGAGGCGGCCTTGTTGGAATAATGGCAGACCTGCCACGGCCGGCAAGCAAATAATACAGAAAATTGTGCGCGAGCAGCCCGGCGACCTCAACATCTAGTGTAAAGCGCGCGGAGGCCGGGAACCGTCCGCCGCATTCGTCGGCGCGGAATTGCGACCGCGCGCGCGGGATTACGCGGCCACGTCGTCGCTCGCCGGCGGCGCAACGACGGTAAAGACCGGCTCGAGCAGAACCGGCTCCGGCACGTTAGGCGCGAACCGTTCCTCCGCGCGAGCATCGCCCGGGCGCGGCACCTGGAACCCAAAGGCGCCCCAGCACGGATCGTGGGGCTTGATTACGCAGCGAAGAATGTCGCGCACCGATCCCACATCCCAGCGCAGCTTCTTCTCCGCTTTGTCGCGGGCGCGCTTTTTCTCCGCCGCGCGAGTTGTCGCCGCTTTCAGCTTCTCTTCCGCCTGCCGCATCGCCCGGCGCAACGCTTTCGCCTCTGCCGCGGTGACGCCGGCGAAGGGGACCTCGAATTGGCCATTCACCGCAAAAAATCCCGCGAGGCGGCGGTTCAGCTCGATGCGTCCGGCGAGGCGCTTCGGCACATTCGTGCCCCGATGGGTGAAACCGGCGGCGATCCACGATTGCGACCATTTGCTCCCGAGCGCGAGCATGACGACGAGCCGCGCGCGGGCCAGCCAGGCCGTGAGCTTTTCCTGCGTCTCCGCGAAACGCTCCGCCGCCGCCGCCCGCGCCACGAGGGCCCGGGCAAAGTCAGCCTCCGTCTTCTGCGCGGCGGTGAGCGAGTTGCGCAGCTCTTTTTCGGTCATGAAATTCTTCAGCAGCCACGGCCCGTGCCGCCGCAGGCCTTTGGCCACGAGCGCGCCGAGCCGGAAGAGTTCGCCGATGCCGGAAGGTAGTATATTAGTCATTAGATAAGAGAAGATTTCCTGTGCGGGGGATTGGTAGCAAACGTCGTGCCTGAGGGAGGAGGCGAGCGGATTTTTTGCGACCGCGCGCCTCACAGATGGCTCCGCGCGCGCGGTTTTCACCTCCGCGGGGCGAGCCGGGGTTCGTGCTGGCAGTTGGCGCCTTGACGGACCCAAACGAAAGGCCTCCCGGCGGCCGCGTGCCCTGACCTGTGCCCATCGGGGTCAACGCTGGCGGCGGCGGGGGTGGTTCGGCCTCCTTACATGAAAATGACGCGCCGTTTCGCGTAGTACGGCCGGCATACCTCGATCGGCGCGCCGGCGTGCCCTACGCGGGGCGAATCACCCCGCCCTCCGACAGCGCGAGGTGCGATTGGGGCCGCCACCCCCATCCCCGACCGCCGGGATCCTTGGGTGGTCCCAATCACCGCAAAAACTGCCGGAGCCGGCATTGGTTGGAGTGTTTCCCGCCAAAGTCCCCGGCCGCTCCGCATGGTCCGGCTCTCAGACCTCGCGCGGCGAGCGCTGTTTCCATTGTGTCGGCCTGCGCGGCGGGAGTTTCGGCGCCGCGCCCATTTCGCGACTAATTGCCCAACTGAGTCGCGCGCGCTTTGCGGCGGAACAAAAACAAAATCGAGGCGATCGCGAGGACGAGGCCGGTGATGCCGAATTCCTTCCGCGTCGCGTGGGCCAGAATCCAGACGATGATCGCGATCGCAATCGGCGGCACGATCCACGCGCCGGGAAACGAAAATGGTTTTCCATCCGCGCGAATGTCGCGGCGCATCAGGACGAGCGTCGCCGCGCAGCAAAGCAGATAGAGAATGAGCACGGAGACATCGGCAAGAATCGCCAGGTCCTGGAACGAGGAAATGAGCGACAGTATCAGGCAGAGCGAACAATAACTGGCGATCGCGACATCGGGCGTGCGGAAGCGCGGATGCACATGAGTGAAGAAGTTCGGCAAAAATCGATCGCGGCCGAGCGCAAACAAAATGCGCGGTGAGCTGAGCACGTCGCTCGCGACAAAACCGAAAGCGGAAACGGTTGCGCCGACGACGAGAAAATTGCTCGCAATCGGACCGGCGAAACGGCGCGCGGCTTCGGCGAGCGGCGCGGCCGTGAAGTAGCCGAGATCGCCGTCGAGAATTCCCTGCGCGACGATTTGGATGAGGAGATAAAGGAGAGTCGTGAGGCCAAGCGCGAAATAAATCGCCCGCGGGACGGTGCGCGCGGGCGCGAGAACTTCCCCGCTCGGCACGAGCGCGACTTCGATTCCGGCAAAAGCAAAGATGAGCAGGAGCACGCCTTCGCCTAACGACTTCGGGTCCGGCAGCGCGACCGCGAGGGCCGCGCTCGGCCTGACGAAAAACAAACCGGCGCCGACAAAAAACAAAAGCGGCACCAGTTTGATGATCGTGACCGCGCCGACCGCGGCCGTGCCGACGCGCACCCCGCGCACGTTGATGACAGTGAGCGTGCCGAAAGCGAGCAGGCCGATGAGGAAATGTCCGCCTAACGAATTCAATGCCGGCCAGAGAACGGCGAGCGATTGGGCGAAAAGAGTCACGACGCCGGAAACGCTCAGGGTCGCGGTAAGAAAATAAAGCGCGCCGGCGAGAAACCCGATGTAGGGCCCGAAGGCGACTTCGACGTAAGCGTAAAGTCCGCCGGTGAGCGAGACGCGGCTGCCCGCGATCGCGAACGAGGTGACGATGAGCGCCATCGCGACCGCGCAGACGATGAACGCGGTCGCCGACGACGCGCCCATCGATTTCGCGAGCAGCGCCGGGATGACGAAAATGCCGGCGCCGATCGTGGTGTTGACGATGTTCGCGGTCAGCCCGGGAACGCCGATGGCGCGGATGAGTTGCGCGTCGGCGGCGTTCTGCGGTTTTTCGCTCACGCGCGCAGAGTGCGTGAAACCGCTGCGCAGCACAAGTGCCCGGATGCTTCGTGAAGCGCCTAACGAAAAGCAGATTCGTTAGGCGAGTTCGTTAGTCGTTAGGCTAATAACCCGCCGCCTGCCCGTCCTTGCGCGACTCGCTCGCGCCCGCGTAAACGCGTTCGCCATCGTGCATCTGCACCTGGATCGCCTGGTAACCGCCGTAACCGCCGACATCGAAACGCACGTCGTGCCCTTTCATTTTCAACCCGCGCACCGTTTCGTAGGGAATGCCGCTCTCGACATCGACGAAGCCGGCCGGCCCGACTTTCTGCCCGCTCTCCGTCACGCCGTTACCGGTCGGCTCCTGGCTGCTTTCATGTTGCCAGCGCGACGCGTCGCCGGCTTCCTGCACATTCATTCCGAAGTCGATCTGGTTCGTCAGCACCTGCACGTGACCCTGCGGTTGCATGCCGCCGCCCATGACGCCAAACGCTTCCCACGGTTTGCCGTCTTTCATGACAAACCCGGGAATGATGGTGTGGAAAGGCCGCTTGCCGGGCGCGTAAACATTCGCGTGTCCCGGTTCCATCGAGAAAAGCTGCCCGCGATCCTGGAACATGAAGCCGAGGCCCGGCACGACGATGCCGCTGCCCATCCCGCGATAATTGCTTTGGATGAGCGAAACCATGTTGCCCGCGTCGTCGGCGGTGCACATGTAAATCGTGTCGCTGTGATCGAATTCGCCGGCCGCGACAGACTTCGCCGCGTGATCCATGTCGATGAGTTTGCGGCGCTGCGCGGCGTAACTCTTTGAGACAAGTTGCGCGATCGGAATCTTCGCGAAATCAGGGTCGGCGTAATATTTCGCGCGATCGGCCCACGCGAGTTTCTTCGCCTCGATCATGACGTGGAGCGTGTCGGCGGAATTGCGGCCCATCGCGCGCAGATCGTAGCCCTCGAGAATGTTCAGCATCTCGAGCGCGGCCAGGCCTTGTCCGTTCGGCGGCAACTCGAAAACGTCATAGCCGCGATAATTGGTCGAGAGCGGCTCGACCCATTGCGAATGATGCTGCTCGAAATCTTCCTTGCGCAGATAGCCGCCGTTCGCGCGCATGAAGGCATCGATTTTGTCCGCGATCTCGCCTTTGTAAAAAACGTCGCGGCCTTTCTCGCCGATCAGACGCAGCGTATGCGCGAGCGCGGGATTTTTGAAAATGTCGCCCTCGTTAGGCGCGCGGCCTTTGCCGTCGAGCGTGTAGGTTTCGAGAAACGCGCCGGGAAAATTTTTGTAGATCGGCACGCCGTGCCCCCAGTAAAACGCGATCAGTTGCGTGACCGGAAAACCTTCCTCGGCGTAATGAATCGCGCCGCTCAGATCGTCGCCTAACGAGAGCTTGCCGAATTTTTTGTGCAGCTCGGCCCAGGCATCGACCGCGCCCGGCACGCTGATCGGCAACATGCCGGTCGGCGGAATCGTGTCGCGGTGCAGTTTCGCCAACTCGCTTTTCATCTGCTCGAAGCTGAGCCCGCGCGGCGAACGGCCGCTCCCATTGAGGCCGTAAAGTTTGTTCTCCTTCGCGCTGTAAACGATCGCGAAAAGATCGCCGCCCACGCCGTTCGAGACCGGCTCCATCAAACCGAGGGTCGCGTTCGCCGCGATCGCCGCATCGACCGCGCTGCCGCCGCGTTTCAAAACATCGAGCCCGACCTGCGTGGCCGCCGGCACGCTTGTGCAAACCATCCCGTGTCGCGCCAACACGGGCGAGCGCGTCGCCCAGGTTTTTCCCGTGATGCGATCGATCTGCGCGTACGCGAAATCAACGGCGCCTAACGAAACTAAGACGACGAAAAAGAGCGCGCGAAATTTCATGCGCAACGTTAGTCCGGAAAGTTCCGTCGCAAAATCTTTACCCGCGCCTGCACCATCGTTAAGCTGCGGCATGCGCCAGCAACATCTCGACGACTACTTCACTTTTCTCCGCTTCCCGAGCATCTCGACCGACGACGCCTACAACGAGCGGCTGGCGGAGTGCGCGCATTGGCTGGTCAAAAAATTGAGCGGCATTGGCCTAACGACCGAGCTCGTTTCCACGCCCGGCCATCCGGTGGTCTGGGCGCGCAACGAACACAAACCCGGCCGCAAAACGGTCATGATTTACGGCCACTACGACGTCCAGCCGCCCGACCCGCTCGAGCTTTGGGATTCGCCGCCCTTCGATCCGGTTTTGAAAAACGGTTACGTCTTCGCCCGTGGCGCGACCGACAACAAAGGCCAGATCCTCGCGCACATTCTCGGCATCGAGGAAACGATCGCGGAGCACGGCGAGCTGCCGGTCAATCTCCACCTCATCGTCGAAGGCGAAGAAGAGATCGGCAGCGGCAATCTGCCCGGCTTTTTGGAGAAACATCGCGACTCGTTAGGCTGCGACGTCGTGGTTGTTTCCGACACGGGAATGATCGCGCGCGGCGTGCCGACTTTGAGCTACGGACTGCGCGGCGTGACCGCGCTCGAAGTTAAAATCACCGGCTCGAAGATGGATTTGCACTCCGGCGTTTTCGGGGGCGCGGTCGCGAACTCCGTCACCGCCCTCGCGCAGTTGCTCGCGACGTTGCACGACAAAAATGGCCGCATCGCCATCGCTGGCTTTTACGACGACGTGAAACCGCTCGAAAATTGGGAACGCGAAGCCTGGCGCAAATTGCCGATCGATGGCGACAAGGAAATTCTCACCGAGACCGGCTCGCCGGCGCTTTTCGGCGAAGAAGGCTACAGCACGCTCGAGCGTTTGTGGGCGCGCCCGACCGCGGAAATCAACGGCATCGGCGGCGGCTATCAGGGCAAGGGAACGAAAACGGTGATCGCGAGTCACGCGATGGCGAAGCTCACCTTTCGCCTCGTGCCGAACCAGGATGGCGACAAGATTCTTCAGCTCGCGCACAAGCATCTCGAGAAAAATCTGCCGCCCGGCGTGACGATGGAAATCACCGATGGCCACAGCGGCCCGTGGTATCTGACCGATCCGCATTCCAAATTCGGCGAAGCGGCGCAGCGCGCGCTTGAGCAGGCGTTCGGGGAAAAAGTCGCGCTCATTCGCGAAGGCGGCAGCATCCCGATCGTCTCGCAATTTCGAGAAATCCTCGGCGTCGAGACACTGCTCATCGGTCTCGCGATGGCCGATTGCCGCGCGCATTCGCCTAACGAAAACTTCCCGCTCGAAAACTTCGAGGCCGGGATCAAGATGAACAAGGCGATCCTCGCCGAGCTTGCTCGTTAGGCGAAAACCTTGCGCGGCGTCTTCGTTCTTCTCCTCGCGCTCGTCTGCGCCGCCGCTCCCGCGCGCGCGGACGACGACAAGTCGTTAGGCGAAAAAATTAAGGACTTTTTCCAACCGACGCCGACGCCTACCCCGCATCGCCATCATCACACCGCGAAGAAGAAAAGTTCCCCGACTCCCACACCCAGTCAGACGCCGAAAAAACATCACGCCAAAGCGTCGCGCACGCCTGACGAATCCGAGACGCCGGCAACGAAAAAGCATCACCACGCGGCGAAAGCTTCACCCACGCCTAACGAGTCGCCTTCGCCCGAGAAAACGCCCAAGCCAAAGAAAAAATCTTCGCCCAGTCCAACTCCGGAAGAATCCGTTTCGCCATCACCTGAAGAAAGCGCGGAGCCTTCCGCGAGCCCGAGCGCGTCGCCTAACGAGTCTTCAACGGTCGCGAGCGTTTTGCCGGACGAGATTAAAAACTACGACAAGAACGAACCAAAAATTCGCCAGGTTCTCGACACCGGCCTCGGCCTGACAACGCAAAATTTGAAATACACCTACGGCTCGGCCGACCCGGCGAACGGCGGAATGGATTGCTCCGGCTTTATCTACTACGTCCTTCGTCAAAACGGATTCAAGGATGTGCCGCGCGACGCGAGCGGACAATACGTTTGGGTGCGGCAGGCGGGAAATTTTCGCGCGGTGCTCAGCCGCGACCTTGGTTCGTTCGAGCTCGACGAACTGAAGCCGGGCGACCTGCTTTTCTGGACCGGCACCTACGATGTCGAGAAAGATCCGCCGGTCACGCACACCATGATTTACCTCGGCAAGTTAAAAGAGAACGGCAAACCGGTCATGCTCGGCGCGAGCGACGGCCGCACTTTCGACGGCAAACAGCGCTACGGCGTGAGCGTCTTCGATTTCAAAACCTCCGGGCCGAAGAAGGATTCGGACACTTCGTCCGGCCGGCATCCGCGCTTCGTTGGCTACGGCCGCATCCCCGGGCTGTAGGCGGGCGAAGGCGTCGGCACGATTCGTTTTTCGTTAGGCGGATGGGTGAACCGGTAATGTTTCGCCGCGAGCCCGAGGATCAAGATGAGCACGACGAACGCGATCGTGCGCTGCTCTTCTTTCGTCAGGACGAAGAGGGCGAATAGAGCGCGCCAGCTCATTTGATATAGGCGATCGGGTCTTCGAGGCCGGCTTCTCGAAAGCCTTTGCGCCGCAACTGGCACGAGTCGCACTCACCGCAGGCGCGACCATCGGGCGCGGGATCGTAGCAACTGTGGGTGAGCGAAAAATCCACGCTTAACGACAAGCCGCGCCGGATGATTTCGCTTTTCGTTAGGCGAATGAGGGGCGTGTGAATGTGGAAGCGCCCGCCTTCCACGCCGGCGCGGGTCGCGAGATTCGCGAGCGCTTCGAAAGCGCGGATGAATTCCGGCCGGCAATCGGGATAGCCGCTGTAATCGACCGCGTTCACGCCGATAAAAATGTCCGCGGCCTCCAGCACCTCGGCCCAGGCGAGCGCGTAGGAGAGAAAAATCGTGTTCCGCGCCGGCACGTAAGTGATCGGGATGCCGCGCGACATTTCCGCGCCGGTCCGATCCTTTGGAACTTCGATTTCGTCAGTCAAAGCGGAGCCGCCGAAGATTCGCAAGTCGATCTCGGCCACGCGATGCTCGTGTGCGCCTAACGAACTCGCGACTTGTTTCGCCGCTTCGATTTCGCGCGCGTGACGCTGCCCGTAACGGAAGCTGAGCGCGAAAATTTCGAACTTTTCCGCGCGCGCGATCGCGAGCGTGGTCGCGGAATCGAGGCCGCCGCTGAGGAGAACGACGGCGCGTTTCATTCTTCGTCAGGGAAAGTCGCCGTGACGGTGAGCGCGATCCCGCCGCGCGCGGCAAATTCGGCGGTGAGGATCATTTTTCGCGGCGCGCACGCGCGCACGAGATCGTCGAGAATATGGTTCGCCACATTTTCGTTGAAGGCGCGTTCATTGCGATAAGAGCCGAGATAAAACTTGAGCGATTTCGTTTCGAGACAGAGTTCGGCAGGCACATACTCGATCGTTAGGCGCGCGAAATCGGCCTGGCCGGTGACGGGACAGAGCGAAGTGAAATCCGCCACCGCAAAGCGGATCCAATAATTGCGCCGCGCCGGATTGGGAAAGGTCTCGAGTGTCTTCGCGGAGGGCGTCGCCGGAACTTTGCCTTCGCTTCTCCCGAGCAGCGTCAGTCGATTTTTCTTCGCCACCGCGCCAGCATAGGCGGCTTGCGTCCGCGCCGGCAAACGGGAAGTTGCCCCATGCCGGACGAGATTCCCAAGCCGAGCGGACTTGCGCACGCCGGCGTGATCGACTTCTTCGCCCACGATCCGAAACGCGACGAAGTCGTCCTGGCCATGTTTGAATCGCGGCCCTGGGACGACAGCGAGCTGCAGCTTTTCCAGCTTCAGGAAAAGTTTAACGCTTACGTTTCCTTTTTGCTCGATGGCGAACTGGCGGAAGCCCATCCGGACCTCGCGGGGAAAAACGCGCGCATCGAGCTGCGTTGCGCGACCGTGCCGGAAGGGCGCGCGCTCGATTTGCTGAGCGCGATTCACGACCAACTCGCGTTGCAGGAGATTCGCGTCGAGGTCATCGTGGAGAATCCCGAGAGCTGCGGCCCGGGTTGTAATTGTCACTGATGCCTAACGAATGAAAGTCCCGTTCACGATTGGCCCGGTTGGGCACTTTGGACTCTCGGTGCGCAATCCGAAGAAGAGCGCGCAATGGTTCGAGCGCGCGCTTGGCTTGAAGAAGCAATTCGAATTCGACGGCGGCATCGCGATCGGGAACGACAACGTCACGATCGCGCTGCACAAGGGAAAGCCGCGGCCAAAGACTTTCGGCCACATGTCGTTTCACCTCCCGAACCTGACCGCGCTGAAGAAAGCGCTCGCCCATTTGCAAAAGCTCAAGGTCGACCTCGAAGACCCGGGCGACGAGATCGGGCCGGAATCGGGCGGCTCACCGCACCTCGGCCTCTGGTTTCACGACCTCGACGGTTACCGCTGGGAACTTTCGGTCCAGAACGCGCGCCGCTAAAATCCGCTCCCTCCGCCCCGCCTAACGAGCAAAGGACTCAGTATTTCAGAAACGCCACCACCGGCGTCGGCGCGAGCTTCGGCCGGCCGTGAAGGAACTCCAGCTCGATCAGGAACTGCGCCTCGAGCAGCTCCCCCCCGGCCTTGCGAATCAGCGCAGCCGCCGCCGACGACGTCCCGCCGGTCGCGAGCAAATCATCGATCAACACGATCCGCTCGCCGGGCGCGATGCTGTCGATGTGCATCTCCATTTCCGCGTCGCCGTATTCGAGCGAATAAGCGGCGCTCGCCGTCTTGAACGGCAGCTTGCCCTTCTTGCGGATGGGCACGAACCCGACCCCGAGCGCATAGGCCACCGCCGACCCGAAGAGAAACCCGCGCGCATCGATCCCGACGATCTTATCCACCGGCAAGGCACGGCATCTTTCGAGGAAACAATCGATCGACGCCCGGAAAAGCTCCGCCTCCACCAGGATCGGAGTGATGTCCTTGAAGACGATCCCGTGTTTCGGAAAATTCGGCACATCGCGCACGGCGGCGCGCAGGCGTTCGATAGCATCGGCGACCATCGCGGCAGGCTAGCCGGTCGGCGCGAAAGGTCAACGAACGCCTTTTTGGGAAAAAAATCTCGCGCGCGAACCGTGACGGAAACCAGTCGCCTACGCCTTCGGCGGAGTGGGCGCTTCGCCTTTTGGCGGCGGCTTCGGGACCGGTTTTCCGCGATCCTTCCGTACCTTGAAACCGCTCCGGCGCAGCTCCGGCGATTGATCGACATCGTCGGAAGCGGAGCAGAGATAATGGCGATAACGCGAGAGCATCTTCTCGAAAAGCTCGAGCGAAGTATTGCGCGTCTTTGTCGCCTCCATCCGCCCGCCGCCGGTGCGGGTATCGCCGTTGGCATCGAAAATCGCGAGCTGGGCGGCGATGTCGGTCTTGAGCGCGGCGGCATATTCCCAGTCGGGATTTTCCACTTCGAGATCGGGATCGAGCGCGAGCCGGGCGAGGCCGAGGATGCGAGCGTCGTTGAACTCGCCGAGATGGCCGCTGGCCCAGCCGTAGGCGGTGTAAACCTCGAGCCGTTGCGCGTCGGTGATGGTCGAGCTGCGGATGGCCTTGATCCCGTTGAAGCCGTCGTGGAGCAAACCCTTGAGCGCGGTCAGCGAATCGCGCGCCTTGCCCGAACCGCCGGCCCGGTCGCTCTCGGTCAGGGCGGTGTTGTTATCATCGGTCGTGAGGGCGGCGAGGCGGCTGTCGAAGAGCGTGCGGTCGTCCGCGATCATCTTGAAACGGTCGCCGGCTGCGCGCGCGGTATCGACGGATTGAATGAGCTGCCCCTGGGCAATGGCGGAGAGTGAATCGGCGTTTGGCATGGAAGTAGTGGATTGGTAAACCTCCGCGTCCTGCGGGGGCCGGGCGGCGCTCGCGTGGCGGAACAGCCACATAAAAAGCAAAAACGAGTCCGAGGCAAAGATTTTTTTGCTTCGCCGGAGTCGCGCGGTCGTGCCGGCACGGTTTCCGAAGCTTCCCGAACCGCGCGCCGACGCTGGTTTGCCAAGGGCGAACCGACCGGAACGGGGCGCCGTCGTCAGTTTACCATTCCCGAAGCTTCCCGAACGCTCCGCCAGCACCCATTCGCCATTCGAGAAGCTTCCCAAAAACCAAACCGACGTCCGTTTGCCGTTCCCGAAGCTATCCCAACTCCAAACCGACGCCGGTTTGCCATGGGGATAGCATCCCGACCCAATTCCGCCCTCCAATCCAGCCCGCGATGAAGTCAGCGAAACGCCTAACGAGCCGCCGACCAGGCCGAAGGTTTGACGCTCGCACCCACCCACCGCAGCTTGGCTTTGAATCGTGAGGCGATGAAACCGGCGACGCAATACAACATCCTGTTTCTTCTCGGCGGCACCTTAGGCTTTCTCGGTATGTTTCATGCCACGGTCTGGCTGCCGGATTGGGTGCAGGGGCCCTTCACCGCCGCGATGGTGGTCTGCATCTGGGCTGTTGTTTGGTTGCAGCAACGGGCCAAGGCTCGCGGCGGCGCCGGTGTCGTCACCGAGACTCCGTCCCAAAATCGCCGCTATATCTGGCTCCTGCTCGTCGCCGTTTTTGCCGCTTCCGCGACGGAACCTTTTCTAATGCCCGCGGAGGGCATCACGTTGCCTTTGGCTCAGCGCGTCATCATTTCCGCGGTCGGCTTCGCCTTGCTCGCGGCCATCGTAATCATCGTCCGGAAGGGGAGCCCCGGGTCGGCTCGATTGCGGAGGGGATCGATGGTTATGCTCGGAATGCTGCTCGTCGTTGCTCTCTGGGGAGGTTATGGTGTTTTCACCGAGATCCGCCAGAATCGCGTGCGCAGCTTCGACCAACAACTCGGCGCGGCTTGGCGTGAAGCGCAGAAACTTCCCCCAGGCTTCGGGCGCGGAGAGGATTTTCTGGCGAGGCTAAAGGCGATCGACACGACTTCGTTGCCGGCCGATCTGCGACAGGCGCTTTCCGACTACATCGCCGCTTATCAGGCGGGAGTCGAAGCGTTCATGGCCGGCCGCGACGATCCGGCTTCCTCTAAGAAAATGGGCCAGGCGCTACTAAGGATTCGCGCGCTCGAGCAGAAGTATTAGGCGCGCAGCGCGATCATCCGCGGTGGCGGTGGAGCGCGGGATCAATCGCGGCGGCCATTTGCTCGGGGTGGGGGAGTTTGTCCGGGCCGAGGAAGGTGGCGATGCGGGCGATGACGGGAGCGGGATCGCCGAGGAGGGCGGGGTATTGGATTTCGAGGAGGTCGATGTGGGGGGCGGCCTGGAGCCAGCGCAAGGTCTCGGCGCGATGGGCGCCTAGGCCGCGGCGGAGTTGGTCGCGCTCGAGGGCGGCGGTGCGGGTGCGGAGGCGGTCGATCATTTTTTCCTGGGAGGCGAGGACTTCGTCGAGGGGGCGGAGCATGAAGAGGACTTTGTAGTTGTGGCGGGCCGGGAGCGCCGGGAGGAGCATGGAGATGCATTTGAGGGCGCGGCGGTCGAGGCCTTCCTCGTCGAGGAGCTCGGGGCGCTGGGCGATTTGTTTGATCGCTTCCCACTCGTAGTAACCGCGCGGGTTGTCGATGTCGGCGGCGCGCTCGCGGTCGGTTTGGGGGACGAGGCCGCCGGCTTCGAGCATTTGCATCATGAGGGAGGTGCCGGAGCGGGGGAGGCCGGAGACGAGGATGAAGGTTTTGCCGGACTTCTCTTCTTTTGGTTTGGGATCGGGGCGCTCGCGGAGGAGAATCTCGAGGCGCTCGGCGCGATGGGGGATCTCCGGCAAATCGAAGAGCTGGTCGACGCGGGCGGCGCCGGCGTCGCGGGTGCGCGGCCGGCTGCGGAAGATGCGGGAGGCTTCCTGCTGGTGGAAGGCGGCTTTTTCGGGGTTGGGCTGGTTTCGGTAAAGGGTGGCGAGGTAGCGGTGGGCGTTGAGCATCTCTGGCTGGAAACGCAAGGCGGTCTCGAGGGCGAGGATGGCGCGGTCGAGTTCGCCGCTCCGGGCCATCGCGACGCCAAGGTTGAAGTGGGCGAGAGGAAGACGATGGAGCAGGCTGACGGCGTGGAGGGCGGCATCGGCGGTCTCGGGGTTAAGGCCTCTGCGCCGGTAAACGCTGGAAAGGCCCTGCCAGGCGAGGGCGTCGTCGGGGTCGAGGGCGATGGCTTTGCCGTAGGCGGCCTCGGCGTTTTCCCATTGGAGGAGGCGGGCGTAGTTGTCGCCGATCTGCGAGTAAAGAGCGGGGGCGCGCGGGTTGGCGGCTTCGGCGCGGTGAAGATGAGCGAGCGCGCCGCCGAGGTCGCCGCGGGCGAGCTTGATCCGGGCGAGGAGGAGGGCGGCCGCGGGATGGTCGGCCTCGCCTTCGTCGCAAATGGCGCGGAGGAGGTGTTCGGCCTGAAGAAGGTAGCCGCTCTGGTAATAGGCGGCCGCGAGTTGATGGAGGAAGCGATCTTCCCACGGACGGCGCCGGACGATTTCCTCGAGCAAGGGAAGGGCGCGGCCGGACTGGTTCTTCCAGAGGAGAGTGCGGGAGAGATTGTATTTCGCCTCGATCTCGGCGGACTCGGCTTGCTTCTCTTTGTTCGCGCCGGGGTTCTCGATGTAGCCGAGGGCGGCGAATTGTTCCATCAGCTCGCGCGCCTGGTCGGGCGGGAGCTGGAGGCCTTCCGCGTGCATGCCGGAATCACCGGGCCTATTCTCCCAGCTTTCGATCGTGGCGACGGCCGGCGGGGTTTCGAAGGCTTCGAGCAGCGGCCGGCCATCCATGTCGCGGCCGATCGGGAGATCGAAGAGGGCGAGGACGGTGGGGGCGATGTCGATCAGGCTCGCGCCGTAGATGCGTTCGTCCTTTCGAATGCCGGGGCCGGCCATGACGAAGATGCCGTATTGCCGATGCCAGACGGCAGGGCCCGCCGGTTCGCGCGGCATGCCGCGGGGGCGTTGCGATCCGGATTCGAACCCGTGATCGGAGCAAAGGATGACGGTGGTGTCGTCGCCGGCGAGCGCGAGGAGGGTCTCGAGCATCATGTCGTGGAAGCGATAGGCGCCGCGGATGACGCCTTGGTAAAGCTCGAAGTCTTCCTGTTTAATCCAATCGAGCCGCGGCGGGTGATAGGCCATGAAGGCATGCGAAAAGTGGTCGATCGCGTCGTAGTAAACCGCGGTGAAGTCCCAATCGTCCGTCTCCATGAGCGCGGTGACGACGGCGTGGTTGGAAGCGGCGTCGCTCAGGACTTTGGCAAAGGAGCCGAGCCGTTCGTCCTTCGCCTGGTCGATCCGCGCGGCCTCCGGGATGAAGGGAAGGATGTGCGCTTCGGTTAGTTCGTTAGGGAAAACCTTGAAGCGCGCGAGCTCGGCGGCTTTCGCAGGCGGGTGAATCGCGCCGGCCGGAACCTGGAAGCCGCGCTCAGGGTCGAAGCGGGTGCCGGCGAAAGCGTTTGTCACGACGGTGCCGTTGATCGGCTCGGCGGGATGGCTCGCCCACCAGCCGACGATGTTACTGCGAAGGCCGGATTGGCTGAGAATGTTCCAGAGAGCTTTGCATTTGCGCGACGTGCTCGTGTAAGGGCGCGCGCCGCCGTTGACCGGGTCCGGCTCGATGAAGCCGTGGATGCCATGCTTGTCGGCGAGCTTGCCGGTGGCGATGGAATTCCAGAGCATCGGGGAGAGGATCGGCTGGAGGGTGGCGAGGTTTCCCATGACCCCGCGATTGATGAGGGCGTCGAGCGTGGGCATGAGCCCTTCCTCGAGCAGCGGGGTGATGTGTTCCCAGTCCGCCGCGTCCCAGCCGATGAGGAGGACTTTGCGTTTCAGATCGAGGAGGCCGCGCTTAGGCGGGCGAGAAACGGCTGCGTTTTTTGCGCCACAACATCAGGCCGGCGGCGCCCGCGGCGAGGAGGCCGAGGGAGGCGCTCTCACTTACGCCCTCGCCGGGCTCGGGCGTGACCATGGCGCCGTCACCCGAGATCTGACCGGCTTTGATTTTTTCGCTGGGATCGGCATAGGCGTAGTCGAGGATTTCGAATGCATTTCCATGCGATGCACCGAGCATGCGAACGCGCGCCCAACCGTACCGTTTCGCGTCGCCTTGATTGAAAGAAAAAGCGATGAAGCCGACACCCTGCTTTGCGAAAAAGCCTCCCGGAAATGTGCTGCGGATAGCGAGCGTGCCAAATCCATCCTTCGAGCCCAGGCCGTGACCGAAGCTGCCCTGCGCGACCGAGTCACCGCGCCGCAGCCGCGAAACATAGGCGTAATCGAAGAACGAAGTCCCGCGGAAACTGCCGCCGTTATCTCCGAAGGCCTTGAAACCCGCGAAATTTGCGGTGGTCCAACCGCCGATTTGCGGGAGATGCTCGAAGAAGATGGAATGTCCCGGCTGATCGAGCTGAAACGTGGCGTGTCCCGCTTTGAATCGCGGAAGCCACACATCGACGCGACCGGAATAGTGGATCGTGGCTTCGGCGGCCTGCTCGCCGGCGAGCAGAGTCGCAGCGCCCGCCGCCGCATAGGCGAGCCAGCGCGGGTCGGAGATGGGCCGGGAACGGCTTTTTCGCTCCCGTTGTTTCATGTTGGTGATTTTGGCGGGCGGTAGCGGGCGTGTCGAGAAGAATATTCCGGCGGCGCGCGGTGTGGCGGAGTCGACGCCCGACAGATCGCCACGCTTGACGAAGTCGTTAGGCGACGGGTTTGCGCTGCGCGCGCCAGGCGAGCAGCCCGGCCGCGCCGACGGCGAGCAGACCGAGAGAACCGAGCGAGGGCATAGCGTTTTCGTTGCTGCTTTTTTGGCCGCAAAAGATTGTGTCGCCGGGATCGCCATAGGCGTAATCAATCATTTCGAAGGCGTTGGCTTTGTCTGGACCCTGCATCCGCACCCGCACCCAGCCGTAGAGGACTCCCTCCCTGGAACCGAAGCGAAAGCCGATATAGCCGATTCCTTTCCCGGTGAAATATCCGCCATCATCGTAGGCCATGGTGCCGAAACCCAACTTCGAAGCCAGGCCGCGGTAGAAATTGCCATCCGAGACGGCGTCGCCGTGCTGCAAACGGCTGACAGGCGCAAAGTCAATCGATCCGCGGGGGTCGCGAAATTCGCCGCTGCTGCCATTCTTGAGGGCGACTTTGAAGCCGGCAAAGTGCTCTTGGAAGCCAAAGGTAGATGTTTGCAGATGTTCGAAGCGAAGAGAATTACCCGGCTCGTTGAGGGGGAAGTTCACGGCTTTATTCTGCCCGCGCGGCAGGCGCACATTGAGCAAACCGGAATAGTGAATCGCCGCCTCGGCGGCTTGGTTGCCCGCAAGCATCGTCGCCGCGGCGGCGATCGCGTAAGGAAGCCAGCGCGTCTCGGAAATCGGTCCGCGCCCGCTTCTTCTCGCCCGCTGTTTCATGCGGGCGATTGTTGCAGGGGGGCTGCGGTTGTGTCGAGAAGAATATTCTGAAGGTTAGGCGGCGTGTTTTCGCTGGGCGCGCCAGGCGAGCAGGCCTGTTGCGCCCGCAGCGAGGAGGCCGAGAGAGCCGATTTGCGTCGCGGCGCCGGCATCGCAGCCTAGCTCGACCATTTTGCCATCGCTCGAGATCTGACCGGCTTTGATTTTTTCACCGGGATCGGCATAGGCGTAGTCAAGGATTTCGAATGCATTTCCATGCGATGCACCGAGCATGCGAACGCGCGCCCAACCGTATCGTTTCTCGGCCCCTCTGAAGGAAAAGCCGATATACCCGATGCCTTGCTGCAAAAAATATCCGGGCCCAAACAAGGTGTTGCCGAAGGCCAGTGTGCCGAAGCCATCCTTATCGCCGCGGGAGACGCCGAAGAGGCCCTGCGCGACCGAGTCGCCGCGGCGCAGGCGCGAAACGTAGGCGTAGGAGACAAACGAAGTTCCGCGGAAGCTGCCGCCATTGACTTTGAAGCCGGCGAAATTCTCCGTCTCCCAACTCTGAAGATGCGGCCGGTGTTCGAAGAGAATCGAATGCCCTGGCCGATCGAGTTGAAACGTGGCGTGGCCTCCTCCGAATCGCGGCAGTCGCACATCGACGCGGCCGGAATAGTGGATCGCGCCTTCGGCAAGTTGCCGGCCAGTGAGCAGGGTGGCCGCGCCCGCGGTCGCGTAGGCAAGCCAGCGGGATTTCGAGATGGCGAAAGTTGGCGTTTTGCTCCAGCGAGATTTCATTCGGCTTTTGCGTTCGCATCAATGCGCCGCCGCCGCCATCCGACAATGCGCGCCGCGCCCGCCGCCAAAAGGCCGAGCGAACCTAACGAAGTCGTTTCGTCTTCACCGGCCGGGATTCCCTGGCCGGCTTTGATCGGCTCGCCCGAATCGGCGTAGGCATAATCGATAACTTCGAAACCATTGCCGTTCGTGTTCCCGTGCATCCGCACGCGCGCCCAGCCGTACTGCCGCCCACTATTGCCTTGGAAAAAGAAACCGATGTAGGCGACGCCGGGGTCAAGGAAATATCCATTCGCGTAGGTCGCGGCAAGGGTCCCGAAGTTCTCCTTCGAGGCGAGCCCGGTGGTGAACTGTCCCTGCGAAACCAAGGCACCCTTTTTAAGGTGACTAACCTCGGCGAAGTCAATCGAGGGCGACCCGCGAAACGACGCGCCGTTTCGGCCGATTACTTTGAAGCCGGCGAAATCGTAGTTTGAATCATGAAAAAGAGTGTTGAGATGTTCGAAGAAGAGCGAGTCGCCAGGCCGGTCGAGTTGGAAGGTGGCATGCACATTCTTGGAACCGGATAACTTGACGTGGAGCGGTCCAGAGTAATGGATGGCGGCCTCGACGAGTTGGTTGCCGGCAAGCATCGTGGCCGCACTCGCGGTCGCGTAGGCGGCCCAGCGTGATTTGCGGATGGGGAGCGCGCGTCTTTCGGCGGGAAGCGTTTTCATGACTAATGGTCTTGAGAAAACAGGGAGCCACAGTCAAGAAAAATCTCGATCGTCTGCGAAACGACGCGCGCCCCTAACGAGCACAAGATGGGCGCAGGCTTCATCGCGCCAATCGCCGATCAGGAGGGAGGTCGATTATTTTCTGACCGCGGAGCTCTTCTGATTCAAAGCCGCGATCGCGATCTCCGGGCTGCGGTCGCGCACAATGCCGTCGGAGCCGACGTTGAGGTGGAAGGTGATGACGGCGGCCTTGCGCGATTTGGCGTGAGCGCTCGAATCGGCCGATCCCGGAAGACGCACGGTGAGGTTGTAACTGCCGGAATCGAGCGTCGGGATTTCGACGTTGCCAGCATTAGTCGGGATGAGGATTCTGGCTGGGCCGGTCGAGACGGCGTGGGTGAGGATGATTCCGCTACCGGGAATGGCGTGGGTGAAGTAAAGGGAGCCGGGCGCAACCGGGATCATCGCGCCGGTCGCGCGGTTGTAACTCCATTCTTCGGCGCGGTTCAAATCGAGGAGAATGGCGACGCGGTCGCCGCTGCGGGTGAGGCTGATCCGGCGATCGTGCCGCGCGCCGTTGCCGTTGGATTGGCCGCGGTTGACGAGCAGGTCGGGCGAGCCGGCGCCGGGTGTCTGGTTTTCGCTGAATTGCGGCGCGATCGCGGGCGGAGCGGCGGAATGCCCTTCGCGCGCCTTCGCGCTGCCGGCGAAAAGAAGGGGGACAACGACACAGAGGATGATTCTCGATTGCATAATCGGACGCGAGTTTTATCAAATAATCATCCGAAACGGCAGAAAAGCCAAGCGGCGATTTTTCGCGCCCACATTCGTTAGGCAAAGGAAATCTGGTCGCGTTCCCGGCTCCAATTTTCTCTTTTCCGGAACGGCGTCGGCGGTTGAACGCGTCCGGCTCTGTGGTAGCGTGTCGGCTGTCTCGACTTGGTTAGCCTAACAAGAAGCTCTCGCCTATCGCTACCGTATGACCGCTTCCGTTTTGATCCTCGGCGCTGTCGCGAATCCCTCGATCACGGAAGAGAACAAAACGAAAGAGAGCCTCGATCTGCCCTGGCAGGTCGTCGTGCATAACGATCCGGTGAACCTGATGAGTTACGTCACGATGACGTTCCAGAAGGTCTTTGGCTATCCGCGCGAAAAAGCGGAGATGCACATGCTCGAAGTGCATCGCCAGGGGCGCTCGATTTTGTGGAGCGGCGTGCGAGAGCGCGCCGAACTGTTCGTGCAGCAACTGCACGGCTATTTGCTCCTGGCCACGATCGAGCAAGCCGGCTAATGGAAGTTTTCCGCAAAAACGGCAGCCTCGAGATCAGCGAGATCGACCCGTTTTTGGCGGAGTTGTTGCGGCAAATTCCCGCCAGCACGCAGACCGAGGCCGTGCCCGCGGTCGAGCGGCGGCTTTTCAGCGCGCCGGCCGCGGCTGACGAAAAGGAACTTTGCGCGGAATGGAAAATTTACGTCGAGCCGGAGCTGCGCCGTCTTTTCCAGAGCGCGACCGAGACGGTCACGACCGACCTCGAGCAGTTGCGCAAGAACGAGAAGCCGTTCGCGAATTGCGCTCTGCGCATTCCGGTCGCGCATTCCGAGGCGTGGCTGAACGCGCTCAACCAGGCGCGGCTTGCGCTCGCGACGAAGTACGATTTTACCGAGGCGGAGCTGTCCGATCATTATCGCTCGCCCATCGGTTCGCGGCGCGATCTGAGTTTGTTCCAGGTCAATTTCTACGGCTTTCTCCAGGAGTTCATCCTCCGGGAGATGAATTGCAGCGGCGGTCAGTAATCCGCGCAAGTCTTAGCCTAACGACCGCCGATTTTTCGCCTAACGATTCTCGTCCCGCTTCCGTTCCCGCACCATTTTCATCAGCCGCTCCTTCAGCGCGTCGGAAGTTTTCGCCGGCCGCAGGCTGAGGGCGAATGCTTCGTGCAGTTGGTAGCATTCGTTGATGAAATCTTCCGCCGGCTGGCCGAACTGCGCCCGCGCCTCCTCGAACTCGTGAGTCTCGCCGTCTTCAAGCGCGCCGATGACGTAAAGGCGCGCGCGATTTTGGAATTCCTCAAAGCTCATCTTTCAGTTCTTTCAGGCCGTCGTAAATTTTCTTCAGCCCCAATTCGAGCCGGGTTTTGACGGTCCCCAAAGGTGTATTCGTATTTGCGGCGATTTCGCGCTGACTCATCCCGCGAAAAAACGCCAGGTCGATCGCCTGCTGCTGCGCCGGCGGCAGACTGTTGATCACTTTGCGCACGAGCGCGCGCGTGTCGGAAAAGTCGATTTCCTCCGCGGTCGCGTTGTGCACCCAAGCTTCGGGCTGCTGTTCGGTCTCGTTTTGCAAACGCTCGCCCGCCCGCGCGTAGGCCTGCTTTTTGCGCAGGCCGTCGATCGCCCGCCGTCGCGCCAGCGTCACCATCCAGCCCAGCGGTTTGCCTTTTTTGGCCGAGAAATTCTGCGCGTGCCGCCAGACTTCCATGAAAATTTCCTGCAACAAATCGTCCGCCTCGGCTTCGTTGTGGACGACGCGCAGGATGAGCGCCTTTATGATGCCGTTGTAGCGATCGTAAAGCTGGGAGAGCGCCTCGGGATCTTCGCGCTGGATGCCTTCCATCAATTCCACATCGGTCGGCTGACCGGGCTCGAGCCGCGGGCTGATCGCGGGCATCCGCGGCCTTGATTCATCATCGTCGGGATCGTTAGGCAGCTTCGGTCGGCGCGGCATCAGTTTGGGCGAGGAGGAAAGATGTAAAGCGGCATCCGCGGCCCGTCCACCGCGATTTCGCGCCGCTTGTTCGCGGGCGATTTGCCGTCGCGCTTTTCGTTAGGCCCTAACGAACTATTTTTTTCCGTCGCGTCGTCCGCCGGCTTGTCGAAAAGATAGAGATACTGGCCGTAGCCTTCCTCTTTCATCTTTTCCACCGGCACGAAACGCAGCGCGGCCGAGTTCATGCAATAACGCATCCCGGTCGGGGCCGGCCCGTCGTCGAAAACATGGCCGAGATGCGCGTCGTCTTTTTTCGAGCGCACTTCGGTCCGCGACATGAACAGGCTGCGGTCCGTCTTTTCCACGACGTTATTTTTGTCGATCGGCTTCGTGAAGCTCGGCCAGCCCGAGCCGCTCTCGAATTTATCGGTCGAGGAAAAAAGCGGCTCGCCGCTGATCAGGTCGACGTAAATTCCCGGCGCGTGATTGTTCCAATATTCGTTGTGAAAGGGCGGCTCGGTGCCGTTCTCGCGCGTCACGCGATATTGCTCAGGCGTTAATTTTTTCTTCAGCTCGGTGTCGGACATGGTTTTCGTTTCGGTTGGTTGTTGAGTGTTGGAAATGACGGCAGCGCTCGAGGGCGAGGTGACCGCGTCGTTCGGCTTGCCCGCGCGAATCTGCGCAAAGGGAAACGCGCAGGCAGCCGTCGCGATGAAAACAAAAGTGAGGGTATGCATCGCACGTAGGAGAAGATAATAGCGCGCTTATTCCCTCGCAATAATCGCGCGAAATCCCGGGCCGAAGATTCGTTAGGCATTCGTTAGGCAAACGCCTCGCGGCCTGCTTCAGGAACGCGAATGTAATGGCGGAAGAGAACCAGCCCGATCGGCGCGATGGAGGCCGCAAGAGCAAATATCAACCACATCGTTCCGGAATGGCGCGGTCCGACCGCGGGGCAAAAGCTCGCGAGGAGCCAGCCCGCGCCGCCGATGAGAAATTTGCCTAACAAGAAAGGAATGTAAGAAAGCGCGCCGTAGGAAGCTTCCTGACCTTTCGGCGCAATCGCGGCCGCATATTCATAAACTCGCGGCGAATAGAAAGCTTCGCCGACGGAAAAGAGCGCGATGTAGAGCGCGATCATGACGTAGTAAGGATGAATCACGCCTTTCACTCCGAGATAATCGCGACCGATCCACTGCCCGGGAAGACCGTCGGCCGCTGATTGAAACCAAGCCGTCGGCAGCGCCATGATGAAGACGGAAGCGGCGCAAATAATTCCTCCGATGATGACCATGCGATAGGCCGTGAATCTTTGCGTGAGCGCGCCGATCGTCGGCACAAAAAGAATCGTGAGCAGGTAATTAATCGACAAGAGCTGCCCGATCGGCGCGCCGTCGCCGAGCTCGCGGATGCCAAACTTCGGAAAGACGTAATCCATCTGCATGACGATGACTTTGAGAAACCCGATCAAGAGCAGAAAAGCGAGCAGCCGATAAAAGCCCGACTGCCCGAGGAGCCGTTTGAATAAACGCCCTGTCTCCCGCGCGCTGTCGCGCACTGTAAGTATGACGCGTTTTCCAAATTGCGCCCCTTCGTAAAGCATCGTCTCGGGCGCGAAACGCACACCTTCATCCGTCGCTTCCGCACCGCGGCGCAGGAAAAAAATCGGGAAAAGAATGCTGACCTCAAATAGAAAGCTAACGAGAAAGAGTGTGCGGTAAGTGCTTATCTGCTCGCCGAAGAAATTAAAATGCCCGTGCTCGCCGAGATGTTGCCGCACGAAATCGAAGATCCGCGCCGCGATCAGAAAGCCAACGTTCATGATTGTATAGATGAGCGAGAACGCGATCGACCGTTGCCGCGTGGTCGAATAGCGTCGCGTCGCCGCGATTAGGACCGGCGTGCCCAGCGCCTCACCGATGACAAGCGGCGCGAGACCAGCCGCGAGCGCGATCCATTTTACCGTCGCGACGACCATCACGAAGCGCGCAAACAGACAGACACAGACACCGAAGAAAAATGTTCGCCGCAATCCGAGCGCGTCGGTAATCGAT
Organism: Chthoniobacterales bacterium; assembly: GCA_036490335.1. GTDB lineage: Bacteria > Verrucomicrobiota > Verrucomicrobiia > Chthoniobacterales > UBA10450 > Palsa-1392. The sequence continues at coordinate 62,686 of DASXEB010000013.1, forward strand.
CCGGCGAGTAACGTGCAGACCGTCATCGCCGGCGCCCAAATCCAGCCTACTATCACGCCGGCCGATTGATCGTTGTAGCCAAGATCGGACGAAAGCCAAAGAACGAGCGTTTTGTTCGTGACTGAGTAGGCCGCGATCACGAGCAGCTTGATCGCGAAGGTGAGCCAGAGCTCGCGCTGCGCATTTCGGAGCACGCCGAATTTCGCGAAAAATCCGCCGAGCCCGCGCGCGGCCGGCGGCGGCGCACCGATCTCCGGCGTCGCGGCGCCTGGTTTTATCGTCGAGCTCACGTGGGCAAAAGAATCAGCCGATTTCACTTGAATGGAAGAGGCATTTCGCGCGCCGCGATTCCGGCAAAAGACGAAGTTGTGCCCGCTCGCGACCGGCCTACATTCCGCGACCGGTTTCCCGCCAAGTATGTTTCCGCTTTCGAGTTCTTCGCTGCCGCAAAATGCCGAAGCGTTGCGCGACGAACTCGAGAAAACACTCGGCCGCGCGGTGCAATCGAAGGCGCCGATGATCGCGGTCGAAGATCGGAATTATCCCGCGCTCGCCGCGCTGCGGGTTTCGCTCGACAACGCGCAAATGAACGACGTGATCAAAAGGCCGCCACCCGTTAGGGGAAAAGTCGAGCCGGCGCTGCAAATCGAACATCTCGAAATCAACGGCCAGCCATTTTTTGTGCAACGCGCCGCGATCAATCTGCGCGGCGATGCGCGCGATGTCCGCGTCGGCCAGGCGCGCGACGAGAAACAAAATGTCGTGCTCGTTTTGCAGGACGCGGCCGAGGGCAGCGTCGAAGTCCGGCTCACGATCGCGGATTTGGAAGCGCTCATCCTCGCGATCGCAAAACCCGAAGCTGCCAAACAGGGCATCTCGATCGAGAAAGTGGAGCTGCGATTGCAGGCGCGAAGCGAGCGCGCACTCGATCTCGTGGCGCAGGTGCGCGCGAAAAAATTGTTCCTCACCGCCGCGGTGAAAATCGGCGGCAGCGTCGAGATTGACGAGGCGATGAACGCCCACATCTCGAAGCTGCATTGCGACGGCGAAGGCAACCTCGGCACCCTCGCTTGCGGTTTTCTCGCGCCGCATTTGCAGCGGTGGGAGAAGCGCACCTTTCCGCTCGCGGCGCATTCGTTAGGCGAAATAAAACTGCGCGATGTCCGCGTCGCGGTCGGAAGCGATTTGCGCGTGACGGCGCGATTTGGGCGCGACGTTTAGAAATTTCGACGCGGCGCGAAGCATCGCCGCGTTGATCATTTCCGCGCCTACCGCTAACGTCCCGGTTCCGCTTTTTTCGCCATGTTGATCAAGATTGGTTTCGACATTGAATTCCAGCTCGCCGGCCCGACGCCGATGGTGCTGATGCTTTTTGTCCATCCTTCGCGGCGCGACGATTTGCGCAGTCCGGAAGAATTGATCGTTAGGCCGGAAACGCCCGTGACGTTTTACGACGATCTTTTCGGCAACCGTTGCGCGCGCCTCCTCGCGCCCGCCGGCAACCTGCGCCTGCAGCTCGACGCGACGATCGAGGACAGCGGCGAACCCGACGCGCAGGCGCCGGACGCGGTCCAGCATCGGATCGAAGATTTGCCTAACGAGTGCCTCGCGTTCCTCATGCCGAGCCGCTATTGCGAGGTCGATAAACTGACCGACATCGCCTGGAAGCTTTTCGGCCAGATCCCGCCCGGCTGGGCGCGCGTGAAGGCGATCTGCACCTGGGTGCACGAGCACATCACGTTCGGCTACCATTTTGCGAACTCGACCAAATCGGCCTTCGACGTTTACACCGACGGCCAGGGCGTCTGCCGCGATTTCAGCCATCTCGCGCTGACCTTTTGCCGTTGCATGAACATCCCCGCGCGCTACGCGACCGGCTACATGGGCGACATCGGCGTGCCCCTGGTTTTGCCGATGGATTTCAGCGGCTGGTTCGAAGTTTATCTCGGCGGCCGCTGGTACACTTTCGACGCGCGGCACAACGTTCCACGTATCGGGCGCGTCGTGATGGCCGTCGGCCGCGACGCCGCCGATGTCGCGCTCACAACAAACTTCGGGAGCGCGCAGTTGAAAAAGTTTTTCGTCATCAGCGACGAAGTGGCGGCGGAAGAGGCGCCCGCCGCCGGCGGATAGCCGGGAGGCGGGGACAGGGACGCGACTTCTGCCGGCAGGAGTCGGACAAATGCGGGCAGAAATTCAATTTCTGCTTCCCCGGCTGCCATTTCTGCTCCCCCGAGCCGGACTTCTGCGGGCGGAAGTGCGACTTCTCCGGGCGCCAGCCGGACTCCTGCGGGCAGAAATTGAACTTCTGCGGGCAGAAGTGCGACTTCTCCGGGCACCGGTCGGACTTCTCCGGGCATAAGTCCGGCTTCCGCGGGCCTTTTTTTGGCTTCCCTGAGCAGGAGCGCGGCTTCTCTCGACACCAACGGCACTTTTGCCGCCCAGATTCTTATCGCACTCTTCGAAGAACCGATCTTTACATTCGCTCCTCTTCTCTGGCATGATCGGCGGGATGAAAAACCTTTCCCTGAATAAGCTGCGCTCGTGCAGTATCGCCATTCTCCTCTGCGCCGTCCCGGCGGTTGCCTTCGCCGAGAGCGCGACCTGGTTGCAATCCCCGACGACTGACGACTGGAACACAGCCGCGAATTGGACGCCGAATACCGTGCCCAATGGCCCCAGCGACGTGGCGACTTTTAACATTTCTGGCACCGACTCCATCTTCCTCAGCGAGACGACCGATGTGGACATGATCTACTTTCCCTCTACCGCCCTCGCGTTCACGATCAATGTGGGATCCCAGCTGCTGAATTTCGACGGCGCGGGGCTGGTCAACAAGTCGGGATACGTCGAGAATATCACCCTGATCCGAGACACCAAATCGGGCGGAGGAATTGTTTTCCACAACACGGCGCAAGCGGGCGACGCTTATACCTACTACGTTCTTGCCGGGCTGGGCGCGACGATGATGTTCGAAGATTCTTCGAGCGCGGCAGACGCCAACATCAACCTCACGGAATCGCGCCTCATGTTTTACGATAATTCCACCGCGGAGAACGCTCTGGTCGCGTTCGTGGGCGATGCAGAGTTTTACGATAACTCGACGGCGGCGAATGCTGTTTTCGACTGGGTTGCCGGGTCGGTTTCCTTTTACGATGACAGCACGGCGGCCAACGCCACGATCACTTGCAGCGACTACGGCAATATTTCCTTCGACGGCTCGGCCACTGCGGCGCAGGGACATTTTACCGTCAATGGCGGCGGAGTGCTGAATGATGATGACCGGTTCATTGACTTTGCGGGCGGCTTCGGCGGCGAAGGGACTTTTGTGGTAAACGGTGGCACCGAGGCTTCGGCGGCGGGTGCGAAGATTAGTTTTTTTAGCGGTTCGCATGCGGAAAACGCCACCCTGACCGCCAACGGCGGAACCAATGGCGGAGAGGGAGCTTCCATCTTCTTTGACAGGGGAAGCGACGGGGGAATGGCGAGCATTACTTTGAATGGCAACGGCACTCTTAATCTTGCCAAACATGCCAAGGTCACGACTGGTTCAATCGCAGGCGACGGGCTGGTTTTTCTCGGACAAAACAAGCTCACGGTCGGGAGCAATAACACCAGCACCAAATTCTCCGGCGTGATTCAAGATGGCGCGCAGAAAGCCGACCTGGGCATCACGAAAATCGGCACCGGCACCTGGACGTTGACCGGGGCCAATACTTACGCCGGCGGCACGACTCTGGTCGCCGGTGGGCTGACGATCGATAACAAGCACGGCGGCTCCGGCACGGGCACCGGCGCGGTGCAGGTGAACGGCGGCACGCTCGCCGGCTCGGGCATCATCGCGGGCGCGACCACGCTCGGCACCGGCAGCGGCGCGGGCGCGTTGCTCGCTCCCGGCGTCGGCGCGGGCCGGCCGGTCACGCTGACCATGCAAGGCGCTCTTACTTTTCAATCCGACGCGACCCTGCAAGTGCGGCTCGACACCAGGAAAGTGAAGACGGACGCCGTGGCGGCCAACGGCGTTTCCATCGCGAGCGGCGCGCAGTTCGTTTTGCAAGACATCGGAGGCGCGCAACTGGGCGCCGGCACAAGCTTCACGGTGATCAACAACACTTCGGCCAACCCGATCGTCGGCGCCTTCGCCAATCTCACGGAGGGCTCGATCCTGCGCGCCGGCCGCAATCGTTTGCTCGTGAGTTATGCCGGCGGCGACGGCAATGATCTCACCCTGACGGTGCAGTAACGAGCGCGAGCTACTGCTTGCTCAGCCGGTAAAACAAAAACGCGCCGATCCCGAGAAAGAGCACGTTTGGAAACCAGACGAGCAAATCCGGATGCACTTTCGGATCTCCGCGGAGGGTGTCGGCGATGATGACGAAGAGGAAATAAAAAATCGCCACGAGCAATCCAGTGGCGAAGCCGACCGAAGTCTCCCGCCGATGCGTCGTGATCCCGAGCGGCACGCCGATAAGGGCGAACGCGAGACAGGAAAACGGAAACGAAAAACGTTTGTTGATCTCGGTGCGGGTTGCGCTCCGGTCCTCGCGATCGCCTTCCTTTAATTGCTCGAGCAACTGCGTGAGCGAAAGCGCGGAGCGGCTCGGCTGTTTTTTCTCCTTCTCGTAAAGCTCCTCGAGACTGATCGGCAGCGTGCCCTCCTGCATCGTGATGCCGTCGCGCACTTTCTCGAGCGCGTAGGGATTCTTCGCGTCACGCTCCTCGTAGTGCGCGTTGTAAAGATGGAGGAGCAGACGCTTGTTCGGCAGATCGGCCTCGATCATGCCGGTGCGCGCGTGGGTCACGCGGATCGGGAGCGAATGTTCGTCCATTTGAAAGACGATGATGTTCTCGAGTTTGTTGCCATCTTTTTTTCCGACGTAAATTTTGCGCCCGGGAAATTGATCGATCACCTGGTCGCCGCCGAAAAGCGCGATCGGGTTGCTCGTCGCGAGATCGAAAATACTCGCGCGCAATTTTTCCTGCGCGGCCGGCGCGACGTCGACATTGAGCCAAAGACAAATCGCCGTGCAGGCAACCGCGATGCCCGCGAGCGAAACGCATACGCGCGTCACGCTCACGCCGTTGGCGCGGAGCGCGATCAATTCGTTGTCCGCCGAGAGCCGGCCGAAGACGAGCAGGATCGCGGTCAAAAGTCCCCACGGGATGGTGAAGATGAGCGAGAACGGCAGGACGTAGGCAATGAAAGTGATCAGATATTGCAGCGGCACGTCGTGATTCACGAGCAGCGGCAGAAGCTTTCGAAAAATATTTCCGACCACGAGCACGAGGCTGAGCATCGCGATTGCGAACAGCACATTCACGATCAGCTCGCGGGCGAGGAACCGGTCGATCAATTTCATCCCGTGTGTTTGTTAATTCCATTCCGCGCGGGTGACAAGCGGGCTTGCTTCTCGCGGCGGCTCGCTAACTTGATCTCGCTTGAACCGATTCATCGCCCCGCGCGCGGCTCTTTTGCTCGCCGCCATTTTTTGCCTGACGAGTTGCCAGACGCTGCGTCATCAATTCATCCAGCCCTCGCCCGACTGGCAGACGCGCGTCGGCCAACTGCAATATCGCGGGCCGAAAACTTCGCTCATCGGCGACGTGCTCGTGCGCTACTCGAGCGCCGGCGATTTCGATCTCACCTTCAGCAAAGGCCCGGGCGTGATTCTGCTTACCGTGCGACAGGACGACAAATTTGTTCGCGTCAGCGGCCCGCTCGCGCGCGGCTCGTGGTCGGGTCCGCCTAACGATGCCCCGGTGCATCTGCGCGGCTGGGTTTCGCTCCGCCAGGTTTTGCTACAAGACAAAACTCAGCCACTCGTTAGGCAAACGACCGGCCGCGACAGCTTCACTTTCGCGTTCTGATTTTTCGCGAGCGCTGATGTCGTATTCGAAATTCATCGCCCGCCTTGTCACCGAACGGCGCGGACTCGTCTGGCTTTTTGTCGCGCTCGTCAGCCTGACGAGTCTTTACATTCTCGTCACGCGAATGCGGCTCGACAGCGAGGTGCTCGATCTGCTCCCGAAAAAATTCGAATCGGTCCAGGGCCTGAAAATTTACAATAGCCAATTCGCACAAACCCGCGAGCTGACCTTCGCGATCCTTTGCCAGCCTAACGATGCCGACAAACTGGAAGATTTCGCGCCGACTTTTGCCGAACGCTTGCGCGCGCAGCCGTGGAATACGCGCATTCTCAGCGGCTCGCCGATGGAATCGCCCAACGGCATCGCCGACCTGCCACGCCTCGCCGTTCCGCTCCTGCTCAATCTTCCGCCTAACGACTTCGCGGACGACGTCGCCGTTTTGCAGCCGGCGAAATTGCAGGCGCGGCTCGCGCGTTTGCACCAGGAAATCGAGGCCGGCTCGCCGAAACCGGAATTCGAATTGCAGCTCGACCCGCTCGGCGTCCTCGCGCCGGCGCTGAGGCCGTTCGCCGGCAACACCGAGTTGCAGGAAAGTCAGCCGCTCGTCTCGCCCGATCGCACGCTGCGGCTTTTTCTCACGATCACGAACCAGCCCACGATCGACGCCTTCGATTGCCAGGCGCTGATGCGAAAGGTGAATGCGTTTTGCGCGAGCGCGACCGCGGGCTGGGATGGCGCGAAGCCGCTGCGCGTTATCGTTACAGGCCGCTCGGCTTATGTCTCGGAAATTTCGCTGAGCATGCGGCACGACATCGTCGTCACGTTGCTCGGTTCGATCCTGCTTGTCAGCGCGGTTTTTTATGTCGGCTTTCGGCGCTGGCTGCCGCTGATCGGGATGGGATTTTCCCTCCTCTTGTGTTGTCTCGTCGCGCTCGCGGTCGGGCTGCTGATTTTCGGGCAGCTCAACATGGTCACGATCGGGATGTGCGCGATCCTGATCGGACTCGGCGTCGATTTTGCGATTTTGATTTTCGGCCGTTATCAACAGGCGCGAAACGAAGGCAGCGCACACGTCGCCGCGATCGAAGAAGCGGTCGCGAAACTCGGCCGCGCGATTTTTTTCGGCGCGCTCACGACTGCGGTTGGCTTTCTCGCCTTATTGTTAGGCGGCGCGGCCGGCTTCACCCAGCTCGGCGTCCTCATCGCGATCGGAATCTCAGTCGCCGGATTTCTCATGACGAGTGTTTTCTTCTTGTTCACCCGGGAAACGGCGTTGCCGCCGCAACGCGACTGGATTCTCGCGCTCGTTAGGCGTTACGTCCGGCGAATGCTGCGCGCGCCCGGGCTCATTCTCTGGATCGCGCTGCCGATTTTGCTCGTCCTTTTCGCGATCGCGGTCGCGCCGCGGCCGAAAATTATTTTCGACGCGAGCACCCATTCGCTCGAGCCGAAACGCAGCGAAGCCGGCGACGCGCTCAAGATCATCATGACGAAAATGCCGGAGCGCTGGGAGCCGGCGATCGCGATCGTGCGCGCGCCTAACGAGGAGCAACTGCATACCGACTGGCAGCGCGTCGAGGCGCACTGGCGCGAACTGCAACGCGCCGGCGCGATCAAGGATTATTCGACGCCGGCCGCGCTCGCTTTTTCGCCGACGTTGATGGAACAAAATCGCCGCCGGCTGAGCGCGATCGATTTTGCCGCGGCGCGAAATGCCCTAACGAACTCGATCGCGCGCGAAGGTTTCACGCGCGAAAGTTTTGCCCCCGGCTTCGAATTGCTCGACGAGCTGGACGCGGTTGCGCAAGGCCGGAGGGAAATTCCCGACTGGCGCAAACAACTGCCGCGGACTTCGAGCTGGTGGTTTCTGGTCGATCGTTATTTCGCGCAGGATCCGCTGCTCACGGTTGGCTTCGTCACGAGCAACGCGCCGATCACGACGCAGGCGCAACGCCAAAACCTGACCCGCGAAATTCCGGTCGCGGGCGTGCCGATGACGCTGTCGGGCTGGAGTTTTACCCTGACCGATCTGCTGCCGTGGTCGCATCGGCAGTTGATTTTGATCAGCGCGCTCATGGCATTTTTCGACGCCTCGCTGCTCGCTGTTCTCTATCGCGATTTGCGTTTGTGGCTGATTCAAATCGCCACCCTGATTCTCGCGGTCGGCGCGATGATCGCGACGATGAAACTCGCCGTCATCCCGCTCAATCTGCTCAACGTCCTCGCCTTTCGCCTCGTCCTCGCGATCGGCGTCGACTATGGAATTTACGTCCTGCTCGTCTGGCAAAAAGCGCGCGCGATCGAGCACGACGTCGCCGGCGTTTTGAAACCGGTCGCGCTCGCCGGACTGACCGCGATCGCGGGATTCGGCTCGTTAGGCTTCGCCAATAATCCCACCCTCAGCGGGCTCGGTGTCGCCTGCGCGATCGGGCTGGCCTGGAGTTTATTCGCGACGATTTTTTTCACTTTGCCCGCGGCGGCGGCGGCAGAAGCGAAGTTACGACATGAACCTTAGACTTTTTCTCTGCCTCGCCCTGACGATCATCGGCGCCGGCTCGATGCGCGCCCAAGCGCTCGCGCCTAACGACATCAAAACGCTGCTCGATCGCGTCCGCGCGAAGAGCGCCGCGGCGCCGCAAATGCAGGCCGATTTCCAGGAAGAAAAAAACGTCCACCTGATGGCGAAGCCGATCCGCAGCACGGGCAAAGTCTGGTTTCAGGAGCCGAATAAATTCCGGCGCGAAGTGAAAGGCAGCTCGCCCAGCCTCACGATCAGCGACGGCCGGCAGCTCTGGATTTACTACCCGAAATTCCAATCGGCCGAGCACTATTCGTTAGGCCGGCATTCGCCGCTCGACGCCGGCATCGCCGCGATCACGGCCGCGCTCAACCTCGACGAGGTCGAGAACAGCTATCACATCACCGGGAGCAAAACGGGCGACGGCTACGAGCTCCAGCTCGCGCCGCGCAATCCTTCGCTCAAGCGCCTGCTCAAGACCTTCGACATTCGGATCAACAACGACCTGCAAGTGCAGCGCACGGAAATGGTGCAGCCGAACGGCGATCGCATCGTCACGACTTACGCGAACGAATCGCGCGCCGTGATCCCGCCGGACACTTTCGAATTCACCCCGCCGCCGGGCACGAGCGTGACTTCTCCCCTCGGGAAATAATGCGCGGCGCACGGCCCGCTTTGCCTAACGACTAACGAGCCGCGACTAATTGCCGGCCGGCATACTCTGGCTGCTGTTCTGCATTTTTTGGAACGTCGAGCGATCCATCGATCCGGTCGAGCCCGCCGCCTGTGCGTCCGGGCTGTCCTCCGGCACCCAGCGGCCCGGGATGTTGCTCCCGAGCTCGCCTGCGACCCAGACGTAAGGTTTGCCGTTGACCATCTTGACCTGGCGATTGCTTTGCGTCGTCGTTGCAGTCGTGGTCGTGGTTGTTTGCGGCGTGCTGCAAGCGGCCAGGGCGAGCAGCGCGATCGCGAAAAGAGCGGATATTGTTTTCATGTGCGTTCGGCAGTTAATAAGATGGCTGTCCGCATGACAAGAAATTTCCTCGCCCTTCTCGCCGCGCTTGTTTGCTTTTCGTTAGGCGGAAATTTGCGCGCCGCCTCCGCGCTGCAATTTGCCGGCGCCCGTCTCACCCCGGGCAAGACCATCCTCGTCAACGTCCCCCTCAACGCCGAGGAAAAAGGCTACGCCAGCAAGGGCGGCAACACTCCGCCCACAAACGCCGTCGCTGCCCTCGCCGTCCCGCCGGGATTCAACCCGAAAAAACCGTGGCCCGTCCTCGTCGTCCTCGCGACCGACGACTTCCAGCGCCGGAATCGCGATGACCTGAGCGCGTTTTATCGCGACACCGCGCTGGCCGAAGGCTGGGTCGTGATCGCGGGCGACGGCGCCGTTCTGCCCCGGAGCGAGACCGCGGCCTGGCGTCTCGCCATGACCCTCGCCGCGCTCGACGCGTTCTTTCGCAGCTTCCCCGGATCGGTCCACTGGCCGCTGGTCTGCGCCGGCTTTTCGGGCGGCGCGAAATCGGCCGGCTTTCTCGCGCCCGTCCTTTCCCTCGCGGGCGCGAACGTCGCCGGCATTTTCATCACCGGGATCAACGCCGACCGCTTAAGCGCGGGCTACAACGCCTTCAAACCGGGCCCCGCGTTTTTGCACACCCCGGTTTTTTTGAGCAGCGGTTCGAGCGATCCGATCGCGAAACTTTCCGACCAGCGCGACGTCCAGCTCTCCATGCGCAAGACCGGTTTCGACCGGATCGAGATGGAAATTTTTCCCGAAGGCCACGTTTTCAAGCGCGCCCATTTGCGCGACGCTTTGCGCTGGTTCCGGCAATTGATGAAGCGCGGGTGATTCGTTAGGCGCGAGGCCTCAGCCGCGGATCACCCAGAGATTGCACGGAATCACATCCGTCACCCACGCGATCCGGCCGGGCAGCTTCGTTTCCGGGCCGGGCGCCGAATCGAGCGGCACCACGAGCAGATCGGCCTCGACACTTTGCACGAAATCCGAAGCCGCGAAACCGGTGTTGCCGCGCACACAACGGGCCTCGATCGGCACCGGCGTCGAGCCGGCGGCGAGCACGAATTGTTGCAGCGCCTCCTCCTCTTCCTCGAGCGTGCGCGCGCCGGCGCGAGGCGCTTTGTCGCGGCGTCGGGCGCGCGCTTTGTCGAAGGTGGTGTAGCTGCGAATGGCGTAAAGGCGTTCGCATTTTTCCCGCTCCGCGAGCTGGAGGGTGCGGCGAAAAGCGCGCCCCGCCTGCTCACTGTATTCCGCCATGAAAACAATGTTGCGCAAGGGCCGCGGCTCGATCTCCGGCCGGATGAAAAGCAGGACCGAGCACCCCGCCTCGCGCACCAGCCGCCGCGCCACGTTGCCGAGGAACTGCCGGTGCGCCGCCTCCCTTTCGAGCGCGCCGGCGAGGAGCATCTCGAACCCATATTTTTTGGCCGCGGCGATGATCGCGGTCGCCGGATCGCCTTCCTCGAAATGCACGGCCGAATCCGCGGGCAGGCCGAGGGTCTCGAAGGCGTCGGCGAATTTCGCCTCGGCCGCGGCGGTTCGTTTCCCGACAAAAATGAAACCGAGCGTGGCCCCGAAACGTTCCCGCACCCGCCGCGCCTCGGCCAGCACCTGATGGAACCGCGGCGAGAAAGTCGCGGCGACGCCGACCGAGCGGTAGGGGGTTTCTTTCATGGTGGCGATTAATGTGAAGCGGGTCGCGCCAAGGGCAAATCCTCCCCGGACGCCGCCGTCCCGCGCCGGAAAAAATAATTGCAAAATAGTTCTTGTTCGAAAACGCGAAAGCGTTGGTAATCGCGCCTGACCGACCAATCAGATGAAAACAATTCCCCGTTTCTCCCGGCCGCGTTCCGCGGGGGGCGCGGCCTTTCTCTCGGGGGCACGGCGGCTTCTCTTCTTCTCCCGCCGATTTCCCATTTGTTCCTCCGGATTTCCCGGTTCTTCCTCAGGATTAGCGTCCGCCTCCTCGGGATCGCTCGATTGGTCCTCGGGATTGGCGGGCGCTTCCTCGGAGTTTTCCGGCGGCTCCTCGGAGTTTGCGGACGGTTCCTCGGGATTTCTCAACTCCTCCTCGGACCGTGCGACCGGTTCCTCAGCTTGGCCGGACTCTTCCTCACTTTTCGCGCAACCCTCCTCAGCTTTCGCAATTGGCTCCTCGCCATTTCCCGGCCTTTCCTCGGACTTTCCCGATTGCTCCTCGCCTTTCCTTTCCGATCCAAAACCTAAACCAACCCGATAGCCAACTTCCTTGCCATGGCCTCATCATCACATTTTCGTTTCCCGATCAGCCTCTTCGAAACCGAGAGCAACCTCATCCTCCAGGCCGCCGAAAGCGACACCTACAGCGCCGCAATTAACGAGCGCCTCGACGACGGCACCGTGGTCAACGGCCGCACCCTTTGGAACACGCTCTTCAAACCCGACGACCCGACCATTCCGCCGCCGCCGGTCGAGCCGCCAATCGGTTCCAGCGCCGCCCAGGTGGCGGATGAAAGCGCGATCGGCACTTACACGCAGACGCAAAGGGCCGCGCTCAAGATTTACCGGCCGCTCGCGCACAAGGCGCGCGAGGCCGCGGCGAAGGCGTTTCGCGGGAACGATGTGAAGCTGCACCAGGAATTCCGCATCGGGGTCAAGCGATCGAGCATTATCAGCAAGATCGTGAGCGAAGGCCGCCTCCTCCTTGCCGGCGTGCGCAATCCCGCCAACACGGCGGCGTTGAAAACCAGCGGCGGCTACGTCGCGAAGGACACCGATCTCCTCGAAGCCGCCCTCAACGACGTCGACGCGAGCGAAACCAGCCAGGAAGATTCCAAAGGCACCGCCAAAGGCTCGACCGATCGCCGCAACCAAAACCTGGCCGATCTCGACGACATCATCGCCGCCATCCAAGGCGCGGCCAGTAACGAATACAGCGATCGCGAAAGCCTGAGCGCTTTCCGCATCGGCATTTTCCCGCCCCACGAAAAAAGCGGCGGCTCCGGCGGCGGCGTCACCCCGCCCGGCAACAACCCGCCCGCCCCGCCGACACAATAGGAAACGATGGAGCGATCGGCGGCGCGGTTTACAAGCGGAAGTCCCGCCTTTCGAGTCGCAGTTTGAGAAACAGTCAGGTCTTGATAGAATGGGCGATGACCTTGAAGGCGATCGTTCATCCCGCTAAAGAAGGGGGCTTTTGGGCGGAGGTGCCGGCGCTTCCGGGCTGCGTCACGCAAGGGGAGACGCTGGGCGAGGTCGAGGCTAATCTGCGCGAAGCGGTGGAGGGCGTTTATCGTCGACGCTCCCCAGACAAATCCGGGCGACCGCATTGTCGAGGTCGCCGTGTGAAGCAGGTTTCCGGACAGGATCTCGCCCGCGCCATCCCGCGAAAGGCTGGGCCCTGGCCCAGATCAATGGCAGTCACCACATATTTGTGAAGGCGGCCCGGCGCGAACGCATCGTTATTCCGATGCACGGGAATCGGCCGCTGAAAACCGGGTTGCTGCGCTCGCTGGTGAAGATCGCGGAATTGGAAGAATCGGATCTCTGAAGACGGCGCGGGGGTTGGGGCTTTGCAATTCGCGCTTCCTCTGCAAGTTTGCGCGCGATGCGGCGCGCGATTTATCCCGGCAGTTTCGATCCGGTGACGAATGGCCACCTCGATGTGATCGAGCGAGCGCGGAAACTTTTCGACGAGGTCATCATCGCCGTCGCGGTCAACGATCAGAAGCAGCCGCTCTTTCCGCTCGAGGAACGGCTCCGGCTTTTGCGCGAGACGACGGGCGGGATCGACGGCGTGACGATTGCGCCGCTCGATGGGTTGCTGGTCGATTTCGCGGTGCAGCAAAAGGCGCGCGCGATCGTGCGCGGGCTGCGCGCGGTCTCGGATTTCGAGTTCGAATTCCAGATGGCGTTGATGAATCGCAAGCTCGAAGGCGGGGTGGAAACCATTTTCCTCATGCCGAAAGAGGAATACACTTACATCAGCTCGCGGATCGTGAAGGAGATCGCGCGGCTCGGCGGCGATGTGAGTGCGTTTGTGCCGCGGTGTGTGGTGGAAAGTTTTCGCGAAAGGTTGCAACGATGAAAATTCACCTTCGTCAGATTCCCGCGGCCGGTCTGCATCTCGAGGGCGAGGAGGAATGCGCGATCCCGCAGCTCGATCCGGAAGAGGCGCGTTGCACCGGGCCTTTGCGCTACGTGCTCGATGCCGGGATTTCCGAAGGCGCGCTCTGGGCGAATGGGACGCTCGCGCAGCCGGTCGAGCTGCGTTGCGTGCGCTGCCTGGAAAGTTTTCCGTTCGAGATCGAGGTGAAAAATTTCGCCGTGCACCTGCCGTTGACCGGTCCGGAGGAGATCGATCTCTCGCCGTTCGTGCGCGAAGACATTCTTCTCAATCTGCCGCCATATCCGCATTGCGATCGCGAAGGCGGCCGGGTTTGTCCCGCGCCCGCGACCGCGCCGCGCGAAGACGATGGGCTGGAGGCGCGACCGCCGGATTGGAGCGCGCTCGATAAACTAAAACTCTGAGCCGCGCGGGTGCGATTTGTCTTTTCCGCAAACCCTGCTTTCATTCACCGCTCACATGGGAGTCCCAAAACGCAAAACTTCAAAGATGCGGCTGCGCACGCGCAAGGCGTCGCATCGCTGGCGCCCGCCGCAGATGAACAAATGCGCGCAATGCGGGAGCACGGTCGCGTCGCACACCGCCTGCCCGTCGTGCGGTTATTACAAGGGGCGGCAGGTCTTGACGGTCGAGGGCTAGGCGCGGGCTCGTTAGGCGCGGCGCGCGGCGGTCGGGCGCGCGAAAGGATGTTTTTGGTTTTGCATTCGCCGGCTGAAAACCGCACAGTGTCGCTCCGATGAAGATCGCTCTCGATGCCATGGGCGGCGATTTTGGTCCGCCGAACCTGGTCGGCGGCGCGGTCCTCGCCTTGCGCGAGTATCCGCAAATCCAAAAGCTTTTTCTGGTCGGCGACACGGCGCAGATCGAGTCGGTCTTGAAAAAGGAAAACTGCAACGATCGCCGCATTCAGATCGTGCATTCGACCCAGGTCGTGGCGATGAGCGACGGCGCGGTCGCATCCGTTAGGCGCAAAAAAGATTCCTCCGTCAGTCGCGCGGTCGATCTCGTGAAAAAAGGTGAAGCCGCCGCCATCGTGAGCGCAGGCCACACCGGCGCAGCAGTCGCGGCGACGGCGATCAAATTGCGCATGTTGCCCGGCGTGGAACGGCCCGGCATCGCCTCGCTCGTCCCGACGGAGACGAACGTTTTCGTCCTGATCGACGCGGGCGCGAACAGCGACGCAAAGCCGGAGCATCTCGTCCAGTACGCCATTATGGGCTCGGTCTATTCGCGTCATGTTTTGGGCTACAACAATCCCGCGATCGGCCTGATGTCGATCGGCGAAGAAGACGTCAAAGGCAGCGACCTGACGAAAGAAGTTTTCAAAATGTTAAAGGCCAGCGAGCTCAATTTTCGCGGCAACATAGAGGGTCACGATCTCTTCGAAAATCCGGTCGAAGTGCTGGTCTGCGATGGCTTCGTCGGCAACGTCATTCTCAAAACCTGCGAGTCGGTCGGCGACGCGATTTTCAAATGGCTCAAGCACGAGCTGGTGAAAAACAAAGTGCGCATGGCCGGCGCGTATCTCGCGCAGTCGGCCTTCAAGACCATTCGCAAAAAAGTGAACTACGAAGAATACGGCGGCTCGCCATTGTTAGGCGTGAACGGCATTTGCATCATCGCCCACGGCGCGAGCACGCCGCTCGCGATCAAAAACGCGCTCCGCGTCGCGACCGAGTCGATTGAAGAGCAGGTCAATCCACATATCGTCGAGGAGATCGCTCGCTATAATGAAAGCCACGCCTCGCTCGAGACTGCGCTCAGCTAAATCGCTGCGGAGCGTTTCGATCGTCGGCACCGGCAGCTACGTGCCGGAAAAAATTCTCAGCAACGCCGACCTTTCCAAAATCGTCGAGACCGACGACGAATGGATCACGACGCGCACCGGCATCAAGCAACGCCGCATCGCCGGGCCTAACGAACATACCAGCGACATGGGCGCAAAAGCCGCGCTTGCCGCGATCGAGCAGGCCGGTCTTTCGCCTAACGACGTCGATCTCATCCTCGTCGCCACCGCCACGCCGGACGTCGTCTTTCCCGCGACCGCCTGTTTCATTCAGACAAAAATCGGCGCGAGCAAAGCGGCCTGCTTCGACATTTCCGCCGCCTGCGCGGGCTTCCTCGTCGCGGTCGAAATCGCCCAGCAATTCATCATGTCGCACACCTACGATGTCGTCCTCGTCATCGGCGCGGAGAAACTGAGCAGTATTACCGATTGGACCGATCGTAATACCTGCGTTCTCTTCGGCGACGGCGCCGGCGCCGCCGTCCTCCAGCATCGCGACAATGGGAGTCACGGACTCATCAGCAGCCACATCGCGAGCGACGGAAATTTTGCCGACATCCTCTGGATGCCGGGCGGCGGTTCGCGCCGGCCGATCACGCGCGAGAATGTCGATCAACGCCTGCAGACGATCAAAATGTCGGGCAAGGACGTTTACAAGCGCGCCGTCACCGCGATGGTCGACGCCGCAAAGCGCGCGATCGAGCAGGCTGGCCTGACGAAAAACGATATCGCCTGCGTCATTCCGCATCAGGCGAACGTCCGCATCATCGAAGCGATCGCGGATCGGTTGAAAATCCCGCTCGAGAAATTTTTCATCAACCTGGAAAGGTATGGCAACACCTCTGCCGCCGCGGTCGCGATCGCGCTCGACGAAGCGAATCGCAGCGGCCGGATCAAGCGCGGCGATTACGTCCTCATGGTCGTTTTCGGCGGCGGCCTCACCTGGGCCGGATCGGTCCTGGAATGGTAACGCGGCGCGGCTCGTTTTTTCAGCCTAACGCCTAACGAATCGCCTTGCGCCGCTGCGCCTCGCAGAAAAATTCGCGCGAGCTGTGCGCGCGTGCGCTAGTTTCCGCGCATGCTCGTCGAAACCCACGCCCATCTTGATTATCCCGACTTCGCTCCCGACTTCGAAGACGTCCTCCAACGCGCTACCGCGGCCGGCGTCACTCGCATCATCACGATCGGGACGTCGTTAGGCAGCAGCCGGCGCGCGGTCGAGCTCGCGGAAAAATACCCGAACGTTTACGCGGTCGTGGGCGTTCACCCTAACGATGCCGAAAACGCGGCCGACGACATCATCACGCCGCTGCGCGAACTGGCGAAACATCCGCGCGTCGCCGCCATCGGCGAGACCGGCCTGGATTATCATTATCTTCCCGGTGCAAAAGTCGCGCGCGAACGAAAAACGCAGGCCGTCTCGCAGGCTTTGCAGGCCGAGACAGAGGACGAAATCGAGAGCGGAATCCACGACGGCGCTCTCAAGAGCAAACAGGCGAGTCTGTTTCAACAGCAACTCGATCTCGCGGTCGAATTGCGGCTCAACGTCGTCATTCACCAGCGCGATGCGTGGGATGATACGCTCGCGATTCTGCGCGAGTACGGCCGGCAGTTGAGCGGCGTTTTTCATTGCTTCGGCGGCACCCGCGAACAGGCAGAAGAAGTGATCTCGTTAGGCCACCTCGTGTCGTTCACCGGCATCGTCACATTCAAAAACGGCGCGGCTGTGCGCGCAGTCGCCGCCGGCTTGTCGTTAGGCGAATTCATGGTCGAGACCGATTGCCCCTATCTCGCGCCCGAGCCGTATCGCGGGCAACGCTGCGAGCCCGCCTACACACGGCTCGTCGCCGAGAGCGTCGCCGCCGCACGCGGCATCAGCCTGGAAGAACTGGCACGCGCGACGACGAAAACCGCGGAGGAATTTTTCCGGCTCCAAGCCTAACGAAAAGTGATACTGAAGGTCGTCGCCAGGCGAATTTTTTTGCTCGCGCTGATTTCGTTAGGCGCATCCTGTACGACGCCGGACCAGCATCATCAGCTTGTCATCAGCATCCCGGAGCAGCGAATGGTTTTGCTCCAGGATGGCGCGCCGATCGCGACCTTTCCGGTTTCGACTTCGAAATTTGGTCTTGGCGACACGCCTGGAAGAAGCGGAACGCCGTTAGGCAACCTCGAGGTCGCGCGCAAAATCGGCGCGGGTGCGCCGAGCGGCGCCGTTTTCAAGGATCGCGAACGCACCGGCGAGATTGTCAGGCCGGATGCGCCAGGGCGCGATCCGATTGTGACACGCATTCTTTGGTTGCGCGGTCTCGAGGCGCAAAATGCGCGCGCGTTTTCGCGCTACATTTACATTCACGGCACGCCGGAAGAACGGAACATCGGTCTGCCGGTCAGCTACGGCTGCGTGCGGATGCGCTCGCACGATGTCATTCAACTTTTCGACATGGTCGGAATCGGCGCGCGCGTGACGATCGCGGACGCGCCGCTCGAAACGCTCGTGCCGAATCTTCCGCCGCCCGCGACGCGGGTCGCGAGCGAGGAATTGCCGAAGCTGGATCCTCGTTAGGCGCGCGCGCCTAACGACTTCGCGATTCGTTAGGCATTGTTAGGGCATTTGCCCCAACTGCTCCTGCACCATCGGCCGGGACAGCAGCTTCATGTCGGCGTCGACCATGATTTCGACGAGCTCGCGGAAGCGAACTTTCGGCTCCCAATCGAGGACGCGTTTCGCCTTCGCCGGATTGCCGATGAGCAGGTCGACTTCCGCCGGACGTTCGTAGCGGCCGTCGTGTTTGACGTATTCCTTCCAGTCGAGATCGACGCGTCCGAAAGCGATGTCGAGAAATTCACGAATGGTGTGCGTTTCGTTCGTCGCGAGGACGAAGTCGTCGCCTTCGTCGTGCTGCAAGATGCGCCACATGCCTTCGACGTATTCCGGCGCGTAACCCCAGTCGCGTTTCGCGTCGAGATTGCCGAGGAAGAGTTCGTTTTGCAGTCCGTGTTTTATGGCCGCGACGGCGCGGGTGATTTTGCGCGTGACAAACGTTTCGCCGCGGCGCGGACTTTCGTGGTTGAAAAGAATGCCGTTGCTCGCGCAGAGGCCGTAGCTTTCGCGGTAGTTCACCGTCGCCCAATAGGCGAAAACTTTTGCGACGCCGTAGGGACTGCGCGGCCAGAAGGGTGTCGTTTCAACCTGCGGAACTTGCTGCACTTTGCCGAACATTTCGCTGCTCGAAGCCTGATAAAAGCGCGAGCGGATGCCGGTTTCGCGGATCGCTTCGAGGATGCGAATCGTGCCGACGCCGGTAACGTCGGAAGTGTATTCTGGAATGTCGAAGCTGACGCGGACGTGGCTCTGCGCGGCGAGATGATAGATTTCGTCCGGCTTCAAATCGTATAGCAACTTCACGAGATTGACCGAGTCGCTCAGGTCCCCGTAATGCAGAAACATCTTCACGCCGTTGATGTGCGGGTCGGCGTAAAGATGGTCGATGCGCACGGTGTTAAAGGTGCTCGCGCGGCGAATGATGCCGTGGACTTCGTAGTTTTTTTCGAGGAGAAGATCGGCCAGATAACTGCCGTCCTGGCCGGTGATGCCGGTGATGAGCGCTTTCTTCATGGGCGATTCGGTCTAGAGCATTCGGCGTACTCCGGCAAATATTTCACTCGTTAGGCGAGACGGCGCCGAGCACCCTTTGTTGCGCCGCGATCAAATCGGCAATGCCTTTTTGGCCTAACGAGAGCATTTCAAGCAACTGTTCGTGGCTGAAAGTCGCTTCTTCGCCGGAGCCTTGCACTTCGACGAGCGCGCCATCTTCCGTCGCGACAAGATTGAGATCGACCGTGACGGCTTTGTCTTCTTCGTAATTCAAATCGAGCACGGGAACGCCTTCGATCACGCCGACGCTGACCGCGGCGACAAGTTGCCTAACGGGAAGTTCGGGCAGTTTTTTTTCGTTCACTAAATTTCGGCAGGCCAAAGTGACGGCGACGCTCGCGCCGGTGATCGCAGCGGTGCGGGTGCCGCCGTCGGCCTGGAGCACATCGCAATCGACCCAAATCGTGCGCGGGCCGAGTTTTTCCAAATTGAGAACGGCGCGCATCGAGCGGCCGATGAGTCGCTGGATTTCGCTGCTGCGTCCGTCGAGGCGGCCTTTGGCAACGTCGCGCGGTTTCCGTGTCAGGGTCGAGTAGGGGAGCATCGAATATTCCGCGGTGAGCCAGCCGCCGGTGATGCGTTGTTCTTTCATCCAGCGCGGAACGTTTTCCTCGATCATGACGCCGCAAACGACGCGCGTGTCGCCCATGGAAATAAGGACGGAGCCGTTCGCGTGCGGCGCGATGCCGCACTCGAAACGGACGGGTCGCAACTCGTTAGGCGCGCGATTTTGCGGGCGAATCATGGCGCCAAACTAGATGATGTGGCCGCGCGCGCGAGGCAAAGTTCTTCGTTAGGGCCTAACTATTGACGACGGTGCCGCCGTTTGGATGCAGGACCTGACCGGTCATGTAGGAAGAGTCGTCGGAGGCGAGAAAGAGAAAGCAGGTCGCGACTTCCCTCGGCTCGCCGGCGCGTTTCATGGCGACGTCGCAGCCGAAAGTGGCGACGTGTTTTGCCGGCAGGGTCGAGGCAATGATCGGCGTCCAGATCGGGCCGGGCGCGATCGCGTTCACGCGAATACCTTTCCCGACTAACGATAACGCGAGCGATCGGGTGAATCCTACGATGGCGCCTTTGCTCGCGGTGTAATCGATGAGTTTTGGGCTGCCTTTGTAGGTCGTAACGGAGGCGGTGTTGATGATGGTCGCGCCTTTTTTCAAGTGCGGAAGCGCGGCTTTGGTGAGGAAGAACATGGCGAAGATGTTGGTGCGAAAGGTGCGCAGCAGTTGTTTTTCGGTGATCTTTGCGATGCTTGGTTGCAAGCGTTGTTCGGCGGCGTTGTTCACGAGGATGTCGAGGCGGCCGAATTCTTTGATCGTTAGGCGAACGGCGCGCTGGCAGAATTTTTCCTGGCCGATGTCACCGGCGATGAGAAGGCATTTGCGGCCCTCTTTTTCGACCAGGCACAGCGTCTCTTGGGCGTCGCGGTGTTCATTTAAATAGACGATTGCGCTGTCGGCGCCTTCTTTGGCGAAGAGCACCGCAACGGCGCGACCGATGCCGCTGTCGCCGCCGGTAACGAGCGCGACTTTGCCGGCGAGTTTCGCGCGGGTACGATCGACGGATTCACCGGAATCGGGCGGGGGGTGCATTTTGTACTGGCGGCCGGGTTGTTGTCGCTGCCTTTGCGCGGGCCGCTGTTGTTTTTTTTGCTTTTCGTTAGGCATAGTTTGTTCGAATTTCCGCGTCGATTTGCTCGATTCGTTTTTCGCTGCGTCCGCTAGGCGAGGTCCTCGAGGCGAGAATGGTCGCGAACGAAAAAAATTTCGAGAAAATTTGTTTTGCGGGTTGACGATCAGCCGCGGTAACGTAATTTCGCAATCCCGCTGGACGCGGGGCTCGAACTTGTTCGAGTTGGTTCTTGTACATTGGGGACTGCAAATTGATGCTCAATTTTGTCCCGGCATGATTTTCGGAAACGAGATGATCGTCGGCGCCAGGTTGAGTTTTTTTGTCGCCCGAATGGATGAGGCCGCTGGTTCTTTGATATCTACATACAGGGTAGTAAATACAACTTTTTAGAGCTGAGTCTGAATCTTAATAGAAGCTCCGGTCTTCGGATCGGGGCGGAGGGTTTCAGTTATCAAAGATCTCTGGTCGAAAGACCGGAACAGATTGATCAAGCTACAAAGAGCACATAATGGATGCCTTGGTGCCAATAGGCGATGAAGGACGTGGCTAACTGCGATAAGCCTCGGAGAGCGGTAAACACGCTTTGACCCGGGGATTTCCGAATGGGATAACCTGACTGGAGTAATGTTCAGTCGAGTTCCTGTGAATACATAGCAGGAACATCGCGATACCCGGTGAAGTGAAACATCTCAGTAACCGGAGGAAAAGAAAGCGAAAGCGATTCCGTCAGTAGTGGCGAGCGAAAGCGGAAGAGACCAAACCACCAGCTTGCTGGTGGGGTTGTAGGAGCCCGATGTGGTAGTGCAACGATTAGATGAAGCGAATGGAAAATCGCTCCAAAGAGGGTGACAGGCCCGTAATCGAAAATCCGCGCACGCCTAGGGATTTCCTGAGTAATACGATGCACGTGAAACTTCGTATGAATCCACGCCGACCACGGCGTAAGTCTAAATACTAATTGGCGACCGATAGTGAACAAGTACCGCGAGGGAAAGGTGAAAAGAACCGCTGTGAGCGGAGTGAAATAGTACCTGAAATTATGTGCTTACAAGGTGTCAAAGCCGGAGCAATCCGGTGATGGCGTGCCTTTTGCTTAATGAGTCTGCGAGTTAGTGTCAGTGGCGAGCCTAAGTCCTTCTGGGACGGAGGCGAAGCGAAAGCGAGTCCGAAATGGGCGACCTTAGTCGCTGGCACTAGACCCGAAGCCGAGGTGATCTACCCATGAGCAGGTTGAAGGTTGCTTAACCGCAACTGAAGGACCGAACCCGTGAAGGTTGAAAACTTCTGGGATGACTTGTGGGTAGGAGCGAAAGACTAATCAAACCCGGTGATAGCTGGTTCTCCCCGAAATAGCTTGAGGGCTAGCCTCAGGTGTTCATGTGCGGAGGTAGAGCACTGGATGAACTAGAGCCCATACCAGGGTATCGAATTCAATCAAACTCCGAATGCCGCACAATATAGCCTGGGAGTCAGTGCGTGAGGGATAAGCTTCACGCGCGAGAGGCAAACATGCCAGACCAGCAGCTAAGGTGCCCAAATACCGTTCAGTGGAAAGGATGTGAGGTTGCTTAGACAGTGAGGATGTTGGCTTAGAGGCAGCCATCATTTAAACAGTGCGTAATAGCTGACTCATCGAGCGATCTCGCGCCGATAATGATTGGCGATAAGCGGTATACCGAAGCTCTGGAAGACGAGTGGTTTCGACCATTCGGATTGGTAGGGGAGCGTTGTAGCGACATTGAAGCAGGAGCGGAAGCAACTGTGGAGTTTCTACAAGTGAGAATGCAGACATGAGTAGCGACAAGACAGGTTAAATTCCTGTCCGCCGTAAACCCAAGGTTTCCTGGGGAAGGTTCGTCCTCCCAGGGTTAGTCGGGACCTAAGTCGAGGCCGAAGGGCGTAGACGATGGACAGCAGGTTCAATATTCCTGCACCGGCTGTGGTTAAGTGTAGTAGTGACATATGGATGGAGAGTAGCCGTCGATTGAAAGTGACGGTCCCGCAAGGGGACGCTGAGGCTTCGGCCAAGGTGGATTGCTTAAAGACTGTATCAAGAAAAGCGATTACATGTTTCCACGGTTGCCCGTACCGTAAACCGACACAGGTGGGTGGGTAGAGTATACCCAGGCGCGTGAGTGAAACCTCGTTAAGGAACTCGGCAATCTAGCCCCGTAACTTCGGAAGAAGGGGTGCCTACGCAAGTAGGTCGCAGTGAAATGGGTCAACCGACTGTTTAACAAAAACACAGCACTCTGCCAAGTCGTTAAGACGACGTATAGGGTGTGACACGTGACCAATGCGGAAAGATTATGGTAAGTGGTTAGTCGCAAGACGAAGCTACGAGCCGAAGTCCCCGTGAATGTCGGCCGTAACTATAACGGTCCTAAGGTAGCGAAATTCCTTGTCGGGTAAGTTCCGACCTGCACGAATCGTGTAACGAGTTGACCGCTGTCTCAACGAGGAGCTCAGCGAAGTTGTAGTGGCGGTG
>DASXEB010000022.1:0-166397 GCA_036490335.1 Chthoniobacterales bacterium
AGCGGCCGGCGCTCGATCTACGCCGGACGGCGCGCCGTCCGCAGTGGCCTTTACATGGCCGCCCTCGTCGCGGCCCGTCATAACCCGATCCTGCGCGTCTTTTATCAACGCTTGCGCGCCGCCGGCAAACCACCCAAACTAACCCTTACCGCCACCATGCGTAAACTCTTGTTAGTCCTTAACAGTGCTCTCAAACCCATACCTATCACGACTTGACACCAAGACAGTTACTACACTGCATTTGCCAACTAACTTCGCCGGTGCTGACTGGGAACCGGAAAAGGTTTTTCCGATCGAGGGCATAGACGGTCAGCACCGCCTTTGGGCATTTGAAGGATTCGATCCTGGGGACAATTTCGAGCTACCCGTGGTAGCGTTTCATGGCTTAGACCGGGGCTGGCAAGCGTATCTATTTTGGTCGGTAAATATCACCCCGAAGAAGATCAACCGTTCGCTGGCATTTGATCTTTACCCTCTTCTTCGGCAACAATCTTGGCTCGATAAGTTCTTCGGCCATCCGATTTACAGGGAGACACGATGCCAAGAGTTAGTAGAAGCTCTCTGGAGTCATCCCGAGAGCCCATGGTACCAGCGCATCAACATGCTTGGCGAGAAGCGTGAGGATCGCGACTATAAAGGTCCAGCCGTCACGCAGGCTGCGTGGGTGCGGTCCTTGTTTGCGAGCTTTGTAAAACAGTGGGAGGGCACGTCGACTCGACTGGGCGGACTCTTCGGAGCGCCGCCACAAGCGAATGAGCCGCTCCTTCCTTGGAATCGTTCCATGCAGGCAGCTGTGTTGATTTACGCAGGAAATTCACTTAAGCGTCAGGTCAAGCGGGCTGGAGGATGGGCCAAACATCTTCGTGAGGTCGATACTGCAGATCTGTTTCGTGGAGACGATCCCGCTTTCTATGGCGAGTTCTCACTGATAAGCACAGATCAAGGTATCCGGGGCGTCTTGTTTGTGATGAATGACCTTTGCTTCGTACGAAGTGAAACTCTAAGTCTCGACGAGTGGACCTCTGAGGAGGTTCGGGGTCCAACTAAGGGGGACCCATCTTCCTCGGCAACGGATGAAGAGGCTGTCTCACTCGCGCTTAAGTCGTTCGCCGATACGCGGGGGGCGACTTTTATCAACGAGATATCTGAAGGCCTTGCAACCTACGACTGGCGAACATCGTCGACTCTTGGGTTGACCCGCGAAGAGCAGTTACGGCAAGCGGTGTTCCGGGGAAGCAGTGGGTATAAGGAACTGCGACATCAGTTGCTCACACACCTTGGATCGGCGAAACCGGGATTGAAGAAGGATTGTGAGAAAATAATGAGGGTTCTAGGTTACCAGTGAGCAGTTTCCCTGTGACTCGGCGGAACGGCCAACTTCTTCGACGCGCCTCGCGGGTCAAGATTGACGAGCACTTCACTAAGCTGTCCAAAAAATGGCGTTCGACAAAATGGATCAACAGTAACAATCGCTACCGGCTACGCTGTACAAGTAGGTTCGAGAAAGACCTCAAAGAACGTCCGATAGCAGTCAACGCTGATCATCTGATCAAATACGTCAGCGCTTCCTCTGCTACCCACGCTATCGATGGATGGTCAATTTTGGGCCGGGCGGTCGAATCGGCGTTGCGTGGGGATAGTTATTCCTCCATTCACTTCGGATATTACGCAGAACTGCGTGCCGCGATGGCTCTGCTTGCTGCGGAAGGCATAGGTGTTTTCGATCGCCAGCATGCCGTTATCGACGCTAACGGCGCGGTACTTGCGTTCCCAGTTAACCGCAATCCCGCAAGACTTGCCACGCCGAGTAAAGCCGGAACGCATCAGATGATTTGGCCAGTACTAAATTATTGGTCGGGTCTCGGGAAAGCAGGAGATCTGATCAATAGTGCAGTGAGACCGAACATGATTTCCATGCCTGTTTGGCTGAGTACGTTGGGACTACACGTGCCTATTGGAGCCGTCGCACGCCAATGGCTATCAACTTGGGGGATCGATCTAGCCGGTGCCGAAAGCGATCATGACTTGCGAAACCTTGCGAGCTACCGCCCGTCGGAATTCCGTAAACCTCCCGCCATTCCGCCGTCCCAACTAATCAACTTTGTCGAAGAGCTGTGGCAGCTGTTTGAGCCTAGCACCGCGCGACGTTTTCCGAATCTGGAACGAGTGCTCCTACGTCAGGTAATCGGTACAAGTCACCCGGGGCCTATTGGGACTAATCAACTGGCAAATCTTGGGATGAATACGTTCGAGGCGCAGAGTTGGGCAACATATCTAGCTTCGACGAAAGACCCCCTGCCAATTTCGTTGGCGCGTCAGACTGAGCGCATCGAGGGCGCGGAATGCGCTCTAAACGTCATCTCGCGAGCCGCACTCTTGCTGTTTGTCGCGACATCGGCAGTCCGTCGGATGTTAGCGACCGCAGGCTTTACAACGATGGATCTCGCCTTTTGGTGGCATCGCCACGGCGAAGAAAGAACTTTATGGGATACTGCGACGACGCCACTAGATCCGATCGACGTATGGCAGGACGTCCTACAGTCGATCACGGACTCCAAGACTTGGTGTGCGGCGAACCCTGGCTCGTCCGTGCGAGCGTGGCGCGCGGCTACTCCGGTAGGGATTCTTTCGGGATTCGATCTCGTGGCGATTTGGGGGTTAGTGCCATGAAGTACATGGGCTCGAAGCGAGCAATGCTGCGGAATGGTTTAGGTGAGGTCTTACAATCAGAGCTTAGATCGGCTAGGCGCTTTGTTGATCTATTTTCCGGATCGGGTGCTGTATCAATCCACGTTGCGCAACGTATCAACGTGCCGGTAGTAAGTGTGGATATTCAAAAGTACGGAGCCCTTCTCTCGGGAGCCCGTCATCGAGCGCGAAGAGCCATATAAGTGGGAGCCGATATGGCATTCGTGGATGAGCCGTGCGGTCAGCATCCACGCTTGTTACCAAAGACGGTGCATTAAGCAATTAACCGCTCGCGCCATTATTCGACTTCGAGTCGCATGTGCGCGTTACGATTCGCCTATAGTCCGCTCGTATGGTGGCCACTACTTTTCTTGGGAACAGGCCGCATGGATTGACGCGTTACGGGCTACCAAACCTCTCTCTGAACCAGGTTCGAGTATTGCGCTCGCTGCATTGATCACAGCGGCGAGCGAATGTGCGGCGTCTCCCGGTCACACTGCACAACCCTTTCAGCCGACGCCACGCGCCATCCGTTTCATTGGTGAAGCGTGGTCACGCGACGCGGTGACGCGGACAAAAGAAAGATTTGTGTTTCTATCTAATAGTTTCGCACGTCGGCGAGGTCGGTCACTTGTGGAGGATGCAAACGTTTTCGCAGCATCGCTAGGAAAAGGGGACGTCGTCTTTGTAGACCCACCCTACTCAGGGGTTCATTACAGTCGCTATTATCACGTGTTAAAAACAATCGCCCGCGGTGGATGTAAGCGGTAAGCGGAACGTGGAGGTATCCTCCGCAAATTGAACGGCCGCGCTCTAGTTATAGCATCGCCAGCGAAGCGAGGTCAGCTCTGGCTGACCTCCTAAGAACCATCGCAGAAAGGCGGGCGCGAGTGGTACTCACGTTCCCGGTACATCATTGCTCGAACGGGCTGTCCGGCTCCATCGTGCAACAATTAGTGCGGAGATATTTTCGCGTAAGGCAGCATCAGGTAAAAAGTGTTTTCAGCTCGTTAGGCGGGACTGGCGCCAATGGAATGGGAGCCGCCAGCCGCAACGCGCGCATGAACGCTTTAGAGATGATACTTCTACTAGAACCAAGATAGATGTCGCAGAAAAATGAACCTGGCCGAAAAGGTTATTCTATCCGCATCTTCTTGGCCGAAGGTTCTCCCTCGGGACTCAAATTCGTGGAGAAAAGCAACTGGGTCGGTTTAGGTGTCGTATGTCCGCGCGCACGATTCAGTGAGGCGAAGAAGCGAAAAGAATTCGATCAAGCTGGCGTCTACCTACTGCTTGGCGCGTCCGAAGCTTCGAACCTTCCAACTGTTTATATAGGTGAAGCTGATCCTATTCGTCCCCGACTAGAGAAGCATCACGCGCAAACGGACTTCTGGACGACCGCTTTCTTTTTCATCAGCAAGGACTCCAACCTTAACAAGGCGCACGTCGAGCATCTTGAACATCGATTGCTGGTTCTCGCTAAGGAAGCAAATCGATGTGAGCTTGGGAATAGCAATGCGGGCGGAAGGCCTTCATTGTCAGAGGCAGATCAAGCCGACATCGAAACGTTTTTCGATGAGATGCTGTTGTGCTTTCCAGTGTTGGGTGTTTCGATTTTCGAGAAACCGGAAGAGCGACCACTTGATCGTATCTTGTTGGTATTCACTCGCCGCGGCCTTGTCGCCCACGGCTACGAATCTGATGGATTTGTCGTGGTGAAGGGCTCACAAGCGTCAAAGATTGTCGTCGGCTCGATGCAGGCCTTTGCTCAAGCACTGAGAAGTGATTTGCTCAAAAAAGGAGTTCTCGTCGACGCAGGAACCTCGTTAGAGTTTACCTCTGACTACGAGTTTAACTCTCCCTCTACTGCTGCATATGTCGTCGCGGGCGCCAGTGTAAATGGACGAGACTATTGGAGAACCGACGGCGGAAAATCTTTAAAGCAACTGCAAGAAGAGGAGTCCAAATAAGCGCCACCGCGGCCGGAAAATTTTTCTCAAAACCGGCGAAGGGCGGAACGCATTAGTGCTGCGTATGACACAGAACGGTTGTCTTAATATGTGTTACAGGTGCGCCTCGCCGCCTTTTTTCGAGATACAGCAAAACGGCTGTCGAGAAACCTTGGATAAACAACCTCTCGTGTCTGGTCAAAGCCTGCTATCGACACTTGGCATCCAGTCGGTCCCGATCCTCGTTACCGTTTGCATCAGATAATCCTTAGTCTCAACTCTATGGCGCGGCGTCGATCTCCCCGAAATGCGCGCCAACTTGATTAACAAAGTCTTCGTATCTGTTAAAAGAGTCGGGAACTTCGTTAAACAAGTGACCGATTTGTTTAAAAGACGCGATCAATTGTTTAAAAGAATCGACAAATTGTTTAAACAAGTGACAAGATTGTTTAAACAAATCGGCAAATTGTTTAAACAATTCTTCGACTCTTTTAAACAATTTCTCTTCTTTGTTAAAAGGTGCCCTGACTTGTTTAACGAAGTTGCCGGTTCTTTTAAGCAATTCCTCGCGTTTGTTAAACAATTCGGGCTTCGCGCACGGCTATCGAGCTGTTAATCGCCAGGCGCTGAGATAGTTCTCACAATGTGGCTGGCGATCCTTCCTCGGCGACTAGGCGGAGGTAGTCGCGGTAATCGCCGTTCGGGAGCTTGTCGATCAGGCGACCGAGTTGCGGGTGATCGATGAAACCGGCGCGCAAGGCGACCTCTTCCAGGCAGGCGACTTTTAATCCCTGCCGGTGCTCGATCGTCGCGATGTAATTGGCGGCCTCGAGCAGGCTGGTTTGCGTGCCGGTGTCGAGCCAGGCCATGCCGCGGCTGAGCAATTTCACGCGCAGATTTTTTTCGCGCAGATAGGCCAGGTTCAGGTCGGTGATTTCCAGCTCGCCGCGCGCTGAGGGTTTGAGCGCGCGACAAAATTCGACGACGCGATCATCGTAAACGTAGAGGCCTGGAACAGCGTAATGGCTCTTCGGCCGCGCCGGTTTTTCTTCAAGGCTGAGGACGCGGCCGTCGGGCGCGAACTCGACCACGCCGTAGCGCTCCGGGTCGCGCACCTGATAGCCAAAAATGCAGGCGCCGCTTTCGATCGTTAGGGCTTCGCGAAAGAAATCGAGTTTCCCGTAGAAAATGTTGTCGCCCAGAATCAGGGTCGCGCCATCGTCGCCGATGAAATCCGCGCCGATCAAGAAGGCTTGCGCGATGCCTTTTGGCTCCGGCTGCTCGGAGTATTCGAGGCGAATGCCGAGACGCGAGCCGTCGCCGAGAAAGTCGCGCAGCATCGGCAAATCTTTCGGCGTCGAGATGACGAGAATCTCGCGCAGGCCGCCGAGCATGAGGGTGGCGAGCGGGTAGCAAATCATCGGCTTGTCGTAAACCGGCAGGAGTTGTTTGCAGACGATTTTCGTGAGGGGAAAAAGCCGCGTGCCCGCGCCGCCGGCGAGGATGATTGCTTTTTTTGTCATGCGGAAATCAGACTTTGGCCGCTCCATTCGCTCAGCCGCTCCGACCATTCCTGCCAGAATTTTTCGCGGCGATTCAGCTTCAGCCGCGCGAGAAAATTCGGCGGACGTTCGATGACAAACGATCCCTCCGTCTGCCTGACGAGTCGGGAATCGAAAACGCGACCGCCGCCGACCTCGCGCAACGCGTCTTTCAGCGCCGTCCGCGGAAGCGCGGGTCGCCTTTCGATCGCGACGCTGATGGTGGGCGGTAGCGCAAGCTTCCAGCTTGCAGAGTCGTCCGTCGGCAAGCTGGAAGCTCGCGCCACTTTTTTCACGAGCAGCGCACCGACAAGCGCGCGCGAACTGGTCGCGTGCAGATGCGAAATATTTTCGCGCGCGAGAATTTTGCGCAGCATCAAGGCGTAGCGGGCCTGCTCGAGGAAAATCGCGCCGGGCACGCGTTGCAGGACGGCGGCGTGCTCGGCTTCGAGCTCGCGCGCAAGTGCTCGTTCCTGCTGCCACTCGGCTTCGAGCACGATCGCGTCCGGCAAAAAATCGAGCTCGAATTGCTCGTTAGGCCAATCGAGGCGATGCGAATCGGAAAGCCGGCAAACGAGCGGGAGGATGGCGAGGCCGCGGCGATGAAGTTGTTCAAGCTCCGTTTCGAGATCGGGCAAGTCGGCGTCCGGCCAGCGATCGATCAGGTAACAGATTTTCTTTGGCGAGGGCGCGCGCTCGACAGTTTTTTTGCCTAACGATGCCTGATTGAGGAGAGTTTCGAGCGCGGCGACGGTGGTCTCGATCTGAAAATTTTCCTCGACCCGTTGCCGTCCGGCGATGCCGAAAGCATTCCGCAGAAACGGGTCGGCGATTAATTTTTCGAGGGCATTGGCGAGCGCGACGGAGTCGTTAGGCGGAACGAGAAAGCCGGTTTGATTGTTGATGACCGACTCGGAAATTCCGGCGACGGTGGTCGAGACGACCGGACGACTCGACGCCATCGTTTCGAGAATCACCGTCGGAAAAACGTCGCTCGCGCCGGCCTGATCGACGATCGAGGGCAACGCGAAAATCTGCGCGTCGCGCAAACGCGAGAAAACTTCCGCCTGCGAGCGCGCGCCGGAAAGAATGACGCGGTCCTGCAATCCGAGCTGCTCGATTTGGTTGAGCAAACTTTCGCGCAGCGGGCCTTCGCCGACGATCTCGCAGCGAAACTCGCATCCGCGCCGGAGCAATTCCGCGCAGGCTTCGATGAGGCAGGCGAAGCCTTTGAATTCGACCAAACGTCCGACGCTGAGGATGCGGATGCGGATGCGGATGGGTTCGTTAGGCGAGATCGGGTCGATTGTCGGCGCGGGAAAATTTGCGAGATCCATGCCGTTGTAGACGCGATGGATTTTGGCGGCCGATTCGGGACAGCGCTCGCGCAACAACGCGGCGCTGAAATCGGTTTCGGCGGCGACGAATTCCGCGCCCGCGCAAATCTCGCGCAAGAGCTCGAGGCTGCCGAGATCGACCATGAAATCCTGCCCGTGCGCGGTGACGCTGAATGGAATTCCGCAGATCGCCTTGACGAAAAGCGCGGTCTGCGCGGCGCGATTGGCGAAGTGGACGTGGAAATGCTGGACGCCGTGCCTAACGAAAAGCTGCGCAAAGTAAACGGCGTTGCGGGCGCGCAAAACGGCTTTGGCGGACGGACCGTAGCGTTGCTCGTGGCGGGCGACGAGCGCGATCGGCCAGGTGCCGTTTTTTTTCGCGCGGCGTTCGCCGATTTTTAAAACTTCCTGCGGCGGCGCGTAGTAAATCGGCGCCTGCAACCGCGCGGCGTGTTCGTGCCGCAGAGTGGTGAGCGGCGGATGGATCGAGCCGATCTCGAACGACCAGCCGCGCCGCTCGAGCGCGAGCATCTCGGTGTCGCAAAAGGTTTGCGAGATGACCGGGTAGCGCGAGTAGAGAAAGGCGAGATGCATGTTCGGTCGGGCCGCCCTGCCCCTTTTCGCGGCCGGAAATCAGGAAAGGTTGACGTCCTTGCCCGGATCCATCTCGTAGTCGAGCGCGAGACATTCGGAGGTGTAGGGCTTGATGACTTCCTCGACGAATTTGATGTAGATCGGGTCCTCGCGAAAGATGGCCTGTTTATCCATCGACTCGAAATCGATCGCGATGAAAAATGGCCACGGCACTTTCGGATCGACCCGCTTGCCGCATTTGATGCTGAGCACTTCGTCGATCTTGAGCAGTTGCATGCGCGCGTTCATCATCATCTCCTCGGAATCTTCCGGCGTGACGCCCGGCTTCAATTTGTAGAGCCCGATGTGGTGAACCATGAGAGGGTAGCTATTAGGCGTGACCCGACGAGCGCGCAAGCACGAAACGGCGGCGCGCCGGCCGCGTTTTAATTCGCCGTCGCGGGCGCGCGCGACTTTATTTTTTCCAATCGAGCGCGCCTTTTTTCAGCGCGTAAACGTAGCCGACCATGAGGATGGAGACGAAGCTGAGCATGCTCCAAAGAACGACGTGGCTGTGCGCGATCATCTCGCGATAAACCACCGCCCAAGGATACATGAAGACGATCTCGAGATCGAAAAGGATGAAGAGCATCGCGACGAGGTAAAACTTGACGCTGAAGCGCGGCTGCGCCTCGCCTTGCGCGATCATCCCGCATTCGTAGGCGGAATCTTTCGTGCGCGTGCGCACGCCGGTTTTGCCGAGGAGCACGCTCACGACCAACGCGCCGACGGCGAATCCGACCGCGACGACGATCTGCAAAAGAATGGGGATGTATTCGCGGGCCATGCTGGAAAATGGCGTCGCGCGCGTCAGTTATCGCGCGATGGCCGTCGGCACGTGCCCGTTTGGCGGGAGCAACGCCTTCGCCAGAGCGGACGGCAAACCCTTGTATTTCTTGCCGGTCTTCTTGACCATTCCGCGCGCGACGAGGTTTTGCAGTTTTTCGTAAGCGCGCAGGCGCAGCATTTCCTCGCCCCCGCTGGCCGCGTTTCGGGCGCGGAGATTCTCATGCAGAATCTCGAAGAGCTGTTTGAATTCGAAGGAAGTGCGTCGGGAAAGGACCGCAACCAACTCTTCCGTCACCAAATCGGGGACGCGACGTGAGAATGCGTTCTTTTTTAGGATGGCCATAGGGCGCACACGATACCATGTTTCGGGAAAATCGCAGCAGTTTTCTCAACTCTTTCGCTGCGTAAGGGAATTGCGGGCGACAAGTCGCGCGGGACGATCCGTCTCTATGGCGTCGGCGAAACGCTGGGAGTCGGCGTCGGCGTCGCGGTCGACGGCACCGTCAGGCTCGGCGCAAGTTTGCCGATAAGTCCATTCCCGGCGCCGAGGCTCTTGTGAAAATTAACGTAGAGCGCTCCGACCGATCCCGCGCCGACGAAGACGGCCTGATTGAAGGTGATCGGCCCGGTCGATTCGGTCAGGTAACCGCCGCTCGTGTAGCGCTGCGACATTACGATCGGCGACAAATGCTTCGGGATGTCGTCCGCGGGTGGAAGCTGCGAGGCGTTCAACTTGCTGTTGAGCGAACGATTGAATGTCGCCGCGAGCAAAAGCATCGGCCGCACCGTCGCGTCGGCGCGCTCGAAAATCATCCGTGTGTCGACGTAGCTGAAGGCCGTGTCCGGTTTCGCGACAGTTCCGCTCGCCTCGCGAAATGCGCGGGAGGCGGCAAGCGTTTCGCCTGCGGGAGGTTTTTCGAGCAGCGCCGTTTCGACCGCGCCGGCATCCGTGCTCACGACCAGTTTTTTCTCGGAGAGCGCGATCGTAAATGCGATCGGCGCAAAAGTGCCGAGGCTCGGCAAAGTATAAAACGTGATCCCATCCTTCTCCGACCGCGTCCACGATTCGCTCTCCGTCTGCGCCGAAGCGAGCGCGTCGATGATTTTTTTCGCGCGCGCAGGATCCTTCACCGTCATCGTCGCGAGAACGCTCGGCCAGCGCGTCGCCGGCGGCCATTGGCCGATCCATTCGAGCTCGTCGCCAAAAGCCGCCCGAAAATCGGCCGTGGAAATTCCCAGCCTAACGAGTGTGGCCGAGAACCGCGTCAGAAAAGCGGGCAACGCACCCGCCGCCGCGCCCGCGGCAAGTTGCGAGCCTGAATTCCAATTCGTCAGCGAATCGAAATAGAAAAACGTATTCCCGCCGGCGGTCGCGAGCGACGGTCGGGTCAGCTTCTTCCCTTCCGCGACCCGCGGCATGACCGCGAAAACGGTCCCCCGCATTTTCCCGTGATCGAAACCGAGCGTGCCGGCGAGGCCGCGCATTTCGTTCAATTTTTGCAATTGCGCCGAGGCAAAAGTCTGGCCGGTCATCGCCACGACCGGCAGCAGTTTTTGCACAAACGGCTGCGGATCGAAGAAAAATGTCGCCGCGTAATCGGTCGGCAGCGGCGCGATCGCGGATTTGAAAGCGTCGCTCTCGCGCAAAGAATCGTGCGTCTGCGGCGCGCGACGATCGGCGCGATCGATCAGCGCTTGCAACGACGCGACGTTATTAGACACGAAAAACCAGTCGCCGGCGAAAGCGCTCGCGAGCGTGAATTTGCGCGACGTCATGGTTTCGATTTCGCGCTGGTTGTAAGTGAGCGTCGTGCGCCGGAAAGTCGGGTCGCGCTTCATGAGCGCAGCCCGACGCGCGTCGATAAATTCCCGCGCTTTGTCGCCCGAAACGTTGAACCGAAAACCGCCGATCAATTTCGGCTCGTTCGCGTCGATCGAAGTCAGCGCGACAAAACCATTCGTCGGTTTGAGCTGCAAAAAATCTTCGATCTGCGCCTGCGGCGCGCGATTGTCGCGCCAGGTCGCAAGCGGTTTTTGCAGCCACGCCTGCACCGACGGCTCGCGCCAGAGCGCGTCGAGATCGCTCGTGTGCCACCGCTCGCGCGCGCGATTGAAATCCGGCACGGCGACGAAAAGGAGGGTCGACTTCGGCAACAATTCCGCGACCGAAAGCCGGCGATGCGCCTGCTCGATCCGCCAGGCAAACCACAAACCAAACGCGATCGCGAGCGCGAGGAGCACGACCGCCGCTAACTTTTTCATCGGCGAAGTCTCGCATTATTTCCCGCGCCCGCGAGCCGCGATCCATTCGACTTTTGGCCGAGGTTCGACGATTCCATTTCATGCAAGCGTGCGGCGGTTCCCGGCTTCTTCTCGGCCGATTTCGCGAAAAGGAAGTCGTGAAGGCGGCGGAGGAAGCGCTTGCCGATTGCGGCGGACAACCGAGCTGCGGATTTCTTTTTGTCTCGGCGGACTGGCTTCCGCAAATCGGCGAAACGCTCGACCTCATTCGTCTGCGCGGCCGCATTCCGCTCCTCATCGGCACGATCGGCAGCGGTCTTATCGGGACGCGCCAGGAAGCCGAAGGCGCTTCCGGCATGTCGCTGCTTCTCGTTAGGCTGCCGCAGACCACGCTCACGCCCGTGCTCATCTCCGCCGCGCAAATTTCCGAATCGACCGGCCCGGCCTTCTGGCATATGGAAACCGGGCTCGCGCCGGAAGACGTCGATGCCTGGATCATTCTCGCCAATCCATTCGCCACCCAGCTCGAAACCTGGCTCGCGGAATGGAACATCGCCTATCCGCAGGCGCCGAGCATCGGCGGTCTCGCCAGCGGCGGTCGCGAGCCGGCCGAGCACAAGCTGATCCTCGACGGCGTCGCGACCGATGCCGCCGTCCTCGCGCTCGCCATTAAAGGCCGGGGCATTCGCACGATCGTGAGCCAGGGTTGCAAGCCGGTCGGCGAGCCGCTCACGATCACGCGCGCGGAAGAAAATCTGGTTTACGAAATCGGTTCGCGCGCCGCCTATCAGGTTTTGAGCGAAACTTTCAACACCCTGCCCGCGGACGAAAGAGAGCGCGCCCGCGGCAACCTTTTCGCCGGCCTCGCCGCCTCCGAATATGTCGCCGAGCTGAAGCAGGGCGATTTTCTCATTCGCAATTTGCTCGGCGCCGACCCGCAGACCGGCGCGGTCGCGGTCGGCGCGCGCGTCCGTACCGGTCAGACGATGCAATTTCAGTTGCGCGACAAACTCACCGCCCACAGCGACCTCGTGAAACTCGCGCAACAAAATGGTTGCGGATTCGGCACGCCCTTCGCCTCGCTCGTTTTTTCCTGCAACGGCCGCGGCGAACGTTTTTTCGGCGTGCCGAGTCACGACGCGGCGACGCTCGCAGAAATTTTCGGCCCGGTGCCAAGCGCCGGACTTTTTTGCAATGGCGAGATCGGGCCGATCGGCGACGCCAGTTTTCTGCACGGTTACACGGCGTCGATCGCGCTTTTCTGCGAATAGCTGCTCGTTAGGCGAAGTCGTTAG
This sequence comes from Chthoniobacterales bacterium, assembly GCA_036490335.1. GTDB lineage: Bacteria > Verrucomicrobiota > Verrucomicrobiia > Chthoniobacterales > UBA10450 > Palsa-1392. The sequence continues at coordinate 12,474 of DASXEB010000022.1, forward strand.
GCTGGCTCGTTAGGCGCGGGGATGGAATTTGTGGTGAACGGCCTTGAGCCGCTGCTGATCGACGTGGGTGTAAATTTGCGTCGTCGCGATGTCGGCGTGACCGAGCAATTCCTGGATGATGCGCAAATCGGCGCCGTTGCTCAGCAAATGCGTGGCGAAACTGTGCCGCAAAAGATGCGGGTAAATATTTGTCTCCAAACCGGAGCGGCGCGCGATCGCTTTTACGATCTGCCAGATGCGCGTGGTCGTGAGGCGCGTGCCGCGGACGGAAAGGAAAATTTCGCTGCCGCTTTTTCGCCTAACGAGTCGTGGGCGCTCGCGCGCGAAATAATTTTCGAGTGCGACGCAGGCTTTTTTTCCAACGGGCACGAGCCGGGTCTTGTTGCCTTTGCCGGTGACGCGGATCATTCCGCTTTCCAGGTCGAGGTTCTCGAGTTTCGCATTCGCCAGTTCGGAAATACGGAGCCCGCTCGCGTAAAGCAGCTCGATCAGCGCCCGATCCCGCAAACCAAGCGGCACTTTTGTATCGACGCTTTCAAGCAATTGCTCGACCTGCAACTCATTCAAAGTTTCCGGCAGATAACGTTCGATCCGCGGAAGGTTCAACGACTCGGTCGGATCGCGCCTGACGAATCCGCGAGCGACGCCGAACCGGAAAAAGATTTTGAGCGCGACGACGATTAGTTTAATCGAGGCGGCGGCGAGGCCGCTTCGTTTGCGCGCGAGCAGATATTCGCTGATCAACGGCAGACAGACGTCGCGCGCGCGCGTGATTTTCTTGCGTTGCGCGCACCAGCGGGCGAATTCGCCTAACGAGCGCTGGGTCGAAAGCTGGTAATTTTCCGAGAGCCCGCGCTCGACCGCGAGGAAGCGAATGAAGGCGTCGATCTCTTCTTCCACCATCATGCCATCTCGCGTGCGCCGCGCGCGCGCAAGCCCAAAGCAGGCCCGCGGTCGCGTTGACAAAGCGGAGGTGAACTCGATTGTTTCTGTGACATGAGCCTCGATCTCAACTCGCTTTTACAAGATTGGCCGCACGAAAACGGCACGATTAAAGTCCGCAAAGTTCCCGGCCTCGATGGCCGCGAAAAATTGCAATTGCGCATCGATCTCGGCCTCCTCCAGATGGAGATGGATGGTCGTCCCGACGGCGCCCGACCGCACAATTGCGAGTCGCTCCTTGCTTATCATCAGCGCCGCGCCGCGCGTGCGGAAGAGCGCGGCCATGAGTACGAGTTGACGCCGGAGCAATGCGGCGAGCTGCAGCAGGAGGGAATCCAATATTACCATCGTTATTTGAGTCTTTTTCAAATCGACGATTACGCCGGGGTGGTGCGCGATACGCAGCGCAATCTCGATCTTTTCAGCTTCGTCGATGACCATTCGAATCGCGATGATCTGGTCTCAAGTTTCCAGCAATTTCGCCCCTACGTGCTGATGATGAACACGCGTGCGAAAGTCTCGATTCTGCTCGCGGACGGCCAGTTTGCCGACGCGATTCGCGGGATCGAAACCGGTCGCGAGCGGATCAGCGAATTTTATCAGCAGTCGTCATTTCCGGAAATGGAAGCGAAGAGTTCCGAGATCGCGTTTCTCGATGAATGGCTCGACGAAGTGCGCGCGAAACGGCCACTCTCGAAACTGGAAGTGATGGAGCGCGAAATGGACCGCGCGGTCGCGGGCGAACGCTACGAACGCGCGGCGGAATTGCGCGACGCGATTCGCAATTTCAAATCGCGTCCCGAGGTCGGCAATTGACCTCATCGTGGCGAGTCCCGATCCGAGCCTGATCGAACGCAAGGAACGCTGGGCGCGCAAAATGAGCGGGCGCGCGAAGCCGCTGGCGCGCTCGGAAAACCGGCTGCCGCCCGGGCAACATTTAACCAACGGGTTTCCTGTTCTCGATCTCGGCATCCGGCCGGAGATTTCGTTAGGCGAATGGCGGCTCGAAGTCGGCGGCGCGGTCGAGCTGCCGCGCATTTTCACTTGGGAAGAATTCGACGCGCTGCCGCAATTTGAGGACGTGAGCGATTTCCATTGCGTCACGACCTGGAGCAAATTCGATTGTCGCTGGAGTGGCGTCGCTTTTTTCACTCTCGTCGATCTCGTCAGGCCAAAAGCGGAGGCGAAGCATGTGCTCTTCACGAGTTACGACGGCTACTCGACGAATGTCAGCCTAACGAGCTGCCTCGACGACGACGCGCTCGTCGCGACGCGTTTCGACGGCCAGCCGATCGCGCGCGAACACGGCGGCCCGGCCCGCGTCATTATTCCAAAACTTTACGCCTGGAAAGGCGCGAAGTTCGTTAGGCAAATTGAATTCTCGGTCGAAGACAAGCCCGGTTTCTGGGAAGTGCGCGGCTACAGCAACACCGCCGATCCCTGGACAGAAGACCGGTTTTCGTGAACGAAGCCGCACCTGCGCCGCGCAAGCTTGCGATCGTCGTCGCCTTCGCCGCGCTCTATCTCATCTGGGGCTCGACTTATCTCGCCATCCGTTTTGCGATCGCGACCATCCCGCCGCTGCTCATGGCCGGCGCGCGATTTCTTCTCGCCGGACTCATCATGTATGCGATCGCGCGCCGGCAAGGGCGCGAGCGCTCATCGTTAGGCGAATGGCGGACGGCCTTCATCATCGGCACGTGTCTGATTTTTGTTGGAAACGGCGGCGTGACTGTTTCCGAACAATGGGTCGCGTCCGGTCTCGCCTCGCTGCTCGTCGCGACGGTGCCGATTTACATCGCGCTTCTCGGGTGGCTGAGCGGCACCGCGCCGCGACCGCGGCCGCTCGTTTTTCTCGGTCTCGCCGGCGGATTTGTCGGCGTCGGAATTTTAGTGGGACCGGCGCTGACGGCGAGGCCGGGAGATAATTTGCATCACGTCGGCGCGGGCATGCTCGTGCTGCTTTTCGCATCGTTAGTCTGGTCGATCGGCTCGCTTTATTCGCGGCGCACGCATCACTCGACTTCGCCATTTCTCTCCTCGGCGCAGACGATGCTCTGCGGCGGCGCGCTCACTTTTTTCGCCGGGATCGCGAGCGGAGAAGCGCGTGGATTTTCGCTGCGACAGATCACGCCATTGTCGTTAGGCGCGTTTGTTTATCTTGTCTTGGTCGGCGCGATCATCGGTTACACGGCCTACATTTGGTTGCTGCGTTATTGCGATCCGGCAAAGGTCGCGACTTACGCCTACGTCAATCCGGTGGTCGCGGTCGCGCTCGGGGCACTTTTCGCCGGCGAACAATTGAGCGCGCGGACCGCGCTCGCGGCGGCAATCATTATCGGCTCGGTCGCGCTCGTGATCACGGCGCAGCAACGGAAAGAAAAGCCCGGCGCGCGTCTCTCACCTGTAGTTGCACAATCGAATTAAAAACGGCTAATAAGTCGGAGTTGATGAAACCGGAAGATGCGAAAACCATCGCCGCGCTGCAGGCGAACTGGCGCGCGGAGCGCGAGACCGCGCTCGTTTATCGCGATCTTGCGGCCGGCGAAGCGGACGAAAAGCGGCGCGGCATTTTGTTGCGGATGGCGGAGGCGGAGGAACGGCACGCGCTGCGTTGGGAAAAAAAATTGCATGAGCTCGGCGCGGCGCCGCCGGTTTTGAAAAATGATTTTCGCCGGCGATTCAATCGCTGGTGGAATCGCGCGGCCGGCGCCGACATCGCGATTCGCCGGATGGAAGCGGCGGAAGATCGCGACAAGGAACGCTACGAAGCGCAGCGCGCCGCCGGTTTCGGCGACGGCGAAGAGGAAGAGGAATTTTTGCGCAAGACCGCGCTCGAGGAAAAAGCACACTCGCGCATTTTGAATACGATGGCGCCGCCATCGTTAGGCCCGAAAGGTTTGCTCGACACGATTCTGAAACGCGAACGCTGGCACGGTCGCGGCGGCGGCTGGGTCGCGGATGCGATTTACGGCGCGAACGATGGCCTCGGCGCAGTTTTCGGCATCGTCTCGGGCGTGGCCGGCGCGACCTCGAATCAGCAGCATTATATTCTCATTTCCGGTCTCGCCGGGATGATGGCGTCGACACTTTCGATGGGCGCCGGTTCTTATCTCGCGAATAAAAGCGAGCGGGAAATTTACGAAGCCGAGATCGCGCGTGAAAAGGCCGAGGTGGAAGAAAATCCCGAGGAAGAAATCGAAGAGATGGCGCTCTTTTATCAGTTGCAGGGTTTCGCGCCGGACGAGGCACAGCGCATGGCCGAGCGTCTCGCGGAACAGCCCGAGCAAATGGTGCAGGCGATGGCGCAAAGCGAGCTCGGTCTCTCGCAACATCATTTTCCCAATCAATGGACCTCGGCGTTTTCCGCCGCGCTCTCGACTGCGGTCGGCGCGTTCATCCCGATCGTGCCATTTTTTTTCATGAACGGCCTCGACGCTGTCATCGCCGCGTTCGTCGTCAGCATTCTCGCGCACTTCGCGATTGGCGCCGGCAAATCGCTCATCACGATTCGCTCGTGGTGGGCGTCGGGCCTGGAAATGACGATGGTCGGTGTGCTCGAGGCTGCGGTCACTTACAGTCTCGGACTCGCCTTCGGAGCTTTCGGTTAGGCATCGTTAGGCAAAATGGAAACGCCGCTCCTCGCCGTCGTTGTGCCCGCGTTCAATGAGGCGCATCGGCTTAATGAAACTCTGCCTGTCTTGCTTGCCTACCTGCAGACCAACCGGCCCGCCAGCGAGTTGATCGTGGTCGATGACGGCTCGACCGACGACACCGCCGCCGTGGCCGAGTCGGTCTTCGCGCAGAATGCTGAAATTTGCACGCGCGTCCTGCGTTCAACGCAAAATCACGGCAAAGGTCACGCCGTCCGCGCAGGTTTGCTCGCGAGCCGCGCGCCGATTGCGGTCTTTACCGACGCCGATCTTTCGACGCCGATTTCAGAGCTGCCGAAAATTCTCGGTCCGATTGAATCCGGCGATTACGACGTCGTTTTCGGCTCGCGCGCGATCGATCGCAGGTTGATCGGGCAGCGCCAGCCGTGGCGTCGCGAACAAGGCGGCCGAATTTTTAACGGGCTCGTGCGCCTGACGACCGGCTTGCCCTTTGCCGACACGCAATGCGGCTTCAAAGCCTTTCGCATGGACGTTGCCCGGCCGATCATCGCGCGGGCGGCGGTGGAAGGTTTTGGCTTCGACGTCGAACTTCTTTTCCTTGCTCAAAAAGCCGGGCTTCGGCTACTCGAAACGCCCGTGCGCTGGGATCACGTTGATGGAAGCAAACTCCACATTGTCCGCGACAGCCTGCGCATGCTCAAGGAAGTTTTGGCCGTGCGCGCAAGATATGCCTGACCTGCCTAACGAGTATAAATCTGGCTGGAACCGGGTCATCCGGCGAATGACTCTCGCTTTCGCTTGCGCGGCCGTGTTCGCCAACACCGGGACCGGGCAGGAAATCCGGCGCGCCGTTCCGGTGCAGACGCCGGCGGCGCAAATGCCGGCGCCACAAATAAGGCGAGCGCTCCCGCTAACAACCGCGACGCCGACGCCGAGTCCTTCAATTGCGCCCCGAATTGTGGCAAGCGGTTCGGTTAATGACACAGCGCTTTTTCTCGCGGGCTTGCCACCTTCACCAGGCTCCTCTTTGCTGCCACTCACTCAGGATCCGGAATGGCAACGGCACGCCGCTTTTTTTAACCAGGCCTGGACGAGGCTGAACGCCATTCAGTTTACCGGCATTCGCACTTGGGAGGCCAATTACCTTCCCGACGCGATTGGAGTCATACCGCTCGTTTATTATTTTTTCAGCGGACCTGACTTCCTTTACGCCGACCAATTTTTTCCGAACGCGAACAGTTATATCCTGGCGGGAACGGAACCAATCGGTCCTTTGCCGGATGTTGCCCGCCTGGCGTCGCTAGGCCAGGCGCTGCATGGCTTCGAGTCGGCGCTCAACTCCGTCCTGCGCTTCAGCTTTTTTATCACCAAGGACATGAAGACCGACCTGCAACAGCAGGAGTTGAAAGGGACGCTGCCGATTTTCTATGTCTTTCTCGCCCGCGCCGGCATGACGATTACTGACATAACCTTTATAACTCTCGATAAGTCGGGTAATCCGCGAATCAGCAACGGCGCGGCTAGCTCTAAGTCTGGACCGGCGACTTATGGCGTGCGGATCACCTTTGTCGACGCGGTTGGCGGACGACCGCAGACGCTTTATTACTTCACGACTGACTTATCCGACGATGGGATTCGACGGAATCCCGGCTTCATTAACTTCTGCGCACAACAAGGCGTAGGTGATAGCCTGCTCAAGTCGGCTTCCTATCTCATGTTTGAGTCAGGCTTTGCCAGGGCCCGGGAGTTTTTGCTTACGCATAGCAGAGTTATGATCGAGGATGACTCCGGAATCCCGATCACGGCGTTTGCCTCGACAAAGTGGGACCTGCGCTTCTTCGGCCACTACAGCGGGCCGATCGATGTCTTCAAGCAATACTATCAGCCACAGTTAGAGGCTTACTATCAATCGAGTAATCCGGCAGCATTGAGTTTCGGGATCGGTTATCGCTGGCGCAAAAGTGAGTCGAACCTTATCCTTGCCATTCATAAGTGATCGAGTAACTCACAAAGACTCCTGACTCTAACTTACTCCATGGCGAAGCATCTCGTAGTCAGCACGAGCGGAAACCCGGTTAGCCGCAGCCGTCTGATGGGTCGCCACGCCTTTTCGTTTCTGAAAAAAAGGGGTGTCGAGTGTGACTGGCTTGACTTATCGAAGATCGATCTGCCTTTGTGCGACGCGGACGCGTGTTATGGAATGCCGGACGCGCAACAGCTCGCGACCACGATCAGGAAGGCAGACGGTATCCTGATCGCGGCGCCGGTTTATAACTACGATGTCAGTGCGGCGGCGAAGAACATGATCGAGCTGACGGGTAAGGCTTGGCAAGACAAGGTGGTCGGATTTCTTTGCGCCGCGGGCGGAATGGGCAGTTATATGTCGGTGATGGCTTATGCGAACAGTCTCATGCTCGATTTTCGCTGTATAATCATCCCGCGATTTGTCTTTGCGACCGGCTCGGCCTTTAACGATGACGAGTTAGTCGATAACAAAGTCATAACTCGCGTCGAACAGGTCGCCACAGAGTTAGTGCGCTTTACGGGAGCGCTCCGGAGTTAGGCCAGAGTTATGCGCGGATACGCGCGCCGAGCCAGACTTCAGTGCCTTCTCGCGCGGCATCTACGTCGACCACTTTGCCACTTTCGAGGACGAGCGTGCGCGCGGCTTCGACAATTTCATCGAGCTTTTTGTCATCATGCGCCGGATCGTGATGGAATAGAAAAAGGCGTCGAACATCGGCATCGAGCGCGAGCGAAACCACGCTGCTCAACGAGCCATGACCCCAGCCTTTTTTGTGCTCGTATTCGTCGTCGGTGTACTGCGCATCGATGACGAGCGCATCGACCTCGCGGATGAAATCGACTAATCGCTCGCGTTCTTTCACGGCATAGGTCCGATCCTTGCCTGAGTCGGAGTTATCGACTTTGAGGTTGCGACTTCGCGACATGTCATAAGGTTCGTTATCGGGCAGGTAGGCGATCGAGGCGTTCGTGGTGTCGAGCCGGTAGCCCGCGCATATGCCAGGATGATTCAGAAACCTGGAACGGACCTGCACTTTCCCGATGGAAAATTCCATCTCCTTTAACTCCTCGATCATGATCGCGCTCGGCATGTCTTCGAGACTTATGGGAAAGAACGATGTTTCCATCTGGCTCGCCAGGATGGAAGCGAGACCTTTGCGCGCACCTTCGTAGCCGAGAACGCGCAAGGTGTTTTTTTCCTTATAGGCAGGAAGGAAAAACGGCAGCCCTTGGATATGATCCCAGTGCGTATGACTTATAAGCAGAGTCAGCCGGATGGGACGCGCACCAAACTCTTCTTCCAGCGATTGACCGAGCAAACGCAATCCGGAGCCGGCATCGAGCACAATGATCTCGCCGTCGGCGCGGACTTCGAGACAGCTCGTGTTCCCGCCGTAGCGAACGGTCGAGGCGCCGGGCACCGGAATCGAGCCGCGCACGCCCCAGAATTTCAGCCGGGTCGAAGGCGGAATGAATTCCGGAACTTCATCGTTAGGCGTCGAGTGCTGACCATCCGCGGGAAGGACGCGCTCGATGACTTCGCGCAGATTTTCCCAATGGACGGGCTTGACGAGATACTCATCCGCGCCGGCTTCGAGCGCACTGCTTCGGTCAACGCCATAGTCGCGCCCGGAAATAATGATGATCTTGGTGCGCGGCAACTGTTGCCGGATGCGGCGGCAGGCCTGAAAACCATTCGCGCGCGGCATGAGCAGGTCGCAAAGGACGAGCTCGGGCGAATGTTTGAGCGCGAGATCGATCCCCGCCTCGCCATCGCCCGCTTCGAGCACCTCCCAATCTTCGCGCAGGAATAATTCGCTCGTCGCGCGGCGACCTTCCGCATCGTCTTCGATTAAAAGAACGGTGGCCATCTCAGTGCGCCGATTCTTCTGCGAAGATCGACCCGAAGACAAGTTTTTTTCGTCCAGCAACATTTCTTGCCCGCCTAACGAGCATAGGACGTGCCGCGCGCGGGTGGATTACGCGGTCGGTTTGCGTTTCCAGCGCAGGTCCGGGCGGAGATTCACCTGTTCCGGTGGAACATCGAAACCAACCGCGCGCAGAAGAAAGGAAACACCTTCCGCGCTCGCCATCGTTTCTTTCAAACTGCGGGCGAAGACTTCGATGTATTCCTTGTAAGATTCGAGCGCGAGCTTCCCATCCGCGTAATGCGCGGCGAGCGCTTCGTCATGGTTATCGATCAGATCGATCAGCGCCCGGCGCAACTGGAGGCGCATTTGCGGATCGACGACGAGCTTGAAAGGATTGGCGCCGGCATCGGGAATGGCCGGTTTATCCTTCGCCGGCGCCGGGACGAGCTGGAAACGGGATGGATCGATCATTGTTATGTTCGTTAGGCGAGCTAAAAGAAAATCGGGATGATCAAAATGGCGACGATGTTTGCGACCTTGATCATCGGATTGATCGCCGGGCCGGCGGTGTCTTTATAAGGATCGCCGACGGTATCGCCCGTGACCGAGGCGGCATGGGCGAACGAGCCTTTGCCGCCGAGATTGCCCTCCTCGATGTATTTTTTTGCGTTGTCCCAGGCGCCGCCACTCGAAGTCATGGCGATGGCGACAAACAATCCGGTCACGATCGTGCCGACGAGCAATCCGCCCAGCACAATCGGCCCGAGCGGCTTGATCACCGCGACGGCAACGACGAATGCGACCGGCAGGAGTGCGGGAATAATCATTTCGCGCAAGGCCGCCTTTGTGACGATATCGACGCAAGTGCCGTAATCGGGAGTGTCTTCGCCGAGAAGAATGCCGGGCTTGGCCGTGAGCTGACGGCGCACTTCGCGCACGACAGCGCCAGCCGCTTTGCCGACCGCGTCCATGCTAAACGCGGTGAAGATGAATGGAAGCAAGCCGCCGATAAACAGGCCGATGATGACTTTTGGTTCCGTGAGTGAGAATTGAAAATGAAAGACGTCGCCCCGCGCGGTGAAATGCGCGCGCAACTCCTCGACGTAACTTCCGAAAAGAACCAAAGCGGCCAGGCCAGCGGACGCGATCGCATAACCTTTGGTCACTGCTTTCATCGTGTTCCCGACCGCGTCCAACTCATCGGTTACGGCGCGAACTTCCTTCGGCAGATTGCTCATGACCGCGATGCCGCCGGCGTTGTCCGTGATCGGCCCAAAGGCATCCAGTGAAATAATAATCCCGGCCATCGACAACATGCTCATGACCGCGATCGCGATTCCGTAGAGACCCGCGTAGTGAAAGCTGAAGAGAATCGCGAGCCCGATAAAACCGACCGGCAACGCGGTCGCGTGTTGCCCGATCGCGAGCCCGGCGATGATGTTGGTCGCGTGGCCGGTCTCGGAGGCGCGCGCGATTTTGCGCACCGGAGCGCAGTTCATCGAAGTATAATAGTTCGTAATTACAACCACGATGCCAGTCATGAGGAGGCCGACGAGCGACGCGATGTAGAGGTCGTTAGGCGAACGCAAGGCATCGGCGATGATGACGCCGTTCGGAAAAAGGAGGTGGGTCGCGGGCCAGAAAAGAATGGCTGAGACGAGCGCGCTCGCCATCACTCCGCCCATGAGCACGCTCCCGGGTTTGCCGTTGCTCATGTTAACGTAAAGAATGCCGCAGATCGCGCCGAGGACCGAGATACCGCCGAGCACGAATGGATAAATGATCGCCGCAGGCGTGGCCGCGAGAGTGAGCGCGCCGACGAGAATCGCACCGATCAGACTGACCGCATAGGTTTCGAAAACGTCGGCCGCCATGCCCGCGCAATCGCCGACATTGTCGCCCACATTATCGGCGATCGTCGCCGGATTTCGCGGATCATCTTCATCAAGCGTGTTCTCGATTTTACCGACAAGATCGGCGCCGACGTCAGCCGCTTTCGTGTAAATGCCGCCGCCCAATCGCGCAAAAACACTGATCAGACTCGCGCCGAGCGCGAGACCGATAAGGCTGCGAACCGCGAGCGCGTGGCCGATCATCTGACCGGCGATAACATAGAAAAGGCCGACCGCGAGCAAGGCAAGGCCGACCACGAGCAGGCCAGTCACGGCGCCGCCGTTGAAAGCAATCCGCAGCGCCGCCGTGCGCGAATGAGTCGCGGCCTCCGTCGTACGCGTGTTCGCCAGCACCGCGATGCGCATGCCGATGAAACCGGCCGCGAGCGAGCAGACCGCACCGACCACAAAACCGAAAGCGGTCGGATGATCTTTGAAAATAAAGAGCAGGATGAAAATAACGACCGCGATCGCGCTGATCGTGATGACCTGCCGATTGAGATACGCTTTCGCGCCTTCCTGAATCGCGCCGGCGATTTCCTGCATGCGGGCATTTCCAGGCGAAGCCTTGATGACTGAAAGGATGAGATAAAAAGCGAAGACGAGGCCGGCGACGGCGCAAAGCATCGCGAGCCAGACGCCGGAATCGAGGATCGTTAGGGCAAAAGTCATAAACAAAGGCGGCAAATAAAGTGGTGGACTGTAGAGGGATTTATGCCCGTGGCAAACGCTTAATCTAACTGTCTGCTCGCGACAAAATTCCGTCGCCAAGGCGCCATCCTACAACTCGAAAAATCCGCGCAGCCGCTCCAAAAAACTCGCGCGATATTCCTGCACCGGATCCTCGCCGTCGTCCCGCGTCGCGTCGCGCACCAAGCCTTCGGTTTCCATCTTCCGTCGCGCGAGCAGATCGCTTAACTGCGTCACGCATTCGGGCGAATCGTGGAGCAGCTCGGCCATCGTTGGCTTGGAAATTTCCAGCACTTCGCAATCCGTCTCCGCGCGTACCGTCGCGGTCCGCCGCTCGCCAGTGAGGAGCGACATTTCGCCGAAACAATCGCCCGTCCGCAAGACGCCAACGCGAATGCGCGTCCCGTTTTGCGCGACCGAGACCTGCGCCGTCCCGTTGAGCATAACGAACATCGACGAGCCTTCCGCGTCTTGTTCGATTAGTTTTTCGCCGCGGCCGAAATGGACGGCGCGCGAACCGCGAATGAGCGCGTCGAGCTGCTCGTCCTGCAGGCAGGCGAAGAGCGGCTCGGTCTCGAGGATGGTGCGGGCGCGGCCGTGTTCTTCCTGCGGTTTCGGCGCGGGCCTGCGGCTCAATTCGAGGGTCCGGATCGGGTACGGGATGGTGATTTTCTGCCGCCTTAACTCATACCAGACGTTCGTGCGAATCGCGTCGCAAACGTTGTTAAAATTCTGGTGAGTGAGCATGTAAAACTTGATCTCGTAGGTGATCGCGAAATCGCCAAAATCGACCAGGAACACTTTCGGCGGCGGATCCGGCATGACCCACTCCGCATGCAGCGTCGCGTGGAGGAGCGCATCCTTCACTTTGTTCGGCGGCGAATTGTAATCGACCCCGACCCGGATGCGCATGGCGTGCAGCTCTTCCGGGTAATGCAGATTGACGATCGTCTGCCGGATGATTTCATTGTTAGGGATGTCGAGATAAATCGCGTCGTTCGTTCGCAAACGGGTCGAGCGCCAGTTGATCTCCATCACTTCCGCGAAGCGTTCGTTGACCTGTAACCAGTCGCCGACTTTGTAGGGCCGGCTCATTTGCAACGACATTCCGGCAATGACTCCGCCGAGCATATTCTGGGTCGCAAACGCGAGCACGATCGCGAGCACGCCCGAGCCGGAAAGGAGCCACTTCAACTGGTTCTCCGCGTGATAACCGACGCTCAGGACGAGCAGGAGCGCGACGAGAAAAATGACGAGCGCGACCAGCTCGCGCAAAAATTTTGGGATGACTGTCTGGCGCCTTTGTTCGAAATAAAGGTCCCAGAGATAACGATCGACCAAAGAAATAACCACCCCGGTACTGAGCAGCGCGAGCGCGGCGCCGGCGTGATTGCGCCAGCGCAAATCGACGCCGTAAACCCAGCACGCAGCGTAAAAGGCGAGCGCAAGAGCGAAGAGCTGAAAAAACAATCCGAGTCGCACGCCCGCGCGGCGCTTGAGCAAACGACCGATCGACAACGTGAGGAAGAACGTCGCGATAAAAACCGCGACGGTCGCAAAAGCGAGCTGCGGTTGAGCGAGGGCGAGCATGCGTGGGTCGAATCATAGCAGAAGGCAGCGCGGCGGCCAAGCAACCTTTGCCATTTAGTGCTTTACTCGTTAGGCCGGGAAGATGGCGCGAAGAATGAGGCAGGATTCCAAGGACTCTTACATTCGTTAGGCAACTTCGGCCGCCGAGACGTTCGCCCTCGCGAAATTGACGGCGCGCCCGAAATGCGGTTCATCCTACATCCGTGACTCGCATCCTTATCGCCGATGACCAGAAGGATGTGCTCGAAGCGCTCCGCATTTTGCTCAAGGGCGAAGGCTACCAAACGGACGCGGTGACGTCGTTAGGCGCGGTCCTCAACGCGCTCGAAAAACGCGACTACGCGCTGCTTATGATGGACCTGAATTACACCCGCGACACCACTTCCGGCCAGGAAGGCCTCGAAGCGATTCCGGAAATCCAGGCGCTCGATGCCAACCTCCCGATCGTGATCATGACCGCGTGGGCCACGATCAACCTCGCGGTCGAAGCGATGAAACTTGGCGCGCGCGATTTCGTCGCGAAACCGTGGGACAACGATCGCCTGCTCGCGATCGTGCGCACGCAAATCGCGCTCGGCAGCGCGCTTCGAAAAAGTCAGCAGGCCGAAGCGAAAAACGAGCTCCTCCGCGGCAAAATGCCGAACATCATTTCCGATTCGCCGCGCATGCGGCCGGTGATCGAATTGATCTCCCGCGTCGCGCCCTCAGACGCGAACGTGCTCATCACGGGCGAGAATGGAACGGGCAAGGGTTTGGTCGCGCGCGCCATTCATTCGCTCTCGACCCGCGCGAGCAAAATCATGATCACGGTCAACATGGGCGGCCTGTCGGAAGGCGTTTTTGAGAGCGAACTTTTTGGCCACGTCAAAGGCGCGTTCACGGATGCGAAAACGGATCGCGCCGGCCGTTTCGAACTCGCGGATGAAAGCACATTATTTCTCGACGAGATCGCGAATCTTCCGCTCAGCCAGCAGGCAAAATTGTTGCGTGTGATCGAGACCGGCGAGTTCGAGCGCGTCGGTTCGTCGAAAACGTTGCACGCGAACGTGCGCATCATTTCCGCGACCAATGCGAACCTGCATGATGAAGTCGCGGCCGGCCGCTTTCGCCAGGATTTGCTGTTTCGCTTGAACACGATCGAAGTCCCGCTGCCGCCGTTGCGCGAACGCCGCGAAGACATCGCGCCGCTGGCCGCTTATTTTTTGCGCCAGCACGCGGAACGTTACCGAAAAAAACTGACCGGCTTCGAACCAGCCGCGCACGAGGCGCTCGTTAGGCACGAATTTCCCGGCAACGTCCGCGAGCTCGATCACGTGATCGAACGCGCCGTGCTCATGACGCAGGGTTCGCAGATCAAGGCGAAAGATCTTGGCCTAACGAGTGCGTCGGACGGCTCGCCGCGGCTCGAGGAGATGAGTCTCGAGGAAGTCGAAATGTTTCTGATCAAAAAGGCGCTGGCGCGGCATGACGGCAACGCGCGCAAGGCGGCGGAATCGTTAGGCCTGAGCCGAAGCGCATTTTACCGGCGGCTGCAACAATATGGTTTGTGAATGTCGCCGCTCCTTCACGCGCGCGCCTTGAATGAAAACGGAGCGCAAACGCCGCTGGCGAATCTCGCATGAAACGCGGCTGACCTGGCTGACATTGGGCGCGGCTGCGCCGGCGATCATCGTCGCGCTCAGCTTTATTTGGTTCGGCGATTCGAGCGCGAAAGTGGCCTGGACGCTGACGATGTTGATCGGGGCCTGCGCCCTCGGTTTCCTGGCGAGCGCGCGCGAGCACATCGTGAGGCCGCTGCAGACGATGAGCAATCTGCTCGCCGCTTTGCGCGAAGGCGACTACTCGATTCGCGCTCGCGGCGCGCGCCCGGACGACGCGCTCGGCGACGTCCTGCTCGAGATTAATCAACTCGGCGAAACCTTGCGCGTGCAGCGGCTCGGCGCGTTCGAAGCGACGGCGCTTTTGCGCACGATCATGGCCGAGATTGACGTCGCGGTTTTCACTTTCGATCCCGAGCGCCGGCTGCGCCTCATTAATCGCGCGGGCGAAAATTTGCTCCGCCAACCGATCGACAAATTGCTCGGCCGCCGCGCTTCCGATCTCGGCCTCGCGGTTTGTCTCGATGCCGATGAAGATTCGCCGCTGACTCTGCGATTTCCGGGCGGCGCCGGTCGATGGGGCGTCCGCAAAAGCAATTTTCGCGAACACGGTTTGCCCCACGAATTGCTCGTGCTCACCGACCTGAGCCGGACTTTGCGCGAAGAGGAACGCGTCGCGTGGCAGCGCCTCGTCCGGGTGCTCGGTCACGAGATGAACAATTCGCTCGCGCCGATCAAATCGATCGCCGGCAGCCTCGAATCTTTGCTGCGCCGCGATCCGCCGCCGACCGATTGGCGCGACGATGCGCGCAGCGGTTTGAACGTGATCGCGACCCGAGCGGAATCGCTCAGCCGTTTCATGCAGGCGTACGCGCGGCTGGCGCGATTGCCGCCGCCGCAAAAGGAGCCGATCGACCTCGGCGAACTCGTTAGGCGAGTCGTTAGTCTGGAGACGCGGCTGGCGGTGCAGATTCGCGAAGGTCCGAGCCTGACGATCGACGCGGACGCGGCTCAGATCGAACAACTGCTGATCAACGTTCTGCACAACGCGGTCGACGCGGCCCTCGAGACCAGCGGCGGCGTCACGATTGGCTGGCGCGGAATTCCCGATTGCACAGAAGTCGTGATCCGCGATGAAGGGCCAGGGATCATGAATCCAACAAATCTTTTCGTGCCCTTCTTCACCACCAAGCCCGGAGGCTCCGGAATCGGTTTGCCGCTCAGCCGGCAGATCGCGGAAGCGCATGGCGGCTCGCTCAGCCTAACGAATCGCGTCGATCGTCGCGGCAGCGAAGCGATTTTGCGTTTGCCTCGTTAGGGCCTAACGAGTCGGACGAAGATTTTTTTGCCTAACGAGGCCGGACAGACTTAGACTCGTTAGGCCAATCCGGCAACTTCTTCGCCGCCTCCACCTCGCTCTTCGGAAAAACCGCAATGTTGTCCCAAATTCGGGACAAGAGAATCCCGCAAGCGAGGCATTTCGCGAAATCGTCCAATTTCGTTGCAGAATTTTAATTTGTTCTTTTTCAATCGATTACGACTTAAAAAAATCGATTGGCACGCCCTTTGCAATAGGCTTCGGCATGAAAGGAAATTTTCTGAATCCAAATCGAGAGGCGAATGCATCTCAATGGAAACGGAAAGTCATAAAATGAAAAACAACACTCACACTCTTATCCTGAAATCGCGGCACCAATCCGAGCAGCGCGAGTCGCGCGGCGCGCGGATGTTGCCGCATGTCGAGGCAGGTTTCCAGGCCGGCACGCTCACGAGCGGCTGCGGCCGTTCCGCGAAATTCGATCGCCAGTCGTTCTACAAATTGAGCAATCGGTATTTCGCCGAGGAAGCGCCGCGCAGTTTCGCGGTCGAGGCCGGCGTCTTCAGCGCGCTCATCGCGATGGCGCTGCTGCCGATCGCAAACAGCATGCAGGCGGTGGCGGCCCTGGCTCACAGCATCGCTCTTTTCTAAGTGGCGGATTCAAACATGCCGCAGCGAAGTTTCGAAGTGATCCCGGGAGACAAACCGGCGCCGGCGTCCGTGAGCGCGCGCAAGTCCGGCTTCGCTGCGCCCACTTCGTCGATGGACGTCGCGAGGCCCGACATCGCCCGGAAGAAAAAGAAACGCCGCATCGTCATTATCGCTGGTTCGGTTCTCGCTCTTCTCGTGGTTTGGATTGCTGTGTCGCGCTTGAAACCGGCCGCGCCCAGCGTTGATCGCTCCTCCGTCTGGGTCGATACGGTGAAACGCGGGCCGATGCTGCGCCAGGTGCGCGGACTCGGCACTCTCGTGCCGGAAGACATTCGCTGGATCGCCGCGAGCAAGGAAGGTCGCGTCGAAAAAATCATCGTCAGGCCGGGCGCGACGGTGAAACCGGACACGGTCATTCTCGAACTTTCGAGCCGCGATCTCGAGCAGGCCGCGAGCGACGCGGAGCTGAAAGAAAAAGCGGGTGAAGCGGAACTGATCACGCTGCGCGCGACGTTGCAGCGCGAGTTGCTCGACCAGGAATCGACGACCGCGCAAGTCCACTCCGATTTTCAACAGGCGAAAATGGAAGCCGAAACGAACGATGCGCTGAAAAAGAACGGACTGATCGCCGACCTCGCTTACAAAACTTCCATCATCAAACGCGACGAACTCGCGAATCGCGACGGCATCGAACAAAAACGTCTGCAATTCGCACAGGATTCGATCCAGCCGCAGCTCGCCGCCAAAGAAGCCGCGATCGACGAACTCAAAGCGGCGGCCAATCTCGCAAAAAGCGAAGTCGAAAACCTGCACGTCCGCGCCGGCATGAACGGCGTCCTGCAACAACTGCCGGTCGAAGTCGGCCAGCGCGTCGCGGCCGGCACGAATCTCGCGCGCGTCGCCGATCCGACGAAGCTGAAAGCGCAAATCAAGATCGCGGAAACGCAGGCCAAGGATATTCAGATTAATCAGCCGGCGGAAATCGACACGCGCAACGGCGTCGTCGCCGGCCATGTCACGCGCGTCGATCCTGCTGTTGAACAAGGCACCGTCACGGTCGACGTCGCGCTCGATGGCAAATTGCCGAAAGGCGCGCGGCCGGACTTGAGCGTCGATGGCACGATCGAGCTCGAGCGACTGAACGACGTGCTCTACGTGGGACGCCCCGCGTTCGCGCAAGATGGCGCGACCGTCGGTGTTTTTCGCCTAACGAATAACGGCGAAGCTGTCCGCACCCCGGTGCATTTCGGCCGCAGCTCGGTTAACACGATTGAAATCCTGAGCGGCCTCAACGTCGGCGACCAGGTCATCCTTTCCGACACCAGCGCCTACGATTCGCACGACCGCATCAAGCTCGACTGATTTTTCCCCTAACGAACAAAGCACTCACTTCTACCTAACGAATAAAATGAACAACGGAAACAACACACTCATTCATCTCGACAGCGTGACCAAAGTCTTCCTCACCGACGAGGTCGAGACTCACGCCCTTTCGGGAATTCACCTCGACATCCGCACCGGCGAATACGTCTCGATCGCGGGACCATCCGGCTGCGGCAAATCGACGCTGCTCTCGATTCTCGGCTTGCTCGACACGCCGTCGGGCGGCAGTTATTCGCTCAAAGGCGGCGAGGTCGCGAACCTCACATTTCCGGAGCGGGCGCGCATTCGGAATCGCGAGATCGGATTTATTTTTCAAAGCTTCAACCTCATCGGCGACCTGACGGTTTTCGAAAACGTCGAGCTCCCGCTGACCTATCGCGGGATGCCGGCGAGCGAGCGCAAGACTTTTGCCAACGAAGCGCTCGAGCGCGTCGGCATGGGTCATCGCGCGAAACATTTGCCGAGCCAGCTTTCCGGCGGCCAGCAACAGCGCGTCGCGGTCGCGCGCGCGCTCGCGGGCAAGCCGGCGATTCTGCTCGCCGACGAACCGACGGGCAATCTCGATTCGCGCAACGGCGAAGCGGTGATGGATCTTTTGAAAGAGCTGCACGACGGCGGCGCGACCATTTGCATGGTGACGCACGACGTGCGTTTCGCCGAGCACGCCGACCGCACGATTCACCTGTTCGACGGCCGCGTGGTCGAAGACAAAATCGCCGCCTAACGCCTAACGAGAAGTGGAATGATGCGCTCGAATGATCGCCGATCGCTGAAAGCGCTGATCATTTGCGCGCTCCTGATCGCGAACCTCGCGCTCGCCTATTTCTCGCATCGGCCGGAGCATCGCGCGGCGACGACGACACGTTCCGCTGATTCCGTCGAGGCGAAACAACCCAGCAGCCAGCCGGCTCCATGATCGCGGAATTTCGCCACGCGGTTCGCCTGTTGTTTAAGCAGCCGCTTTTTACCCTCGTCGCGATCGTCACCCTCGCGCTTGGCATCGGCGCAACCACTTCCGTTTTCACGCTCGTCAACGCGCTTCTGATCAAGCCGCTGCCTTACAAGGATCCATCGCGGCTCGTGCTTTTTTTCGAGCATTTTCGCGATCAGCACCTCGATGCGATCCCGGTTTCGCCTCCGGAATTTCTTGATTACAAGGCGCAGCTCCACAGCTTCGATGCGATCGCGGCCTTCAAGCCCGCAACCTACAATCTGGCTGATCGCGATCTGCCCGAGCGCATCTCCGGTGCGGTTGTTTCGGCCGATCTTTTTCCATTGTTAGGCGTGACGCCGATTCGCGGCCGCACTTTTCGCCCGGAGGAATGCGCGACCGGCCGCGACGACGTCGTGGTCATCAGCGAGCGGCTCTGGCGGCGTAAATTCGATTCCGATCCGCGCGTGCTCGGGAGTAAATTAATCGCCGACGGACGCGCGCTCAACGTCATCGGCATCATGCCGGCGAGTTTCGAATTTCCGCTCCCGCTTTTTAACGTCAGCGGCTCGCAGTTCAGCGAACGCGCCGACATCTGGCAGCCGGTCGCGTTCACCGTTGACGAGTTGAAAGAGCGCGGCTCGCGCAGCTACGGCATGATCGGCCGGCTCGCGCCGCACGTTTCGCAGCAGCAGACGCAGGCCGAAATCGAAACTGTCGTCAGGCAAATGCGGCTGCGTTTTCCGAAAAATTATCCGCCGACCGACAGCTTCGGCGCGACGATTTTTTCGCTCAAGGACCAGATGATCGGCGGCATGAAACCGCTCCTGCTTATTTTGTCCGGCGCGGTCGGCCTCGTTCTGCTCATCGCCTGCGCGAATCTGGCGACGATGCTGCTCGCGCGGGCCGCGACGCGCGAGCGTGAGATGGCGATTCGCGTCGCGGTCGGTGCGAGTCGGGCGCGGCTTTTGCGCCAGGGCCTGACGGAAAGTGTCGTGCTCGCGATATGCGGCGCGGGTATTGGCAGCTTGTTCGCCATTTGGATTATCGACCTGGTCGCAAGATTCGGCGCGCAAACCATCCCGCGGCTCAGCGAACTCCATGTCGACGGCGCGGTCCTGCTCGTCACGCTCGCGCTCGCGATTGGAACCGGATTACTCTTCGGCCTCATTCCCGCTCTCGCCAGCGGCAAACCCGATCTGACCGAAGCGCTCAAGGAAGGCGGCCGCGGCGCGACTTCCAGCCGGCGGCATAACGCGTTTCGCAATTCGCTCGTGGTCGTCGAAGTCGCGCTCGCGCTTTTGCTCCTGACCGGCGCCGGATTGCTCGTCAAGAGTTTCGTCCGGCTGGAAAATGTCAGCCCGGGATTTAATCCGAACAATGTTTTCACCGCGGAGATTTCGCTCCCGGCGTTGCGCTACAAAAACGCAGCGGCGCGGGCGAATTTTTTCGCCGAGCTGGAGCGTCGCCTAACGAACCTGCCCGGCGTCACCGCTGCCAGCCTGACCGCGATCCTGCCGATGAGCGGAGTGAACAGCGACTCCTCGTTTTCAATCGAAGGCCGGCCTAACGACAACAAGCATCCCGAGCCCGACGAAGACGTTCGCATCGCCTCGTCGAAATATTTTGCCGCGCTGCAAATTCCAGTTTTGCAGGGCCGCGTCTTCACGCCCGCGGACAAAATCGGCGCGCCTGCCGTCGTGGTCATCAATCACGCGCTCGCGCAGCGCTATTGGCCTAACGAAAACCCGATTGGCAAAAGGATCCGGGTCGCGTTTAGCGGCATGGCCTGGACGACGATCGTCGGCGTGATCGGCGATGTGCATCATCGCGGTTTTGATCGGCCGGTGCAGCCGGAGCTTTATGTTCCGCTGGCGCAAGCGCCGTATTCGTCAGTCATCCTCGCTCTCCGCACGAAACAGGATCCGCTCAGCCTAACGAGTGCGGTCCGGCGCGAAGTGCAGGCGATCGATCCCGACCTGCCAATCGCGCAGGTGCGCACGCTCGACGATGTCGTTGCCGATTCGGTCGCGCCGAAACGTTTGTCGGTCATTTTGCTCGCGAGCTTCGCCGGCATCGCGCTCGTCCTCGCCGCGGTTGGAATTTACGGCGTGATGTCGTTTCTGGTCGCGCAACGCACGAACGAAATCGGCGTGCGCATGGCGCTCGGCGCGCAACGCGCGGATGTTTTGCGGCTCGTGCTTTCGCGCGCCGGAATTCTCATCGGTGCGGGCACAATCCTCGGACTGATCGCGGCGATTCTGAGCGCGTCGGCTTTGCATTCCGCGCTCTATCAAGTGAGCGCGCTCGATCTTTCGACCTTCGTTTTTGTCACGATCACGCTCGCCCTTGTCGCCTTGCTCGCGAGCTACATCCCGGCACGCCGCGCGATGCGCGTGGACCCGATGCTCGCGCTGGCGCGGAGTTAAATTATGAACACCGGACCGCTCATCAAACTTCAGCACATCGAGCGCAGCTATCCGTTAGGCAAACAGCAGTTCACCTACGTCCTGCGCGACATCAATCTCGAGGTCGAAGAGGGCGATTTTGTTTCCGTGATGGGACCGTCGGGCGCGGGGAAATCGACTTTGCTGCATTTGTTAGGCATGCATGATTTCGGTTGGACGGGCGAATTTTTTCTCGATGAGACCGCCGTCCATCGACTGAAACCGAAAGAGCGCACGACGCTGCGCAACGAGCAGGTCGGTTTCGTTTTTCAAAACTACAACCTGCTCGACGACCTGACGGTTTACGAGAATCTCGACATCCCGCTTTCCTATCGGCGTTACTCGAAATCGGAACGGACCGCGCTCGTCGCCGACACGCTCGACCGTTTTTCCATTGTCGGAAAAAAGGATTTGTACCCGCGGCAACTTTCCGGCGGACAGCAACAGCTCGTCAGCATCGCGCGCGCGGTCATCGCAAAACCGAAGCTCATTCTCGCCGACGAACCGACCGGCAATCTGCATTCGAGCCAGGCCGAGGACATCATGCGGCTCTTCAAAAAACTAAACGCAGAAGGCACCACCATCATTCAGGTCACGCATTCGGAAGCGAACGCCGCTTACGGCAATCGCACCATCCAATTGCGCGACGGCTGGATCATCAAATAACCAAACTACCTATGAAACTAACGATCAAAATCAGCACGCTCATCCTCGCCTCGGCGCTGTCCGCGTTCGCGGCCGAAGATCAAGTTCACGAAACGCGCCCCGCGCACGCCGGCGGCAAACTCGTCGTCGATGTCAACTTCGGCTCGATCGAAGTCACGCCGGGCGAGAACGACAAAGTGGTCGTCGACGCCTGGCGCAAAGTCGAAGGCGTGTCCGAGGACAAAGCGAAAGAATATCTCGCCGAAGCGCCGATCATTGTCTCGACCGAAGGCGACACGGTCATCGTTAGGGCGCAGCGCAAGCACGACTCGTTAGGCTCGATTTGGAACTGGTTCGGGCACACCCGCACCGAAGCGCATTACAACATCCGCGTGCCCGCGACTTTTAATCTCGACCTCGACACCGCGGGCGGCCACGTCTCTGCCAGCGGCACCACCGGCACGGTCAAAGCGGACACGAGCGGCGGCGCGCTTTCCTTCACGCAAATCCACGGAGACATTCATGCGGACACGAGCGGCGGGAGCATCACGGCGAAAAGCTGCGACGGTTACGCCGATCTCGACACGAGCGGCGGCCACATCGAAGTGACCGACAGCCGCGGCCGATTGAAGGCCGACACTTCCGGCGGCCACGTCACGGTGAGCAATTTCGCCGGCGACGCGAAGGTTGAAAGCAGCGGCGGAAAACTGCGACTCGCAAACATTGGCGGAAAACTAACGGCCGAAACTTCCGGTGGCGCGATCGAAGCGATTTTGCCTTCGCCGGTCGCGGGCGACATCAGTCTCGAAACATCGGCCGGCGCGATCACCGTGCTCACTCCGAAAAACGCCGGCCTAACGATCGACGCCGAAACCGGCGCGGGCAGCGTGCGGAGCGATTTGCCACTGACGGGAACACGTTCCGAGCACGACTCACTCAAGGGTACACTCAACGGCGGCGGGCGAAAACTTGTTTTGCGCAGCGGCGCGGGCTCGATCCAAATCGTCTCCGGCGACCGGCAAACCGCGCAGCAATGATTTTGGCCTAACGATCGCTTCACGCCTAACGAGAGCCTAACGAATCATGCTCAACGATCTTCGTTACGCCATTCGGATGCTGATGAAGGCGCCCGCCTTTGCCATCATCGCGATCGGAGCGCTCGCGCTCGGGATCGGCGCGAACACGGCGATCTTCAGCGTGGTCGAGGCGGTCTTGTTGCGGCCGCTGCCTTATCCGCAATCGGACCGGCTCATCTTGCTGCGGGAGAAAATGCCGATCTTTGATTCGGGCTCCGTCAGCTACCCGAATTTTCTCGATTGGCGCGCGATGCAGCACACCTTTACCGATCTCGCGCTTTATCGCCGCGACTCGGCGAACCTTTCCAGCCCGGGCGGCGACGTTCCACCGGAACGGGTGAACTCCGGGCTCATGACCTGGAACACCGTCCGCATTCTCGGATTGAAACCAATTCTCGGGCGCGATTTGACCGAAGCCGAAGATGTTCCCGGCGGCCCGAAAGTCGCGCTCATCAGCGAAAGTTTGTGGCAGCGGCGCTTCGGCGGTTCGCCCAAAGCGCTCGGCCAACAAATTGTCGTCGATACCGTGCCGCGCGAGATCATCGGCGTTTTGCCTAACGAGATGCAACTGATGCGGACGGCGCAGGTTTTCATTCCGTTAGGCGATTTGCGCAAAGAGAAAAATATTTTGGAGCGCGACAATCACCCGGGATTTTCGGCCACCGGCCGCTTGAAAGATGGAGTCACGCTCGCGCAGGCGCGCGCCGATCTCGACGCGATCGCCCGCAGCCTGACGAATCGTTATCCCGCGACCAATTCCGGCCGCGCGATCACCGCGCGTCTTCTGCTCGACGCGACGGTTGGCGATTATCGGCAAAGCCTCGACCTGCTTCTTGCCGCGGTCGCGTGCGTGTTGCTGATCGCGTGCGCGAACGTCGCGAACCTGCAACTCGCGCGCGCTCTTTCCCGCGGCAAAGAGCTCGCCGTGCGTGCGGCGATGGGCGCGAGCCGCTGGCGTTTGATGCGATTGCTGCTCATCGAAAGCACCGTGCTCGGAATCGTCGGCGGCGGCGCCGGTTTGCTCATCGCGGTCTGGAGCATCGACGCGATCCACGCCCTCAGTCCGCAAAATGTTTTGCGTTTTCAACAGACGCAGCTCGACATTTTCACGCTCGTTTTCGCGACGGTGATCGCACTCGTTTGCGGAATTCTAGTCGGCGTCTGGCCGGCTTGGCGCGTCTCGCGACTGGCTGCGCTCGCGGGCGATTTGAACGAAGCCGGCAGCCGCGGCGGAAGCGACAGCGCGGGGCGGCAACGCGCTCGCAGCGCGCTCGTCATCACTCAAGTCGCGCTCGCATTGATCCTGCTCGCGGGCGCCGGCCTAACGTTGAAAAGTTTCTGGGAATCGCAAAATGCGCCGCTCGGTTTCGAGCCGAAAGGCATTCTCACGATGAGGCTGTCGCTGCCGCGCGCACGCTACGATTCAAAGGACAAAACCCGAATCTTCTACAAACAATTGATCGAACGGATCGATGCTCTGCCCGGTGTTGTCTCGGCGGCGATCGGCGAAAACATCCCGTTCGACGACACCGAATGGGACAGCTCTTTTCACATCACGGGAACACCGCCGAGCCAACCTGGTCACGAACCCTCCGCCGAAATCAATCTGATCTCGACGGACTATTTCAGGTTGATGAAAATGCCGTTAGTGGCGGGCCGCAATTTCGGTCCGCAAGAAACGGCCAACGGGCCGAGGACAATCATCATCGACGAGAGTTTCGCGCGCCGTTACTTTCCGAACCAGAACCCGATCGGTCTTCGCATCGACGACAATCAGAGTGAAGATCAAAAAGCACCGCCCCTAACGATTATCGGTGTGGTCCCGCGCGTTCGGACCGATCCACCCGGCGATGAGTTCGACCGTCTAGCCTTGCCGCAGGAGTATTTCAGCGCGACCCAAATGGTCAGCGACGAAAACAATTTGCTCGTTCGCACTTCTCTCGCTGATCCGCTGACGCTTGCACCCGCAGTCGTGAGGACGGTGCAAAGCGTCGATCCCGATCAGCCGGTCGCGGCGATCGCGACGATGGAACAAAACATCGGCGACAGCCTCGCGACTAGTCGCCTAACGATGACACTGCTCGGCGCCTTCGCCGCGCTCGCGCTCGTGCTCGCGAGCGTCGGCCTTTACGGCGTCATGGCGCTGACGGTGACGCAAAGGACGCGCGAGTTCGGCATTCGGCTCGCGCTTGGCGCGCCACGGGAAAATGTTTTTCGCCTCGCACTCGGCCGCGGGCTCGCGCTCGTCGGGATCGGGATGTCGATAGGCTTGCTCGGCGCGATCGGCGCGGGGCGCGCCCTCACGAGCCTGCTTTACAACGTCGGTGGCCTCGATCCGGTGGCGTTGCTCACGGCTTTCATCGCGCTGGCCGCGGTCACTTTGCTCGCCTGCTGGTTTCCGGCGCGTCGCGCCACGCGCGTCGATCCGATGGTCGCGCTTCGCTATGAATAGCGCGGCCGCAATTTCCATCGCCTAACGAATCGACCATTCCATGTTTAACGACCTGCTCTTCGCTTTTCGCCAGCTCCGCAAATCGCCGGGCTTCACCTTTATTGCCGTCCTTACCCTCGCCCTCGGGATTGGCGCCAACACCGCCATCTTTAGCGTGGTCAACGCCGTTCTCCTCAAGCCGCTCCCCTTTCCCGCACCGCACCAACTGCTCGCGGTCGGGATGACGAATTCGCACGACGGATCGTCGCCCGATCAGCTCGTTTCCCTTTCCTATCCTGACTATTTCGATTTCCGGAAACAGAATCGCACGCTCTCGAACCTCGCGGTTTATCGCGATGAGAAGCTGGCCTTCACCGGCGAGAACGGCGCGCAGAGTCTCGATGGAGTGAAATGCAGCAGCGACTTCTTCGCCGTCCTCGGCATCAATCCGCTCATCGGCCACAGTTTTTCGCGCGCGGATGAACAGGCCGGCGGCGGCCCTGGCGGTTACAAAGTCATCCTGAGTTACAACTTTTGGCAGAAGCATTTTGCCGGTGATAAAAAAGTGCTCGGCCAAAGGATCGAGTTGAATCGCCAGCCTTACACAGTGATCGGGGTGATGCCGCCGCACTTTCAATTTCCGATCCAGACCGATCCAATCGAGTTATACGAAACGTTCGCCCCGGACGCGGCGAGTAGCGGCCCGGGCGACAAGCCGGCGACCGAGCAACGCGGCAATCACAGCCTGAAATCAATTGCGCGGCTTAAGCCGGGCGTTTCGATTGCGCGAGCGCAGGCGGATCTTTCCGCGATTGCCGCCACACTCGAAAAACAATATCCGGATAGCAACAGCTACTTCGGCGTTCTCGTAAAACCGCTGCGCGACGACTTGATCGGCGATGTCCGGACCGCTCTTTACATTTTGTTCGGCGCGGTCGGTTGCGTGCTCCTGATCGCAAACGCGAATGTCGCTAACCTACTGCTTGCGCGTGCGTCGGTGCGCGAAAAAGAAATCGCCTTGCGCTCGGCCTTGGGCGCGAGTCGTTCGCGCATCGTTAGGCAACTGCTCATCGAAAGCATCGTCCTGAGCGCGCTCGGCGGAATTTTCGGATTGCTCCTCGCGGATTGGGGCACCTCGGCCTTGATCCGGGCCATTCCGCAAAACATCCCGCGCATCGGCGACATCAGCCTCGACGGCGCCGTGCTTGCGTTCACGCTTCTCGTTTCGCTCGCGACCGGCGTAATCTTCGGGCTCGTCCCGGCCTGGCAGGCATCGCGTGTTGATCTCAACAGTTCGCTTAAAATCGGCCTGCGCAGCGGCGGCGACGGCGGCCACAAAGGCCGGCTTCGCAACAGCCTCGTCATGGCGGAAGTCGCGCTCGCGCTCGTCCTCCTGATTTGCGCGGGACTGCTCATTCAAAGCTTCGCGCGACTCGGCAATGTGCCGACCGGTTTGCGTCCGGAACGGCTGCTCACCGCGCGCATCGGCCTGCCCGCGTCCGCTTATCCGAAGAACGAAAACATCATCGCGTTTTACCAAAAATTGCTGCCGAAAATCCGCGCGCTTCCGGCGATTGAATCGGCCAGCGCGATCGTGCCGCTCCCGCTCAGCTCGAGTAACATCTCGACGGGTGTGGATATCGCGGAGCATCCGCTCCCGGAGGGTCAACGCGCCACCGCGCCTCTCCGCATTATCGGCAATGACTATTTCAAAACCGTCGGCGTGGGCCTGCGACAGGGACGCGTTTTCGATGAGCACGACCAGTTTCACTCCGCGCCCGTGGTCATGGTCAATCAGGCGTTCGCGCGCCAATTTTTCCCCGGCCAAAACGCAGTCGGCAAACGCATCACACCCGGTTTCAGCGCGGATGAGGGAGAGCCGAAAATGCGCGAGATCGTCGGCGTGGTCGGCAACGTCAAATACCGTTCGCTGCGCAACGAAGACACGCCGGAGATGTACGTGCCCTTGGCGCAACTTCCCTTCGACACGATGACCCTGGTCGTGCGCACGCGAGTCGCCAATCCGAACAGCCTAACGAGTGCAATCCGCGCCCAACTGGCCGCGGTCGATCCCGATATTCCCCTAACGAGTATAAGAGTCTTCGAAGATTACGTATCGCAATCGCTTGCCCGGCCACGCTTCAACGCGCTCCTTCTTTCCATTTTTGCCGCCACCGCTCTCCTCCTCACCGCGATCGGGATTTACGGCGTGATGGCCTACTCGGTCGCGCAGCGCACGAACGAAATCGGCATCCGCATCGCACTCGGCGCGGCGCAATCGTCGATCTTTCGCCTCATCGTCGGCCAGGCGATGGGGCTGGTTGCAATTAGCGTCGCGGTGGGATTGTTAGGCGCGTTCGCCGCCACGCGGCTCTTGAACAGCCTGCTCTTCGGCGTCGGCGCGGCTGATCCGGTGACTTTCGGCGCGATTGTTTTTCTCGTCGCCGCGGTTGCGTTTCTCGCCGCCTGGCTGCCCGCGCGCCGCGCCGCACAAGTCGATCCCATCGTTGCGCTCCGCGCCGAGTGATTTCGCCGCCATGAACAATCTGCGACTCGCGTTCCGGCAGCTCCGGAAATCTCCCGGCTTCACGCTCGTCGCGATTC
Source organism: Chthoniobacterales bacterium (assembly GCA_036490335.1). GTDB lineage: Bacteria > Verrucomicrobiota > Verrucomicrobiia > Chthoniobacterales > UBA10450 > Palsa-1392. The sequence goes on from DASXEB010000022.1 coordinate 40,182, forward strand.
TCACCCTGTCGTTAGGCATCGGCGCGAACAGCGCGATCTTTTCCGTGATCGACGCCGTCCTTCTGCGGCCGCTGCCTTATCCAAATCCTGATCGCATCGCCGTCCTGAATGAGTCGGACGCGAATCAACCGTCGATCTCGGTTTCGTTTCCTGATTATCTCGACTGGAAAAACGGCAACCACAGCTTCGAGCAGCTCGCGATCGCGCGCCGTGAATCCTACAACTTGAGCGACGTGAAAGGCCGCGTGCCGGAGCAGATTTCCGGCGCGATCGTGACCGCGAATTTCTTCGACGTCATCGGCCTGAAAGCGGAAGCCGGTCGCGTTTTTACCGCGCAGGAAGATCGCGTCGGCGGCCCTGCGCTGGCCGTGATCAGCGACTCGCTTTGGCAGCGTGTTTTCAATCGCGATCCGGCGGTCCTCGGGCGCGCGGTCAATTTTGGCGATCAGCTTTTCACCGTCGTCGGCGTGATGCCGGCGCAAATGTTTTCGCCGCGCACCGTCGAAGTTTGGTTCCCGCTCATGCGCCGCAGCGCCGACATCAACTGGCAGACGCGCGACAATCATCCCGGCCCCTTCGCCTGGGGGCGATTGAAACCTGGCCTAACGATCGCGCAGGCGCAGGCCGACCTGTCCGCGATCGCGGCGCGGCTCCAAAAAGCTTATCCGGAATCGAACAGCAAAGTCGGCGTGACGGTGACCGAGCTGCTCGAAAATCGGGTCGGCGAATATCGCAAAAGTTTGAACCTGCTTTTCGCCGCGGTCGGCGTCGTGCTGCTCATTGCCTGTGCGAACCTGGCCAATCTTCTCGCCACCCGTGGCGCCGCGCGGTCGCGTGAGTTTGCCATTCGCATCGCGATCGGCGCGAGCCGCTGGCAGATCGTTAGGCAACTGCTCACCGAAAGCTTGCTCATCGCATTTTTCGGCGCGCTCGTTGGTCTCTGCTTCGCGGCTTGGGGTCGCGATTTGCTCGTTGCGCTGGCGCCACACGACTCACGACGTTTCCAGGAAACGCGGCTCGATCTTTGGGTTTTGCTCTTTACCGGAACGCTCGCGGCCGCAACCGGCGTACTCTTCGGCCTCTGGCCGGCCTGGGCCGCCTCGCGCGCGAACGCGCAGGCAGCGCTGAAAGCCGGCGCGCACGGCACTTCCGATTCGAAGGCGGCCCGACGTTCGCGCGAGCTTCTCATCGTCGCCGAGATCGCGCTCACTCTCATGCTCCTGAGCGCGGCCGCGTTTGTTTTGAACAGCTTTCAAAAAGCGGCCTCGCTGTCGTTAGGCTATCAGCCTAACGAGCTGATGACCGCGCGCATCGATCTGCCTGATCCCGCTTACGACGATCAGGCGAAGCTGCTCAATTTTTCCAACACGTTGCTCGACAAACTGCGCGTCCTGCCCGGGGTAAAAAACGCCGCGCTTGCCTCGAATCCTCCGCTCATGACCGGCTGGCAGACCGGTTTTCTGCCGGAAGGAACGGCCGAGCCGCCGCCGGGACAATTGCCCTCGCTCGAGGTCAACGTAATCGACGGCGACTATTTTGTGTCGTTAGGCACGCCTCTTTTGCGTGGACGCAGCTTCACTCCGCGTGACGACAAAAACGCGCCGCCTGTTCTCATCGTCGATCAAAGTTTCGCCGATCATTATTTCTTAGGACAGGATCCGATCGGCAAACGCGTGCGTATGCAGACCGACGACAAAGGCCGCAAAATGCGCACGATCGTCGGCGTCGTCCCGCACCTGCGCGTTTACGAACGCCTCGACGAACCGACCGAGTTGCCGCAGGCTTATTTGCCGCAGAAGCAAGTCCCGCAAACCGGTCTCGTCGTCCTTTTGCGGACGTCGTTAGGCCAGGAAAGCGTCGAAAGATCGCTGCGGCAAATTGTCGGAGCGATCGATCCCTCGCAGCCGGTTTACGACATTCGCGCGATGCAAGCGCGCGTCGAAGAGACATGGGCAACGCCGCGGCTGATGACGTTTTTGCTCGGAACATTTTCCGCGATCGCAGTCGTCGGCATTTACGGCGTGATGGCTTACAACGGCCAGCGCCGCACGCGTGAGATCGGCGTCCGCCTCGCACTCGGCGCACGTCGCCGGCAAATCGCGACCATGATGTTGCGCCAGGGCGCGCGCGTGCTCGCGCTTGGCCTAACGATCGGCGTGGTCGGTGCGATCGCGCTCTCGCGCTTCATGCGCAGTCTCCTTTTTCAAGTCAACATCGCGGACCCGGCGTTTTATTTCGCGGCGGCTTTCGTGCTCAGCGCGGCGGCGTTGCTCGCCTGTTGGATTCCCGCGCGCCGCGCGTCGCGCGTCAACCCGATGGTCACGCTGCGCGCTGAATAATTTATGCACACACTTTTTCAGGATCTTCGTTTCGCGCTGCGAATGCTTTTGAAAAATCCCGGCTTCACTCTGGTCGCGATCGTTACGCTCTCGTTAGGCATCGCCGGCTCGAGCGCGATTTTCAGCGTGATCGATGGCGTTCTGCTTCATCCGCTGCCGTATCCCGATTCGGAAAAAATCGTCACGCTTTCGCAGATGAATCGCAAAACCGGCGAATCCTCCGAGGCTTCTTCGCCGGCGAATTTTCTCGATTGGACCGCGCAAAACGATGTCTTTTCCGTCACTGCCGCGCTCTCCGGCGCGAGCGGCGATTTAACAGATGGCGATCAGCCGGAACGCATCCGCGTCGCTCACACGACGGCGGGTTTCTTCCAGCTTTTCGCCGTTCCGCCATTGTTAGGCCGCGCGCTTCAACCGTCCGACGACAAACTCGGGCACGACAACATCGCCGTGATCAGCGCGGAGCTTTGGTCGCGTCATTACGGCTCCGACAAGAATATTGTCGGCCGCGAAATGATGCTCGACGGCGAGCCGCGCACAATCGTCGGCGTGATGCCGCCAAATTATTCGCCGGATAATTACGGCGAGCTCTGGCTGCCTTCGCCTTACGGCGTGCCGCCAAATTCGCTCCGCGTCCACGAAAATCCGCGCGCCCAACGCGACAGTGTCTACCTCGACGCCTGGGCGCGGCTAAAACCGGGCGTGACGCTCGCTAGCGCGCGCTCGGAGATGGACACGATCAGCCGGCGTTTGGAAAAACAATATCCCGATTCTGACCAGGACAGCGGGGTCCGCATCGTCCCGTTGCACGAAGACGCAGTCGGCTCACTGAGACCAGTTTTGCTACTTCTGCTCGCGGCTGTCGGCGCGCTGCTCTTCATCGCGTGCGCGAACGTCGCCAACTTGCTCCTCGCGCGCGCGACCACGAGAGCGCGTGAAGTGTCGATTCGCTCCGCCCTCGGCGCGAGCCGCAGTCGACTCGTTAGGCAATTACTGACCGAAAGTGTGCTCCTCGCGATACTCGGCGGTTCGTTAGGCGTGGTTCTCTCCGCGTGGGCGATTCCGGTTTTGCTCTCGATCAGCCCGCACGGAATCAGCACTTTTAAAAGCATCGGGTTGAATTGGGAAGTCGTCGCCTTCGGTCTCGCCGCCTCGTTAGGCACGGGCATTCTTTTCGGCCTCGCGCCCGCGATGAGCGCGTCCTCCGCGACTCCGGCCATCGCGCTCAACCAAGGCGATCGCGGCGGCACGGCGGCGAGCGGGCGCGGCCGTGCGATTCTGATTGCACTCGAAGTCGCGTTATCGCTCGTCCTCTTGATCGGCGCGGGCCTCCTCACGAAAAGCTTCGCGAAGCTCGCCGGCGTCGATCCCGGATTTAGATCCGATCATTTGCTCATCTTCAACATGGGCGCGCCGGCGCGCTGGTCGCAAGAGCGGCAAATCACTTTTTATCGCCAGGCCTTCGAGCAACTGCGCGAAGTGCCCGGCGTGAAATCGGTCGGCGCGGTCAGCCGGCTGCCGCTCGCTGGCGGCAACAGCTCGCGCTCGTTCAAAATCGCGGGCGATAAGACCGATCACGAAGCCGACATCCGCATCGCCACGCCGGATTATTTTGCGACGATGGGCATCCCGCTCTTGCGCGGGCGGAATTTCAACGAACACGACTCGTTAGGCGCGCTCCCCGTCGCCATGATCAACGCCGCCGCGGCGCACACTCTTTTCCCTAACGATGACCCGATCGGAAAAGTCATCGCCGATTTCGGCCCGAAAAACGAAAGCCTGCGCATCATTGGCGTCGTCGGAAACGTCCGGCATGATTCGTTGGAAGAAGCGCCGCGGGCGGAAATCTATCAACCGTTAGGCCAGGCGATGTGGCCAGGCGTTTTCGTCGCGCTGAACACGGAACCGGCCAATTCCCTTTCGCTCCTCCCCGCTGCGCAAAACGCGGTCTGGCGCGTCAACAAATCGGTACCGTTAGGCAATCCGCGCACGATGGCGGACTTCATCGCGCGCTCGCTTCTTCAGCGGAGGTTCACGATGACGCTGCTGACTATTTTCGCCAGCGTCGCGCTCGTCCTCGCCGCGGTTGGTTTGTACGGAGTCACTTCCTATTCCGTCGCACAACGCACGCGGGAGCTTGGCATTCGCCTCGCGCTCGGTGCGCAAAAACGCGATGTCCTCGGTCTCGTCGTGCGCGAAGGCATGATGCTGGTCGGCATCGGACTCGCGCTCGGAATTCTGGTGTCGTTAGGCACGATGCGCCTGCTCGCAAATTTGCTTTTCGGCGTGAGCGCAAACGATCCGCTCATCTTTTTCGCCCTCTCGCTTGCCCTCGCTGCGATCGCGCTCGTCGCCTGTTTCGTGCCCGCGCGTCGCGCCAGCGCGGTCGATCCGATGGTCGCGTTGCGCGCGGAATGAAATTCTCATGAACGATTTTTGTTTCGCTCTTCGCCAGCTCCGCAAATCGCCCGGCTTCACTTTCATCGCCGTGCTTACCTTGTCGTTAGGCATCGGTGCCAACACCGCGATTTTCTCCGTGATCAATTCGGTTTTGCTCGAGTCGCTGCCGTATCCCGACGCGGGCCGCATCGTTGTTCTGCAGGAAAAAGATAACACTGGATCGGGCGAGCCCTATTCGATGGCGCTGCCCGATTATCTCGACTGGCGGCACGACGCGACGGTCTTCCAGGATTTCGCGCTCACCCATCCCGAGACGAGCGCGCTGAGCGATATTCCCGGCCGCGCGCCGGAACAAATTCCTGTCGCGTTTGTGACGGAGAATTTCTTCCGCCTCATCGGCGTCGGACCGGAAATGGGCCGCACTTTTTCCCGCGATGAAGACAAGGCCGGCGCCCCGTTTGTCACCGTGCTGAGCGACAAAATGTGGACGCAAGTCTTCGCGCGCGACCCGAACATTCTCGGACGGAAAATTAATTTTGGCGGCCGGCTCGCGACCGTGATCGGCGTGATGCCGCCGGCGGTCGATGCGCCGTCGCAACCGGACGCGTGGTTCTCGATGATGCGCCGCGCGGACAACGACGCGTGGCCGAAGCGCGAGATTCACCCGATGCTTTTTGGCTGGGCGCGTTTGAAGCCCGGCCTAACGATCGAAGAGGCGCGCGCGCAAATCACGGCGATCGCCGCGCGCCTCGAAAAAACTTATCCCGAAACGAACAAGAACGTCGGCAGCGTGGTCACGCCGTTGCTCGAAAGTCTGGTCGGAAAATACCGCACCAACCTTGCGCTTTTGCTCGGCGCGGTTGGCCTCGTCCTGCTGATTGCGTGCGCGAACCTGGCGAATCTTTTCGCCGCGCGTGGGGTGGCGCGGGCGCGTGAGTTTGCCATCCGCGCGGCGGTCGGCGCGACTCGGCTGCAACTCGTTAGGCAACTGCTCATCGAAAGTCTCGTCATCGCATTGTTAGGCGGAATCGTTGGTTTTATTTTTGCGCTTTGGAGTCGCGATCTGGTCGAGTGGCTCGCGCCGAATGTGGCGCGCTTTCAAACAGTGCATTTCGACGCGCGCGTGCTCGCGTTCACCTTTTTGCTCACTGGCCTAACGACGATTCTCTTCGGTCTCTGGCCGGCATGGCAGGCCGCTCGGGCGGATGTGCAACTCGCATTGAAGTCGACGCAAAACGCCTCCGAAAGCAAAGGCGCGCGACGGCTGCGCGACTGGCTCGTGATCGCCGACGTAGCGCTGACTTTGGTTTTGCTCAGCTCGGCCGGTGTCGTGCTGAAAAGTTTTGCGCGGCTGCAGGCGCTCTCGCTTGGCTTCGAGCCGCGCGGCCTAACGACGGCGCGAATCGATCTGCCGTGGCGCAATTATCGCGACGCGAAAGCGCTGAACAATTTCACCGCGGCGGTAATGGAGAAGGTCCGCGCGCTGCCAGGCGTCGAGAAAGTTGCCTTCGCCTCGAATCCTCCGCTGCTCACGCCCTGGCACATCGGTTTCGCGATCGAAGGCAAACCGGTGCCGCCGCCGAGCGAACAGGACGATGCGGAGAGCGAAGCGGTCAGCGGCGATTATCTCGGCGCGTTGGGCGCGACGCTTTTGCGCGGTCGCGCCTTCGACGTTCACGACACGAAGGATTCGCCGCGCGTGACGATGATCGATCAGGCGCTGGCAGATAAATTTTTTCGCGGACAAAATCCGATCGGCAAACGGCTGACCTGCAATCCGGACGGCAACGACACCAGATATTACTGGTATGAAATCGTCGGCGTGGTCGCGACGATGAAGCGGCAGGGCGCGGAGCCGACGGCGGCGAGTCCGCTGATTCATTTTCCGCTCGCGCAGGTTTATCGGAACACGCTCACGCTGCTCGTGCGCTCTGATGCGAAGGCGGGCGCGCTCGAAAAACCGATCCGCGACATCGTCGCAAGCGTCGATCATCGGCAGCCGGTTTACGATGTGCGGAGCATGTCGGATCGCGTCGCGCAGACTTGGGCGACGCAACGTTTGCTGACGAATTTGCTGGCCGTTTTCGCGGGGCTCGCGCTCGTGCTCGCGACGGTCGGTTTGTACGGCGTGCTCGCTTACAACGCGGCGCGACGGCTGCGCGAGATCGCATTGCGGGTCGCGCTCGGCGCGAGTCGCGGGCAAATCCGCGGTTTCATTTTCAATCACGGCTTGCGGCTGCTCCTGATCGGCTGCGCGGTTGGATTAGCCGGGGCCGTTTTATCTGTAACAATGTTAGGCACAGTTGTAACGGCGAGCTCGCCTAACGAGCCAGCGATTTACCTTTTTGTCGCCGCAATCCTCGCGCTCGCGACCGCGATTGCCTGCTGGTTCCCGGCGCAACGCGCGTTGCGCGTCGATCCGATCACGGTTCTGCGCACCGAATAAATTTGTCGCCTAATAACTAACGAAAGACTCATGACCGATCTCCGCTTCGCTCTCCGCCAACTCCTCAAATCGCCCGGTTCCAGTCTGCTCGCCATCTTCACGCTCGCCCTCGGCATCGGGTTGAACACCGCGATTTTCAGCCTGGTTAACGAACTTTTTCTGCGCGGCTTGCCGTTCCAACAACCTGCCCGCCTGCTCCAGGTTTTTTCACACTTTCACGAGCAGACGGTCGATTTCCCGCTCTCCGCGCCGCGCTACATGCACTTCCGCGACGGCCAGACGGTCTTCGCCGGATTCGCGGGCGAGAACGGCGTCGCGGAAACGGTCACGGGCCTCGGCGATCCGTTTCAAGTGCCGATCTTCAAGACGACGGCGAACTATTTTGATGTGCTCGGGCTGCACGCGATTCGCGGCCGCACCTTTTTGCCTAACGAAGAAGAAGGCGCGGATGTCGCGGTCATCACGGAACGTTTTTGGAAGACGCGCCTCGGCAGCGATCCGAACGTGATCGGGCGCGCACTCACGCTCGACGGCGTCGCGCACACGATCATCGGTGTGATTCAGACTTTGCCCGTGTCGTGGGTCGGACCGAACGCCGATATTTGGACGACGAAGCCGTTCGTCATTCCGGGTTTTTCGCACGAACGCATGATGCGCGGCACGGCGTTTTTGCGCGCAGTCGGGCGTTTGAAACCCGGCGTGAGCGTGGAGCAGGCGCGCGCGGCGCTGCAAACGCTAACGGACAATTATCGCGCGCAATATCCCGAGAAGATCGACGCGAAATCCACGACGGTGGTGAAGACGTTGCCGGAAGCGGTGACGGAAAATCTGCGGCCAGGCTTCATCACTTTGCTCGCCGCGGTCACGTTCGTTTTGCTCATCGCGTGCAGCAACGTGGCGAATCTGCTCCTCGTGCGATTCAGCGGACGCCGGCGCGAAATTTCTCTGCGCATGGCGCTCGGCGCGACGCGGGCGAGCGTGCTGCGGCTTTTTGTTTTCGAAAGTCTGCTGCTCAGTTTGCTCGCGGGCATTCTCGGCGCGTTGCTCGCCTGGCAATTGGTCCCGCTCGTTCCGAAGCTGGCCGCGAATTTTCTGCCGATCGAAGAAGGGAGCGCGAGCGCTGTTTCTGTTTCGGTTTTAATTTTCACGATCGCGCTTTCGTTGCTCACCGGTCTGTTGATCGGGCTTTATCCCGCGTTGCAAACTTCGCGCACGGAAATTGTCGAGGCGTTGAAAGAAGGCGGGCGCGGCACGGCCGGAAGTTTGCGGCAACTGAGCTTTCGCAAATTGCTCGTCGGCGCGCAGGTCGCGCTCTCGGTCACGCTGTTGGCCGGCGCGTCGTTGCTCATCGCAAGTTTTGTTCGGCTGAGCAATCAGGATCCCGGGTTCAAAGGCGACCAGCTTTGGACGGGTCTGACCGTTTTGCCGCAGGCGCAATATGCGGACGTAGCGGCACGCTTTCGTTTCGCTGATCGCCTAACGAACGCGCTCACGACGACGCCTGGCCTAACGAACGCCGCGATCAGCGGCGGCTTCCCACTTTTCGACGGTAACGGCGCCACGCTTTACGCGCGCGCCGACGGCAACGTGCCGCCGGTCGCGGAACGCAAGGGCGCGCCTTCGAATGATGTTGCGCCCGGCTGGTTTCGCACGCTCGGGATTCCGCTTCTCGCCGGACGCGATTTCGATGAACGGGACAATGCCGATCATCCGAACGTCATCCTGATCAGCGCCGCCGGCGCGAAGACGTTGTTCGGAAACGAAAATCCGCTCGGCAAGAGATTGCTCATCACGAGCGGCAGCGTGCCGGTCGAAATCGTCGGCGTGGTCGGCGATGTGCGCTCGGTGCGACTCGATCAGCGCAACGACATGGAATTTTACCGGCCGCTGGCGCAGGAAAATTTTCCATTCCTCACCATCACCGTGCGCAGCTCGCTCCCGCCCGACACGGTTACGAAATCGGTGCAGACGGCGCTGCGCAGAATTGATCCCGGGCTTGCGCTCATCCAACCGCAACCGGTCAGCGCGATCATGGCGCAAGCGCTCGGCCAGGCGAAGTTGATGATGGTGCTGCTCGGCGTGTTCGCCGCCGTTGCGTTGCTCCTGGCCTCGGTTGGAATTTACGGCGCCGTCGCTTACACGGTCGAGCAGCGCACGGGCGAGATCGGCGTGCGCATGGCGCTTGGCGCGCAAACCGCCGATGTCCTCCGGCTCGTCGTTAGGCAAGGCATGAGTCCGGTGGCAGTCGGGCTGGGAGTCGGTTTGATCGCTGCGTTTTTGCTCAGCCGGTTGCTCACCAAACAGCTCTACGAAATTTCCGCGACCAACCCGAAGCTGCTCGGCGCCGCCGCTTGCACCCTCGCTCTCATCGCCCTGCTCGCCTGTCTCGTTCCCGCGCGCCGCGCGACCCTGGTCAATCCGATCGAAGCACTGCGCACCGAATGATTCGTTAGGCACTCGTTAGGCAAAAACTTCAACCACCAAATCCATGCAAGATATTCGTTACGCATTTCGCCAGTTGCTGAACTCGCCCGGCTTCACCGCCATCGCCATTCTCACCCTCGCGCTCGGGATCGGCTCCTGCGCCGCGATTTTCTCCGTCGTCAACGGCGTGCTTTTGCGGCCGCTCGATTATCCGCAGCCCGATCGCATCGTCATTATGCGCGAGACGAACCTGCCGCAGTTCCCGGAATTCTCCGTCTCGCCGCCGAACTATCTCGATTGGGAAAAACAAACGAAGTCGTATTCCGCGATCGCGGCCTACGAGGCGAACCCGATCAATCTCACCGGCGAAGGCGAGCCGGAGCGGCTCATCGGCATGCGCGCGACCGCGCATTACTTCGACGTTTACGGCATCCAACCGGTCCTCGGCCGCAGCTTTTTGCCCGGAGAGGATGCGCCGGGAAAAAATCACGTCGTGGTGTTGAGCAATCCGTTTTGGGAACGCGTTTTTGGCGGCGCGAAAAATGTCATCGGCCGTTCGGTGCAGTTGGATGGCGAGCCTTACACGATCGTCGGCGTCGCGCCGGCCGGTTTTGGCGAGGCGAACAAGACGGATGTCTGGATGCCGATGGCGTTCAGCGCCGACGAGCGGAGCAACAAATATCGCGACGCGCATTTTCTCGCTGCCGCCGCCCGATTGAAACCGGGCGTGAGCGCGGAACAGGCGAACGCCGAGCTGAAGCTGCTCGCGGCCCAGCTCGCGCGGCAATATCCCGACCAGGACAAAGGCTGGAGCGCATTCGTCATGCCAATGCTCGAACACAACGTGCGCGATGTGCGCGCGGTCCTTTACACTTTGCTCGGCGCGGTTGGCTGCGTGCTCCTGATCGCCTGCGCAAACATCGCCAACCTGCTCCTCGCGCGCGCGACCGCGCGGCATCGCGAATTGTCGATTCGGGCCGCGCTCGGGGCGAGCCGGTGGCGACTCGTTAGGCAACTTTTGACCGAAAGCGTCCTGCTCGCGCTCGCCGGCGGCGCGGCTGGTTTGCTCGTCGCGCGCTGGGGACTCGACGCGTTGCTCGCGCTCGCGCCTAACGATCTTCCGCGCACAAACGAAATCCATCTCGATGCTGCGGTGCTGATTTTTTCGCTCCTGCTCAGCGTCGCGACTGGAATTGTTTTCGGCATCGCGCCGGCCTGGCTCGCCGCCCACACCGACATGAACGAGTCGCTCAAACAAGGCGCACGCGGCTCGACCGATGCGCGCGGACGACTGCGCGGCGCGCTCGTCGTCATCGAAGTTTCGTTTGCGCTCGTATTGTTAGGCGGCGCCGGTTTGCTCGCGCGCAGCTTCGTGCGGCTGACGCATGTCGATCCCGGTTTCAATCCCGCGAACGCAACCGTTCTGCGGCTTTCGCTCCCAGAAAAAAAATACGAGAAAGACGCGCAGCAGGTCGCCTTCGCCGATGCGCTGCTCGAGCGGCTGCGCGCTTTACCTGGAGTAAAAACGGTCGGGCTGACGCATACTTTGCCATTGTTAGGCGATTGGGTGTTGACCTTCAACATCGCGGGACGTCCGCCGGTCGCGCCGCCCGATTTGCCCTCGACGAATTATTATTCGGTCACGCCGGATTATTTCCGCGCCATGGGCATTCCGCTGATTCGCGGCCGATTTTTCACCGCGCAGGATGACGCAAAGGCGCCGCGCGTCGCGATCATCAACCAAACAATGGCGCGGCAATTTTTCCCTAACGAGAACCCGATTGGCCAGCGCATCAATGTTTCCAACGGACCGGACGCGTGGCGGCAAATCGTCGGAATCGTCGGCGACGTGAAGCAGTACGGCGTCGATCAAAAAACAACGGCACAAACCTACGAGCCGTTCGCGCAAAAACCATACAACACGCTCAATGTCGTCCTGCGCACGACCGGTTCGCCCGCCGCGCTGATTGCGGCCCTGCGGCCGACCGTTTACTCCGTCGATAAGGATCAACCGGTCGGCAAAATTCTTCCGCTCTCGGAAATCCTTGCGCAGACGATGGCGAAACAACGATTCGCGATGACGCTGCTCATCGCCTTTTCGCTCGTCGCGCTCGTCATCGCCGCGGTCGGAATTTACGGCGTGATGGCATACAACGTCGCGCAACGTCGCGGCGAGATCGGCATCCGCATGGCGCTCGGCGCGCAATCGCGCGACGTGCTGCAGTTGATCCTGAGCCGCGGCGGCAAGCTCGTCGGGCTCGGCCTGCTCGTCGGCCTAACGACGACGCTTTTCGCCGCGCGCGCTCTCGGCTCGATTCTTTTCCAGACGAGCAGCTACGATCCGCTCACACTCGGCGCGATCACGCTCCTCCTCGCCGCCGTAGCGCTTGTCGCGTGTCTCCTACCCGCGCGCCGCGCGACCAAAGTCAATCCGATCGAAGCGCTCCGCGCCGAATGATTCGTTAGGCAAAATCAACTTCATCAACAACCGCACTTTTATGATTCAAGACATCCGCTTCGCCCTTCGCCTGCTTTTCAAATCGCCCGGCTTCAGCCTCATCGCGATTCTCACGCTCGGTCTCGCCATCGGTGTGAACACTTCCGTCTTCAGCCTGATCGACACGCTCTTTTTCCGACCGCCGACTTATCAACGGCCTGACGAAATCCTCCAGGTCTTCTCGCAGGACGTGAAAAATCCGAAAACGTTTCGCGGTTTTTCCTATCCGACTTATCGCGACATTCGCGAGCAGAACACCGTCTTCTCCGGCCTGCTCGCGCACAATCTCGCCATGATCGGCATCGGCGAAAAAGGCGACACGCGGCGCGCATTCACCGATGTGGTGAGCGCGAATTATTTTTCCGTGCTCGGGGCCGCGCCGGCGCAAGGTCGCGCCTTTTTGCCCGAGGAGGAAACGCCCGGCCGCAACGTGCCAGTCGCGATCGTGAGTTATAATTATTGGAAGAAGCAGGGTTTCAACCCGGCATTGTTAGGCTCGAAAATCGTAATCAACAGCCGGCCGTTCACGATCGTCGGGATCATGCCGGAAAATTTCACCGGCACGACTTATCTCTTCTCCGTCGAAGTGTGGTTGCCGCTGGGCGTCTACGACCAGATCGCGAACGATTTCGAATCGGACAATCGCAATTCGCTAGGCGATCGCGCCGGCACGCAGTTACTCCTCATCGGCCGGCTCAAGCCCGGCGTGACCGCCGCCACCGCGGCGTCCGCGCTGAAAACACTCGCGGTGAATCTGGAAAAGACCTATCCCGTCGAACAAAAGAACCAGACCCTAACCACCTCGCCGCTCTCGCGTTTCTCAACCAGCACGAGTCCGCAGGACGACAGCGCGCTCTTCCCGATCGCGCCGCTTCTCCTCGGCATGGCGTTGATCGTTCTCCTCGTCGCCTGCCTCAATCTCGCGAACATGCTGCTCGCCCGCGGCACGGCGCGGCGCAAGGAAATCGCCATCCGCCAGGCGCTCGGCGGCTCGCGTCGCCAGATCGTTAGGCAATTGCTCATTGAAGGCTTTGTCCTCGCGCTTTGCGGCGGCGCGTTCGGAATCGTCCTCGGTTTGTGGTCGTCGGATCTGCTTGTGGCGTCGTTCGGCCGGATGTTTCCAGCCGATCTCGTCTGGAAAAGCGGACCGAATCCCGCATTGTTAGGCGCGACCCTCGTCTTCTGCACGATCGGCACGATTTGCTTCGCGCTCGGGCCGGCGCTGAAACTTTCGCGCGGCCTCGTCATCGGCGACTTGAAAGAAAACGCGGCCGAAGATGTCGTTAGGCGGCGCTGGAAATTTCTCCCGCGCAGCCCGCTCGTCGTCGCGCAAATCGCCCTTTCGCTCGCACTCCTGACCGCGGCCGCTCTCTTCATTCGCGGCGCACAAAAAGCTGCGAACGTGGACACCGGACTGACAACCGACCGCAGTTTTCTCCTCGAAGTGGACGCGAGTCTCGCCGGTTACGATCAAAAACAGGCGCAGCCGCTTTACGAAAAAATCGAGGAACGGCTGGCCGCAATTCCAGGAGTCGAGCACGCCGGCATTTCTGCGACGGTGCCGTTCGGCATGCTGACGCTCGGCAAAAAAGTGCAGCGCGCCGGAGTTCACACGGGACCCGATTCGCATCCTGCGACCGCCGCGGAAGGGCTCGCCTTCGAGGCGCATTTCAACAGCGTCAGCGCGGATTATTTTCGCACCGTCGGATTACGTTTGTTACGCGGGCGCGCTTTCACCACGGCGGAAGCGACCGATCGCGGTGGACCGGCCGTTGCAATTATCGACGAGACCCTCGCGAAAAAACTTTGGCCTAACGGCGACGCGCTCGGACAACAAATCCAGCTCGCCGGCGAGAATGCGCCGGCGAAAAGCGGCAGCGGCACCAGCGTCGGTGGCAAAGCCGACGCGAACGCAACCATCCAGCCTAACGAACCGATCGGAATCGTCGGGATCGTGCCGACGACGGCCGACAGTTTTTTTGAGAAGGAGCCGGACGGTCATCTTTATCTGCCCTTCTCGCGCAGTTTTCAGAGCGACGTTTTTTTCGTGATCAAATTTGCCTCGCTCAATCGCAAAAACGAAACGGCCACGGCCGATCTCGTTAGGCGCACAGTGCGCGAGATCGATCCGACGCTGCCGATTTTGTCGCTCAAAACTTTCGCCCAACATCTCGAAAGCAACCTCGATCTCTGGCTCGTTCGGGCGGGCGCGACCATGTTCTCCATCTTCGGCGGACTCGCGCTCACCCTCGCGGTCATCGGCATCTACGGTGTGAAAGCCTACGCGGTCGCGCGGCGGCGGCGCGAGATCGGCATTCGCATGGCCCTCGGCGCGCGACCCGGCGCAGTGCAATGGATGTTCGTGCGCGAGACCGTGTGGATGCTCGCGAGTGGCGTCACCCTCGGGCTCGTCTTCGCCGCGCTCGCCGGAAAAGTATTGAGCCGGCTGCTCTACGAAGTCGGCGCGCTCGATCCGATCGCGTTCACGATCGCGCCACTCGTGCTGGCTGCGGCGGCCTTGCTCGCGACCTGGCTGCCAGCGCGTCGTGCGGCGAAGGTCGATCCGATGGTCGCGTTGCGCGCAGAATGATCGACAGAAATGGAGCTTGGCGCCGATGATTAGCGACCTGCGTTACGCCGTTCGTCAGCTCTTCAAATCCCCAGGATTTGCGGCCGTCGTCATTTTCACTTTGGCCCTCGGGATCGGCGCGAACAGCGCCATCTTCAGCGTCATCGACACCGTGCTTCTGCACTCGCTGCCATTCCCGAACGCCGCGCGCCTAACGATGGTTTGGGAAGCGGCGCCGCAACGCCCTGGCGAGCTGCGCGGGGTTCATTCCTTTCCCGATTATCTCGATCTCCGCGAGCAAAATCACACCTTCAGCGCGATGGCTGCCTACACCGATGCTTCCACGATTTGGGGAACGGGCGAGGATTCGGAAGACGTAGCCGGCATCGCGGTGACCTCCGATATTTTTCAAGTGCTCGGGACGCCGCCGCTCTTTGGCCGCGGCTTTTCGCGCGATGATGAAAAGCGCGACGCGGCGCGCGTTGTCGTGCTCAGTTATTCATTCTGGCAACGCCGATTCGCGGGCGACCCGCACATTCTCGGCAAAAAAATCGCGATGGCCGGTCATCCCGCGACGGTCACAGGCGTGATGCCGCGCGGATGGAAATTTCCCATTCAAGACGAGAAGGTCGATTATCTCGCGCCACTCGCGCAGCTCTACGCGAGTTCGCCGTCGGACACTTTGCATCAGCGCGGCTCGCATTTTTTGAATGTGGTCGGCGTGCTGAAATCGGGCGTCGATTTGCGCGCGGCGACCGCGGAGTTGCAAACAATCGCCGCGCAACTGGCGAAGCAATATCCCGGCACGAACGCCGGCCGGAGCGAACGCGTGGTCGATTTGCAATCGGATGTAGTCGGCGACGTGCGCCCGGCGCTGCTCGTGCTGACGGCTGCGGTCGCGCTCGTTTTGCTCATCGCCTGCGCGAACGTGGCGAATCTTTTTCTCGCCCGCGCCGCCACACGCGAGCGCGAGATTGCGATCCGCGCGGCGCTCGGCGCGACGCGTTTTCGCATCGTTAGGCAACTTCTCATCGAAACGCTGCTGCTCGCGCTCCTCGGCGCGGGCGCGGGCTTGTTGCTCGCGACCTGGAGCACCGATGCGCTCATTGCGATGGGTCCGTCCGACCTGCCGCGACTTCACGAGATTCGCATCAACGGGTTGGTCGCCGCTTTCACTTTCGGCGTCGCGATTCTGACGAGCTTGATTTTCGGTTTGATCCCGGCGCTGCAAGTTTCGCGAACGCAGGTCGAGCCATCGCTCAAGGAAGCGGCGCGCGGATCGACCGGCGGAATGCGCAGCCATCACCTGCGCTCAGTTTTTGTCGTCTGCCAGTTTGCTCTCTCGCTCGTGCTCCTGGTCGGCGCGGGATTGCTTATCCGCAGCTTTGCGGAACTGCGCGCGGTGCAACCGGGATTCGATCCGCGCGGCGTGGTTACTTTTTGGCAATCGCTCCCGAAAGCGCGCTACGGCGACGCGACTGGGCAGGTTCAATTTTTCGAAAAGCTGCTGCCAAAACTCGCCGCGCTCCCCGGCGTGAAGGAAGTGGGAATGGTCTCGCCGCTGCCTTTCAGCGACAACGACCGGAGCTCGAGTTTCGGCGTCGTCGGCCAGCCTCCAACCGCGCCCGGGATGCAACCGTCCGCCTCGAACCTAACGACGGACGGAAATTATTTTCGCACGATGCGCATCCCGCTGACGCGTGGCCGCACTTTTGACGAGCGCGATCGAAAAGATTCGACGCCGGTGATGATGATCAACGAAGCCTTCGCGAAAAATCAATTCGTTAGGCAAAACCCGCTCGGCCAGCGAGTGAAAATCGGCCGCGACAAGGAAGCGCGCGAGATCGTCGGCGTCGTCGCCAACTCCAAGCACACCAGTCTGGCGGAAGCAGCGCAGGCGGAATTTTACATCCCGTTTGCGCAGGCGCCCGACTCTTACATGGACATCGTCGTGCGCACGAGCGAGCCCGCGCCTAACGAACTCGCGACGAGCATTCGCCGTGCGGTCCACGAAGTCGATGCGCAACAATTTGTCCCCGCGATCACGCCGCTGACCCAGTTGCTCGGAAAAACGCTGACACAGGCGCGTTTCAACACCGCGCTCCTCGGCGTTTTCGCGGCCGTGGCCATCCTTCTCGCCGCGGTCGGCATTTACGGTGTGATCGCCTATAACGTCACGCAACGGACGAAAGAGATCGGCATTCGCATCGCGCTCGGCGCACAGAAAAAGCAAATGCTCGCAATGATTTTGCGCCAGAGCCTAACGATGGCGTTGATCGGAATTGCGATCGGTCTGGCGGGCGCGTTTGCCGCCACGCGACTGCTCACCAGTCTGCTCTTCGGAGTCGGTGCGGGCGATCTGCCAACTTACTTTTCGGTCGTCCTTCTGCTCGCCGGCGCAGCTCTTTTCGCCGGGCTAATTCCCGCGCGCCGGGCCATGCGCATCGACCCGATCGTCGCACTCCATCACGAATAAAACAGATGATTAATAAATCGTTAGGCGAACTGCGTTTTGCGGCGCGCTCGCTCCTGAAACATCCCGGCTTCACCATCGTAGCGGTGGCGACGCTCGCTCTCGGAATCGGCGCCGCAACCGCGATCTACAGCGTGGTCGACGCCGTCCTTTTGCGACCGCTGCCGTATCCGAATCAGGAACAACTCGTCGAGCTGACCGAACTGAGTGGTGCCGGCCACGCCATGCCGTTTTCCGAGGCAAACTTCAACGATCTCGCCGCGCGCAGTCACAGCTTTGCCGCGGTCGCGAATTACTCGAGCGGTCCGGAGGCGATCGCGGGCGGGAGCGAACCGGTGCGCGTCGATGCGGCGGGAGTGTCGCCGGATTTCTTTCGCGTGCTCGGGGTGCGGCCGGCGCTCGGCCGTCTCATTTCCGCGGAGTCGTTGCGCGAGGGAAATCAGGTTGCGGTGGTGAGCTACGGTTTTTGGAAAACGATGCTCGGCGGCCGTGGCGATCTCGCGGGAATGACGCTGCGTTTTGAGAACCACGATTTCGCCGTAATCGGCGCGCTGCCGCCGGGTACAGAATTTCCCGCGGGCGTCGAGGTCTGGTTTCCGTGGACGGCGATCTACCCGCATTACGAATCGCGCACTGCCCACAACTTTCGCGTCATCGCGCGGCTCCGGCCGGACGTGACTTTCGCGCGAGCGAGCGGCGAAGCGGCGGCGATTGGTCGCGCCTTGAAAATCGAAAACGGCACCCAGACCGACGCCGCGAGTTTCGGTGTGCAATCGTTTCGCGAACGTTTCGTGCGCGATTTGCGCGGCGTGCTTTTCGTTTTGTGCGGCGCCGTCGGATTGCTCCTCGTGATCGCCTGCTCAAACGTCGCGAATCTGCAGTTGGTGCGCGCGAACGACCGCCGCAAAGAAATCGCGGTGCGCTCGGCGCTCGGCGCATCGCGCGCCCAACTCGCACGGCAGTTTATCGCCGAAGCTTTGTTGCTCGCGCTCGCGGCAGGGACGATCGGCACGCTGCTCGCGGACTGGATCGTGCAACTGATGGTGAGTCTGTATCACCGCGACCTGCCGCTCTCCGGCCCGATCGCCGTCAATCTCTACGTGCTGCTTTTCGCCTTCGCGATTTCGTTAGGCGTCGCCGTTGTCCTCGGACTAGTCCCGCTCTTTCACGCGTCGCGCCGCCAACTGCAAAACGATTTGCAGGACGCCGGCCGCGGCAGCACCGGCTCTCACGCCCGCGCGCGCAACGCGCTCATCGTCGCGCAAGTCGCGCTCACTTTGATTTTACTCATCGCAGCCGGTCTGCTCGGCCGAAGTTTTCAGCGTTTGCTCGCGGTCAATCCGGGTTTTCGCGGCGAAAACGTCGTCGCGATGACGCTGTCGTTGCCGCAACCGCAGGAACCCGCGGCCTCGCGCGCGCTCGGCCAATTTTATCACGACCTAATGCAACGAATCGCCGCGCTGCCCGGCGTGACGAAAGTCGGCGGGATCAACGCGCTGCCGATGAGCGGTGCGGGCGCCAACGGCACCTTCCTCGAACAACGCGGCGGCAAACCGGCGACGACCATGAGGGAACTCGTTAGGCAACTCGACGCGCTTTCGCCTGACGAGCGCGCGCGCGACGCCGACTACCGCACAGCGAGCGCGAATTATTTTACGGCCCTCGGCATTCCATTAATTCGCGGGCGATTTTTCGAAGACCGCGACCGCCCGAACGCGCCCCAGGTCGCGCTCGTCAGTCAATCGCTCGCGCGGCGTTACTGGCCTAACGAGGACCCGATCGGAAAACAAATCCAGTTCGGCAATATGGATGGCGATCTGCATTTGCTGAACATCATCGGCATCGTCGGCGACGTGCGCGACAACGGCCTCGATCGCGAGGCGCGCCCGACGGTTTACACAAATTACCGGCAGCGACCGGGCGCGGCTTCCGATTTTTCTATCATCGTGCGTGCGCGCGGCGACATCGGCAGCCTAACGAACGCGATGACGCGCGATGTGCGGCAGCTCAATCCCGAAACGCCGGTGAAATTCGAGACGATCACGCAGATCGTGGCGGCGTCGCTCGACACGCGGCGATTCAGCATGGTCATTCTCGGCATGTTTGCGGGCGCGGCGCTCCTTCTCGCGATGGTCGGGCTTTACGGCGTGATGGCGTTTCTGACTGCGCAACGCACGCGCGAAATCGGCATTCGCATGGCGCTGGGCGCGCAACGGCGCGACATGCTCGCGCTGGTCTTGCGACAGAGCCTCGCGCTCGTTTTTGCCGGGGTCGCGATCGGGATTGCAGGTTCGTTAGGCGGCGGGCGACTGCTCGCTTCGCTGCTTTATGGGACCGGCGCGACCGATCTCCTGACCTATCTCGCGGTCATCGGACTGCTCGTCGTCGCCGCGGCGCTCGCCAGCTTTATCCCCGCGCGGCGGGCGACGAAAGTGGATCCGGTCGTCGCGCTCCGCGCCGAGTGATTCGTTAGGCAAGTTTCGCTTTTTCGAACTGATTTTTCTCGTCGGAAGCGACGGCGCTGTTTAGAAAAGCGTTCCCGCCACGCTCTCGATATGCAACGGCTTTTGCTCTTGGCTCTCTTCGCGATTATCGCCGCCGCAAATGCGCGCGCCGAAGCAGGCGACAGCCAATTACAAAAACTGGCGCAGGATTTCTGGGCGTGGCGCGCGCGCAACGCGCCCTTCACCGGCGACGACGTCAATCGTCTCGAACGGCCGGACGGGAGACGCGATTGGTCGGCGGCGGCGATCGTTAGGCGGCGCGACGCTCTTGCGAAATTCGAAACGCGCTGGAAACAAATCGACGTCAGGAGTTCGCCGATTCCGGAGCAAGTTGATTACCGGCTGATCGATTCGGCGCTGGCGCGCGTGCACTGGGAACTGGAGATCAATCCGCGCTGGCAACGCGATCCGAATTTTTATCTCGAGCAAACGCTCACCGCGCTGGCGGAGGCGCTGACCGTGCCGGCGCCATACGACGAGAAGCGAAGCCGAGAAATTCTGACGCGGATCGAAAACATCCCCGCGATAATCCAGAGCGCGCAGCAAAACCTGACGAATCCGCCGGCGCCGTTTGCCAGGGTCGCGATCGACTCGCTCACCGGCATCCGCGCGCGTTTGGAAAAAGCGGCGACCGCGCTGCAACCGGTCACGACTTTGCCGCCAGCCGCGCTGAACGATGCGACGACTCGCGCCGCCGACGCGCTGGAAGATTTTCGCAAAAGTTTGGAGCAAGAACTGCCAACCCTTCCGGTGCAGACCGCGCTGGGACGCGACGCTTACATTTATTTTTTGCGCAATGTCGCGCTCGTCCCCTACTCGCCTGAAGAGATGCTCGCGATGGGCCGGCAGGAGTGGGCGCGTGCGGTCGCGTTCGAGGCCGAGGAAAAAAATCGCAACCGAAACGTGCCGCCGCTCAAGCTCGCCGACAATCTCGACGACTGGATCGCGGACGCAGCGACGAAGGAATTGTCGATTCGGAAATTTCTCGCGACGCACGCGATTCTCACCGTGCCAGATTGGGTTCAGCATTACACACTGCGCGCGGCGCCGGAGTATCTGGCGGCGCTCGACTTTACCGAGACGGATGATTTCACCTCGCCTTCTCGCCTAACGAATAACTGCATCCGTTACGTCAGTCCGCCCTCGGACAAACTCGGCTATTTCTCGCGCGCGACCGCGATGGATCCGCGACCGCTTACGGTGCACGAAGGAATTCCCGGCCATTATTTGCAGCTTTGTCTCTCCTGGAAAAACGACGATCCGATTCGCCGACATTACTACGATTCGAGCGCGAACGAAGGCATCGGTTTTTATGCCGAGGAGATGATGTTGCAAGCCGGTCTCTTCGACGACAGCCCGCACACGCGCGAAATCATTTACAATTTCATGCGCCTGCGCGCGCTCCGCGTGGAAGTGGATGTGAAGCTCGCGCTCGGCGAATTCTCCCTCGAGGAGGCGGCGAAATATCTCGAAGCAAAAGTGCCGATGGATGCGACGACCGCGCGCGAGGAGGCGACCGCGTTTTCAACCGGACCGGGCCAGGCGATGACGTATCAAATCGGGAAATTGCAGATCACAAAACTGCTCGCGGAGGCGCGGCTGCGCGACGGCGAGAATTTCAATTTGCGCGCGTTTCACGATTTCGTCTGGAGAAACGGGAACGTGCCGATTTCGCTGCAACGCTGGGAATATCTCGGCGCGGACGACGACGTGCCGAAACTGATGACCGCCACGATTCGTTAGGCGGATTTCGCCTCGTGCTTCTCGGCGAAGCGCGCGAGCAGCCAGCAAAGATCGGAAAGCCGGTTGAGATAACGCAAAATCTCCGGGTTGCCGTTTTCGTTCGGAGCAAGCGCGGCGACGCGCCGTTCGGCCCGACGGCAAACCGTCCGCGCGAAATCAAACGCGGCCGCGAGCGGGTTATTTCCGGGCGTCGCCCAGCCTTTGCCGTAAAGCGTTTTGTCCTTTTCCAACTCTTCAACCACGCTTGTCAGCCGATCGGTCATCGCCGCGGTCGTGAGACGAAAACCATCCTTTTCGTAACGCGGCAAATCTTCCCGCGCGGTCGCGAGCTCGCCCATCACGGTCACGAGTTCCTGCTGAATCGCGAGAATTTTCTGCGCGATCTTCGAGTCGTTAGGCGCGAGCGCTCGCCCCATGCCTAACGAAGCGTTGAGTTCGTCGACGCAACCGTAGGCGTCGACCCGCGCGTCGGTCTTCGGCACGCGCCGGCCGTACATGAGCGCGGTCTCGCCGCGGTCGCCGGTTTTGGTTGCGATCGACATCTGGAAATGCTGAGAGCCGCAACTTGCGTCGCGGCTCTCAACTTTCAAACAGTTTGCGGACTCGTTAGCCGAGCGCCGGTTGCGCTTCGGGTTCTTCCATGAGCGGCGCACCGACTTGTTCGCCGAGTTCGACGAGCTTGATCTCGCGCACCGCGGGGAAGCCGGTGCCGGCTGGAATTAAATGACCCATGATGACGTTCTCCTTGAACCCGCGCAGGCGATCGACTTTGCCTAACGTCGCCGCTTCGGTGAGAACGCGGGTCGTGTCCTGGAACGACGCGGCGCTGATGAAGCTGTCGGTTTCGAGCGAGGCTTTGGTGATGCCTAACAATACCGGCGTCGCTTCCGCGGGCTTGCCGCCCTGATCGACGACGCGCGCATTTTCGGCATCGAAATCGAGGCGATCGATCTGGTCGCCCCAGAGGAGCGAGGTGTCGCCCGGGTCGGTGATTTTCACTTTGCGGAGCATTTGCCTAACGATGATCTCGATGTGCTTGTCGTTAATTTCGACGCCTTGAAGTCGATAAACTTCCTGCACTTCGTTGACCAAATGTTCCTGCAAATCCTGCGGTCCGCAGATCTCGAGAATCTCGTGCGGGACGATCGGCCCTTCGGTGAGCTGCTGGCCTTTTTTCACGAAGTCGCCTTTGAAAACGATCATGTGTTTGTTGAGCGGAATGAGGTGCTCTTCTTCGGCGCCGGTTTCCGGGTCCTTGAGAATCAGTTTCCGTTTTCCGCGCACGGTGCCGCCGATTTCCACGGTGCCGTCGATCTTCGCGATCTCGGCTGCGTCTTTGGGTCGGCGCGCTTCGAACAATTCCGCCACCCGCGGCAAACCGCCGGTGATGTCTTTCGTCTTCGCAACTTTTCGCGGTGTCTTCGCGAGCAACGCGCCGGCGCGAATTTTTTGCCCGGCTTCCACGATGACGTGCGCGCCGGCCGGAATCGAGTAGCTCGCGGTCACCTCGCCCTCGTCGCCGATGATGACGATTTGCGGATGCAAATCTTCCTTGTGCTCGATGATGACCGTGCCCATGAGACCGGTCGCTTCATCGACTTCGCGCTTCATCGTCACGCCCGCGATCATGTCGCGAAATTCGATCTTGCCGGTTTTGTCGGTCAGGATCGGGACGTTGTACGGATCCCACTGCACGAAGGTTTCGCCCTTCTTCACTTTCGCGCCGTCTTCTTTCGAAATGACGGAGCCGATGACGATGTTGTAGCGCTCGATCTCGCGGCCTTCTTCGTTGTGCAATGTAATCGAGCCATTTTTGTTCAGCGCGATCCAATTGCCGTCGAGCGACTGGACCGTGCGCAGATCGTTGAACTGCACGGTCGCATCGTTTTTCGCCTTGACGATCGGTTGCTTGAAGGTCTGGCTCGCGGTGCCGCCGATGTGGAAGGTGCGCATGGTTAATTGCGTGCCGGGTTCGCCGATTGATTGCGCGGCGATGATACCGACTGCTTCGCCGAGTTTTACCGGCTGACCGGTGGCGAGGTTGCGTCCGTAACAAAGTGCGCAAACGCCGCGGCCGGTTTCACAGGTGAGCACGCTGCGGATTTTCAAACTTTCGACGCCGATTTTTTGCAGATCGTCCGCGATTTTCTCGTCGATGAGCTGATTCGCTTTGACGATTTTTTTCTTCTTATCGACCGGGTTGTTGATCGTTTCGCAACTGACGCGGCCGACGATGCGCGTGGCGAGATCGACGACTTCTTCGTCGCCTTCGTAGATCGAGCGCACGGTGATGCCGTTGACGGTGCCGCAATCCATTTCGTTGATGATCACGTCCTGCGATGCGTCGACGAGTTTGCGCGTGAGGTAACCGGAGTCGGCCGTTTTGAGCGCGGTGTCGGCGAGACCTTTGCGCGCGCCGTGGGTCGAGATGAAATATTCGAGCACGGTGAGGCCTTCGCGGAAGTTCGAGGTGATCGGGCGCTCGATGATTTCGCCCGAAGGTTTCGCCATCAAACCGCGCATGCCGGCGAGCTGCTTCACCTGCTGACGATTTCCGCGCGCGCCGGAGTCGACCATGAGATAAACCGGGTTCAATTCCTTGCGGCCCTCGTTGTGTTCGAGAGTGCGGAACATGACGTTGGAAATTTCGTCGCCGGCGTGCGTCCAGATGTCGATGATTTTATTGTAGCGCTCGCCGTCCGTGATGATGCCCTTGCGATACTGCTGCTCGACTTGCTTGATCTGTTTGTAAGCGTTCGAGAGCTCAAGCTCCTTCTCTTTCGGAATGATCATGTCCGAGATTCCGATGGAAACGCCGGCCTTGGTCGCTTCGCGGAAGCCGAGTTCTTTCAGCTTGTCGAGCGTTTCGACCGTTCCATCCTGACCCGCGACCTGGTAGCAACGCCAGATGATGTCGCTGAGTTGTTTTTTGCCCGCGGCCTTGTTGAAAAACCCGAGTTTGATCGGCCAGATTTCGTTGAAGATGACGCGGCCGGCGGTCGTTTCCATGACGCGCGTATTCTTGTCGCCGTAAATCGTGTCCTTGCCGAAATCCGGATTTTTGTAACGAATGCGATCGTGCGTTTTCACGGCGCCGTCCGTCATCGCGAACTCGACTTCGGTCGCGTTTTCGAAAAGCGGCAATCGCGATTCCACCGCCGCGCCCGCTGCCCGTCGCGGATTTTGCGTGAGGTAATAGCAGCCTAACGTGATGTCCTGCGAAGGCGTCGTGATCGGTTTACCGCTCGAAGGCGAGAAAATGTTGTTCGGCGCGAGCATGAGCATGCGCGCTTCCATTTGCGCCTCGACCGAGAGCGGCACGTGCACCGCCATTTGATCGCCGTCGAAGTCCGCGTTGTAAGCGGTGCAGACCAACGGATGAATGCGGATCGCTTCGCCTTCGATCAACTGCGGCTCGAAAGCCTGGATCGACAGACGGTGCAAAGTCGGCGCGCGATTGAGCAGCACCGGATGGCCTTTCGTGACCTCTTCGAGAATGTCCCAAACTTCCGGAGTCTGGCGCTCGATCATCTTCTTCGCGCTGCGCACGGTGTGGACGTAGCCGAGATCTTTCAGCCGGCGAATGATGAACGGCTCGAATAAAACGAGCGCCATTTTTTTCGGCAGACCACACTGATTCAATTTCAACTCCGGTCCGATGACGATGACCGAGCGACCGGAATAATCGACGCGTTTGCCTAACAAATTCTGACGGAACCGACCGCCTTTGCCCTTGAGCATGTCGCTCAAAGATTTCAGCGGACGATTGCCTGCTCCGGTCACAGCGCGACCGTGACGGCCGTTGTCGAAAAGCGCGTCGACCGCTTCCTGCAACATGCGTTTTTCGTTGCGAATGATGACGTCCGGCGTCTTGAGCTGGAGCAAATTTTTCAACCGATTGTTGCGGTTGATGACGCGACGATAAAGATCGTTCAAATCCGAAGTCGCAAACCGTCCGCCTTCCAGCGGAACGAGAGGCCGCAGGTCCGGCGGAATCACCGGCAGCACTTCGAGCACCATCCATTCCGGACGCGAATGCGCCGCGGCAAATCCCTGCACGAGCTTCAAACGCTTCGCCAATTTCTTGCGAATCTGTTTGCTCTTCGTGTTGCCCATCGCGATTTCGAGCTCCTTGTTCAACTTCGCGAGATCGATTTCGCCGAGGAGAGTTTTCACTCCGTCCGCGCCCATGCCGGCTTTGAATTCCTCGCCGTACTGCTCCTGCGCTTCGCGATATTCCACCTCAGTCAGGAGCTGGCATTTCGTTAGGGGCGTGTTGCCCGGATCGATCACGATGTAGTCCTCGTAATAGATGACGCGCTCGAGCTGGCGCGCGCTCATGTCGAGCATGAGGCCTAGCCGCGACGGCATGCACTTATAGAACCAAATATGCGAGACCGGCACGGCGAGTTCGATGTGACCCATGCGTTCGCGGCGCACGCGTGCGAGGGTGACTTCGACGCCGCAGCGATCGCAAATCACGCCTTTGTGTTTGATCCGTTTGTATTTTCCGCAAGAGCATTCCCAGTCGCGCGTCGGACCGAAAATGCGTTCGCAAAACAAGCCGCCCTTCTCGGGTTTGAAGGTGCGGTAATTAATCGTCTCCGGGTTTTTGACTTCGCCCTTCGACCACGAACGCATCGTATCGCTCGACGCGACGCCGATCGCGACCTGGTCGAAACCGACCGCGCGTTCCTCGCCCACCAATTCCCGCCAAGAATGTTCGTTCATAAAATTTGTTTTCTAAAGGTTCGTTAGGCTGACCACCACGAAGGACACGAAAAACACGAAGACTTTTGATTAATCTTTTCCTTCGTGAGCTTCGTGCATTTCGTGGTTCATAAATTTCGTTAGGCAACATCTTCGAGGAAGCTCGGCGCCTGACCGCCGACTTTGACGTCGAGGCCTAACGACTGCATTTCCTTGATCAAAACGTTGAAAGATTCCGGCGTGCCCGCTTCGAGCGAGTTGTCGCCTTTCACAATCGACTCGTAGATGCGGGTGCGGCCCTGCACGTCGTCGGATTTTACCGTGAGCAACTCCTGCAAAGTGTAAGCCGCGCCGTAAGCTTCGAGCGCCCACACTTCCATCTCGCCGAAACGCTGGCCGCCGTATTGCGCTTTGCCGCCTAACGGCTGCTGCGTGACTAACGAATACGGTCCGACCGCGCGCGCGTGGATTTTATCTGCGACGAGGTGTCCGAGCTTGAGCATGTAGATGTAACCGACCACGACTTCCTGATCGAACGGGTCGCCGGTGCGACCGTCGAACAAGCGCGCCTTGCCGTTTTCCTGCACCCAGGTGAAGCCGTCTACCTTGCGCGCGTCCTTGAGGTACTGGCGGATTTTCGCCTCGGAAATTCCGTCGAAAACCGGAGTCGCAACTTTGAAGCCGAGCGCCTTCGCCGCGACGCCGAGGTGCGTTTCGAGCACCTGGCCGACGTTCATGCGGCTCGGCACGCCTAACGGATTCAGACAAATCTCGACCGGCGTTCCATCGGCCAGATACGGCATGTCTTCTTCTGGCACGATGCGCGCGACAACGCCTTTGTTGCCGTGACGCCCCGCCATTTTGTCGCCGACGCTGAGCTTGCGCTTGCTCGCGACGAAAACTTTCACCTGTTTGATGATGCCCGGATCGATGTCGTCGCCGCTCTCGACGCGATCCATCGAACGTTCCCGCTCGAGTTCGAGCTCGGCGAATTTATGTTCGTACTGCCCGATGATCTCGCGGATTTTGTTGCGAATCGGCGACGGATCGATCTCGATGTGATCGTGCGCGACGGCGAGTTTGCGCAGGAGTGTTTTCGTGATTTTGCGATTGGCCGGGACGATAATTTCGCCGGTCTGCGCGTTCACGACATCGAGCGGAACCTTTTCGCCTAACAAGAAGTTGGAAAGCGCGTCTGTTAACTGTTCGGTTAACTCATCTCTCTTTTTCCGGTTGTCTTCCGTGATCGCTTTGAGCTGACGTTTCGTTTCCGCGGGCGTCAGTTTTTCGCGCGCGACTTCGTGCCGTGACGAAACTTTCACATCCATGACGATGCCGTAAGTGCCCGACGGCACGGTCAGCGAAGTGTCTTTCACGTCGGCTGCTTTCTCGCCGAAGATCGCGCGCAGGAGTCGCTCTTCCGGCGCGAGCTCGGTCTCGGATTTCGGCGTGATTTTTCCGACGAGAATGTCGCCCGGCTTCACTTCCGCACCGACGCGAATGACGCCGTCGCTACCCAAATTGCGGAGCGCTTCCTCGCTCACGTTCGGAATGTCGCGCGTGATTTCTTCCGGCCCGAGCTTGGTGTCGCGCGCGCCGATTTCGAATTCGTCGATGTGAATGGAAGTGTAGATGTCTTCCTTCACGACCTTCTCCGAAATCATGATCGCGTCTTCGAAGTTGTAGCCGTTCCACGGCATGAACGCGACGAGCACATTGCGGCCGAGTGCGAGCTCGCCTTTTTCGGTGTTTGGGCCGTCGGCGATGACCTGGCCTTTCTTCACGTGCGCGCCTTTTTTCACGATCGGTTTTTGGTTTACGCAGGTGCCGGCGTTCGAGCGCATGAATTTTCGCAGCTCGTAAACGTGGATGCCGGCTTCCGCGTCGGTCTTCAACTTTTTCCGGCTCTCGGGCATGTGTCCGTCTTTGGTCACGACGATTTGATCCGCGGTGACGGAGGCGACGCGACCTGAGTCAGTCGCGACAACAACGGCGCGGGAATCGCGCGCGACTTTGCCTTCGAGACCGGTGCCGACGAGCGGTGCTTCGGAAACGATCAGCGGCACGCCTTGGCGTTGCATGTTCGAACCCATGAGCGCGCGGTTGGCGTCGTCGTGTTCGAGAAATGGAATCAGTCCGGCCGCGACGGAGACGAGCTGTTTCGGCGAAACGTCCATGTAATGAACTTTCGCCGGCTCGACTTCGAGGAAGTCGCCGCGATAACGAACGGAAACCTTTTCGCCGGTGAAATGACCCTTTGCGTCCATCGGCGCATTCGCTTGCGCGACGATGTAATTTTCCTCGCGATCGCCGGTGAGATAATCGACCTGATCGCTCACGCGGCCTTTCTCGACTTTTCGGTAGGGCGTTTCGATGAAGCCAAATTCATTGATCCGCGCGAAGGTCGACATCGAACTGATGAGTCCGATGTTCGGACCTTCCGGCGTTTCGATCGGACAAATGCGGCCGTAGTGCGACGGATGCACGTCGCGCACTTCGAAGCCGGCGCGGTCGCGCGATAGGCCGCCGGGCCCGAGCGCGGATAAGCGACGTTTGTGCGTCAGCTCCGCGAGCGGATTCGTTTGATCCATGAATTGCGATAACTGCGAGCGACCGAAGAAATCGCGCACGACTGCGCTCAGCGCTTTCGGATTGATGAGCTTCTGCGGCGTCATGCCGTCGATGTTCACGTCGAACAGCGTCATGCGCTCCTTCACGAGACGCTCGGTGCGCGCGAGGCCGACGCGGCACTGATTCGAGAGCAACTCGCCAACGGTGCGGACGCGACGCGAGCCGAGGTGATCGATGTCGTCGAGCGTGCCTTCGCCGCGGCGCAGATTGATCAAATATTTAATCGCGGCGATGAAATCGCGATCGGTCAAAATGCGTTCGCCGAGATCGACGTCGATGCCGAGTTTCTGATTCAGTTTATAACGACCGACGCGGCCGAGATCGTATTTTTTCGGATCGAAAAAAAGCCGCTTCAAAAGTGCGCGCGCGTTCGCAACCGTCGGCGGATCGCCGGGCCGCAGCTTGCGATAAATATCCTTGAGCGCTTCTTCCTGGTCGTGCGCCGGATCTTTTTTCAACGCCTTCACGACCGTGTCGTCGTGCGAAATGTCGATCACTTTCACCTCGGTCTGACCGAGCGCCATGATCTGCTTCACGGCCGCGATCGTGAGGGGCTCGAAGGCGCGCGCGACCGTCACTTCGCCGTCGAGCACGTCGGCGGTCAGGACTTTGGTCGCGAGTTTTTCTTCGTCGAGCTTCTCGCTCAGCTTCAACTTTTCGATGTTGTAGAAAAGTTTGATCACTTCCTCGTCCGGACCGTAGCCGAGCGCGCGGAGAAAAGTGGTCGCGAGAAATTTCCGGCGGCGTTTGCGGCGATCGAGGTAGATGTAGAGCAGGTCGGCGGTGTCGAATTGCACCTCGATCCACGAACCGCGATCGGGAATGATGCGGAAGCTGTAGAGGACTTTGCCGTTCAGGTGCACGCTCGACTCGAAGGCGATGCCGGGGGAGCGATGCAATTGCGAAACGACGACGCGTTCGGCGCCGTTGATGACGAAGGTGCCTTGCGAAGTCATGAGCGGGATTTCGCCCATGTAAACTTTTTCTTCCTTGGTGCCCTTCTCTTCCTTGAGCTGAAAGGTGACGTGGAGCGGCGCGCTGTAAGTCTGGCCCTCGCGCTGCGCCTCAAGCGCGCTCAGTTTCGGCTCGCCGATTTCGTAATGCGAAAAATCGAGCGTCGCCTTTTCGTCGTAGCTCTCGATCGGGAAAACTTCCTTGAAGACCGTCTGCAGACCGACGTTCTTCCGCTTGTTAGGCGGGACGTCTTTCTGCAAAAAATCGACGTAGGAATTGAGTTGGACTTCGATCAGGTTGGGCGGCTCAATGGCTTCCTTGATCGACCCGAAATGAATACGTTCAACAGCTCGCTCTGACATACTTAATGACACCAATCTCCATGGGTTAATTGCCGGCGCGACCCTGGATTTGGATCGCGCGGAAGGCTGAGAATCACGGTTTCAGCCGGAATACGCGGACAAAAAAAGTAGCAGCAAAAGAGCGGCTGTCAAAAAGACAAACGCTCTTTTGTTGCCAAGATGTCGTTAGGCCG
The DNA here is from genome assembly GCA_036490335.1 of Chthoniobacterales bacterium. Classification (GTDB taxonomy): domain Bacteria; phylum Verrucomicrobiota; class Verrucomicrobiia; order Chthoniobacterales; family UBA10450; genus Palsa-1392. The sequence continues at coordinate 70,407 of DASXEB010000022.1, forward strand.
TCGCGCGGGTTGAGAATAAAGTCGGCTGGCTGCGAAAACTTTGTTGAGGAGAAGTGAGCACTATGCGCGGTTCGCGACGGCGCGCAAGGGGGAAATTTCAATCAGGAAAGCAGGAGAAAGAATTCGGATTCAGAAAAAAGTTGCGCCGCGCGTTAAGCCGAGGGCCCGTACGCTTCCCGGCCTTTGAATTCCGCGCGCACGAAGAACGTTTGCTTCTCGTTACGCCGATCGCGCCTCCGCAAAAAACAAAAAAGGCGCGCAGAAAATTCCCGCGCGCCTTTTCGTTAGGCGAAAATCGCTTACTTGATCTCGACCTTGGCGCCCGCCGCTTCGACCTTTTTCTTGATCTCTTCGGCTTCTTCCTTGGTCACGCCTTCTTTCATCGTCTTGGGCGCGCCTTCGACGAGAGCCTTCGCTTCCGCGAGGCCGAGGCCGGGCACGGCGGCGCGCACTTCCTTGATCACGCCGATTTTGTTTGCGCCCATTTCCTTCAGGATGACGTCGAAGGTCGTCTTCTCTTCGGCCGCCGGAGCCGCCGCGCCGCCGCCGCCCGCTGCCGGAGCCGCCGCCATCGCGACCGGAGCCGCGGCGCTGACGCCCCATTTTTCTTCGAGCTGCTTCACCAAACCGGCAACCTCGAGAACGGTCAGTCCACTCAGTTGCTCCACGATTGCATTCATATCTGCTGCCATTTTATTTTTCCTCCAAGTGCCGCTCCCGAAAGCCTTCGGGAAATTACGACCGGCAGCCGCCGATCCGGACAGTTTTAGTTGTTGTTGCTCGCTCCGCGTCGGCGGAACGAAATTCGTTAGTCGTTAGGCTAAATTTTGCTTTTCGTTAGTCGTTAGGCGGCGGCTTCTGCCGGCTTGCCTTCCTTTTCCGCTTTCGCGTTGAGCAAGCGCGCGAGGGCAGCAGCCGGCTCGTTCAAAATTCGCACCAATTTAGTCGCCGGCGCCATGAGCACGCCGAGCAATTGCGCCTGCAATTGTTCGCGCGGCGGCAGATCGGCGAGCGTTTCCACCTCCGCGGTCGACATCAAATTCTTGTCGACCACGCCGAGCTTGAGCGCGGCGATTTTAAATTCGGCGGCAAAACTTTTCAGCACTTTCGCAACCGGCGCGACATCGCTTTTGCCGGTCACAACCGCGGTCTGGCCGCGCAAATCCTTCGCGACGTCGGGCAGGCCGCTCGTGCTCATCGCCCGTTTGAGGAAGCTGTTCTTGACCACGTGCACTTCCGCGCCGGTCGGCGCGAGCCGGTTCCGCAGCTCGCCGAATTGGAGCACGTTCATCCGCTGGTAATCGGTCACGAGCAGGAACGGCGAATCGTTCAACTTTTTCGAGAGGTCTTCGACGATGCTGGCTTTTTCAGGACGCATAAGATTGAGAATTGAGTTTGCGAATCGCGCTTCGTTAGTCGTTAGGTCGCGAGATAAGGAGATGGATCGACCGAAAGACCCGGCGTCATCGTCGCCGCCAGCGTCATTCCTTCGACGAAACGGCCTTTCGCCGTCGCCGGCCGAGCGCGGACGACTGCTTCGATGATCGCCGTCCCGTTTTCGACGAGCTGGTTTTCGGCGAAAGAAAATTTGCCTAACGGCACCGCGACGTTGCCGTTCTTATCGAGCTTGAATTCCACCCGGCCCGCCTTCACTTCGCGGACCGCTTTGCCGGTGTCGTCGGTCACGGTGCCGATTTTCGGATTCGGCATCAGCCCGCGCGGACCGAGCACCTTGCCAAGCTTGCGCACTTCCGCCATCGCCGCCGGCGTCGCGACTGCGACGTCAAAATCCTGAAAACCTTCCTGACATTTTTTCACCATGTCCATGAAGCCGACAAATTCCGCGCCAGCATCCTTCGCCTCCGTCGCGGCGCGGCCTTCGGCAAAAACGAGCACGCGAACCTGCTTGCCGCTGCCGTGCGGGAGCGGACAAGTTCCGCGCACCATCTGATCGGATTGCTTCGGATCAACGCCAAGCCGGAACGACATCGTAACCGTCTGGTCGAACTTCGTCGGCGGCAATTTCTTCAGCGTGCCCACCGCCTCGGCGAGATTGTAAGCTTTGTTGCGATCCACCAACTCAGCGGCGGCGCGATAACGTTTACTGCGATTTTTTTGCATAATAATTTCAGTCCAAACGAGCTCGTCGAGCTCTCCTGATCCCATTCCGCAGAATGGCGGGCGCGTAAACTAACCGACTTTATTCGTCTGTCAAAGCGCGCCCATCAATCGCGCAAACGAGCGCCGTTTATCTGCGGCTGATTTTGTCCGACAGCCCGAAGTTGACGCGACCGGAACCGGGCTTTAGGATTGCCCCTTGCCCGTCGCAAAATTTTTCGTTTCCGGGATTCAGGAGAACAAATTGCCATGCCAGAAGTAATCGTTCGCAAAGGAGAACCAGTCGACCGCGCGTTGAAGCGGTTGAAAAACAAACTGGACGCCGAGGGCATTCTCGAAGAGGTGCGACGTCTGCGCGCCTTCGAAACGCCGTCGCAAAAAACCCGGCGCAAGGCAAAGGCGAACGCAAAACGAGTGCGCGCGAAGTTTCGCTTCAACGCCTCGAACTAATCCAGGCTCCCTCGCGACGCGGGCAAGCTAAGCCGCGATCGTCGCGTCACTCGCACTCGCAGACGACGCGAAAACCGAGATCGTTGCAGGCATAGTTCGGCGCGTTCGCTCCGCGCGTCGTCGCGCGCATGCTTTGGAATCGCGATTTCCAACTTCCGCCACGATAGACGCGCTTCGCTCCCGATTTCGGGCCGCGCGGGTTCGCCTTCGACGTGCCGCGATACGGCTCGAGAAAATCACTGCACCATTCCCAGACATTTCCGGCCATGTCTTCGATTCCAAACGGACTCGCGCCGACCGGAAACGCGCCGACCGGCGAGGTCTCGGCGAAGCCGTCGTCGATCTCGTGATCGCTCCACGCGAAGACGGTATTGCGATCGGCGAAATTGCCGAGATCGCCCCGGCCTTCCTGATCGCCCCACGGATATTTTCGGCCGTGCGACCCGCGGGCGGCGTATTCCCATTCGGCTTCGCTCGGCAGACGGTAGCGCCGCTTTTCGTGCGAGCTGAGCCACTGGCAAAATTTCGCCGCCTCGATGCTGCTGACGTAAATGACCGGGTGGCGATCGCCCGTGCCCGGCGCGCGTTTGCGGGCGTGACTCGAGTCGAACATTTCGTATTGCGCGTTCGTGATCGGATGCCGCGAGATGTAAAAGCGCGAAATGCTCACCGGCGTCAGCGGCTTTTCGTTAGGCGGCGCGTCCGGCGCTTCGCTCCCCATTTGGAAATGGCCGGAAGGCACGAGCAACATTTCCGTCCCGATGCTGCTCGTGAAACGCGGGAAACGCAGACGCTCGCTCGCGACATCGACGGCGATCGGCGGCGCGGGCTCCGCGATCGGCGAGGCGGCGGGCGCGGAGACTTTCGGCGGGATTTTTAGTGGGACTTTCGGCGACGGCGCGACCGCGGCGACGTCTTCGAGCTCCTCTAAATAAAGATCAACCAAATCTTCCGCGTCGCCGGCGTCGAGCCCGAGATTTTCGGCCACGTTAATGAAGGCGTCGCGCTGGTCGTCGGTCATGCCATCGGCATCGAGCCCGCTCAAACGAAGCAGGCGCATGAAATCTTCTTTCGGCTCGAGCTTGCGCTGTGCTTCTTTGGCCGCGGCTTCGATTTCCTCCGGCGTCGGCGGGATGATTCGTTTCGAGCCGGTCGCGGCGAGCTCGGCTTCGATCAATTCTTTCATCCGATCTTCGGCGAGAGCGTTGTCGCGACCGAATTGAAGCAGAGTTTCCTCGGCTTGCGGCGCGAGCGTCTTGTCGTTGAGAGCGAACGCGAGATATTTTTGAAATTCCGCGACCGTTTTCTGCTCAGCCTGCGCGGCCAGTTTCGCATCGAGCTTGCGGCGGCGGTCGGGATCGAGCAGTTCGACGCGCGCCTCGGTCAAAAAGCGCGACGATTCTTCGAGGCCGGAACGAAGGAGCTGGGTGAGCGGATTGCTTGGCTGATTTTTCAGCGGCAATTTTTTTTGCCACCAAAGCAGCAGCTCGCGAAAATGATCCTCGATTAATTCGTTAGGCGGATTGGTCCGCGAATCGAGGCAGAGCCGTTCGTAAAGATCGGGCGAGTTGTAGCGGTTCCAGCCATCCCATTTGCGCGGATCGTCCGGCAACGGAATCGGAAAATTCATTGCCAGTCCGTCCATTTACGCGACTGTCAAAGCGCCGAGCGCCTTGGTCGCGCGATCCAGTTCTCCTTCCGTCAGGCCGGTCTTGCGTTCGATCGAAACGGTCGCGGTATTTCCGCAGGCCTGGACTGCAACTTCGAGCACCTGGTTGGCGTTGTATTCGTAGGTCAACTCGACTGGCGAACCTTTGGGCAGAAACGGCGGTAGTTCGACGTCGCAAATGCCAAGCGGCGTGCATTCCGTCGGCAAGGTGCTTTCGCCTTCGACGATGCGGACGATCGCGCGCTGCATGTTTGCCGTCGCGGTGCCGAAGGAATTTTTCGCCGTCGCCGGCATCGCAGTCATTTTGCGGATCATCGGGAAAACGTATTCCTCGAGCTGCGATTCATCCCAGAGAACGACGCCGAGCGTGTGCGAAGTGATGTTGCGCACTTGGATGAGTCCGCCTTCGCGCGAAGAAAATTGCTGGCGCGTTTCCGCCGGCAACATTTTTTCACCGGAGATTTCTTCCTCGTGCAACAACGAAAGCACCGCCTGGATCGCCGCGCCGACCGCGACCGCTTCGTCAGGATTCACATCTTCGGCCAGCGGCACCGACGACAAACTCCCGATCATCGCGCGCACCATCGGCATCCGCGTCATGCCACCGACGAGCAAGATTTTATCGACATCGCTCCACTGCATTTTCGCTTCGCGCATCACGATTTCGCAGATCGCCTTGCACTTCTCGACAAGGTGCCGCGTCATCTCTTCGAAATGTTCGCGCGTCAGCTCGAGCTTGATGCTTTTGCCGTTGTGATTGTGCACGATCGTCGTGCGCGGCCGGCTCGAAAGCTGGATCTTCGCGGCGAGCGCGCGGCTTTGCAGGTCCTGATAACTTTGCAGATCGAGCAGCGGATTTTCGCCGTGCTGCCGGTCGAATTCCTCCGCGACCCAGTTGACAATCACATCGTCCCAATCCTTGCCGCCGAGGCGGTGATCGCCGTTCGTCGCGACCATTTCGAGGCGATGCGCTTCGATCCGCATGAGCGTGACGTCAAACGTGCCGCCGCCGAGATCGAACACGAAAACGGTCTGGTCTTCGTCGAGTTTGTCGAGTCCGTAAGCGAGCGCGGCCGCGGTCGGCTCGTTAATAATTTGCAGCACGTTCAAACCCGCGAGGCGTCCCGCTGTGATCGTCGCCGTGCGTTCCGAGTCGTTGAAATAAGCCGGCACCGTGATGACCGCATCGGTCACCGGCACCTTCAAATATTTCTCCGCGTCCGCGCGCAGCTTTTTCAAAATCAGCGCCGACAATTCCTCCGCCGAATAATTTTTTCCGCCGAACTCGCGATGAAAAAGCTCCTTCGCCTTGCCCATTTCGCGCTTCACGAAATCGACCACCTTCTCCGGCTCGGCAACGGTATTGTTTTTCGCGACCGTGCCGACGATCGCGTTCGTTCCGTCGAAAAGCAGAACCGATGGCGTGATCCGTTCGCTGTCCGAATTGGGGATGATTTGCGGTTTTCCGTAGGCGTCGATGTGCGCGACGGCCGAGAAGGTGGTGCCGAGATCGATCCCGACTGCTTTACGAGTGCTCATGATTTTAGAGAGAGAATTAACTTTCGGTTAAAGGTTGCTCTGTCCACACCGCAGTTTCCGTGCCGCACCGCGGCGGGAAATTTGAATTCGTCAGCCGGCGGATATTTCCCGCGGTCGCGCCGCGAAAAATTATTGAAAGCGACGCGCGACCACTTCCTCTGCGCGCACCACTTTTTCGTGCCAGAGAAATCCCGCCTTCACTCGCCTAACGATCAGGCCGTCTTCCTCCGCCGACGCCGCCGGTTCGACCGAGAGAACGCGGTGCAGCTTCCGATCGACTCTTTCCATCGGCTCGATCTCCGTCACTTCGAGCCGGTGCAAAATCTCGACCAGAAAATGGAGCGCGTTGCGAATATTCTCGCGCGCCTGAACGAAAACCTCGTCGCTCTTTTCCGCCGCCGAATCCATCTGCGCGAGAATCCCGCTCAACGTGTCGAAAAGGACGATCAGCTCGCGCACGACCGGTTTTTGCAGCGCGTCGCGCACGAAATTATCGCGGTAATTGATTAACTCCTGATGGAGCGAATCGAACAGCTTCTGGTTCACCGTTTCGCTCTCGCGAATCGCCGCGACCTGTTCTTCGAGCCGGTGAAAATGGATCGCCTCAAACTTCCGCACAACCGATTCCTCGAGCGATTCGACGCGCTGGCCTAACGAGTGGATCGCGCTGATCATGGTCGCGATTCCCGCCGTCATTTGCGCGTCGCGCCGCGAATCGTCCGCCGTCGCGCGCGCGCTCAATTCCTGCATCGCGCTTGTGAAATCGGTTTCGATGGCTTCGCTCATGACTCGTTAGGCGTGGTAGAAACGGCGCACCGCTTCGACCAATCCCGGAACGTCGTGTTGCGCCGCTTCGACCGCGACCGTCAGGCCGCGTTCCCGCGCCGTGCGCGAAGTGATGGGCCCGATGCTCGCGACCTGCATTCCGCGCGGCCACGGCAAACCGAGGGCGAGAAAATTTTCCACCGTCGAAGAACTCGTAAACGTAATCATATCCGCGCCCTCTTCCGCGAGCCGCGCACGCGCTCCCGTCCGGTCGTCCGTTTCCGCGACAGTCCGATAGGCAAAAGCAACATCCACGATCGCTCCGAGAGCGCTCAACTCCTTCGGAAGCAAATCCCGCGCCTCTTCCGCCCGCGCGATCAGGATGCGGAGGTTTTCGACGTCGCCCTGCGTCTTGAATTCGCGCACCACCGCCTCGGCCACAGCCTCGTTAGGCATGAGGTCGACCTTGAGATGAAAATCTCGCACCCGCTGCGCCGTCGCCGGCCCAATCGCCGCGATCCGCGCGCCGCCGATGTCGCGCGCGTCATCGTAAAGTTTGTAAAACATTTCGAAAAAAGCCGTGACGCCGTTCGGGCTCGTGAAAACAATCCAGTCGTAGCTATGCGCGTCCTGCACCAGCTCGGCGAACGCGCGCAAATCGTTAGGCGGCTCGATGCGAATCGTCGGCAGCTCGAGCACATCCGCGCCGAGATCGCGCAGCCGATTCGTGAGCGCGCCGGCCTGTTTGCGCGTGCGCGTGACGACAATTCGTCTTCCCGCCAGTGGCCGCTGCGCCCGCCAGTCGAGCTCTTTGCCTAACGACACTACTTCGCCAAAAATCGCCACTGCGGGCGGCGCGAAATCTTTCTCTGCGGCGCGCTGCGCGATGTTGCCTAACGAACCCGACAACACTTCCTGGCGACCGGTCGTTCCCCAGCGCACGAGCGCGACCGGTAGATCTTCGCGCGCACCATGATCGCGCAGTTGTTGCGTGATTGCGGCCAGCCGTTCGACGCCCATCAGCATCACCTGCGTGCCGCCAAGTTTCGCCAGCGCCGCGAAATCCATCGCGCCCTCCGATTTTTCCGGATCTTCGTGGCCGGTAAAAAATGTGACGTGCGAAGCGAGCCCGCGATGCGTCACCGGAATGCCCGCGTAAGCCGGCGCCGCGATCGCCGAAGTGACGCCGGGCACAACCTCGAAGGGAATCTTTTCGCGCGCGAGCGCGAGCGCCTCTTCACCGCCGCGGCCGAACAGAAACGGATCGCCGCCTTTCAGCCTAACGACTTCGTGACCACCGCGCGTTTTCGCGATCAGCAGCTCGTTGATTTCGTCTTGAGACAGCGTGTGCGCGGCCGCCTTCTTCCCGGCGTAAATGATCTCCGCCTTGTCCGCCGCCCAGCGCAAAATCTCCGGGTTGCAAAGATGATCGTAAACGATGACGTCGGCCCGCTCGATCAATTCCTTCGCGCGCAACGTGACCAGCCCGGGATCGCCCGGCCCGGCGCCGACGAGATAACAACGTCCGTCCTTTTTTTTCTCAGCCATAAATTAACTGCATCAAGGCCCGCGCGGCCGCTTCGGGCTCGTCGCGCGAGCCACTCGTTAGGCCGGTTTTCGGCGCGGAAGATTTGCCGTCGAAAATTTGCGCGCGCAAATGCAGCACATCTTCGCCTAACGATGCCTGGACGCCGACCGGCGAATCGCAATCGCCGTCGAGCAGCCGCAAAAATTCCCGCTCCGCGCGCAACGCCAGCGTCGTTAGGCGATGATCGATCGCATCGACGAATCGCGCTGCGCCTGCGTCGTCGCGGCGGATTTGCAACGCGATCACGCCCTGGCCGCCGGCGGGCAGGAATTCGTTAGGCGAGAGAATTTCCATCGGCAAATCGAGCGCCAGTCGATCGAGTCCGGCGCGCGCGAGAATGATTCCGCTCCAGTTTTCGTTTTCGCGCAGCTTGCGCAGCCGGGTCGGGACGTTGCCGCGCAGTTCGGCGACCTGCAGGTCCGGCCGCAGCCAGCGGAGTTGATGTTGCCGCCGCACACTGCCGGTCGCAACCGTCGCGCCGCCCGGCAGACTCGTTAGGCTCTCGCCGTTTTTCGTAATCAAAACATCCTCCGTCTTCGCGCGCGGGAGGGCCGCGCGGATTTCCAAATCAGGATCGATCGCGCTCGGCAGATCTTTCGCGCTGTGCACGGCGAGATCGATTTGCCTAACGAGAAGCTGCTGCTCGATCGCGCGCGTGAACATTCCTTTCCGCCCCGCCTTGCGATCAGCGATCGCGGCCGCATTTTCGTCGCCGCTCGTGCGAATAATTTCGGTCGCGACCTCCAAATCCGGCCACGCCGCGCGCAAGGCCTGCTCGACCAGCCGCGCCTGAATCAGGGCCAGCTCGCTCCCGCGCGAGCCGAGCACAATCCGATCGCGCGCGCCCACTCAGGATTGCGACGGCCGCAGGGTCAGCGCCGGATTTTGCGCGCCCGCGCAGGCGTTCGCCAGCCAGCTCGTCACTTCATCGACGTGGCCCGCGATGATTTCTTCGCCGGCGACGATTTGCTGGCGGCGTTGCGCGATCGACTGCTGCGCGATCGATTGCAGCGAATCGATGTCGTAAAGAAAAACGCCTTCCATCTCGTGCACGTCCGGCGCGACGTCGCGCGGGACCGAGATGTCGATGATGAAAAGCGGCCGGTCGCGCCGATCGCGCAAAAGCGGCTCGAGCTTTTCGCGCGTCACGATCGGCGACGTCGCCGCGGTCGAGGAAATGAGAATGTCGACCTCGCGGCAATGCGCCTGCCAGTCCTCGATCGCGACTGCGCGGCCGCCGACGAGCGCGGCGAGAGTCGCGGCGCGTTCGCTCGAGCGATTGCTCACGCGAATGTCGCGCACGCCGCGTTTGGCCAACGCGCGCGCGGTCCGCTCGCTGGCCACGCCCGCGCCTAACAATAGAACTTTGCGCGTCTCGAAATGGCCGAAAATCTTCTCCGCCAGATCGACCGCGACCGAGCCGACCGAGACCGCGCCGCGCGTGATCTCGGTGCGAGTGCGGACTTGTTTCGCAACGCGGAAGGCGCGCTGGAAAAGGCGATGGAGCAACGGCCCGGCGCCGCCCGATTCGCGCGCGGCGGCGTAGGCTTTCTTGGCCTGGCCGAGAATTTCGGTTTCGCCAATGACCATCGAATCGAGCCCGGACGCGACCCGGAAAAGATGCTGCACGCAATTGCGTTCCTCGTGCCGATAAAAACTGTTCTCGCTTTCGCCTAACGAGTCCTCATTCGCGCGCAGGCAGCGGGTGATTCGATCGGTCGGGACCGCATCCGCCGCGGCCGCGTAAACTTCGACGCGATTGCAGGTCGCGAGCAGCAGCGCCTCGGCGCAGCCCGCTTCTTCGCGCAAGGCGCGCTCGGTTTGCGCGTGCCCGACGAAGCGCTCGCGCGTCTCGACGTTGGCGGTGTGATGGCTGAGGCCGACGCAAAAAACTTTCATCGCAGCGCTCACATCGATCGCGTTTGGGAAAGAAAAGTGATGCCCCAAAGGAGCGAGAGCGCGGCGCTGAACGCGACCACGCACAAGGCCGCGATCCGGCGCGGCGCGGTCTTCCCGAGATGCCGCGCGAGCAGGATGGCGGCATAAAAAATCCACACGCCTAACGAAAAGGCGACCTGCACATAAGGCAGCGGCTGGCCGGTAAAAAATCCCGCCGCAAGGCCGAGCGTAAGCAAAATAAAACCGAGCCAGAGCAGCCGCGTAATGGCCGCGAAGAGATCGGTCAGCGGCGGGAAATGATAAAACATCGAATTGATCCGGCGCCGTTTCAGTTGGCGTTCCTGGACGAGAAACATGAGCCCGGCGACGCAGGCGAGGGCGAAGGCGCCGCAGGCGATGAGCGAGACGCAGGCGTGAAACTCCAGCCAGGCCGTCGGCGATTGGCGGAGCGAATGCGCCCGGTCGATCGGCGCGAGAAGAGCGAAAGTTTGCAAACCAAAAACGAGCGGCGCGGTGAACGCGCCCATGAGCGAAAGCCGGTAGGCCGGCCCGATGAGGAGATAAATGAGCGAGACCGACCAGGCGAGAAAAATGAAAACCTCAAACAGATTCGTGATCGGGCAGCGGCCTAACGAACGCCCGCGCAGGCTGAGAAAGCTCGTCTGCAAAACGAACCCGAGCGCGATCGCGCAAAAGTTAAAACCAGCCGGCCGATAATTGCGCGCCCGGAGCGCCAGCGCCGTCCGCACCATCGCGAGAAAAAAGCAGACGTTCGAGACAATCAGGAGATCGCGATCCATCGGAAAGACGCACCTTAAAGCCGGTCGCAAAGTTGGCAATCGCGGTCCCGGCCGGGAGCGGGCGCGGATCGTGCTTATTCAGCCGATGAATGAAACGACTCGGCCCGAAATCGGGAAAAACATCGAAAGAAGCGCCGCGCTCGAAAAGCGCGCGCCGCGCCGCGACCGAGAAGAATCCCGAGACCGAAGGCCTGATGCGCGCGCTCGACAAAGTTTACGACCGCCTGCGCAAACGCGCCCGCGCCGAGTGGCTGCGCAACCATCCCGGCGAAGACCCGAGCGACGCCTGCGTGAGCGTGCGGATCGATCCCGAGAGCGGCAAGAGCCTGCGTCTCTCGGACAAGATTCGTTAGGCGATTCGGAGCGGGTTTTACGTCGCCAAAAGAACCGCCCGCGCGCGGCTTTGTTTCATGAGAGTTAAAGTGATGAAGAACTCCGGAACAGGATCTCCCTGTTCAACATTCGCCAGCGTGCGGGCTTGGCCAATCCAGTAGCAGGCCGCGTGCCTTCTCCGCTCACCCGACTTCCCGGCCGGGATTTGCCGAAGGAGTTCGCAGGCGGTTTTACGCCGGAGTCGGGGGCGGGATAGCTTCGCCAATGGCAAACCGACTCGCTTTTGCCGTTGCCGAAGCTTCCCAAACGGCAAACCGGGTCGCTCGCAACGTTCCGTTAGCTTCGGAAACGGCAAACCGGGTCGCTTGCGCCATTTCGCTGGCTTCGCGAATGGCAAACCGGATCGCTTGCGCCAGTGCGGTAGCCTGGGAAACAGCGAAACGACTCGCCTGCACCGTTCGGCTGGCTTCGGAAATGGCGAAGCGAGTCGCGCGCGCGGCTCCTGGACCTTCGGAAACGCACCGCCGTCGGGCCGCCCCACCCGAACGGGATTGCCTGGCTCGTTTTTGGGTCGTGTCGGGCGTGCGGCAATTCCGCTCGACTGGGCGGGCCGGCTATTTCCTTCCGCTTGTGGCGAGGCGAACGACTTTCTCCTGCGCGGCGTGCATGCGGCGGCGGTCGGCGGGGGCGAGGTCGTCGAAGCCGTGCAGGTGGAGGAGGCCGTGTACTATATATAGATGCAATTCGTGGCGCAGGGTCGTCCCCTGCTCGCGCGCCTGGCGTCGCGCCGTTTCCGTGCTGATGAAAATCTCGCCGTGTTGAAAGGTGATGACGTCGGTCGGGCCGGCGATGCCCATGAAACGGCGGTGGAGCGCGCTCATCCGGCGGTCGGAGATGAGGATGATCTCGATGCGCGGGAGGTTCGTTAGGCCGCGACCTTTCTCGCTCGCGCAGAGCGGGAGAACGCGGCGGCCGAATTCTTCCAAGGCGGCGCGGTCGATCGCGATTTTGCGCTGCCGATTGAAAACGGAAAGGGTCATTCGTTAGGCGGCGATTTGTTTCAGCTCGGCGTAGAGCTTTTTCAGCTCGGGCGTTTGCACCCCGGCGGCGCGGGCGCGGCGCAATGGCTCGCCCCAGATCGCTTCCAACTCGAGCGGACGTTGCGCGAGAAAATCGAGAAGGGTCGAAGGTTTGTAGGGGCCTATTTTTTCGGTGCGCCGCATCTCCTCGAGCGCGATCGCGGTCGGCAAGGGATGGCCGCAGGCGTTCGCGACCGCGATCGTTTCGTCCATGAGGGCGAGGGCGCGGAGCCGCAGTTTTTCGTCGGCCATGATCTGCGCGGTGTCGATCCCGCCGGCCGCGACGGTGAGGCCGTTGAACGGGATGTTCCAGACGAGCTTGCGCCAGCGCTCGCGGGCGAGGTCGGCGGCAACGGTGCAGACGACGCCGCAACGTTTGAATTCCCAGGCGAAGTCGTGGGTGCGCGGTCGCGGGTGGCCGGCGAATTCGCCGATCGTTAGACGGCCGTTGCCGTATTCCTCGATCACGCCCGGCGCGACGCGGTTGAGGCAGACGAAACACAGGCCGCCGAGGATGCGTTCGGCGCCGAAATGGCCGGCAAGAAATTCCTCGTTGCCGAGCCCGTTCTGCAAAGTGAGGATGGCGGTGCGCTCGCCTAACAATGGCCTAACGAGTCGGGGGAGGTCGGCGTTGGCGGTGGTCTTGATCGCGATGAGGACGAGGTCGCACGGGCCGATTTCGTTAGTCGTTAGGCTGACGCTGATTTTCGGGATGCGGATGTTTTCGTATTTGCTGACGAGGCGGAGCCCGCGTTTGCGGAGGATTTCGTAATCGCCGCGCGCGAGGAAATGCACGTCGCGTCCGAATTGCGCGAGCTTCCCGCCGTAATAACTGCCGATCGCGCCCGCGCCGACGACGGCGATGCGAAGATGCGGCAAAAGATGGCGCGAGCGCACGACGACTCGTTAGGCGACGGGGCGATGCTCGGACTGGAAGTTTCGGGTGATGAGCCGCGCGCCTTTGTTGAAGGTGAGGTAAGCCCAGGCCCATTGGAAGAGAACCGCGATGCGATTGCGGAAGCCGACGAGATACAAAACGTGAATGCAGAGCCAGGCGAGCCAGGCGGGAAATCCGCTGAAGTGGATGAAGTTCAAATCCGCGACCGCTTTGTTGCGGCCGATCGTGGCCATGCTGCCTTTGTTCCAATAGTGGAAGGTCTGCGGTTTCGCGCCGGCGATCATGTGCAGGATGTTGTGCGCGGCGTGCCGGCCCTGCTGGATCGCGACGGGCGAGACGCCGGGGAGTGGTTTGCTGTCGTTAGGCGGAGTGAAGTTGGCGAGGTCGCCGATCACTTGAATTTCCGGATGGCCAGGGATGGTGAGGTCGTCGTTTACGACGACGCGGCCGGCGCGATCGGTCGGCGCGCCTAACGAACTGCCGACAGGCGAGGCGTGGTTGCCCGCGGCCCAGATTTTCACCCGGCAGGGAATGAACTCGCCCTCTACTTCGAGACCGTTCTCGGTCAGGTTGGTCGCGTGCACGCCGGTGCGGACTTCGACCCGGAGTTGCTGCAATTGTTTGAGCGCGCTCGCGGATAAATCTTCCGGGAATCCCGACAAGACGCGCTTCTCGCCTTCGATCAGAATGACGCGCGACTTCGAGGGATCGATGTGGCGGAAATCTTTCGCCAAAGTTTTGCGCGCGATCTCCGCGATCGCACCCGCCATTTCGACGCCGGTCGGTCCGCCGCCGATGATGACGAAGTTCATCGCGGCCGCGCGCGCGGCGGGATCGTCGGTTTTTTCGGCGAATTCAAACGCGAGCAAAATGCGGCGGCGAATCTCGACCGCGTCTTCAAGACTCTTCAGACCGGGCGCAAGTTTTTCCCATTCGTCGTGGCCGAAATAGGAATGGCGCGCGCCGGTGGCGACGACGAGGTAATCGTAGGGCCATTCGTGCTCCATGGTGCGGACGAGGCGCGCGTCGACGTCGACCGATTGCACGTCGCCGAGGATGACTTCGATGTTTTCGAACCGGCTGAGAATGCCGCGAATCGGCGCGGCGATGTCGGCCGGTGAAAGCGCCGCGGTCGCGACCTGGTAAAGGAGCGGCTGGAAGAGGTGGTAGTTGGTGCGGTCGAGAACGGTGACGCGAAGCGGTTTGTTGCCGAAATGTTTGGCGGCTTCGAGACCGCCGAAACCCGCCCCGATGATGATGACGCGCGGATCTTTTGCGGCTGCTTCCATCGCGAAACGTGCGCGAGATTGCGCGATTCGGCAAAGCGGGAAAATCGGTTGTCAGCCGCGGGAAGCGCCTCTATCTTCCGCGCCTTATGCCGAAGTCGATCGCGCGCCGCAAAACGAAGAAGGCCGTTGCCAAACGATTCAAGATCACGGGCACGGGAAAGGTCATGCGCTCGCACGCGACGCGGCGGCATTTGCTCTCGGCGAAAAACGCGAAGCGCAAACGGCAGCTCGCGAAATCGGCGGTGGTCGATAAGACCGACGTCTATCGAATCAAGTCGAATCTGCCCTTCGCCTGACCTTCGGTTTTGTTTGCCTAACGAATCGCGGAGAATCGCCTAACGAATTCGGCGAAGCATCGGCCGCGCGCGAAATCCTTGACGTTTGTCGCGTTCTCATTCACAAACGAACGCTCGATGCATCACACTCTTCCTTTTCGCTTCCGTTTTGGCCTAACGATCGTCCTTTTCGCCTGCCTCGCGGCTGCGAGCAACGCGCGCGCGCAGCAGGCCAACGCGCAGGATCGCGCCAACCTTCTGCAAAACCAGGCGACCGCGCAGCCGAGCGGCTATGGCACCGCGAATGGCGTGGACCAAAATTACGCCGCGGCCAGCCCGAACGATTCCGATCTCGGCGAGCAGGCGATCCTGAAACGAGTCGAAAGTTATCAGCCGTTCACGCTCGAGATCGGCTGCCCGATTTACTACACGTCAAACGTCGCGCTCGTGAATCACGGGCCGGTCGATGATGTCATCATCGCGCCGGTCGTGGGCGTGACTTACGCACCGAAATTCAGCAAGACGCTTTACGGCGAGTTCACGCTCCGGCAGCAATTTTTCTACTACAATCAATACAGCGGTTTCAACTTTGCGAGCTTCGACGCGCTCGCCGGCATCGACTACTACGTGCCGCGCTGGAACAATCTCGCCTTGCGCGCGAACATCGATTACAACCGGCTCACCGGCACGAGCAACTTCGACGATTTCTTTTCGAATTACGCGCTCCAGTTCAGCGCGGAGATGCCGTTCCCGATCGGGCGCGCGCAACAGATTTCCGTCGGCACCGATGCGAGCATCAGTCTTTACGCGTATCCGACGCCGCCGCGGCGAAACGATTTCAGCGCCTACGTCGGTTACGCGGTCAATCTGAGCCGTTCGTTTTCGATCGACGCCGCGGCGCGAGTGGTTTTGCGGCCGTACGATTCCGGCGGCCGGGTTGACGTGAGCGAAATCCTGGCGCTGAGCGCGAACTATCGCATTCGCGATTATCTGACCCTGAGCGCGATTCTGACTTACGTCGCGAATCAATCGAACCACAGCGTGTTCGATTACGACGTGTTCAACAGCGGCGGAGCGGTGGCGCTGACCTGGAAATTTTAGCCGGGTCGAAAAAAATTGCCCGGCGATCAAGGCTCGGTTTGTCCCGGCATTCTCGCGCTTCTTCCGCACTCGGAGCTTGACGGACAGCGCGCAAAACTGATAGACATGACGGCGAAATCTGATTTCGCCGCTAAAATACGGGCGACGCGGAACACGCCCGAATTCTACGAAAGAATCCATTAGCGGTAAGACTGTGAAGCATTTTATTTTTGATCAAAACCATCGCCTAACGACCGCGACGCGCTCGCGGCTTGCGGCTTCCTTGTCGGTCCTCCTGCTCGTCGGCGCCGGGATTTTCTCCGCGCGGGCGACGCAATTGAAGGACGCGCACGTCACCCAGATCGTGCACGATGTGAAACTGCTCCCGTCCCAGGCGGCGCCGCGGCCGGCGGCGGTCAGCGATGAAGTCCGCGACGGTACGGGCGTGCGCACGGGCGTCGATTCGCGCGCGGAACTGACTTTCACCGACCTGACCCTGACGCGGCTCGGCGCAAATACGATTTTTAGTTTCAACGAAGGAACGCGCAACCTCGAGCTCAGCGGCGGCGCGATGCTTTTGCGGGTGCCGAAAAATGCCGGCGGCGCGCAGATCAAGACCGCGGCGGTGACGGCGGCGATCACGGGCACGACGATCATGCTCGAATACCATCCCGACGCTTACATCAAATTCATCGTGCTCGAAGGCACCGGGCGAATGTTCCGCAATGACAAGATCGGCGAGTCCGTGCTCGTGCACGCGGGGCAGATGTTGATCGTGAATCCGAAGGGCAAAGGACTTCCCGACCCCGTAGATGTCGATGTGAAACGGCTGATGGAGACTTCACATCTGATTACCGATTTCGGGCCGCTGCCGAGCACCGATCTGATCACGCGGGAAATCGCGACGCAGACGAAGGCGAAAAGCTCGGGCGGCTTGGTGGAGACGAACCTTGTTATTTTCGGCGGTGGCACGGCGGTCTCGCTGGTCGATCCGACACAAACCAACCTCGTCGACCAGGCAAACGACAATACGCAACATAATAGCCGGACCCAAAGCGGCAGTTCTTCCGAGACCGCGCCAACTCCGCCGCCGCCAACTCCCACGCCCACGCCCACCGCGACGCCGACGGTGACTCCAAGTCCTACCGTAACACCTACTGTAACTCCGACGCCGACGATTACACCGACCCCGACAGTTACTCCGACGCCAACAATTACTCCAACTCCGACCGTCACTCCGACGCCCACGCCGACGCCGACGATTACTCCAACCCCCACGCCGACGATCACGCCGACACCAACCCCACCGATGCAATCGACCTACAACGGCGGCAACGGCAACTGGAGCGATCCGAACAGTTGGACGCCGGCAGTCGTGCCTAACAATGGCAATCAGGACGCCGACTACGATGTCAGCTTCGCCGGCGGCACACTCACTCAGGACATCGTCGACGGCGTGACGATCAACCAACTCTTCATGAGCGGCGGCACACTCATCCTCGCCAACCCGCTCACTCTCGACGTCGGCCTCGAGTTCAGCGGCGGCAGCATCATCTCAGGCACTCTGAACGTCGCAGGCAGCAGCACGCAGTCGGCGACAATGGGCGTCAACAACACCACGATCAACAACTCCGGGACTTACGACATCACCTTCCCGGGCGGCGACGCTTTCAGCGGCGGCGGCTCGGTTTTCAATAACTCCGGCACCCTCACGGCCCACGCCACCGACGGGACGGTCAACTTTGACATTCCGCTCAATAACACCGGCACGGTCTCGGCCGAGTTCGGCACTTTTGTTCTGAGCGCGGGCGGCACGCTCTCCGGCACCGCCTCCGCGGAGGAGGGCGCGATGCTTGAGTTCGGCAGTAACTTTACGATCACCGACGGCGCGCAATTTTCCGGCGACGGCACGGTCCAGTTCAATAACAACACCTCGACCACCTTCTCCGGCACGATCGTCAACAACGGCAACGTCCTGATCGATTCGCTCGGCAATTACACCGACTTCGTCCTCAACGGGGACGTGACGTTCAGCGGCTCCGGAGTCCTCACCTTCATGGACCACGCTCGCATCCGCGGAAGCGGCACCTTTACGAACGCCGGCAATACCATCAACGGCTGGACCAGCGGCGGCAGTTTTGGCAACAACGAAATCGGCATCGTCAACCAGACCGGCGGGGTGATCGACGCCAACAGTGAAGGCCTTTCCTTGAACGTCGATCCGGCGAGCGATCCCGGCCTGACGAACACAGGTGTGATGGAGGCGAGCGACGGCGGCATCCTCGTCCTCAACGGCAATGGCGGCGGCGGATTCAACAACACCGGCGGCACCATCACCGCGCTCGACAGTTCGCAGGTGCAGTTGACCAACGGCGCGGTCGTCACCGGCGGCATCTTCAGCACCGTTGGCAGCGGGACGATCAACGTCGTCAACAGCGCCACGCTCGTTTCCGTGACCAACACCGGCACCTTCGTTGGAAACAACAACAGCAGCACGACCGTCGTCGGCACCCTCACCAACAGCGGGAGTTTCGTTCTCGCCTCGGCCGGCAATTATACCGACCTCCTCCTCACGGACGACGTCACGCTCGATGGCGGCGGCACTATTTCGCTCGTCAATGCCGACCGCATCCGCGGCACCGGCACTTTGACCAACGTCGATAACATCATCGAGGGCGAGACGAGCAATACCGGCGGTCTCGGGTATAACGAAATCGGCCTGATCAACGAAGCCAGTGGCCTGATCGACGCCAACGTCGCGGGCCTGCCTCTCGTGGTCGACCCGAACGCCAGCGCCGGCATGATCAACCGGGGAACGATGGAAGCCAGCAACGGCGGCATTCTTTTCCTCACCGGCAACGGCGGCGGCGGCATCGACAACACCGGCGGCTCCATCCTCGCCCTCGACGGATCGAGCGTGCAGCTCACCGCCGGCATTGTCATCACGGGAGGAATCCTGAATACGGTCGGGAGCGGCGCCATTCACAACATCAACGCCGCCACACTCGATTCGCTGACCAACTCCGGCACGTTCATCGCCGACAACAACACCACCACTTATCTCACCGGCACGATCACCGACACCGGCAGCATTACGATGAACTCCACCGGCAATTACACCGACCTCGTCGTCAATGCGGACGTGACCCTGACCGGCGGAAGCACCCTGACTCTGGCCAACGCCGCCCGGGTCCTCGGCAGCGGCACGCTCTACATCGGCGGCAGCGATGGCGAAGCCTTCACCGTCGAAGGCGAGACCAGCAACAGCGGCGGCTTCGGCTACAACCAGCTTGCCATCGTCAACCGCTCCGGCGGCTTGATCGACGCCAACCAAACCAACAGCAACGGCGTCGGCCTCAATCTCGTGGTCGATCCCCGGTCCGGCGGCGACGTGACCAACCTCGGCACGATGGAAGCGAGCGCCGGCGGCATCCTCCTTCTCACCGGCAATGGCGGCGGCGTCTTCAACAACGCCGGCGGCCTGATCGAAGCCCTCACCGGCTCCCAGGTGCAGTTGACCGCCGGTGCGACGATCAACAACGGCACCATCACGACCGCCGGCACCGGCCAGTTCGTCAACCTCGACTCAGCGACCCTCAACACGCTCACCCTGATCGGCGCCTTCAACGCCAATAATAACACCACCACAACCCTCGTCGGCACCATCACCAACGAGGGAGTCATCTCCATCAATTCCTCCGGCAACTACACCGATCTCTTGTTGAGCGGTAACGTCACCCTCACCGGCGGCGGCACGATCAACATCACCAATGCGGGCCGCATCCGCGGCAGCGGCATCCTCACGAACACCAACAACCTCATCCAAGGCGACACCAGTAACTCCGGCAGCATCGGCAACAACGAAATCGGCATCATCAATCAGGCCGCCGGCCTCATCAACGCCAACAACAGCGGGTTCCTCATGCTGATCGATCCCGACTCCGGCGACGGCCTCGTCAACCACGGCCTGATCGAAGCGAGCAACGGCGGCATCCTCGAACTCACGGGCAACGGCGGCGGCACCTTCACCAACACCGGCGCAACCATCACCGCCCTCAACGGCTCGACCGTCCGGTTGACCTCCGGGGCCACTCTGATCGGCGGCACCTTGAGCACCGTCGGCACCGGCCAGTTCGTCAATCTCGACACCACCACCCTCACCTCGCTGACCAACGCCGGCACCTTCGTCGCCAACAACAACACGACCACCATCCTCAACGGCACGATCAACAACACTGGCACCATCTCCCTCAATTCCGTCGCCAACTACACCGACCTTTTCCTCGCGTCGAACGTCACCCTGACCGGCGGCGGCACGATCAACCTCACTGTTGCCGACCGCATTCGCGGCAGCAGCGGACTCATCCTCACCAACAGCAACAACCTTATCCAGGGCGACACCAACAACTCCGGCAGCATCGGCAACAACGAAATCGGCATCGTCAATCAGGCCGCCGGCGTCATCAACGCCAACAACAGCGGCCTCGTCCTGCTGATCGACCCCGACTCCGGCGACGGCCTCGTCAACCAGGGCCTGATCGAAGCCAGCAACGGCGGCATCCTCCGGCTCACCGGCAACGGCGGCGGCGCCTTCACCAACACCGGCGCGACGATCGAGGCCCTCACCGGCTCGACCGTGCAACTGACCAACGGCGCCAATCTCATCGGCGGCACCCTCAGCACCGTCGGCACCGGCCAGTTTCTCAACCTCGACAGCGCCACCCTCACCTCCCTGACCAACGCCGGCGCCTTCGTCGCCAACAACAATACCACCACGACCCTCGTCGGCACGATCAACAACACCGGCAGCATCTCCATCAACGGCCCCGACAACTTCACCGATCTCTACATCAGCGGGAACGTCACCCTCACTGGCAGCGGCGTCATCAACCTGACCGGCAGCGCCCGCCTCCGCGGCACCGGCATCCTGACCAACGCCGGCAACACCATCCAGGGCTCCGGCCTGATCGGGAACAACGAAATCGGCATCGTCAATCAGGCCACCGGCGTGATCGACGCCAACGCCGCCAGCCTCGCTCTCACCCTCGATCCCGACAGCGTCGACGGCCTCGTCAACGCCGGCACGATGGAAGCAACCAACGATGGCGTCCTCGAACTCACCGGCAACGGCAACGGCAGCTTCACCAATAACCGAAACATCGAAGCCGACAGCGGCGGCCTCGTCCAGCTCGACAGCGGCGCCACCCTCGCCAATAACGCCGTCATCACCGCCGGCGCCGGCGGCGGCGTGGACCTGAACGGCACCGTCACCGGAGCGGGCGCGCTTCTCATGGGCGGCGGCACCATGACGATCAACGGCAGCACGAGCGTGGACGACGTCATCGGCGTCTCCGGCGAGCTCGACATCGGCGCCAACGGCAACCTCACCGCCACCGGCGGCCTCGACTTCGAAGGCGTGAACGGCGGGGCCGGTGGCAGCCTCACCCTCACCGGCCCCTCTCTCAGCTTCGCCAACGGCGAGGACGCGATCAACGGCGCGAATTTCAACGGCGGCAACGCCATCAACTCCAGCAACCCCGGCGGCGACGGCGGCACCCTCAACGCCATCGCCACCAGCGGCGACCTCGACGTCAACACCGACATCGAAGCCTCCACCGGCAACAACGGCGCCAACGTCACCACCGGCGGCACCGGCGGCAACGTCAACCTCACCGCCAACTCCGGCGAAGTTTCGGTCAACAACACCATCCAGGTCTCGCACGACGTCACCGGCCGCAAGAGCAAAGCCGGCGGCAGCATCGCCCTCAAGAGCGGCAAGGCCTCCGGCATCGCGATCAACATCAGCAGCACCGCCCAGCTCCTCGCCCTCCTCGACGCCGCCGCCCCCGGCCCCAGCGGGAAAATCGTCATCCAGGCCACCGCCACCACCGGCACGAGCGCGATCAACATCAGCGGCACGAGCGAAGCCGACCGCGGCACGATCGACGCCCGCAATTTCAACGACAGCGGCACCGTCAACCTGACCAACGCCAACCTCCATGCCGACACCGTCAAAGTCGCCGCCCTCGGCACCAACGGCGTCCTCCAGATCGGCGGCGGCAGCATCTCCGCCGACACCACCCTGCAACTTTACGCCCCGACCGGCAACGGCCAGGTCATCTTCGTCGGCAACGTCACCCTCAGCGGCACCTCGACCAAGAGCATCGCCGGCGACAGCGTCACGATCGAGAACGGCGTCCTCGTCAACGTCAGCGGCCCGGCCGCCTCCGTTTACGTCGATAAAAATGTCGGCGGAGGTTACAAAGCCAACTACACCGGCTTCGGCGGCGACGGCCAGACCACCGGCACCTTCACCGGCTCGGGCGCCAACGCCCCCCAGCCCTTGCAAAGCGCCCCGCCGCTCGGCAACCCCCCCGGCCACTAGTCCAGGCTCCCGGACGGAATCTCCGGCTTCCCGGACGGGATTCCAGGCTTCCCGGATGGCACTTGGGGGTTCCCGGCCGCCACCATTTGGCTTCCGGACGCCAGCATTTAGGCCCCGGACGCCATCCGGGGCCTTAGTCATGCCATCCGGGGACTCCATTTGGTTCCCGGGCGCCACCATTTGGTTCCCAGCCGCCACCATTTAGGCCCGGCGCGCCACCATTTAGGCCCCGGACGCCATGAAGGGCCTTAATGACGGCACCCGCTCCGGCAATTTAAACCGCGAAGATCACGAAATTCACGAAGGATCGATCAATCAAAATCCTCTCCCTCCCCCTTCGTGCCCTTCGTGTCCCTCGTCGTGCAAACTTCCGCCCAAATAGCTTGACGCCCTCGCCACCGTTTTGCTAATCATCCGCGAACCGCCGATGACAAACTCCACAGCCGACCGCAAAATGAAAAAAACTCTCTCGTTAGGCCGCACCGCTCCGCTTCTCTCACTCCTTCTTGTCCTTTGTTCGTTAGGCACGCTGGCCGCGGCGGAGTTGAAGGAGGCACGGGTCAGCCAGGTGGTCAAGGACGTGAAGCTGCTCCCGGCCGCGGCCGCCGCGCGTCCCGCGGCGGTGAGGGACGAAGTGCGCAACGGCACCGCCGTCCGCACCGGAGTCGAGTCGCGCGCCGAGCTGACTTTCACCGACCAAACCCTCGCCCGCCTCGGCGCGAACACGATCTTCAGTTTCAACGAAGGGACGCGCAATCTCGATCTCGGCGGCGGCGCCATGCTCTTGCGCGTGCCGAAAAATTCCGGCGGCGCGCAGATCAAAACCGCCGCGGTCACGGCCGCGATCACGGGCACGACCATCATGCTCGAATATCACCCGAACGCTTACATCAAGTTCATCGTGCTCGAAGGCACCGGGCGAATTTTTCGCAAGGACAAGGTGGGCGAGTCGGTCCTCGTCCACGCCGGGCAGATGATGATCGTGAATCCGAAGGGAACGAGTCTGCCCGAGCCGGTCGATGTCGATCTGAAACGGCTCACTTCGTCGTCGCTCCTCGTCACCGGCTTCGCGCCGCTCCCGAGCCTGGCCTTGATCGACCGCTCGATCCAGGACCAGACGAAATTGAAAAGCGAGGGCGGCCTGATTAACACCAACCTCGTCATCTTCGGCGGCGGCACGGTCGTTTCGCTGGTCGATCCGACCCACACTTCGGTGCTCGATCAGGCCAACTCCAATCCCGAGCGCCAGGAGATGGCGATGAATTCCACCCCGACCCCAGCCCCGACCGGGACCCCGACACCCTCGCCGACAACGACCCCGACGCCCACGATCACTCCGACCCCGACCATTTCGCCGACCCCGACTCCGACACCGAGCGGCTCGCCCACTCCGACCCCGAGCGTGTCGCCGACGCCGATCAAGTTCGGCACCCCGGTCGTGATCGCTTCGCCCAATCCCTACGTCATCGGCACGGGCACAACGATCACAACCGACCCGAGCATCACCACCGCCGGGAAGACCGATTACGGCAAGATTTATCGCGGCGTCTCGGAAGACGGCACGCCCTCCATGTATCTCTTCGGTTCGACGAACGCGTTCGACACGAGCAGCGGGTTCGACACCGAATTTACCGAGCTGTCCAACGTGCAACTGGCGGTCTTCAAGTTTTCCACCCTCGTCCTCTCGGGAAATCCCACCGTCTCGATCGCGAACGACGGCGTGACGAATCTCGGCCTGATCAGCGTCGGCTCCATCACCTCGGGCACGGCGGCGGCGACGCTCACCTTTAGCGGGATCGACTCGTTGCTGCTCGCGACGCAGGACGGGGCGATCACGCTCGGGAGCAACATTACGTTCCAGGACATTCCGCGGCTCGTTATCTATGCACGCGGCGTCGGCAAATCGCTCACTTTTGATTCGACCATCACCGGAGCGAGCGATCTCGGGTTGCTCGCGGAAGGCAGCATCCTTTTTAACCAGGCGTTTGCCGTCACCGAAAGCGATCCGACCGGTCTCGACATCGCCGCCTTTCTCGATGCCGGGGGCAACATCACGGCAAGTAACGGCCTCACGATCACGCTCGACAATTCGAACGGAGGAAACCTCACCATCGGCGCCGATATTTCGCTGGGGGCGGCCGGTAACATTGTCGCCAACGGCGATCCCGGCCTTTCCCTCACGATCGCGAACAATAACGACAGCACGATGCAGAGCGCCGCGGTGCTGACCGTGCTCGCCGGCGGGAATCTGACTGCCAGCTCGGTCAATCTGCTGATCGACGATAGCGAGGGCGGTTCGGTGCAGTCGGCCGTGATGGATTTGGTCGCCGCGGCAATCTCGAGCACGGGTAATTTCTCGGCGATGATCAGCAGCAACTCGGGCGGGAGCATCCTTTCCTCGAGCAGCCTCCTTGTCAATGTGTCCGGGAATTTCACTGTCGGCGGCGAAGCCATTTTGTGGATCGATAACTCCGCCGAAAATGAGGCTGGCGACATGACCGGAGGCAACACCGGTTTCGATGCCGTCATCGCGCTCCTGAGCGGCAGCATTTCGACCGGCGGCGGTCTCTCCACCGACATCTTCAACTTCGGCGGCGGGCACATCGGCGGGGACGCCGAGATCGGAGCGGCCGTCATCGGCAGCATCACCTCGCAAGGCAACATCTTTTTCGATGTGGAAAACTCCGCCGACATGAACGGCAATACTCTCCTGCCCGGTGGGACGATCGACGGGGATGCGACCGTGACCGTGGGGACGACCGGCGCCATTTCCGGCCAGGGGACGGTGGAGTTTGCCGTCCTCAACAACGACGCCAACAATTTCGCCGTAGGCGGGACGATCATGGGAGATGCCCGGGTCAGCCTGACCGCCCCGAGTGTCTCGGCGGCGGGCGATTTCCTCAATATCCTGGTCAACGACACGGACGGCATCATCGGTGGCGACGCTTCGGTGACCGCCGTCATCAGCGGGACGACGACCGTGAACTCCGACGCTTACATCCACCTTCTGAACGACTCGGGCAGCATCGCCGGAAGCGCCAGCATCGCCTTCACCGGCGGCAGCGTCAGCATCGGCGACACCCTTTATCTCCAGCTCGAAAACAACAACGGCTCGATCGGCGAAGGCGCCACGATCGCTTTCAATGTCGCGGCGCTCTCCGCCGGCACCATCCTGGCCCAGAACGATTCCACCGGCGGCACCGTCGGCGGCGTGCGCAGCCTCGACTTTACCGTCACCGGGGCCCTCACCACCACGGGCGATGCGACCTTCCAGGTCTTGCGCAACAGCGGCGACACCACCGGCTCCATCCTGCTCCACGCGGGCTCGATCAATGTCGGCGGCTCGCTTTACGCCGGGATTCTGGAAGGCACCAACCGCGTCATCTTCGGCGACGTCACCGTGACCGCGACGAACGACATCAGCGTGACCAACGACCTGACCGTCGATGGCACGATCAGCGCCGGCGGCAACATCACGGTCGGCGGCACCTTTTCCCTGCCCAGCGTCGCGACTGCGGGCGGCTCGGTCACGGCCGGGGCGTTTTTCGGCAGCGTCCTGAATGCGGGCCAGAACATCACCTTCGTCCAGCCAGGCGGCGGCGTCCCGGCGATCGACGTCAACACCATCACCGCGGGTGGGAACATAAATTTCATGAACGTCCAGCAATTCAGTGTCGATGGCAGCAGCAGCGACGGCAGCATCAATTTCACTCCCGATGACTTCACCCTCACGGCCGCGGCGATCGTCAGCACCGGGCCGAACTTCCCCGCGCTCGTTTCCAACGGCTCCGACGCCAGCACGACTTTCGGCAACGACAACCCCGGCAACGGCGGCATGATCACGCTCAACCTCACCGGCACGGGTGGCCTCACTCTCGGGCCGAGCAACGACATCACGTCGATCACGGCAAACGGCGGCGCCTTCGCCACAGACTCCACGATCGGCGGCAACGGCGGCACCGTTAACATCAACGCCACCGGCGACGTCACTCTCGGCGGCGACATCATCGCCACCACCGGCACCATTCCCACTGGCGGTCCCACCACCCTCGGCGCGGGCGGCAACGTCAACGTCACGACGGCCGGCGCGATCAACGTCAACTCCACCGTCCAGGTTTCGTCCGATGACGATGGCGGCAATCCCAAGCGCGTCAGCGCGAGCGGCGGCAACATCAGCCTGCACAGCAGCAAGGCATCCGGCGTCGCCATCGCCGTGAGCAACAGCAGCCAGCTCCTCGCCCTCCTCGACCAGGCCGCCCCCGGGCCGGGCGGCACGATCACGATTGTGGCCAGCGGCGCCAGCGGGAGCAGCGTCAACGTCAGCGGCACGGTCGAGGCCGATCGCGGCACGGTTGACATCGAGCACGACGGCAGCGGCGGCGCGGTCAACATCAGCGACGCGAGCGGCAACAACAGCGCGTTCATCCGCGGCGACATCGTCAAGATCGGCGCCCTCGGCAGCAACGGCGTCCTCACCATCGGCACGGGCACCATTTCCGCCGACGACACTTTGAAACTCTACGGCAACAGCTCCAACGGCACGGTTGACTTCATCGCCAACGTCACCATCGGTGGCGGCAACGCGACCATCATCGCCGCCGACACCGTCACGATCGAGAACAACAAGACCGTCACCGTCACCGGTCCGGCGGCGGACGTTTACACCGCCTTCGTCAACACCGTCCCCAAAGCCAACTACACCGGCTTCGGTGGCAACGGCTCGACCAGCGGCACCTTCGCCGGGAGCGGCGCGAACGCTCCCCAGCCGATCGCAAACGCGCCGCCCTTCAACGACCCGTCGCGTCATTAGCGAGCGGAACGGCGGTCGGCGGTCGGTCTTCGAAGAGGAAAGCCGCTAGTCGCGGAAAGGTTCTTCGAGCAACCCCGAGCCGAGCGCCGCGCCGGCAAAGAAAAGCACCCCGGCCGTCGCGATCGGCACCGGGTCGATCGGCGCCGGCGGCAACCGGACCACGCCGCTCGCGTCCACCTCCGCCGCTCGCGACACATAGCGCCCGTGCCGCGGCGGCTGGAACCTCTGCGCGAAACGCTGCAACCGTTCCGGAAGTCCCGCCTCAGCCATCGGCCGGCCGTGACCGCAGCCGACCACGTTCGGGCGCAGGTCGGCCAGCTTCTGCACCGAGCGCCGGGTCGCGTCCCAATCGTAATTGAACGGAGCGCCGCCCCGCGCCAGCTCCTGCTTCCCGCTTATCAAACCGGACCACGAATCCATCTCCATCGTCGCGAAGGCATCGCCCCCGATCAGGACCCGGTCGGACGAGCGAAAGAACGACACATGCCCGGGCGCATGCCCTGGCGTCGCGATCCAGCGCCAGCCCTCCAGCCCCGGCAACTCCCCCTCCGGCAGAATGCGCAGGTTCCCCCCCAGATCGCCCGCCTTCGAAGGGACGAAGCGGGAGAGAAAAGCGATCGCCCCGCCGATCGTCGGGTCGGGCGGCGGATAGGGCGAGCCGCCGGTCAGATACGGCATCTCCATCTCATGCGCGTAAATCGGCACGTCCCACATCTCCGCCAACTGCCGCGCCCCGCCGCGATGATCGATATGACCGTGCGTGAGATAGATCGCCTCCGGCCGCGCCCCCCCGCCGAAGCGCGCCTCGGCCGCCGCGAAAACCTGCGTCGCGCTCCCCGGCACCCCGGCATCGATCACCGCCCACGGCTCACCGGGATGGCCGACAAAGTAAACATTAACAAAACTGATCGGCAACCAGCCGACATCGGTCGCGACGCGTTCAATGGATTTCATGAGAAAGAGCTCCGTAAGAGTAAACGCGCCGCGCCCTCCCTGTGGCTGCGCCGCCCCGGCGCATCGGCCGCGCCGCGCCTCCCCTGTGGCTGCGCCGACCCGGCGCACCGGCCGCGCCGCGCGGCCTTTCCCCCCAAAAACCGCGGCGAGGCGCCGCAGCCACACCCCCGCCGGCAGGGCAGCCTCCAGCTAGAGGATACCTGGCGTTTGGCGGCCTAGAATGGACGCCTAGGCGGACCAAACGCTCTCTTTTGCCTCGGAAAAGCCCCCGTCTGGCCGGATAAGTCCGACGCTTGCCGAGATCGCCGTGATGCTCGACTGGCCGAAAGTGGCCACGTCGCCGCTCTCGTCGGGGATAGTCTCCGGGTTCCAGTTCGCGCTGTTATCCCAGAGGTTGTCTTTCGGTTGCGCGGCCCAGGTAGCGCTACCGGCGCGCAACGCCGTCGTCCCTGCCGCCAGGCAGCTCAAGCAAAGCAACGCGCACGACACGCCCGACCGTTGAAAGGAAGGAATCATGCCCGCGTTTTAATTGCTCGCAGCCGCGCACGTCACCAATTTTTATCGGCCCGCGGATATCTGCCGCCGCACTTTTCCCGCCCTCGCGGCATGCCTCTTGCTAAAACGAGGCCTATTATGGATTCAGATTTCCACTACGACGTCGTGCCCTCAGGGGCGAACATGAGCTCCCGCGTCTCCTTTCAACCGGAGCTGACCGAGGCGGAACTGGTCACCGCCGTCGCGGCTGCCACCGGCCTGACGGAGGATCAGGTCACAGCCGTAGGCACCTCCATCCTGACTCAGCTCATCCTCGCCGGTAAAGTGAGCCGCCGCAGCCTGCGTCTCTTTAACCTCTTTAATTTCACGCCTCGCTGCGGTGGCACCCACAGCGACCCCGATTTCCAGCCCACCGCGGCCAACATGAACCTCGCCATCAACTGCACCCTCACCCGCGTCGGCCTCGCCATGATGGAAGACGGCATCACCTTTCAACGCGACGCCGTCCGCGGCACCAAGGTCCCGGTGATCGACCGCGTCTACGACGGCACCACCCGGGCCCTGAACCGCTGCACCCAGGAGGCGCCTTCCGCATCTACGGCCGCGACAACGGTCCCGAGCCCGACGCCACCTCTCTCTACGGAGTGTTCCTCGCTCCCGTGACCGGCGGCGGCGCGGCCGTGCGCGTGGCGAGCTATTCCGACTGGACCGATGGCGAAATCATGGGCTCCTGGCCCTCCGGCATCACCGGCCCACAGTTGCTCAGCATCGTGACCGCCTACACCACCGGGGGCAGCATCCGCACAGGGATGTTCGGCACCCACCTCAATCCCTAGGCCGCAGGTCGTGACCGGAAGCCAGGCTTGGTCTGGGAACAAGGCCGGCTTGGGCGCTTTCCAAGGTGGGGTAACAAGAACGTTTAGGCCGGGAGGACGTGGTCATTAGCCCGGCAGGCAGGAACGTTTAGGCCGGGAGGACGTCGTCATTAGCCCGGCAGGCACCAGTGACCTGTCAGTGAGGAGTCGGGAACCTGCGCCACAAACGTCGCTCCCCTCCCCGGCAGGTGCCACGCGCAAGCGCCACTAACGTTCACCCATCCCCCCGGTTGCTGGCGTCACGGGACGACCGTGAGGGTGAGGTCGTTCCCATCGCCGCCCTCGTAACTGGCCGCCAAATGCTGCCCGTTGACCGTGAGAATGGCGCCGTCTGGGAGGTTGGCAAAGGTGCCCGCGATCGGGTCCGCGCCGGTGTTGTCGAGAATGGTGAAGCTCGCTCCCTGGGCAAGCGTGCCCGTTCCCTGCGTCACGAGGTTAAAGAGCGCCCCGCTCGCGATCGTGGCGCCGGTGGCGACGATGTCGTCCGCCGCGGGCGTGGTCGTGTCGAGCAGGCACTGGTAGTTCCCGTCGGCCTCGAAGGTCAGCGTGTTCTGGATGGTCAAGGTGGCCGTTGTCCCTGTCGTGTGCGCCGGGGCGATCAAGGCGCCCGTGCCGCCCCCCGTGCCCACCGTCACTGTACCGGCAAGGATGCCGGTGCCACCCAGGGTGCCGGCGTTGACCGCGACGGGGTTTGGGCCCGTGGCGCTGCCGGTGGTGTTCTCGACCGAGAGGGTGCCTGCGCTGACCGTGACTCCGCCGAGCGATGGCTCGGGGCTGACGAGGTGGAGCGTGCCGGTGCCTGTTTTCGTCATTATCTCCGAGGTAGCGCTGATCAGTTGGCCGGAGAAGCTGGTGTTGCGCCCGTTGCTGCCGACGTTCAAGGAGCGGCCGAGGGTGACGTTTCCCTGGCCTTCGAGCGAGCCGATGGTGGGGGGGCTGTTGTCGTGGCGCGGGGTGTAGATGTTCAACTGGCCCGGTTTTTTCAAGATGATACGCGCCCTTGCGCCATCGCTGGCGTCGGAGAACTCGATCTGTCCCTCCTGAGCCGTGAGGGTGGCAGACCCCGCCGAGGCGTAATTAAGGAACTGGATCGCGCCGCTACCCGTGCAGGTGATGGCGCTTTTACCGGCGGTGCTGTTATTGAAGAAGACGGCTTCGCCGCCGTCCAGTGTGGTGATGGTGCTCTCGCCGGCAGAGGCGTGCCGCGTGAAGATCAGCTCGACGTTCTGCCCTGTGACGGTGTAAGCGGTATTCTTCCCCGCGCTGCCGCTGTCGAAAACGAGGTCTTTCGAAATGTCAAAGGTCTGGAGCTCGCCGGAGTTATTGGTCACCCCGCGGGCGATGGCGCCTTGAATGCCGTTGATAGTGTAGGTGCGCGCGCCGGGGTTAAAGACGATCGCGGTATCTTCGAGCGGGCTGACAAGTGAAAGATAGATGATCTCTGACTTGCCGAAGGTGGCCACGTCGCCGGGATTAGTCGGGACGGTCTGTGGGGTCCAGTTGACTGCGCTGTCCCACTCGCCGCTTCCCGGATTGGCGTCCCAGGTGGCGCTGCCAGCGCGAACCGCGACCGGCGCGAGAAGGAGAAGGGCGCAAAGGAGGGCCCTGCGGCAGGAGGCGTAAACGGTCGAGTGCATGGGGGCTTGGTAGAGGACGCGGTGGGGGTTTGTCGAGAGCATTTTTACGCTGCGGCGTTGGCTGGGAGGGGGACGAGGTTTGCGACCGAGGCGGTAACGGCCGCTAGGGGATGCGGAGGCTTTGCCCCGGCTTGAGGTCGGCCGGTTTGGCCAGAATCTCCGGGTTGGCAGCGAGGATCTTTCCCCAGGCGGATGAGTTGCGGTAAAACTTCCGCGCGATCGAGGCGAGGGTGTCGCCGCGCTGGACGGTGTAGCTGCGCCCAGAGCCGCTCCCGGTCTTCGGCTCGGCGGGCAACGCGGCGGCGGGGGGCTTTTCGGCGTTGTGGGCGCTTTTCCTGTCGGCCCAGCGGTCTTCCAGTTGCTTGCGGAGGCTCAGGTTTTCGTTCCGCAGCCGGGCGGCTTCCGGCCCCGTGATGACGGCGTCGCCGGAGAGGCTCGTGAGGAGGTTGAGCTCGTCGCGTTTCATGAAAGTCTTCACCTGCTCGGCGCGTTTCCCCGTCGGCTGGAGGGTGAGGACGCGCTTGAAGTGATGGAGCGCGTTCAGGGGGTCGTTCATTTTGTCGTCGTAAAGGAGGGCGAGCTTGTAGTGGATCGTGGCCGAGGCCGGGGTGCCATCGAGCGCCGCTTCGTAAAGGTTGATCGCCGCGAGGTAGCTCCCCTCCGCCGCCTTCGCGTCCGCGTCCTGCTCGAGCTGGCTCTGCCGCGGCGTGATCATGCGATCGCATGCCCCTAACGAACAAAGGACGAGCAGGGCCAGTCCTATCCTCGTTAGGCGATCAGTAACGCGGCACATCGGGATCGATCTCGGCCGACCAGGCGTCGATGCCGCCGGCGACATTCGTCACCCGCACGAATCCGGCCCCGCGCAGGAACTCCGCCGCCTGCGCGCTCCGCATTCCGCCGTGACAAAGACAAAAGATCTGCCGCTCGCGGTCGAGTTCGCTGCTCCGGGCGGGAAGCTGGCCTAATGGAATCAGCGTCGCCCCCTCGATCCGCGCGAGTTCGAATTCGAACGGTTCGCGCACATCGAGCAGGATCCAGTCGCGCTCGCGCGTCATCGTCTCGCGCAAGTCGCGGACGCCGATTTCGTCATCGTTAGGCAATTCCGTCGTCCGATTGCCGCAAAACTCTTCGTAATCCACCGGCGCCGTGATCGACGGCGTTTCTCCGCAGACCGGACACTCGGGATCGCGACGCAGATGGAATTCGCGAAACTGCATTTTGAGCGCATCGAAATGAAGGAGCCGGCCGACAAGCGAATCGCCGAGGCCGAGAATCAGCTTGAGCGCTTCGGTCGCCTGCAAGGTGCCGATGATCCCGGGCAAAACGCCGAGCACACCCGCCTCCGCGCAACTCGGCACTTCGCCCGGCGCCGGCGGCTCGGGAAAAATGCAGCGGTAGCACGGCCCGCCGAGATGCGGCGCGAAGATGGTCGCCTGGCCATCGAAGCGAAAAATGGATCCGTAGATGTTCGGCTTGCGCGCGAAGACCGCGATGTCGTTTGCGAGGTAACGGGTCGCGAAGTTGTCGCTCCCATCGACGAGCATGTCGTAGTCGCGGAGGATGGCTTCGGCATTGGCGCTCGTTAGGCGGAAGTCGTGCAGACGGAGCTCGACGTGCGGATTCGCGGCAAGGATTCGGTCGCGGGCCGATTCTACTTTTGCGCGACCGACGTCCGCGGTGCCGTGGAGGATTTGCCGATGCAAGTTCGAAAGCTCGACGCGATCGAAGTCGACCAGTCCGATCGTGCCAACCCCCGCCGCCGCGAGATACAAGGCGGCCGGCGAACCGAGCCCGCCCGCGCCCAGACAAAGAATACGCGCGGCCTTGAGACGTTGTTGCCCTTCCGGGCCAACTTCCGGCAGGAGAAAATGACGCGCGTAACGCTGCCGCTCTTCAGGCGTGAACGATTGCGGCGGCTTTTCGTTAGGCAAAAAATCGGCGCGCGGTTCCATCTGCGAGATCATCCGCGATTCGGCGGCCGCTTCAAGCCGCGAGCGACGGCGATTTGCCTAACGAATGAAGAAAGACCGCCAGAGGACCACGGCAAAGAGGATCAGACTACCGTTGCTGCATTCCTGCCCTGGCGGGGTTCGTAAGTCCCCAGTCCATGGCCCCTGACGGCGCGGCGAATTTCCCGCGGCGCAGCGGCGGACGCAATCGCTTTCTTCGATCGTGCGTTGACAGAGCAGCGGCTCTTTGATTCGCTCCGCGGATGCGATTTTTCCTCGCCGGTTGCGCGCTTCTTCTGCTCGCGACTTCCTGCACAACGCTCTCGAATCGGCGCGATCTCTACAATCCGAGCGAAGACGCCGGGCCCTATAATTCGCTCCCGCCCGCGCATCCGAACGCTTCGCCCACGCCGACGGCCGAGCCGCTGCAACCGGCGCCGCAATAATTTTTACCTAACGCCTAACGAGTCGGGAGGCCGAGCAATTCGCGCTGCCAAAGCGCGAGGATCGACTGGCTCGCGGCTTCGTCGGCCGCGATCGTTTCGAGCGCGTGGCGCGAGGCGATAAAGGCCGGCTCGAGCGCGAGCGCGAGCGCCTGTTCATCGCGACGCTGCTTTAATTCCAGGACGCGTTTGTCGCGATCGCGGCTGCGCGGTTTGTGCACCCGCTCCGGGCGACGCGGCCAGTCTTCTTCCTTCAAGTCGAGCGCGGCGTGCGCGGCGGCGCGAAAACCGCGCCGGCGTCGATCGGAGAAATGCGAGTAATCGGGAGTTTCGCCGGCGGCAAAACGTTTCGCCGCGTCGAGGATCGCCTCGTTTTGCAAAATGTGAAAGGCCGGCCGGTCGGCCGCGCGCGCCTCGAGGTCGCGCCATTGCCAGAGCGCGCGCACGATTGCGTTCGTGCGAGCCGGGAAGAGTCCGCATCCCGGAATTCGCCACGCCTGCTCGCGGTCGCGCGCGCGCTCGATCGACGCCTGCGCGAGCGCGAGGCGGCACGATTGGCGGAACCATTCCAATCGGCCTAACGACTCGAGCTCGCTCTGCATTTTCGTCGCGATCGGGAGGAGATAATGCGTGTCGTTCATCGCGTATTGCGCCATCGCGCGGGGCAACGGCCGGCGGGCCCAGTTCGCTTTTTGCGAACCTTTCGGCAAGGTCACGCCGAAATAATTCTGGACGAGCGACGCGAGGCTGAATTCGCGCAGGCCGATAAAGCGCGCCGCGATCACGGTGTCGAAAACTTCGTGCGCGACAAAGCTGAGCGAGCGCCGCAGCAGTCGCAAATCGAAGTCCATTCCCTGGAGGACAATTTCCTTTTTGCTCAGGACGGCGCAGAGCGGCTGGAGATCGATGTGAGCGAGCGGATCGATCAAATAATCCTGCTCCGCAAATGTGATCTGGATCAGGCAAAGTTTTTCGAAATAACAATGCAGACTGTCCGCTTCGGTATCGACCGCGATTCGATCGACCTCAGCGAGCCGCGGGAGAATTTCGGCCAGTTGAGAGTCGGTCGCGATCACCGCAAGCCGGCGAGCAAAAGCTCGGCGTTGGTTTTGGTTGCCTGGAGGTTCTTGATCAGTAATTCCATCGCCTCGAGCGGCGGGAGCGCGGCCATCGTTTTGCGCAGCAACTGCACGCGCGCCCATTCTTCGGGATGATAAAGCAAGTCCTCGCGCCGCGTGCCCGATTGCAGAATGTGGATCGCCGGATAAAGCCGCTTCTCAACGAGCGAACGATCGAGATGAAGTTCCATGTTTCCGGTGCCTTTGAATTCCTCGAAAATGACTTCGTCCATCCGGCTGCCGGTGTCGATCAAGGCTGTCGCGAGGATCGTTAGGCTGCCGCCTTCTTCAACGTTGCGTGCGGCGCCGAAAAATTTCTTCGGCTTGAGCAGAGCCTTCGCCTCGACGCCGCCCGACATGGTGCGGCCTTTGCCTTTGACCAGCGAATTGTAACCGCGCGCCAGCCGCGTGATCGAGTCGAGCAAAAGCACAACATCTTTTTTTTGTTCGACGAGCCGTTTCGCGCGCTCGCTCACCAGCTCCGCGACCTGCACGTGACGATGCGGCGTTTCGTCAAAAGTGGAGCTGTAAATCTGGCAATCGACTTCGCGTTTCAGATCGGTCACTTCTTCCGGCCGCTCATCGACGAGCAAAAGAATGAGCACGATGTCGGGATGATTCGTCCGAATCGATTTCGCGATTTGCTTAAGCAAGATTGTTTTCCCGACGCGTGGCGCGGCCACGATGAGGCCGCGCTGTCCGCGCCCGAGCGGTGTGAGGAGATCGATGGCGCGCGGACTGATCGAAGACACGGCATCGTTCTCGAGCATGATCCGGCCTTGCGGAAAAAGCGGCGTGAGATTGTCGAACGCAGTCGGCGCGCGCCATTCCTTGGCCGGAATATTTTCCACGGTGACGAGCCGGTCGAGCATCAGGCCGCGCTCGCGATCGCGCGGCAAACGCACCGTCCCTTCGATCAACTGGCCGGCCCGCAAACCAAATTGCCTGACGATAAAATGCGCGACGCCGACATCCTCGGGCAGCGGGAGAAAATTTAATTCCGGCAAACGGATGACCGCGGGACCGTCGTTAGGCTGTTCGAGAAATCCCCGCACGATCACGCGGGTGCCGCGCCCGATGGCGTGCCTAACGAGTCCGAGAATGTGCTGATGGCGCGTGTGGGCGGGATTGGGCCGGTATCCGATCTCGCCGCAAAGCGTGACGAGCGCCGCCGGCTCCAGCCGCTGCAATTCGCTCAGATCAAAAGGCGTCGGCGCCGAATCCGTCGACGCAATTTCCGGATCGCGCAGCTCGACCGCGTCGGGGCCGGGAGTCAATTGATTTTCGTCCATTAAACTATATGCAAAAAACGCGCGCAGATTTCGGCTTGGGCGGCGAGAGCTTCGCGCGGGCCGTTATTCCAGGCGACGTGACCGGCGCGCGCGATTTTTTTCTCAAGCGGCATCTGCGCGGCGATGAGCGCGCGCGCCTCACCGAGCGGCATGCTCGTGCGATTGGTCAGACGCGTTTCCTGGATCATGGGCGAGCAGGCGACGACAACGACGGTGTCGCATAATTTTTCACCAGCGGTTTCATAAAGCAGCGGAATGTCGGCCAGAAAAATTTTGCCCGCGCGGCGATTTCGGTCCGCTTCAGCAGCCCACTGAAGTCGAATGCGCGGATGCAAAACCTGCTCGAGGGCGCGCTTTTTTTTCGGGTCGGCGAGAATTATGGCCCGAAGCGCGGCCCGATTCAAATCGCCGGTCGCGGAAAAAATCGCGTCGCCAAATTCCGCGCGCAGAAGTTTCCGCACTTCGTCATCGCGCTCGACGAGGGCGCGAGCCGCAACGTCGGCATCGAAAGTTTCCGCGCCGGTTTTTTCGCGAAGCATTTTGCTGAAGGTCGATTTGCCGGTGGAAATGCCGCCGGTGATTCCGATGATGGTGGAACGCATGAAATCTGCGCCGCTCTTTTAGCGAAAGGCCGTGAATTTCGTCAACAACTCGCGGCGGCGCGAATCAAATCACGTCCGCGAAGGTGCGTTCGGTTTTCCGAAAATACCAAATCCCGGTCGCGAGCAGAAACATGATCGTGATCAGCGAGAGCAACAAACTTTGCGACGGAAACACGGCGCGCCCGCTCGAGATCGACCAGCGAAATCCGTCGATCACGCCGACCATCGGGTTGCAATCGTAAAGCAATCGCCAGCGCGCCGGCACGATCGCGCTGCTGAAACCGACCGGCGAAACGTAAAGCCCAAACTGCACGATGAACGGCACGACATAACGAAAATCGCGATACTTCACGTTCAGCGCCGCGAGCCAGACGCCGGCGCCGGCCGACGCGAGCAACGCGAGGATGGTGAAGACCGGCAGCATCAAAATCGGCGGCCCCGGCCAGACATGATAGATCGCCATCAGGGCCGCGAGCAGCACCATCGAAATCGCGAAGTCCACAAACGAAACGATAACCGCGCTCGCCGGCACGATCAGGCGCGGAAAATAAACTTTCGAGATCAGGTTCGAGTTGTTGATCAGGCTGCCGCTCCCTTCCGTCAGCGAAGTCGCGAAAAGTTGCCACGGCAGCATCGCAGCGAACACCATCACTGGATAAGGCACGCCGTCGGACGGCAGTTTCGCGATCCGGCTGAAAACAAAAGTGAAAACGATCATCGTCAGCAGTGGCCGCAGGACCGCCCACAAAACGCCAATGACGGTTTGTTTGTAGCGCACGAGCACGTCGCGCCAGGCGAGAAAATAAAAGAGCTCGCGATAACGAAAAAGATCGCGCCAATAATTTTTCTCGGTGTGCCCGGCTTCGATGATCAGTTCGGTCGCGGCATGTGACATGGCGCGGCGATTCTAACGAGAAACCGTCGCCCTGACAACGCTCTTGCCTAACGAATAAGCAGCCGCCGACTTTTCCGTTGAGCCGCGCGCCTGCGGACGTAAGTTTGAAATCATGAGCACCGCCGTCGCCGAAAACAAAACCGCAACCCAGGAGAGCCAACTCGATCAACTCAAACGCTTCACCAAAGTCGTCGCCGATACGGGCGATTTCGAGACGATCAAGGATTTCAAACCGCAGGACGCGACGACGAATCCGAGCCTGATTTTTGCCGCGACCCAAAAGGAACAATACGGCCATTTGCTCGACGAAGTTTTGACGGATCGAAAAAGCAGCGGCTTGACTGGCGCGGCGCAGATCGAGGACATCATCGACCACCTGCTCGTGCAATTCGGCTGCGACATTCTCGAGATCGTCCCCGGCCGCGTCTCGACCGAGACCGACGCGCGACTGTCTTTCGACACCGAAGGTTCAATCAATAAGGCGCGCCATTTGATCGAGCTCTACGAAAAACGCGGCGTCGATCGCAAACGCATCCTGATCAAAATCGCCTCGACCTGGGAGGGCATCAACGCCGCCGAGCAACTGCAAAAAGAAGGAATCCACTGCAACCTCACGCTCCTTTTTTCGCTCGCGCAGGCGGTGCGTTGCGCGGAAGCAAAAGTGCAACTCATCTCGCCGTTCGTCGGCCGCATTTACGATTGGTTCAAGGCCGCGAACAAGCGCGATTACACCGGTGCGGAAGATCCGGGCGTGCAATCGGTCAAGGAAATTTATACCTACTTCAAAAAGTTCGGCTACGAGACCGAAGTGATGGGCGCGAGCTTTCGCAACACCAGCCAGATCATCGAGCTCGCCGGTTGCGACCTGCTCACAATCAGCCCGGAGCTGCTCGACAAACTGGCGAAGACGAACGAACCAATCGAGCGCAAACTCGATCCCGCAAAATCGAAACAGGCCGACATCAAGCGGCTCCCGCTCGACGAGAAAACGTTCCGCTATTTGCTCAACGACGACGCGATGGCGACGGAAAAAACGGCCGAAGGCATCCGCAAGTTCGCCGCCGACATCGTGAAGCTGGAAAAATTTATCGCGGGCAAACTGGCCTAACGAACGCCCGACCAACTGGCGGTGTTCAACGTCGTCCTCGTCGAGCCGGAGATTCCGCCGAACACCGGCAACGTCGGCCGTCTTTGCCTCGCGACGAACGCGACTCTGCATCTCGTCAGGCCGCTCGGCTTCGCGCTCGACGATCGCACTTTGAAACGCGCCGGTCTCGATTACTGGCCGGAGGTGAAGCTCCGAATCTGGAATTCGTTAGGCGAGCTCCGCGCCGCGCAGCCTAACGATGCGCGTTATTTTTTTCTCACGACAAAATCGTCGCGCGCTTATTACGAAACGGAATTTCAGCCTGACGACTTCCTCGTTTTCGGCCGCGAAACCAAAGGCCTGCCCGAATCGCTCCTGCGCGAAAACGCCGAACGTTGCCTGACGATTCCGATGCGCGGCACGCGCAGCCTCAATCTCGCGACTGCGGTCGCGATCGTGCTCTTCGAAGCGGCGCGGCAGCAGGCGCGGAAAATTGCGCCCGCAACTGCCGCTTGATTTCGAATAAATGCCTAACAATCGCTGTCAAAATAAGCAGATAAACCTATGAAAAAACTACTGCTCTTCACTCTCGCGCTCGCCCTGCCGTTTGCGCTCGTGCGAGCCGACGAAAATCCTCCGCCACAGAAAAAGACGAGGAAGGTTGTGACGACGTCGCAGCACGCACCCGTCACGCCGGCGCGGACGTTTCATCCGGTCGCCGCACCGCACGTCACGACGACGCACACAGTCACGCGCGCGCATCCCGCGATCGGCATGCGGACGGAAGCGGGCGCGTTTCATCCGCACACCGTTCCGACATCGCATGCGGTCATTGCGCGTCGCCCATTCAATCGCAACAGCTACGCGATCGCGCGGAGCCGCGTCATTCGCGTGCAACACGATCGCGCCTGGTGGACGAATCGCTATCACACGCGCTTCGTTTTGTTCGGCGGCGGCTACTATTATTGGAACGCGGGCTATTGGTATCCGGCCTTCGGTTACAGTCCGTTCTACAATACCTACGCCTACGCGCAGCCGATCTACGGCTACGATAATTTGCCGCCCGGTCAGGTGCTCGAAAACGTCCAGAGCGCGCTCGCGAATCAAGGCTATTACCAGGGCCCGATCGACGGCCTTGTCGGACCGCAAACGCAGGCCGCCCTCGCATCGTTCCAGCAGGACCACGGCCTCGCCGTGACTTCGGCGGTCGATGAGCCGACCCTGGTCACGCTCGGCCTGGCCTAACGAGTCTAAGTCTCGAACAAAATCGCCGCGCGGAAATTTGTTTTTTCGCGCGGCTTTTTTTGTCGCGGAATTTGCGGGCGCGATTGAGCTGGCGAATGCTCCGCGCGATGGCCCACGCTCAATTGCTGGCGCGCGATCTGCGCCGATCTTTTCAGATTGGCCGACGGAGGATTGAAGTCTTGCGCGGCGTTTCGCTCGAAGTGCAGCAGGGCGAATCGGTCTTTCTTTGCGGCGCGTCGGGCGCAGGAAAGACGACCCTGCTTTACACCCTCGCCGGCTTGGAACGGCCGGAATCGGGCGAAGTCGAATTCGAAGGACGCAAACTTTATTCTGGCGGCGAAGCGTCGCTCGCGCGGCTGCGCAATCGGAAAATGGGTTTCGTTTTCCAGGGTTATTTTTTGTTGCCGGAATTGACCGCGCTCGAAAACGTCATGCTCCCGGGAATGATCGGCCGGCGCGCGACGAAGGACGACTGCGCGAAGAGTCTCGCCGCGGTCGGGCTCGAAGATCGGCTCCATCATTTGCCGCCCGAACTTTCCGGCGGCGAGCAGCAGCGGGTCGCGATCGCGCGCTCCCTAACGAATGATCCAGACATCATTTTTGCCGACGAGCCGACGGGCAACCTCGATTCCAAAACCGGCGACACGATCATGGATCTATTGTTAGGCCTGGCGCGCGAGCGCGAGAAAACTCTCGTCGTCGTGACGCACGATCATCGTCTCGCGGAACGCGGCGATCGCACTTTGCGAATCGTCGACGGATTGCTCGCCTGAATCGGACACGAGGCTGCGAGTTCGGCGCGCTCACGGCCGCGTCGGACACGCGCGCGGTCGTTAGTCTTCCGTCACTCGCGCGGCAGTTTCGTTGCCGCAGCCGGTGGCGACAGCCTTTTCCAAGGATCGATCCGAGCCGCGTTTCCGAGAAATTTTCCGGGGCATCGGGCTCGCCGGAACGCCTTCGCCCATTCGTTAGGCGCGAAATTTCTGCGCTCGCGCGTGTTTTCCGGGCTTGAATTGAGACCGGAGCAGCCGGAGATTTTTTCATGCTTACGAAAGACGCTGAAGGAGCCGCCGCGGTCATCGAGCAGCCGGTGCGGCCTAACGACAAGTCGCAGCCTAACGAGAAGCGGGCGGCAAAAAAATCGCCGCAGATTTATATCGACGGCGAATTTTTCGACGAAGCGAACGCGAAGGTTTCGGTTTTCGATCACGGTCTGCTTTACGGCGACGGCGTTTTCGAAGGCATTCGCTTTTACAACGGCCGCGTTTTCCGGATGGAAGAACACATGGAGCGGCTCTGGGATTCGGCGCGCTCAATTTGTCTCGAAATTCCGATGGCGCGCGCGGAAATGGACGAAGCGCTCCTCGAAACGATCCGCCGAAACGGTTTGCGCGACGGTTACATTCGGCTCGTCGTGACGCGCGGCGTCGGCAATCTCGGATTGAATCCGACGCAATGTAAGCGGCCGAGCGTGATTATCATTGTCGCGACGATCGCGCTTTATCCGGAGGAAGTTTATCGCCGCGGACTCACGGTCGTGACCGTGCCGACGCGGCGGATGGGACCGGCGACGCTCAATCCCGCGATCAAGTCGCTCAATTATCTCAACAACGTGCTCGCGCGGATCGAAGCGAATCTCGCGAGCGCGGACGAAGCGCTGATGTTGAACGACGCCGGCAACGTCGCCGAATGCACGGCCGACAATGTTTTTCTGATCAAGCGCGGCCGTATCATGACGCCGCCGATCAGCGCGGGCGCGTTGCGCGGCATTACGCGCGCGGTCGTGTTCGATATCGCGGCGGAACTCGACATCGAAATCACGGAGCCGGAAATTACCCGGCACGATCTTTACATCGCGGACGAAGCGTTTCTCACCGGCACAGCCGCGGAAGTGATTCCGATGATTCAGGTCGACGGCCGGAAAATCGGCGACGGCAAGCCCGGCCCGATCACGGCGCGAATGATCGCACGTTTTCGCGAGCTGGCGCAGGAAAGCGGCACGCCGATTTTTTCAAAATAAGTGGCGCGCTTCCATTGAATTATTCAGCCGTTT
The DNA here is from genome assembly GCA_036490335.1 of Chthoniobacterales bacterium. Taxonomy (GTDB): domain Bacteria; phylum Verrucomicrobiota; class Verrucomicrobiia; order Chthoniobacterales; family UBA10450; genus Palsa-1392. The sequence goes on from DASXEB010000022.1 coordinate 112,032, forward strand.
TGTGGTCTAATTTTTAGCGATGCTCTGCGATGTTTGTAAATGCAATGATGCGACGGTTTTTCTGACCCAGATCGTCGATGGAAAAATGCAGAAGGTAAACCTGTGCGACGCCTGCTCGAAAGAAAAAGGCGTGCAGGATCCGACCGGTTTCGCGCTGGCCGATTTACTGTTAGGCATTGGCGCGGCCGAGGAGATCGAGAAAGGCGCGCCGAACCAGAAATGTCCGGTCTGCGGTTTCACCCAAGCCGATTTCAAGAAGACCGGACGGCTCGGGTGTAGCGCATGCTACAAAACTTTCTCCGAAGGTTTGGGGACGCTTCTGAAAGCGATGCACAAGGGCACCGAGCATGTCGGCAAGTTGCCGCATCGCGCATTTCGCCAGATGGAGTTGACCGACCGGATGCGCGCCTTGACCGACAATCTAGAGAAAGCGGTCGCGGAGGAAAAATACGAAGACGCCGCCACTCTGCGCGATCAAATCAAACAACTCGAGCACGAGCTCGCTCGTTAGGCGATGAAGTTTGCCCAAGTCATGGCGAGTGGAGGCGAGTGGCTCCGCGGCGAAGGTCCGCATCACCAGGTCGTGGTCAGCAGTCGCGTGCGGCTCGCGCGCAATCTGCGCAATCGTGCTTTTCCCGGCTGGGCGAAAAAGGCCGAGCGCACGCAGATTCTTGAGCTGATCAAACCGCGCGTCGAGGAATTGCCGGAAATGCAGGACTCGTTTTCGGAGTTGCTCCAGGATTTATCCGCGCTCGAAAAACAAGTGCTGGTCGAGCGCCATCTCATCAGCCGCGAGCACGCCGCCAAAGGCATCGGCAGCGCGGTGGTGATGAATCGCAAGCAGACACTCAGCATCATGATCAACGAGGAGGATCATCTGCGCATGCAATCGATTCGTTCGGGCTTGCAGTTGAAGAGCGCGTTCAAGCTCGTCGACAAGGTCGATAGTTTTCTCGAGGGGAAACTCGATCTCGCCTACGATCAGCGGCTCGGTTATCTGACCGCCTGCCCGACCAATGTCGGCACCGGCATGCGCGCGTCCGCCATGCTGCATTTGCCCGGGCTCGTGCTGAGCGATTTGATCAATCAGGTCATCCAGGCAGTGAACAAAATCGGGCTCGCCGTGCGCGGACTTTACGGCGAAGGCACCGAGGCGATGGGTAATCTTTTCCAGATTTCGAACCAGACGACGCTGGGCGAAAAGGAAGACGAAATTATTTCCCGCCTAACGAAAGTGATCGAGACCATCATCGAAAAAGAACACGACGCGCGCCAGGTTTTGATCCAGAAAAAACCGGACACGCTCTGGGACCAGATCGGGCGGGCATACGGTGTGCTCACTTATGCGCATGCGATGACTTCGAAAGAAGCGCTCAACCTGCTCTCAATCATGAAACTTTCCGTGGACCTCGGCGCATTCAGCGAAGATCGGCGATTGCCGATCGACGAGCTCTTCATCGAAACCCAGCCGGCGCATCTCCAAAAAACTTCGCAGCAAAAACTGAACGCGGAGGAACGCGACTTTTTGCGCGCGCAAATCATCCGCGAGCGTTTGAAACTCTTTCCCAAACCTGATATTGATAAAGTGGCGCGGGAGCCAAATGGAAACGGCGCGCCCCCGCCAAAAAATAATGAATAATTTCACACCTCGCGCGCAGCAGGTTCTCGCGCTCGCGCGCAAAGAAGCGGATCGCTTCAATCACAACTACGTCGGCACCGAGCATCTTTTGCTCGGGCTGATCAAGCTCGGCCAGGGCGTCGCGGTCAACGTCCTGCAAAAAATGGGACTCGATCTCGAGACCGTGCGGATGGAGGTCGAGAAGCAAGTCGGCTCCGGCCCGGAAACGAAAATGGTCGGCAACATTCCCTACACGCCGCGCGTCAAAAAAGTCCTCGCGCTCGCGGGCAAGGAAGCGCGCGCGCTCAATCACTCCTACGTCGGAACCGAGCACATTTTGCTCGGACTTTTGCGCGAAGGCGAAGGCGTGGCGGCGCGGGTTTTGAAAAGTCTCGAAGTCGATATCGAGCGGACGCGAAACGAAATTCTCAAGGAGCTCGACCCGAATTTTACTCCGCCGGAAAACGAGCAGGAACAAGGCGCGACCGCCGGCGAAGGCTCGAAAAAGGATGTCAAAACGCCGGCCCTGCGCGCGTTTGGCCGCGACCTCACCGATCTCGCGAAAAAGAGCGAGCTCGATCCGGTCATCGGGCGGCACAACGAAATCGAGCGCGTCATTCAGGTGCTCTGCCGCCGCACAAAAAATAATCCGGTATTGTTAGGCGAAGCCGGGGTCGGCAAGACCGCGATCGTCGAAGGTCTCGCCCAGGAAATCGCGAGCGGCAACGTGCCGGAACTTTTGCGCGACAAAAAAGTCATCACGCTCGATCTCGCCCTCATGGTCGCGGGCACGAAATATCGCGGCCAGTTCGAAGAGCGCATCAAAGCGGTCATGGACGAGATTCGACGCTCGAAAAACGTCATCCTTTTCATCGACGAATTGCACACCATCGTTGGCGCCGGCTCCGCGGAAGGCGCGATGGACGCGAGCAACATCATCAAACCCGCTCTCAGCCGCGGCGAGTTGCAATGTGTCGGCGCGACGACGCTGAACGAATACCGCAAATACATCGAAAAAGACGCCGCGCTCGAACGCCGTTTTCAGACCGTCAAAGTCGAAGCGCCCACGGTCGATGAAGCGATTCTGATTTTGAAAGGCCTCCGCCCGAAATACGAAGCGCATCACAAAGCGAAGCTGACCGACGAAGCGCTCGAGCAGGCCGTGAAACTTTCCGAGCGTTATATCACCGGCCGTTTCCTGCCCGACAAAGCGATCGACGTCATGGACGAAGCCGGCTCGCGCGCCCGCATCAACGCCATGACACGTCCGCCGGACGTAAAACAAATCGAAAAAGAAATCGAAGAAATTCGCGTCGAAAAGGAAGCCGCGATCAAGGCGCAGGATTTCGAAAAAGCCGCCGCTCTTCGCGACAAGGAAAAACAGGCGAAGGAAAAACTCGAGCGCATTCTGACCGAATGGCGGGAGCAGCGGGAAGAAAAAGAGGTGCTCGTGACCGCCGACGACATGATGCACATCATCTCGAAAGTGACCGGCGTTCCGCTCCAAAAAATGGAGCAGAAGGAAACCGCGAAACTTCTCGCGATGGAGACCGACATCAAGCAGCGCGTTATCGGCCAGGACGAAGCCGTCGGCGCGATCAGCAAAGCGCTCCGCCGTTCGCGCGCCGACTTGAAAGATCCGCGCCGCCCGATCGGCTCGTTCGTTTTTCTCGGCCCGACCGGTGTCGGCAAAACCTTCCTCGCCCGCACACTCGCCGAGTTCATGTTCGGCGACGCCGACGCGTTGATTCAAATCGACATGTCGGAATACATGGAAAAATTCACGGCCTCGCGTCTCATCGGCTCGCCGCCGGGCTACGTCGGTTACGAGGAAGGCGGCCAGCTTTCCGAAGCGGTGCGGCGCCGCCCGTACTCGGTCGTGCTTTTCGACGAAATCGAAAAGGCGCATCCCGACGTCATGCATTTGCTCCTCCAGATTTTGGAGGAGGGCAAAATCACCGACTCGTTAGGCCGGAAGATCGATTTCCGAAACACGATCATCATTATGACTTCGAATGTCGGCGCGGAACTGATCAAGCGTCAGACGACGATGGGCTTCGGCGCATCGAACCGCGACGAAGCGAACTACGAAGTGATGCGCGACAAAATTCTCGAGGAGACGAAGCGCGTCTTTAAGCCGGAATTTTTGAATCGGCTCGACGAGATCATCGTTTTCCACACTCTCGAAAAACCGGACCTGCTCCGCATCGTCGATCTCGAAGTCGCGAAGGTGAAAAAGCGCCTGCAGCTGAAAGAAATCGAAATCAACCTCGACCAGGCCGCACACGAATTTGTGATCGAGAAAGGCTACGACCCGACCTACGGCGCGCGTCCGATGCGTCGCGCGGTCGAACGTTATCTCGAAGATCCGCTCGCGGAAGAATTGCTGCGCGGCAGCGTCAAAGGCGGCGATCTCGTGCAGGTCACGGTCGCGGACGGCAAGCTCGCCTTTCACGTCGCCGAACCGCACAGCGCGCCCGCCGGCGCGAGTTGATCGACTCGTTAGGCGAGTTCGTTAGGCGCGCGGATGCGCGTCGGCGTAGGCTTTCTTCAGCCGCTCGGTCGTGACGTGAGTGTAGATTTGCGTCGTCGAAAGACTGGCGTGGCCTAACAATGCCTGGACGCTGCGAAGATCGGCGCCGTTATCGAGCAGATGGGTCGCGAAACTGTGCCGCAGTTTGTGCGGGCTGAGCGCGATCGGGATCGAAGTGTGCGGCAGGTAGCGTTTCAAAACCATCCAGATCGATCGGCGCGAGATGCGCCGCCGGCTTTTGTTCAGGAAAAGCGCGCCGCTGTGCACATTCGCCTTCGCGCGATAACGCGAAACCGCTTCGAGCGCGGGCGCGCCGATCGGGCAAACCCGTTCCTTGCGACCTTTCCCGAGGACGCGCACCGACTCGGTGTAAAGGTCGAGATCGTTCACGTTCAGCGCTGCCAGCTCGCCGAGCCGCAGGCCGCTGCTGTAAAATAATTCCATGATCGCGGCATCGCGCTGCGGCATCCAGACCGGCGCGCGCTTTTCTTTTGGCACGCGCAAAGGCGCGGCGAGCAGCTCGCTCATTTGCGTTTGCGTGAGGACGAGCGGCAATTTTTTTTCCAGCTTCGGCAACTGCACTTCGCGGACCGGATCGTTCGTCACACGATTTCGCGCGACGAGGAAACGATAGAAGCTGCGCAGGGCCGCGAACTGCAAACGAATGTAGGAGCGCGCCTGTTTCCGCTTCATCAATTCGAAAAGGTGATCGCGAAAATGCTCCGCCGTGCAGCGCCGCCAGTCCGGCGCTTTTGTCTCCGCGCGAAAATCGCGCAAGGCGTCGCGGTAAATCTGCAGCGTGCGCGGCGACGCGTTGCGCTCGACTTCGAGAAAGTTGAGAAACTCGACGACGAGCGGATCGCGCCGAGGACTCGTTAGGCGAGCTGCGTTCGCGAGACGCGGCCGCGGCTCACTGCGGCTTTTCGATTTGGTAGCGATTGTCACCCTGACCGGTGAATTGGCTTTTGAAAATCGGCGCCGGACTGGTCGAGATCAATTCGTAACCGATGAGAACGAACTCGGGATAAAGCCCGTTGCTCGCCGGCTCGTAAACCGTGTCGCCGCTGAAATGCCCGAAAAGTTTATATTCGTAGCCGTTGTCGAAACCGAAATTCACCTGCTCGCGATCGGGCGCGAGTTTTTGATTTTCGTTCAGCACCACGAGCTGCGCCGTGCTCCACGGCTGACCCGGCCGCCGCACATAACCCCAGAAATGAAAATCCGGCTTGTAGTAGCGGCGGCCGATAAAATAATCGCCCGGCGGCTCCGTCTGGATCTGGTGCGCCATCGCGATTCGCGCCTGCTGGATTCCTTCCGGCATCGTCTCGCAGCCCGCGAAAAAAACGAGACTAACGAAAAGCAGGCAGGCTTGAGCGAAAGAAAATTTCATCGGGCGCGGACGACTCCTTTTATCGCAGCAAATCGCGCACCGCAATCGGCGCACGCCTATTCCGGCTTCTCGAGCTGATAAGGCCCGGCGGTTTGGCCGCGGATCTGGCTCGGGAAAATCGGCGCGGGATGGGTCGAAATCAGCTCGTAACCGGTGAGCACAAATTCAGGCAGAAACGAATTGCTCACCAACTCGTAAACTTTGTCGCCGCTGAAACGCCCGGAAAGTTTGTATTCGTAATTGTTGTCGAAACCGAAATGCCGCTGCGCGCGATCGGGCGCGAGCTTTTGATTTTCATTCAGCACCACGAGCTGCGCCATGCTCCACGGCTGACCCGGCCGGCGCACGTAACCCCAGAAATGGTAAGCCGGTTTGTAATAGCGGCGGCCGATGAAATAATCGCCCGGCGGCTCCGCGGCGATCGCCTGCGCCATCGTTAGGCGCGCTTGGGTCACACTCGGCGCAACCGTCGCGCAGCCATTGAGCAAACCGAGCAGGGCGACGACACAAAACGGCCGGACGATCGCCGCGCGGAAAAATTTTCGCCTAACGAAAAGCCAGATCATGCGGAAGTTTTGCATCGTCCGCGCTTGGCGGCTAACTTTCCGCGCCGTTTTATGATCGAGCTCGAAGTTTACGCCGCGGGCGTGCGCGACATGAATAAAATCCTCGAGCTCGACCACGAACTCGGCGCGGTTCCGGGCCTCCGTTTCAAGGTCGATAGCAACCACGATCTGGTTTATCTCGAGCTCGACGAACCGGTCATCACCTTTCGCGAGTTGCGCGCCGCCTTCATCAAGCTCGGGCTCGAGCCGCGCTTCGTCGGCGCGATTCCATCGGAGCTGCGGCCGCGCTCGAAAACACAACTGCTCAACACCTGAAACGCGCCGCGCGCATCGCGCCGCCGGCCGCATCGTCACTTCATGTTCGTCCGCTTTTTCACCGGCCTCGGCGCGGTCGTGCTCGATTTTTTTCGTTATCTCGGCGAGCTCGTTTTGCTCGCGGCGGAAAGCATTCGCTCCGTTTTCACCCATCGAATGCGCTGGCGACTTTTCCTTCGGCAAATGGTCGACGTCGGCCTGCTCTCGCAAGTCGTCGTCATCATTACCGGCGGTTTCACCGGCGCGGTTTTCGCCGCGCAAACCTATTTCCAGTTTAACAAACTCGGCGTCGCTTCCGGCGTCGGCGCGGTCGTTTCCGCGGCGCTTTTTCGCGAGCTCGGCCCGGTCCTGACCGGCCTGATGGTGACCGGCCGGGTCGGCGCGGCGATGTCGGCGGAAATTGGAACAATGAAAGTTACAGAACAGATCGACGCCCTGCGCGCGCTCGCAGTTCATCCGGTCGATTATCTTGTCGTGCCGCGGATGCTCGCGATGATGGTTTCGATGCCGCTGCTCGTCGCGGAATGCATCGGCTTCGGCCTCGTCGCGGCCTATTTCGTCTCGGTTTATCTGCTCGACATCAGCGGGCCGTATTATGTGGCAAACATGGTTCGCTGGACTTTGATGCGCGACATCATCATGGGCCTGACGAAGGGCTTTTTCTTCGCCTTCCTGATCGTTTTCATCAGTTGCCACAAAGGCCTAACGAGTCGCGAAGGCGCGGTCGGAGTCGGCCGGGCCACGACCGAAGCGGTGGTGAACGCGTCGCTTGCGATTCTGATTTCGAATTTTTTCCTGACCATGTTTTTGAACGCGATTTTTCCCGCTGGCTGGCAATGATCGCAGCGACGACCGAGAAAGTGACGGCGGAAAGGCGCGCCGGGAAATGATCGCGGTGCGCAATTTGCGCTGCCGCATCGACGCGCAGGAAATTTTGCGCGGCGTCAACATCCACGTCGGCGCGGGCGAGACGCTCGTCATCATCGGGCGGAGCGGCGGCGGCAAAAGCGTGCTCCTGAAAAATCTCATCGGCCTGATGCAGCCTAACGATGGCGAAATCTGGATCGACGGCCAAAACATCATCGGCCTGAGCGAGCGCAAACTCGCCGGCGTGCGCCGCAAAGTCGGCATCTTGTTTCAAGCCGGCGCACTCTTCGACTCGATGACGGTGGAAGAAAACATCGCCTTCCCCTTGCGCGAAGCGGGCGAGCGCGACCAGGCCGTGATCGCGCGCAAAGTCGCCGAGATTCTCGAAGTGATCGAGCTCGAAGGGCAGCAGAAAAAAATGCCGGTGAACCTGAGCGGCGGGATGAAAAAACGCGTCGGCCTTGCCCGCGCCATCATCAGCCAGCCGTCCTGCATTCTCTACGACGAGCCGACGGCGGGACTCGACCCGGTCGTTTCCGACAGCATCAATCGGCTCATTCGCCGGTTGCAGGAACGCTTTCACGTCACCAGCGTCGTCGTCACGCACGACATGAAGAGCGCGTTTCACGTCGGCGATCACATCGCCTATCTGCACGAGGGCCGGATTTACTTTTCCGGCACGCCGGAAGAAATTCAGGCGTCGCCCGACGCGCTCATCCAGGATTTTTTGGTCGGGCGGGCACGGGCCGCGGACTAACGAGAAGCTGGCCTAACGAAAAGTGGCTAACGAATGAACGAAGCGGATCGCGGATTGGAACTGAAGGTCGGGATTTTTCTCGCCGTCGGCCTGTTCATTCTCGCCGCGCTCGTGGTCGAGTTCGGACGCATCGGCGAAGGTTTCAAAAGTTACTACAGCCTGACGATCCATTTCGCGGACGCGAGCGGGCTTCTCAAAGGCTCGGATGTCTTGTTAGGCGGGGCGAAAATCGGGCAGGTCTCGGAGCAGCCGCGGCTGACGCGCAACGGCCAGGGCGTCGATGTTCCGCTGCGGATTTACGATTTCGCGCGCATCCGAAAAGGCAGCTCGATCCTGATCGGCAGCTCCGGTTTGCTCGGCGATCGCTTCGTGCAAATCGAGCCGCCGAAAACGCCGACGAACACCTTTTTGCCCGACAACGCCTACGTCGAAGGCACGCGCGAAGAAGGCCTGAGCGCATTAACCAAGCAGGGTGGCGCGCTTCTTGCGGACTTAAGGAATGCGGTCGCGAAGATTGACACTGTGATCGACCGCCTGAACAGCCAGGCCCTCTCGCAGGGCAACATGGATCATTTAAAAACCACCTTCGACAACCTGAACAAAACTTCCGCGACCCTCGCCGACTCCTCGAAGAAAATCGACGACGTGATCGCGAAGGCGGACGGCGCGCTCGACTCGACGAAAGCGGCCGCCGACAAAGTGCAGCTCGCGGTCGCCGACGCGCGCAAGACGATCCAGAGCGCGGGCAACGCGATGAACGACGCGACGGAGGGCGACGGGCCGCTCGCGCTGCTTTTGACTGACAAAAACGCGGCGGGCAATCTGCGCGCGCTCATCAGCAACCTGCGCACGCACGGAATTCTATTTTATCGCGACACCGCGGCGAAAAGCGCGCCGCCCGAACCCAGCCCACCTTTGCGCCGTGCGACTCGTTAGGCTAGATCGGCTCACCGGCCAGCTCACCGTCAACCTGCTGCGGGTGCTGTTCGTCACGTTCTGCGCGACGGTCGGCTCGAGCATCACCGCGGAAGCGTCGGAGAATCCGCTTCAGGGTTTGCTCATCGGCCTCGTCTTCGGGCTCGTCCTCGTCCTGATCGATCGGTTGCTCAAAGGATTTTCGCTCCGCGCGTTTTCCTCCGCCACCCTCGGCTTATTGTTAGGGCTTTTTTTCGCCAAACTTCTCCTCGCCTCGCAGGTGCTGCGTTATCAATCGGAGTTTGTGCAATGGACCTGCGGCCTCGTCCTCTACTGCGCCTTCGGTTATCTCGGCACCATGCTCGCGATGCGGAGCAGCCGCGATGAATTTTCCCTCATCATTCCCTACGTCCGTTTCGTCCGCGAGACGACCCATGACGAGCCGCTCGTGATCGACACCAACGTCATCATCGACGGGCGCATCGCCGATCTTTGCGCGACCGGATTTCTCAGTCGCGCGCTCATCGTCCCGCGCTTTGTGCTCGACGAACTCCAACTCCTGGCCGATGCGCGCGAGCCGATGAAACGCGAACGCGGCCGCCGCGGGCTCGCGATTCTCGACCAGCTCCAGCACGCCCACGACATCGATCTCACGATCCACGATTCGAGTGAAGACAGCGTCGAGATGACGACCGACGCACGCCTCGTCCGGCTGGCGAAAATTCTCCAGGCGCGGCTGCTCACGAACGATCAACCGCTCTGCCAGGTCGCGCGTTTGCAGCAGGTGCCGGTCTTGAACATCAGCGATCTCGCGCGCGCCTTGCGGCCCTCGGCCGTGATCGGCGACGAGTTGGAATTAGCGCTTGTAAAAGAAGGCCGCGACGCGAACCAGGCGGTCGGCTACCTGCCCGACGGCACCCTCATCGTGGTCAATCACGCCCGCGCGGTCATCGGGAAAACGGTCCGGGTCGTGATCTCGAGCGCGCTGCAAAACTCCGCCGGCCGCCTCGTCTTTGCGGAGCTGAAAGAAGGCCCGAAAGGCCGCCCCCCGGTTGCGATGCCCGCGCCTAACGAACGCGTGGCACGCTCCGCCTAACGAATCCCGACCGCGCGGCGGACCCGCGTCATCACTTCGTTCGCGATCGCGTTCGCGCGCTCGGCACCGTGGGCGAGGACTTCGTCGATGTAACCGGGCTGGGCGAGAATCTCCTCGCGGCGTTGGCGCACGGGCGCGAAAAATTCCCAGAGCCTGACGAAAAGCTGCTGCTTGAAATCGCCGTAGCCGCGCCCGCCTTTGGCAAACGCTTCGCGCATCTCCGCGATCTCGTCAGGCGAGGCGACGAGCGCGTAAAGCTGAAAGATCGACGAAGCGGCGGGGTTCTTCGGCGCCTCGACCGGCGTCGAGTCGGTCACGATGCTCATGATCCGTTTCCGCGTCTCCTTTTCCTCGCCGAAAATATCGATCGTGTTGCCGTAACTCTTGCTCATCTTCTGGCCGTCGAGCCCGGGCACGGTGCCGGTCGTTTCCTGGATGCGCGGCTCGGGCACGCGCAGGATTTCGCCGAAAGCTTCGTTCATTTTCGCGGCCAGGTCGCGCGTGATCTCGACGTGCTGCTTTTGGTCGCGACCGACCGGGACGAGGTCGCTGTCGTAGATCAAAATGTCGGCCGCCATCAGGACGGGGTAGGAGAAAAGGCCGGCCGAGGCGGCGAGGCCGCGCGCCAGCTTGTCCTTGTAGGAATGGGCGCGTTCGAGCAGGCCCATCGGCGCGATCGTGCTCAGGATCCAGGCCAGCTCCGTGACCTGCGGCACATCGGATTGGCGGAAGAAAACGGCCCGCTCCGGATCGAGCCCGCAGGCCAGGAAATCGAGCGCGACCCGGCGGGTATTTGCGCGCAGCGCGGCCGGATCGCGCACCGTCGTGAGGGCGTGATAATCGGCGATAAAACAATACGCTTCACCCTCCTCCTGGAGCGCGATGGCGGGGCGCATCATGCCGAAATAATTCCCGACGTGGAGGACGCCGCTTGGTTGGATGCCGGAAAGAATGCGCATGATGTGAAGGCGAAGTTAGGCGCGAACGGCGCTCTCGCCAAGCCGGGAGGGACGCGCTTTCCGCGGGCCGTTTCGTTCCCTCGGACAACGGGGACGCGCGGACGGGAGGAACGTGGGCGCGCGTCCCTTCGCCTGGCTCGCGATTTTCGTGAACGGGTCCGACCAAGGCCCCTCCAGCTCGCCGCTGCCGTTGGGGGTGAAGTGACCGGTTCCCGGCGCTCCGGCGGCGCCTGGGCGGCTGAAAACGGGCCGGCAACGCGCCATTGCCCTGTGCCAACGCGCCATTGCCCTGTGCCAACGCGGTTTTGTCCTGCGGCAATGCGATTTTGCCCTGTGCCAAAACGGTTTTGTCCCGTGGCAACGCGACGTTGTCCCGTGGCAATGGCCCGTTGCGGAGCGTTTCCGGGCCAAAAATTCGCTCCCTCAGCCTCCCGACCTGCCGCCCGGAACCAAATGCTCACGCCAACCCCCGAGAGGAGGGCGTTGGAAGACGAAAGGCGGTTTAAACCACGAAAGGCGCGAAAGGCACGAAGGGGAAGAGGTTTTCCCCATCTTCGTATTCTTCGTGCCCTTCGTGGTAAACATCCGCCCCGCTTGCGCCGGAGCCTGAAAGGGGCACAATCCTCCCATGCTGCCCTGGTTCGCCGACGGGAAATTCCCGCTTTATCTCGCGCCCATGGCCGGGGTGTCGGATAAGATTTTTCGCCAGCTCTGCAAGGAGCGCGGGGCGGATGTGCTCGTGACCGAGTTTGTCTCGTCGGAGGGGGTTTTCCGGCGCAACGCCCGGACGCGCGGCTATCTCGAGTTCGACGCGGTGGAGAGGCCGATCGGGGTGCAGCTTTTCGGCGGCAATGCCGAGCACATGGCGGAGGCGGCCCGGGCGGTGGTCGATTGGGTGCAGCCGGATTTTATCGACCTGAATTTTGGCTGCCCGGTGAACAAGGTGGTGGCGAAAAACGGCGGCTCGGCCCTGCTCAAAAATTGTCCATTGTTAAGCGAAGTGGCGGGCGCGGTCGTACGTGCGGTCGCGCCTCTGCCGGTGACGGCGAAGATTCGCACCGGCTGGGATGAGGCGACGATCAATGCCGCGGCGGTGGCGCGGCAGCTCGAGTCGCTCGGCATCGCGGCGGTCGCGGTCCACGGGCGGACGCGGGCCCAGGGTTATTCCGGGGCCGCGGATTGGGATGTGATCGCGGAGGTGGCGGCGAGCGTGTCGATCCCGGTGATCGGGAACGGCGATCTCTTCAGCGCGGCGGACGTGGCGCGGCGCCGGGGCGAGAGCGGGATCGCCGGGGCGATGATGGGCCGCGCGGCCATGAATTCGCCCTGGATTTTCTCGCAAACGAAACATTTCCTCGCCACCGGCGAGTTGCTCCCGCCGCCCGCGCCGGAGGAGAAGTGGCCGCTCATCCTGCGGCATTGCGAGCTGGCGGTGGCGGAGTGCGGGATCGAGGATCTGGCGATGCGCTCGATGCGGGGGCGGCTGATGGCTTACACGAAAGGCCTGCCGGCTGGGAAAATGTTGCGGGAACAATTCCAGCACGTGAGTTCGTTAGGCGAAGTCGCGCAAATCGCGGCGGAGCATCTGGCGGGTTGCCTCGAAGCGGCGTAAGTTTGGCGCGTGACGGCGGCGCCTTTGCCTAACGACGGGATCAAATTCAAGATCGGGAACGAGCGGCTCGTGCGCGTGACGGAGAGCGCGTCGCGCAAGCTGACTTCGCTGCTCGCGAAGCAGGGCCGCGCGACCGGGGCGTTGCGCGTGGCGGTGATCGGCGGCGGCTGTTCCGGGCTGCAATACAAGATGGATCTCGTGGACGGGCCGGCCAGTCGCGACATTATGGTCGAGTCGCAAAACGTGCGCGTGGTGGTGGACCCGAAGAGCGCGCTTTTCGTCAGCGGCTCGGTGCTCGATTTCAGCGAAGATCTGCAAAAGGGCGGCTTCAAGGTGACGAATCCGAACGCGGTCGCGCACTGTTCCTGCGGCGAAAGCTTTTCGGCATGACGGATTACTTCGCGCTCCTCGGCGAAGCGCGGCGGCCGTGGCTCGAGCCGGAGGAGTTGAAGGAGAAATATCACGCGCAGGCTCGCGCGGGCTCGCCTAACGAGGAGTTGAACGAGGCGTTCCGCGTCCTTTCGGAGCCGCGTTTGCGTTTGCAACACTTGCTCGCGCTGGAAAAAATCGAGACGCCGGCCGGCCGCGCCATTCCGCCGGAGGTGGCGGAACTTTTCTGGAGGGGCGGAAATGTTTTGCGCGAGACGGAAAGCTGGCTGCGGCGAAACGCGGAGGCGAGCGGCCAGCTTGCGCGCGCCATGTTGCACCCGCAGCGGTTGAAGTTGAACGAGCGCCTAACGAGTCTGGAATCCGGTCTGAACGCGAGCCACGAAGCGACGCTCGGCCGCCTGCAAACCCTGGATGCACGCTGGGCGACGCGCGCGCCTAACGATGCGGCGGAGCTGATCGAGATTTACGATTCGCTTTCCTATCTGGCGCGTCTGCGCGAGCGCGCGGCGGAAAAACGTTTGCAGCTCGAGCTGGCCTAACGAGTCGAGACGGCGCGATTTTTGTTTGCAAGGCGGCATGCTTTTGCGAACATGTTCGGATGCTCACGGCCGGACAAAAAAAAGTCCTGCAATTCATCGAGGCGGAACAGCGGGAGAAGGGCGTCACGCCCAGCACTCGCGAAATCCAGGAACACTTTGGCTTCGCCAGCCAGACGTCGGTGATGCAATACCTCGCGGCACTGGAGCGGAAGGGTGTGCTGCAGCGGTACGCGCGGAAGGCTCGCGCGCTGGTCACAGCCGGAACCAGATTGCGAGTGGTCGACATTCCCATCTATGGCCAGATCCCCGCTGGAATGTCGGCCCTCGCGGAGGAGCGGGTGGAGGGTCACGTCACGCTCGGGCTGGACTCGTTAGGCGCGACGCGCGGCGGGCGCACTTTTGCCTTGCGCGTGCGCGGTGATTCGATGATCGGCGCGCATATTCTCGACGGCGACATCGTGATTTTGGAAGATCGCAAGACGGCGAAGAACGGCGACATCGTGGCGGCGTTGATCGACGGCGAGACGACGCTAAAACGCTATGTGACTGAACGCGGCCGGCCGTTTTTGAAGGCGGAAAATCCGAGCTTTCCGAATCTGCGACCGGCGCGCGAGCTCGTCATTCAGGGCGTGATGATTTCGCTCGTGCGCGATCGGGCGCAGGCCGGGGCGTAAGGTTGGGGCGTGGCCGGCCTAACGACTTACACTGTTCCCCTGACGATCGCGCAAATAAAAAAGCTGCGGCATTTGATCGCAGAACTAGGCTTCGCTTTTTCGCCGCGGCCTTACACGATTTTCTTCGCGAAAAAAGACAAGCTGAGCGTCGCGGTTTACGAGAAAGGGCCGAAGCTTTTGCTTCAGGGAAAAGGGATCGAGGATTTCGTCAGCTTCGAGCTCGAGCCGAAAGTTCTCGGCGAAGCGCGGCTCGGCTACGAAGAAGTGCATTCGCCGGAAATGTTCGAGCCGCATTTCGGGATCGACGAAAGCGGCAAGGGCGATTTTTTCGGACCGCTCGTGATCGCGGGTGTCTTCACCGATCGCGCGATCGCGCGCGCATTTCTTGAGGCCGGCATTCAGGACAGCAAACGGATCGGATCGGACGCGAAGATTCACGCATTCGCAAAATTGATTCGGCAGACGCCGGGCGTCGCGTTTGAGATCGTGCTCGTCGGCCCGGAAAAATACAACGAGCTTTACGCGAAGTTTGAAAATCTGAACACCCTGCTCGGCTGGGGACACGCGCGCGTGATTGAAAATTTGCTCGCGAAACGTCCCGATTGTTCGCGTGCCTTGTCGGATAAATTTGCCGATGCCGGCGTGATCGAGAGGGCGCTCTTGCAGCGCGGAACAGAAATTCAGATCGAGCAACGAACGCGCGCGGAATCCGATCTCGCGGTCGCGGCGGCGTCGATCCTGGCGCGCGAAGCGTTTATCGACTGGCTCGATTTCGCGGGAAAACGCGCGGGATTTTCTCTCGGGCGCGGTGTCTCGGCGCCGATCAAAGAGACGGCGCGAAAAATTGTCGAACGCGATGGCGCGGCGGCGTTGCGGAAATTTGCCAAGGTCCATTTTCGGACCGCATCGGAGGTCGCGCCTAACGACTTCGCCGCGCCGCCGCCGCGTCGCGCGTGGCGAAAAGCGCGCGACGCCGGCGACTCGTGATTTTCAGCTGCAAACGTAATCATTTTCCGCGGCAAACTTCCTGCTTCCAGTGGCGTAGGCCGCTTCAGGCCTGGTCATGGAAACACGATTACTCATTCTCAACGCCGAGCCGGTTTTCCAGGATCAGGCGCTCGCGATCTTCGACGCAATGGAAAAGCTCGAGCGCCGGATTGTGCGCACGCTGGGCGAAGCGATCGCGATATTATTGCGCGAGAGTTTCGACCTTTTCGTCGTCGAAGGCGAAGCGGCCGTCGCGATCGAGGAAGCGACAAACGCGCGCCAGCATTTTCCTTCGCTCGAAATTGTCTGCCTGCTCGAGGACGCGGCCGGCGCGGCCACTCGTGCGCAGGCGGAAGAGCAGCGCATTGCGCTCGTGCCGCGCGATGTTCCGACGCGGCAGTTGCGGCGGAGTTTGCGCAAGATGCTTTCGGCCTTTGAACGTTTCACGGGCTCGGCCGCGGAAGGAATCGATTCGTGTCATTCCCTGATCGGAAGTCTGGATCAATTTTCAGCCGCGGAGATTTTGCAGATGTGTTGTCTCAGCCAGCGCACCGGGCGTTTTGTTTTCAAATCGGCCCGCGGCGACAGCGAAGTTTATCTGAATCACGGCACGATCCGGCACGCGGTTTACGGAACGCTCGAAGGCGAAGCGGCGCTCGCGGAAACTTTCCGCTGGCGACAGGGCCGTTTTTATTTTGAGGAGGGAATCATCAATCGCGTGCAGACGATCGACCGGCCGCTCGCGCATCTGCTGCTCGATAATTTGCAAAAATCCGACGAGCTAATCGAAAGCGCGGGCCTCACCAAAGAATCGTGAAAGATCCGGCACTCGAAAACGACCTGCGGCTCCTGACCCTGCAGGCGGAAAGTTGGAAACGGCTGCACGATTTCATGAATTGGGCGCTGGACAAGGCGGCGCCCATGATCACGCTCGAGCAGGAACGCCAGTTCACCGAACTGCGCGGCATTCTGCTCCAGGAAAGCGAGCACGTTTTGAGCGAACTCGATCTGAGCGACGAATTGCTCGGCAAAACCCTCAACCTGCTCAATCGCGCGACCTCGATGCGCGCGATGCGCGAGCTGAGCGGGATCGACGCGCGCCGGCTGGAGATGGATTGGAACGTGATCTTCGCCAAGATGGGCACGGTGCTCGGGCAGTTGAAGAAGATGCGCAAAGAATTCAGCCTGCGAAAAAATTTCGCGGAAACACTCGCGCAGTTCTTCCGCCCAAAGCGCGCGCGCGGGTAAAAAATGTGGGGATCGAGCCAGGCGTTGTCTCGCTTTTCATTCGCGGCGAAATTTTTACGAAAGTTATGCCATCGGATAAAGATCGGGATGCGATTCAGATTCGAAGTTTATGAGCAAGCTAACTAAAAGAGATATCGTCGTTTCCATCGCCAACAAGACCGGCGTCGTGCAACAACAGGTGTACGACATCGTCCAACAAACGCTCGACGAAATTACCGACAGCCTCGCCCGCAACGTCACGGTCGAGCTGCGCAATTTCGGCGTTTTCCAGCCGCGCCTGACGCGACCGCGCGTCGGCCGCAATCCCAATCGGCCCGAGGTCAGCTTCGTGATTCCGGCGCGCGCGACGGTGAAATTCAAGGCCGGGAAAATCATGCGCCAGCGGGTGGAAAAACTTTCCCGCGAAATGAAAGAGGCGCAGTCGCAAAAACAAAATCGCGCCGCCGGCGACCGCGACGGATCGTCCTCCGCCACACACGAGGGCGCCACCGTCGCCAACTGATCTTCACAGGATCAAGTTTTCTTTGCCGGCCGACGCCGGCAACATTTCCCGCGAATCCGTTTTGTGCTCGACGCACGAATGAGCTAGACATCGATCTTTATGAAAAAAATTTCCCTTCTATTTTCGTCCCTTCTTTTCGCTTTTCTGGCGCCCGCCTGGGCTGGCTCGGAAATGCAAAGCACGACCACGACCGCGAACACGGCCGGCGAGCAAACCCAGCCCGTGCCGCTCGACATTTTCAACTCCGAGAGCGCCTACACTTTTGAGAGCGATCTGAATCACGGCGGCAGTTTCGGCAAGCAGGACGAAATCCAGAACGAGCTCGAATACGCTCATCGCTTCCAGATCAGCGGCAATCTTTATCTTCATGCCGGCGTCTCCTACGACCGCTTCGATTTCGGCACCACGAACGCGCCCGTGCCCGATCATCTGCAATCATTCGCCGGCGTCATCGGCATCGATTACATGCACGGCTCGGATGTCGGCGCGTTCTTCCAGATTCGCCCGGGCTTTTACACGCAGAACGATTTCGGCAGCTCGTCGTTCGATATTCCGATCACCGTCGGGCGAATTTTCGTGATCAAAACCGACAAGCTTTATCTTTTTGCGGGCGCTTACGCGGCCTTCCTGCGCGGCGGCTATCCCGTGCTGCCGCTCGGCGGCGTGATCTGGATTGTGAACGATAATCTTCGCCTGATGGGTGTGCTGCCGGAGCCGAAGCTGATTTATTCGCCGACAAAAAATCTCGATCTCTACGTCGGCGGCGAAGTTTCCGGCGGCTCGTTCCGCACCGATCGCAACTCAAACATCGCGCCGGCGAAGCTCGACGGCACGCAGGTCGATTTTTCCGATTATCGCGCCGGCGTCGGCTTGTCTTATGACATCTGCAAAAGCTTCACCGCCGATGTTGGCGCCGGCTATTCGATCGAGCGTCAATTCGCCTTCCATCGCGCGGGCGAAAATTACCGCACCGATCCCTCGCCCTATCTGCGACTGGAGTTGAAAGCGCAATTCTAAAGCGCGAAGTGACGGCATGCCGAGTTCGTTAGGCAAAAGCCTCTGCGCTTTTGCGGCGCTCCTCTTCTTTGCGGCATCGGGCCAGGCCGATCCGCTCGCGGAACTGAAAAACGTTTCGTCGCTCGGCCCGCTCGATCTCGCGCGGTTGAAGAGCGGCGAGATCGTCGTCCATCGCGGAACGGCGAGCACCTTTTCGCGCGGGATCTCGATTCAATCGTGCTACTTCATCAACGCCGCCGCGCCCGTGGTCGGCGAACGTCTGCTGCACTGGGATCCGGCGAAGCACCCGAAGATGGAGACGCGCCTTTACCGCGAGTACGTCCTCCCGCCGTCGCGCGAAATCTTCCAGCCGCTCCAACTCAACCCCGCCAAGCCTAACGATCGCTGGCTGCTCGATCGTCTTCTGCAAATCGCCGACGGCGCTTCGCCTTCCGACCTGCATTTGACCGCCGACGACGTCGCGTTCGTGCGCAAGCAAATCCCTGCGAAAAGTTCCGCGCCTAACGATCGCTACGCGCGCGCCAACGATGTTTGGCAGCAGCTTCTTTTTGCGCGCAGCAACAGTCTCGCCCGCGGCGGGATTTCCGCCGTCGCACCTTACGGCAGCGACACGTCGATCTCGCCCGACTCGGAATTTCGCGGCCTGCTTTCGCTCAATCCGCGGGTGGAGAAATATTTCAACGCCATCGTGAGGGCGAAGCCGATCGAGGCCAACGGCCCGCCGTCAGACGAAGCGGTCGGTTACTGGGAGACGACGCAAATTCGCGGACACACCACCGAGCAGGTCGGCCTCTTCGCCGCGCGCAAATCGCCCGGCGCCTGGCAAATGGTCGACTGCGTTTATTACCCGACCGACACTTATTTTATGGCGCTCAATCTTTTTCAACTCTGGCCGGTCGATGGCGGCACGCTCGTCTGGCAGATCGGTTTTGTCTCCGCCCCGTTCCGCAGTTATCTCGGCGGACTTGATCGTTACATCGCCGGCAAACAAATGACCGAGGAAACAATCGACACGATCAAAACTTTCCGCGCCGACTTCGAGCGCGCCCGCTGATTTATTCGCGGATTCTCTTCAACAAAATCGCCGCGCCAAAAAACGTCGCCGCCGCGCCGAAAAAGAGGAAGACGATGTCGCCCGCGTAAAAGTTGAAGCTCGCGCGATACAAATTCACGAGCCGGAACGCGCGGCAGAAATGAGTCAGCGGAAAACATTCCGCGAGATAACGAATCGCGCCCGGCAACTGTTCGAGCGGCGCGAAAGCTCCCGACAAAACAAAAACCGGGAGCAGGAAAAAGACCGAAAGCTGAATCGCCTGCGTCTGGCTGTGGGAAAAAGTCGAGATGAGCAAACCTAGGCCTAACGAACAAAGGAGAAACAAGAGACAGATCACGCCGAGCATGAGCGGATCGTGAAACGGCACGTGAAAATGCCAGCCGGCAACGGCCATGACGACGAGAATGAGCACGATCGAAATCGCGAGATACGGGATCAGTTTTCCAGTGACGATCTCGACCCGTCGCAGCGACGTCACCATCAACTGATAAAGCGTTCCCGACTCGCGTTCGCGCGCGATCGTGCACGCGGTCAGCGTGACGGTGAGAAGTTGCAGAATGATCCCGATCACGCCCGGGATGACGTATTCGATGAAGCGTTGCTTCGGATTGTAAAGGATGTGCGATTTCACGCTCCACTGCGTCATTGCGGAAACAAATTCCTTCCGCACCGCGACCGGCAATTTCTTCGCGAGATCGATCACGTTGTCGGGCAGCGACTCGATCATCTCGTCGCGCTGTTGTTTTTGAAAATCGCCCAGACTTTCCTCCACGCGACCTTCCAGTTCGCTCGCCGTGTTCGTGTCCGACCCGTCAAGATAAAGCGGCAGCGGAATTGGATCGCCGTTTTTCAAACTCGCGCCCCAACCCGCGGGAATGATGAGCGCCGCGCGCACGCCTTCGCGCAAAAGATCGGGCTGCCCCGTCTGCGCAGAAGTTTGCCGCCAGCGAAAAGTTGTCGCCTTGAGCAATTGCCTAACGAATGCATCGCTGAGCGGCGAATGATCGGCGTTTTCGAGCAGCGCCGGGACATCGCTCGACGAAGTGTTTTCGAAAGCGTGCCCGAAAATCAAAGTGAACACCGGCGGCAGCACGAGCAGCAAAACCAGAATGCGCCAGTCGCGATAAATGTGGATGAATTCCTTGCGCGCGACGCTCCCGACCGCCTGCAAACTGAAGCGGCCTCTCATCGCATCGCCGCCTTGTTCAGCATTGCGTCGTAGCCTTGCGAGTAGGCGGTGAAGACATCTTCCATGTCGGGCGCGGCCCAGCGTTCGCCGCGCAACTGCAAATCGGGAAAGGGCCAGTTCGCGTGCCACTCCGCGAGCAGCCGCTCCGCTTCCGGCGCGTAAACGCGCAGACTTCCGCTACGCAGCGAGACGCCAAGCACGCCGGGCATTTCGCGCAGCCTAACGAGTGCTTCCATCACCGGATTAATGTCGAGCTCGAGCAGCTTCGCCTTGAAAGTCTCGATCAACGCGCGCGGCGAGGCCTTCGCGAGCAGCCGGCCGTTGTGCAAAAAACCGACGTCGGTGCAGCGCTCCGCTTCGTCCATGTAATGAGTCGTGACAAAAATTGTGATGCCGTTATGCCCAAGATCGTAGAGCAAATCCCACATCTGCTGACGATGCACCGGGTCGAGGCCGGAGGTCGGCTCGTCGAGAAAAAGCAAAGGCGGCTCATGCACGAGCGCGCAGCCGAGCGCGAGCAGTTGCCGCATTCCGCCGGACAAACTGCCGGCCGCGGTGTCGCGCTTTTTCGTCAGGTCCATCTGTTCTAAAAGACGGGCGATGCGTTTTTCGAGTTCGTTAGGCGGAACGCCGTAGGCGCCGGCGAAAAAACGCATGTTCTCGAGCACGGTCAGGTCGGGGTAGAGGCTGAACTTTTGCGCCATGTAACCGAACCGCGCCCGCACCGCATAGCGATCGCGCCAGATGTCACCGCCGGCGATCCGCGCGCTCCCGGAAGTCGGGCGGAGCAAGCCGCAAAGCATCCGCATTGTCGTGGTTTTCCCCGCGCCATTCGCGCCGAGGAAGCCGAAGATTTCGCCGCGCCCGATCTCGAAAGAAAGATCGCTCACCGCTTCCACCGCGCCGAATGCTTTCGTTAGGCTGTTGATCGAAACAATCGGCTCGTTCATGATCGCGCCTGCGTCGCGCGGGCTTGGGAAGGAAAGCGCACTCCGCCGGAAGTCGCAAACGTCCGTGCGATCGTTGACACTCGCATTTTCCAGTTCAAATCTTGGCCGACCAAATGAAATTTTTTCCGCTTCTTTGCAGTCTCGCATTTGCCTTCGCTTCGCTCGCACAGGCCGCGGATCCCGCGAGCGAGATGGCGAGCTTTTCCGTCTTCGGAAAAGTCGATCCCGCCGAGCTCGCGCGCAGCGGCATCAAAATCGCCGCCGGCACGCCGATGACCACGCTGCGCGATCTCTCGGTGCAAAGTTGTTTCGTGATCGCGCGCCCGCCGGCGGAAGTCGTGCAGGCGATGAAACGCTTCGACCCAACCGCTCATCGCGAGCTGAAAGTTTTTCTCCACGTCGATCTGCCCGCTTCGCCGTCGCCGGGAAATTTTTCGCGGCTGCAAAATCCGCCTAACGACGATGCCTATCGCACGCTCGCGGCCGCGACGGAAAAAATGTCGCCCGATTTGCAGTTGAATCGCGCCGAGGCGCAGAAATTTTCGACGGGCGAATCGTTTTTTAATTTTTGGAGCGGCGTGCTGGCGAAACGCGCGCAGCGTTTCGTCAGTGGCGGCGCGGCGGCGCAACCACCATATGATCGAAACGGCCCGACGATTCAGCCGGCCAGGGAATTTTCCGCACTCGTTAGGCAGGAGAGTGGCGTTGATCGCCAGTTCGGCAGTTTTATCGGCGCGACCGGACTGACCGGCGGCCGGCCATCGCTCAAGCCGGATCTTTATTGGGAAATGCTCGAAGTCGAAGACGCCGGCGTGCTCACGCTTGGCGCTTCCTGCACGCGGCCGACGGCGGGCGGCGGTTACCAGGCAGCGGACGGATTGTATTTCGCGAGCGGCGGCTATTACGTCGCGCTTACTTTGTATCAAATGTGGCCGGTCAACATCGCCGGCCGCGCGTCGACGCTCGTTTGGCGCGGCGATTTTACTTCTGCGGCATCGTTAGGCGATTTGCACGGCGTCGAACGGCTCGCCTCGGAAGGCGCGATGAAAAAAGATATTTCGCGCGCCGCGGCGATCTTCAAAGATAGCGCGGAACGATGAAGACGATCGCGTTTTGCTGCATCCTTGCGTTCGCTTTTTCGACGCTCGCGCACGCCGGCAGCGACAAGCAGGTCGCGGATGAGAACTCGGCCGTGACGCCGCCGCCCTTTCGTTTCATGGGCGAGCTGACGGTCGAGCAGGCGTATGTCGGCGACTCCGATGTCTCGCGCGGCGCGAGCGACGTGAACGACTTCGACGAGTTGTATTCGCACCTGCGCGTCGTTTACACGCCGCGAGTCAAGTTCGGAATCATTCGCGCGGGCGTGGAGTTCGAGCGTTACTCGTTTGGCTTTTCCAATGGCGGCGCGCAACTGCCGAATACGCTCCAGGCGGTCAACGCCGTCATCGGTTTGGACACGGAATTTTCCGATTCAATTCTCGTTAGGCTGGAGGCGCAGCCGGGATTTTATGGCACCACGTTTGGGCATTTCGATGCCGCGCAATTCAACGTCCCGTTCATTATCGGCGGCACTTATATTTACAGCCCGTCGCTCCAATTCGTCCTCGGCATCGGTGTGAATGTGCAGCAAAAATATCCCGTCCTGCCGGGCGGTGGCCTGCGCTGGAAATTTGCCCGCGACTGGGTGCTCGACGCCGTGCTGCCGACGCCGCGGCTCGAATACAGCGTGACGCACGACGCGACGGTTTTTCTCGGGGCCGATATCAAGACGAACACGTTTCGGGTCGATGATCATTTCGGCGACAGTCATGGCGATCCGGCCTTGAACGGCGCCTGGCTCAGCTACGAAGAGCTACGCATCGGTCTCGGTGTCGAATGGAAACTCACGTCCACCTTGTCACTCTCGCTCGAGGGCGGATACCTGCCCTATCGCGATTTCGATTATCATCGCACCGACGTTCGTTATCATAACGAGAGCGGCGGTCCCTACGCCTCGCTGCAATTGCAGGGAAGCTTTTAGGCGAGTCTTATACTCGTTAGGCAGGAATTTCTTCCGGCTCGGTCCGTTTTGTTTCGATTTGCTCGGCGCGAACTTTGCGCAGCGAGTGCGTGCGCAAACTTTCCTCGAAGGAGTCGCGATTGATTGCCTGGGCCGCCGCCGCCCCCTGCCCCGCGGCGATGATCATCTGGCAATTCGCCGGCGTGACGCAGCCCGCCGAGTAAAGCCGCGGCACACTCGTGCGCATGCACGCGTCCACTTCGATCTGGCCGTCGGCGTCGAGGCGCGCGCCTAACGAGTCCGCCAGTTCGGTGTGAAAAATATCGCCGCGAGTCGTGAAGATGTAGTCGAGGCGCACTTCGATGCCGCCTTTCAATCGTAATTGGCAAACCTGACATCCGTGATGCTCGACGCCGGTGATTTTTTCCCGGTGCACCGGAATCTGATATTCCTTCAGCCAGCGCGCGTGGCGCCGACTCCAGCGGATCCGGGCGGCGTTTGTGGCGATAATCACGCAGGCGGAATAGGCGAGCATGCCGAGGGCGTATTCGACCGCTTCGTTGTTCGCGCCGCAGATCGCGATCCGCTTCCCGCGCACGCGAAAGCCGTCGCAATCCTTGCAAAAAAACATGCTGTGCCCGAGGCATTCCTTTACTCCCGGAATTCTCGGTGGCAGATGGAAAATGCCGGTGGCGAGAAGAAGCCGGCTCGTCAGGTAAGTCGTCCGTCGTCCGCGCAGCCAAAATCCGTTTTTGCGACGCGCGACACTTTTGATTTCGTCGCGCGCAAACTCGACGCCGTAACGTCTGGCCTGTCGCCGGCCGTAGCGGAGCAGGTCCGCGCCGTCGATGCCGGCCGGGAAGCCGAGATAATTTTGCACCTGCGGCTCCCATTTCGCCATCGAACGACCGGAATCGACCACGAGGGTGTCGAGCTGGGCGCGACCGAGATAAATCGCGGCCGATAATCCGGCCATGCCGCCGCCGACGACGATGACTTCGCGCCGGGCGCGGATCGCGCGTGGTTTGTGTTTCGTCATGCCACCACTCATTCGCGTCTGCCGACACCGCACCGGGCCGAAGACTCAGGCGCGGAAAAGTTGCCTAACGAGCCTTTTCTTCGTCGAGCTTTGCTTTGACCGCGGCCTCGAGTTCTTCGTATAGCGCCGGATCGTTTTTCAACACTTCCTTCGCGGCATCGCGGCCCTGCGCCAGTTGCGCGCCCTTGTAGCTCAACCACGAACCGCGTTTTTCCACGACCTGTTTTTCGAGCGCAAGATCAAGCAGGGCGCCGGTTGAGGAAATTCCCTCGTTATACATGATGTCGAATTCCGCTTCGGTAAAGGGCGGTGCGACTTTGTTCTTCACCACTTTTACGCGCGTGCGATTACCGGTCACGACACCGTCGGTCTGCTTGATCGCGCCGATACGCCGGATGTCGAGGCGCACGCTGGAATAAAATTTGAGGGCCTTGCCGCCGGGCGTGGTTTCGGGATTTCCAAACATGACGCCGATCTTTTCGCGAATCTGGTTGGTGAAAATGCAACAGGTGCGCGCTTTCGAAATGAGCGAGGTCAGTTTGCGCAGGGCCGCGCTCATCAAACGCGCCTGCGCGCCGACGGTCGAGTCGCCAATCTCGCCTTCCAGCTCCTGTTTCGTGACGAGAGCGGCGACGGAATCAAGCACGATCACGTCGAGGGCGTTTGACCTCAGAAGTGTTTCGACGATCCGGAGCGCTTCTTCGCCGGAACTCGGTTGCGAGACGAGGAGTTCGTCGAGATCGACGCCTAACTTTCGCGCGTACTGCGGGTCGAGCGCATGTTCGACATCGACGAAAGCAGCGAGGCCCCCGCGCTTCTGCGCCTGAGCTATGATAGTAAGGGTGAGAGTGGTTTTGCCGGAAGATTCCGGGCCGTAAATCTCGACGATCCGGCCACGCGGAACACCGCCGACGCCGAGGGCGCGATCAATCAAAATGTTGCCGGTGGGAATGACGTCGATGTCGACGATTTTTTCGTCGCCCAGCCGCATGATCGCGCCTTCGCCATAATCCTTCGCGATCTGCTGAATGGCGAGGTCGAGATTTTTATTGCGCGCGGCGGCGACTTTATCTTCGGTGGGTTTTTCTTCGGTTTTGGCGGCCATAAGCCGTTCTACGTACGACGCCCGGCCGCTTACGCCAAGCAGAAAAACCTGGCGCAGGCAGAAAACCGGGATGTCGTGCGAACCGGTTTCCTATTCGTTAGGCACAATGAAGACGTCGTTCTGGAGCTCGCTGCCGACGGTGCTGTTGCGGCGAATAATGCTCGCGAGGCTCTCGCCTTCCAGCCGGTGCGCGAGTGACGGCGGCAGGTAAATGGAATACCAGAAACGATCACCGTCGCGCAGCCTCGTGAACTGATTTCTCAGCACGGTGTAAACGAGCTCGCCCACGATCGCGTTGGGCCGATGATCCTCCGCCAGTGCGCCCACCCACACGTCGATGTCATCCGGGGTCGCGTAAGCGGAGGCGAGTTTCGCCTGAAGGTCGGTGCTTGAGGTAATGGCGGCGAAGGAAGTTTTCGGCGGGAGGCCGAAGTTCTGCCTAACGACATTGTAACGCGGCAAACCATGATCGCGCCCGCGCTGAATATTGAGCGAAGCGAGGTCGAAACCGCCGGCGCCAGGAGGACCAAAGAGGAAGTTGCGCACGCCATCGACGAGATAGCAGTCAACCTCCTGCGGTATCTGTTTCGCCAGACCTCGCAAATACGGTTCGATCCCGGGGCCGCTGATTTCCGTCGGGTTAAAGAAGGCGTCGGCGAGAGGCAGGGAGCCGATGGATTGGTTCTGCGCATCGAGGCGTTGCAGGTCAGGCGAGAGCATGGTGTGGCCGACGCGGAAGATCGCCGTCGAGAAAACGTTCTCGATGCCCGGATTAACGTCTGGATTGTAACCGGTGTAGGGCCGGAGAGCATTCGGGCCGAGAAGGAGCGGCAGGAAATCGCGATAGGTGATGATTTGAATCTCAGCGCCGACGATGGCGCGAGCGCGATAATAAATACCGTCATCATCAAGATCCGGTTGCTGGCGTTTGATCACACCGGCCCAGTAATTGTGCTCGCGCATGAAGAGCGTCTGCACGGCCGTCAGGGCCACCTGCTCGTTTACGCGGACATCGCCGGCGAGGAAATAGGCAGCAGTGTCATCCGGCTGATTCGAGAAGCCGTCGACATTGTAAGGCAGCAGATTTCCCGCACTGCTTTTCAGCATGCCGGTGCCGTCGAGCGTCCGCAATTCCATCGCGCGGCTGGGGTCGGAGCCGTAAACCTGCGAGCCATCAATGAAGGCGGTGATCACGTTCATCTGCTGCCGAACGCCATGGGTCACCTCGAAGATCGAGCGCTCGAGATCGATGACCTGCGTGCCTGTATCGTCAGGATCGAACCATGGATCGCCCGCCGGCACCGGAATGTTGAATGGCACATCCGGATTGGTCGGCGTCATGTCGATGTCGTGATCGACAAATTGTCCCCAATCCCAGAGAAAATCGGACACATTCACCGCGCAGGGAATGGAATGGTCCTGCGCGAACACGAGATCGCTGATCTCACGCGCGCCCAGTTCGTTCGCGCCCGCAGGACTCCCCTTACCGTCGCCGTAAGCGTCAGTCGTATGACGAAGCAGCGGAATATTAGCCGCACCGCGAAACGGATCGATCGGGTTATTGCCTGAGCCGTCGAATGAGCGGAATTCGTCGGGAAACACGGCTGCTGACTGAGTAATGGAGGTTTGTTGCTGCGGGATATTGGAGGGTCTTTCGGCATAAGCAGCAGCCGAGGCCGCCGCGCAGAGAATACCTATGGTGTTTGTAAGCTTCATTTGATCTTCGCGTCTTATTGATTCTTGCTGATTTCATCGACCGCCTGAACGGTGGATTCGGCGGCTTTTATCATCTCTCGTCCGTTTTGTAGAGCAAAAAATCAAAAATTGCAGGCCATCCGCGGATCTAAGAATGCAAAAAAGCCGCAGACCATGACAGGCTGCGGCTTTGCAAAGAGACCCGCTAATGAAATTAAGACACGACAATCTTACGCGGCTTCACTTCTTCGGCTTTCGGCAGCGTGAGAGTGATGACACCCTGGCTGATGCGCGCGCTGATTTTACCGCTGGCGATCGAGGGATCGATTTCAAACGTCCGCCGGTAGTCGTTAGGCCGCGATTCGCGATGAACCAGCGTGCCTTCGACCTTCGTGCCGGTCCTGCGGCCGACGATGGATAGTTCACCATCTTCGATCGAGATTTCCAAGCCTTCCTTGTTCACGCCCGGCATCTCAAGTTCGAGGACGTAACCGTCGGGGTTTTCACGCACGGCTGCGGCGGGAGTGGTGAATTTCTCTTCGTGGCCCTGCGGTTTCGCAGCACCATTGTTTTCTCGCACTAAATTGTTGGTCATACTTTTGATTTCCCTAAAATGTTCAGTCGATGCTGACTTCGATTTTCGGTTTTGCCTCCTCGGCTTTCGGCAGTGTGACAGTCAAAACTCCATCCTTGTAATTGGCGCTAACCTTTGCCGCGTCGACTCGCGTCGGCAATGTAACGCTCCGGCGAAATTTTCCACTGAAGCGCTCATTGCGCTCAGCGGTCTCGCCATCGCCCGAAGCCGACTGACGTTCGCCGGTGATGGTGAGAGTCCCATCGTGCAGGGAAATTTGGATATCTTCCTTCCGCATCCCTGGAAGCTCCACCAGCGCCACGACGTTGTCGGCGCTTTGATAGAGATCGAGCGCAGGAGTCCAAACAGCAAAAAGCTGCGCCTGACGGCCAAAATTCGCCGACGAGGGCAACTCGAAAAGATCGTTTAATTCTTCACGCAGATTCGACCACCGGTCGAAATTTTGCCACGGAAAGACGCTTGGCGTTTGATAACGAATTAAGTTCATATTGATAGCTTGAAAGGCGATTTATACATTAGCTCGTATCGTGCCAGTCCAGAAGTCAATTAGAATTTATGTCACAACTATTTCTATGAGTGATTATTAATGATAACAACCGCCAGACGCTCCCCTAGCATAAAGAGACAGAACGTCGCTAGCGCCGAGTATTGAATTTAGAAATCCCTGTGACGTAATGTAACGGTTTACTTTGTTGATAAGAACTTCTAGCTTTCAGTCGATGTCTCATGAGAAGCACAAACACTTCATGCGCGCGGCTCTAGCCGAAGCTCGGAAAGGAGTCGGGCAGGTAAGTCCGAATCCAGCTGTCGGGGCTGCCCTTGTCCAAGGCGGACGGATCATCAGCGCCGGTTATCATCGAGCCATTGGATTGCCACATGCGGAGGTCGAGTGTCTCGCGGCGGCGGGCAATCGTTCGCTTCGCTCGGGCACATTATATGTGACGCTCGAACCTTGTTCGACCACCGGTCGGACGCCGCCTTGCACCGACGCGATTGCGCGCGCGGGATTGAAGCGCGTCGTGATCGGCGCGATGGATCTGAATCCGGCGCATTGCGGACGCGCTGTGCGCCAGCTTCGCGCCGCCGGCATCGAGGTCATCACCGGAATCCTGGCAGCCGAATGCTCGGGATTGAATGAGGCATTCAATAAGTGGATCGTAACCCGGCGCCCGTTTGTGATCGCGAAATGCGGAATGAGTCTGGACGGTCGCCTAACGAGGCGGCCTGGCGAAGGTCGCTGGCTGACCTCCTCCGCTTCACGGCGTCATGCGCGTCGTTTGCGCGCCGAAGTCGATGCGGTTTTGATCGGCGCGGAGACATTGCGGCAGGATAATCCTCGCCTGACAACGCGCGGACCGCGCGGCACGCGACAACCCTGGCGCGTCGTCCTTTCCGACTCGCGAAGGCTCCCGCGTGATGCTCATCTTTTCACCGACCGCTTCGCGAAACGGACGCTGATTTTCAGCGGAAAAGATCTGGTTGAGGTGTTACGCGAGCTTGGCGAACGCGAGGTGACGAGCGTGCTGATTGAAGGCGGCGGCGAGGTCTTGGGGCAAGCTTTTGCGGCGCATTTGGTCGATAAGGTGCAATTCTATCTGGCGCCGATTTTCGCCGGCGGACCGGTTGTCGCGGTCGCAGGGGAAGGTGCGGGCTCGACTGCGGCGGCCCTTCGGCTAACGAATATGCGCTACGAAAAAATCGGCTCCGATCTCTGCGTTACGGGATACGCGGTCGGGGATCCCAGCGGCTGAATAATTACCCGGCCATTCGCGTCTGAATTTTCGTTCCTATATTGGGAAGGACATGAAGCAATGAACTGGAAGAAGATCTTATTTCTCGTCGCGGTCACCGGATCGTTTGCATTTGCGGGCGCACCTAAATCGGAAGCGGGAGTATCGGTCCGGATCGGAGTTGGCGTCCCTGTTGCCTATCCGGCTTATCCGTATCCCTACCCGTACCAATACGCCTATCCGTATTACGGAGGGCTCTATTATCGTTTCGGCCGTCCCTATTTTTATCGGGGCCGATATTTCTATCACCGCCCGGTGGTTTATCGCGGGCGCCCTGTTCGTTAGGCGCCAGCGGGGGCCGGTTGCGCGACTGCCTGGAGATCGGCAGCTTCGAGGAAACCCTCGAGTTGCCGAATTCTTGTCGGGTGCCGCATCTTCCGCAGCGCTTTCGCTTCGATCTGGCGAATTCTCTCCCGCGTCACGCGAAATTGACGGCCGACTTCCTCGAGCGTGCGGCTGTAGCCATCGACCAGCCCAAACCGCTGCTCCAGGACCTGGCGCTCGCGATCGGTTAACGTCTCGAGCACATCTTTTATTTTCTCCTTGAGCAACGCGATCGCAGTCATGTCGCTCGGGTTTTCCGCGCCTTTGTCCTCGATAAAATCACCGAAATTTGTCTCCTCACTTTCGCCCACTGGCGCTTGCAGCGAAATGGGCTGCTGCGCCATCTTCAGCACCGCGCGCACGCGATCGACCGGAAGCAAAATTTCCTCCGCGACTTCATCCGGGGTCGGCTCGCGACCGTATTCCTGGAGCAATTGCTTCTGCACGCGCATCAATTTGTTGATCGTCTCGATCATGTGCACCGGAATGCGAATCGTGCGCGCCTGGTCCGCAATCGAACGCGTGATCGCCTGCCGGATCCACCACGTCGCGTAAGTGGAAAATTTGTAGCCGCGGCGATACTCGAATTTCTCGACTGCCTTCATCAATCCCATGTTGCCCTCCTGGATGAGATCGAGAAATGAGAGGCCGCGATTGGTGTATTTTTTCGCGATCGAAATCACGAGGCGCAGATTGGCTTCGACCATTTCCGTCTTCGCGCGCAAGGCGTGCCGCAGCCAGCCGCGCAATTCCTTGTAGCGCGCGTCGAATTCGTTAGGCGGAAGCCAGACCTTGCTTTCCAGCTCCTGCAGCCGCCGCTTGATCGTTTCGCGACTGTTTCGTTTCACCTGCTTTTTTAAATCCTCCTGCAAACTGCGCAGGTTCGTGTAGTGGATGTCGGCCAGACGAACAAATTCCTCCGTCACCCGCTGCTTGAAATAGAATTGCGGATACAATCGCTGCAGCTTGATCACGACCTTCTCGAACTTTTTCAGTTGCGTCGGGCCATGCTGCCGCCGCATCAACTGCGAATACTTGCGATCGATTTCCACGCTCATTTTTTGCACCTGACGGCAAAGGCGTGGCAAAATTTTCATGTAGCGTTCGCGGCTCTCGATTTTTTTATCGAGAATCACGCGATCAAAACGTTCGCCGCCTTCGGCCAGCTTCGCCGCGAGATCGAGGTGCGCGCGCGCGACAAAACCGAAACGATGAATGTGCTGCTGGACCATTGATTCGGCCTCTTCGATCCGCTTCGAAATCTCGACTTCCTGCTCGCGCGTGAGCAGCGGCACCTGACCCATCTGCTTGAGATACATCCGCACCGGATCATCGAGAATGTCGAGTTTCGTCTCATGCTTTTCCTCTTCTTCCTCGACATCTTTTTTGCCGTCTTTGTAACGGTCGACCTCCGAGGCCTCGATAATATTGATTTCGAGTTTTCGCAGTCTCGTCAGAATGAGGTCGAGCTCCTCGGGATCGGTCAACTCCGGCGGCAGCGACTCGTTCAAATCATCGAAAGTCAGGTAACCCTGTTCCTTCGCGAGCTTGATCAGGTCGCGAATGCGCGCTTGTGTCTGGCTGCCGGTCGGCGCGGCCGATCCATTTCCGCTAGCAAATTCCATACGGCCCAACGAAGCAGATTTTCTGCCTCGCTTCTTTTTGACCGGCTGCGCAGCTCGCGGCCGGCCTCGACCGCGGGTCGATTTTGGCCTAACGACAAGGGACTTCTTCGGCGCGCGGCGGCGCGTCGATGCCGCCCGTTTTTTTGTCAGGCGGCGTGGCTTCTTGCTTCGCGCGACCCGCTTCTTGGCCCGTTTCGACTTTGCAACCGGCGGCCGACCGCGTTTTTTTGCCTTTGCAAAAACACGCTTCGAAGCCTTCGGTCGCCGACCGGATGGTTTGGATTTTTTAACCAAATCGAAGTCTGATCAGTTGTTGGTTGGAAACCTGAAATTGATGAAAGCGCCAGCCAGACCGCGTTGCTTCAGGCGTCGTGCCCGCGGGACGGGACAAGCCGCGAAAAATCGTCGAGTTGGCTGCGCAGGTCAACAACTTGTTTCTGCAAAGCGACCACTTCGCCGGCCGTCAACTGCGGCAGTTTGAGCCGGCTCTCGGCCGCGCGGAGCCGGCGCCGCAAAGCCGGCTGGCGCAATCCCTGCCACCATTCGCGCGCAACTTTTTCAGCGTCCGGCGGCATCTTTTGCAACAGCCAGCCAGAGACTAAGGACTCTTCTTCCGCCGGCAGCGAGGAGAGAAAAAGATTGAGCGAAGCGGAATCATCGGGCCGAAAAGCAGCCGCGAGAATTTTGCCTAACAATGCCGCGTTCGGCGTCTCGGCGACGACTTCGCGCCAGTCCTGCGCCAGAAAAAAATCGCGCGCGGCCGCGTCGCGCAAAGCGAGCAGGCAAAGGAGCGCGATCTCGTGCGGCGGCGCCGGCGCGGGCGCGCGCGGCGTCTCGTTAGGCGAACGGTCGCGCTGAAATTTCGGGAGAAGATTGGCGAAATCGTCCCGCGCGACGCCGAGCCGCGCCGAAACTTTGTTGATCACTTCGTGGCGCATGAGGGGGTCGTGCACGCGCGCGACGGTGTCCGCGAGTTGCCGCGCCAGATCCATTTTGGCGGCGAGATTTGTCATGTCGGTCGCGCCCGCCGCGCGCGCGATCCAAAAATCGAAAAAGTCCGGCGCGGCCCCGACGCGCGCGGCAAACTTTTCCGCGCCTTCCTTGCGGACTAACGAATCGGGATCTTCGCCGCGCGGCATCTCCGCGACGCGCACGACGAGATCGTTTTGCAACAGCGGCTCGAGCGAACGCTCGGCGGCTTTTTCACCCGCGGCATCGGCATCGAAACAAAGGACAACCTCGTTGACGTAGCGTTTCAAAATCCGGGCCTGGCCTTCGGTAAAAGCCGTGCCCTGCGGCGCGACCACATTCGTTAGGCCGGCTTCGAAGAGCGCGATAAGATCGAGCTGACCTTCGCAGACAATCGCGCTGCCGGCATCGATCAGGCCGCGCTTCGTTTTGTGCAGGCCGAAAAGAATGCGGCCTTTTCGAAAGAGCGGCGTTTCCGGCGAGTTCAAATATTTCGCGCTCTCCGTGCTATTCGTTAGGATCCGTCCGCTGAAGGCGATCACTTCGCCGACATCGTTGCAGATCGGAAACATCAACCGGCCGCGGAAACGATCGTAAACTTCGCTCTCTGGCCGCTCTTCATCGCGCAACTTCACGAGGCCGCTTTGCAAAATCGTCGCGCGTTTGTAGCCGCGATCGAGCGCCCATTTCAAACATGCGTCCCAACTTTCCGGCGCGAAGCCGAGCTGCCACGATTTCGCGACTGCGCTGCTGATCCCGCGCTTTTTCAGATACTCGCGCGCGTCGGCGCCGGTTTCGGTTTTGAGCAAATTATTTTGAAACCACTCCGCGGCTTCCGCGTGCAATTTCAGCAGCGTGCGCCGCGCTTCGTGCTGGCGATCTTCGATCGCGTTCCCGCCCGTTTCCTCGATCACGGGAATACCCGCGCGCGCCGCCAGCCGCCGGACTGATGCCGGAAAATCGACGTGCTCGTAATCCATCACGAAACGAAAAACGCTCCCGCCCACACCGCAGCCGAAACAGTGGAACGATTGGCGCGCCGGATTGACGTGAAACGACGGCGTCTTCTCTTGGTGAAACGGGCAGAGCGCGCGAAAATTTGCGCCCGCGCGCTTGAGCGGGAAGTAGGAGCCGATCACTTCCACGATGTCGTTCGCGGCCAGCACCTGCTCGATCGTGTGATTTGGAATCGTGCCCATGCGCGCGGTTTTTTTCTCGTGAGGAAAAGCGAAGCGATGGCAAATTAACGCAGCGCCCACGGGCTTCCAAACGATCTCGTCATGTTTCACGCCAACCGGATTTGCGTTTTCCTCGCGACGCTTTGCTTTTCGTTAGGCGCGGCTCAGGCGCGCGAAGTCGTGAGGCGCGGCGACGTCGTGGTCGTGCCGCTGCACGGAGAAATTTCTGCTTCGCTCGTTCTCTTCATTCGTCGCGCCGAAAAAACGGCCGAGACCGCGGGCGCGAGCGCGCTCATTCTCGACATGAACACCTACGGCGGCGAACTCGATTCCGCCGAGGAGATTACCGGCATTCTCAATCACGCGAACATCCCGACCTACACCTTCATCAACTCCAACGCGGGATCGGCCGGCGCGATCATCGCGCTCGCGACCAAACATATTTACATGGCGCCGGTCAGCGCGATCGGCGCGGCCGCCCCGATTCTTTCCACCGGCCAGGATTTGCCGCCGACGGAAAAGGAAAAAGCGATCTCGTATTGGTCGGCGCTCGTGCGCGGGAGCGCGATTCGCAACGGTCACAATCCCGACATCGGCCAGGCCTTCATGGACAAGGACAAGGAAGTGAAAATCGGCAACAAGGTCGTGCATGCGAAAGGCACCCTGCTCACTTTGAACGCGCAGGAGGCGACGGAAAAATTCGCCGGCAAACCGCTCCTCGCCGAAGGCATCGCGGACACGATCGCGCAAGTCGTGCAGGAGGCCGGCCTGAAAGGCGCGGTCGTGCAAATCGATCCGAGCGGCTTCGAGCAACTGGCTTTTTGGCTGACCGCGCTCTCGCCGCTTTTATTGTTAGGCGGAATCATCGGCGCGTATCTCGAATTCAAAATCCCGGGCGCGACTCTGCCCGCGGTCGCTTCCGGAGTTTGTTTCGCGCTCTTTTTTCTCGGCCATTATTTTGCCGGGCTCGCGGGTTGGGAAACGGTCGGGCTTTTCGTCCTCGGCGTCGTTTTTGTCCTCGTGGAAATTTTGTTCTTTGCCCACTCCACGATCATTTTCGGAGTCATCGGCATTTTCTTCATGCTCGGCTCATTGCTTTGGGCGATGATCGATCGTTATCCTGGCCAGGGATTTTTCCCGACTGGTCAAATGCTCGCCGTGCCGGCTCTAAATCTTTGCATCGCGCTCCTCGCCGCTGGAATTCTTATCGCGGTGCTCGCAAAATTTTTGCCGCGCACGAGCGTTTATCGCCGCTTCGTTCTCGCGACGACCAACCCGCCCGGACCATCGTTAGCCGAACCGGTGCGCGTTTTTGCGCGAGAGAATCCGATCGCGCCCGGGATGCGCGGCCGCACCCTCACGATCCTGCGACCGAGCGGCAAGGCGCAGTTTGACGATCGCGTGGTCGATGTCGTGACCGAGGGCGAATTCATCGCGCCGGAAACGCCGATCGCTGTCATCGCGGCCGACGGGATGCGCGTCGTCGTTAGGGGAATCTGATGTCGCGTCGCGCGCCGCTGGTTGCCGCGGAATCGAGAAAATCGCTCTCGCACAACGTGCGCATGGCGCTGAGTTACGGCGCGCTGCTTGTCTTCACGATTTTCGCGCTCTATCCGATCAGCCGGGTAGTCACGATCGCGATCCGACCCGGAGATCAATTGCTTTCCTCATCGCTCGCGCTCATTCCGCGCGACGCGACCTTCGCGAATTTTCGCATTCTTCTTTTTCAAACGCCGTTTTTGCGATGGTTAGGCAATTCGACCTTAATCGCGCTCGCGGTCACGATCACCGGCGTCGCGCTGGCTTCGACCGCGGGCTACGCACTCTCGCGTTTTCGTTTTCTCGGCCGGAGCACGACGATGAATGGCCTGCTCGTGACGCAAATGTTCCCGGCCACAATGCTGCTCCTGCCTCTTTATTTAATCCTGATCAAACTCGGCCTGATCAACTCCTATCTCGGCGTCATCGTCATCTATACCGCGACCGCACTGCCGTTTTGCATCTGGCAATTGAAAGGCTACTACGACACGATTCCGCTCTCGCTCGAAGAAGCGTGCAGCATCGACGGCGCGACGCGCTGGCAGGCATTTTATCTCGTCGTGCTCCCGCTCGCCGCGCCGGCCGTCGTCATCACCGCGCTCTTTTCCTTTCTCACCGCGTGGAACGAATACGTCGTCGCCGCGCTCATCCTCCAGGATGTCGATTTGTTTACCCTCCCGCTCGGCTTGAAAATGTTTCAGTCGAACATGAGCACGCAATGGGGCCTTTACGCCGCCGGCGCGCTGCTGGTTTCGCTTCCCGTCATCGCGCTTTTTTTGGTATTGAGCCGGTTCCTCGTTTCCGGACTCAGTTCCGGCGCGGTCAAAGGCTAGGAATTTTTTGAAATGAAAACACTCGCACTTTTTTTCATCGTCCTTTTCTCGTTAGGCGGAATTTTGCCGGTCGCCAGGGCAGACCAGACCAACATCGCCGAAGACGACGCCAGCCAGGATGCCTACAAGGATGGCTTCGATACGGGCAAAAATGGCGGGACCGGTTTCGACGCGTGGAAAATGACAGCCGAAGCAACCGGCGACGATCAGCACGCCGGGTTTTTCGTCGCCACGACCGACAACAACAAAGATCTCAACGGGATCGCGAGCAGTGGCAAAGCCTGGGGCTTTTACGCCAACGGCAGCGGCTTCGAACAGGCGGTCGCGTATCGCGCGTTTAAGGCGCCGCTCGCGGTCGGCGATTCGTTTTCGTTCATGATGGAACACGGCCGAATCGAACAAAAATTCGACAAGGACGATCCCGCCGGCGGCTCGATCGGCCTGACCCTGCGCACGAGCAACGCGAGCGATTCGCCTAACGACTATAACAAGGACGCGGTCTTCGAAATCGGCTTCTACAAGGGCAAGGAAAACTACCAGATCTACGACGGCTCGGGCGACGACAAGACCGATTCCGGCGTCGCCTTTACCGATGCCGGCATTACCGTCACGGTCACGATCACGGGCGACGACACCTACGATTTGGAGATTCAAACCATGAGCGACAAAAAGCTCACGAAATTGCCCGGGCGAAAATTGAAGGCGGCGGGGCCAATCCAAAGTCTCGCCATTTTTGATCGCAACGGCGAAAAGTACGACGCCTTTTTCAACTCGCTCCAGGTCGCGCGCGAAAACAAACAATAACCCGGCCGGCGGGTTCGTCAGGCGCTCCTTTACTCGTTAGGCAATGCAAAAGCCGCGCCTCAATTTCGGCCAGATCTGGAACATGAGCTTCGGCTTTCTCGGCATCCAGTTCGGCTGGGGTTTGCAGATGGCAAACATGAGCCCGATCTACAAATACCTCGGCGCGCGCGACGACCAGATTCCGCTCCTCTGGCTGGCGGCGCCGCTCACCGGTTTCATCGTCCAGCCGATCATCGGCGCGATGAGCGATCGCACCTGGTGTTCGTTAGGCCGGCGTCGTCCTTATTTTCTCACCGGCGCGATTTTGAGCTCAATCGCGCTCGTGCTCATGCCAAACTCGAGCAGCCTTTGGATGGCCGCGGGCCTACTCTGGATTCTCGACGCCTCGATCAACATCTCGATGGAACCGTTCCGCGCATTCGTGGCCGACAATCTCGCCGAAGAACAGCGTGCGACTGGTTTCACCATGCAGAGTTTTTTCATCGGCGCGGGCGCGGTCATTGCCGGCTTGCTGCCGTGGATTCTCAAACACGGTTTCAACGTCACGAGCGAGACAACCGCCGGTTCGGCGATTCCGCCTAACGTTCGCACCGCTTTTTACATCGGCGCGGCGGCGTTTCTCGGCGCGGTGCTCTGGACGGTCTGCACCTCGCGCGAATATCCGCCGGAAGATCTGGAAAATTTTCGGCGCAAAAATCCGAGAATGCCGGCCTCGCCCATTTGTTAGGCGAAATCGGCGCCGCGCTTCGCGAGATGCCCGTGACGATGAAGCGACTCGCGCTCGTGCAATTTTTCACTTGGCTCGGTTTGTTTTGCATGCGGCTCCATTTTTCGAACGCCGTGCCGATCGTTTTCGGGACGAACGACACGCGCTCGCCGCTCTTCAAAGCCGGCGCGGAATGGGCCGGCGTTTGTTACGCCGCGAAAGATTTCGTCACCTTTCTCGCCGCCTTCGGTTTGATGGCGATCGCGACGCGAATGGATCGGCGCAAAATCCACGCCGTCTGCCTCACGCTCGGCGCAATCGGTTTGCTTTCGATCGGTTTCATTCATGGCGAAGAGCAGAAAAGCTTATTGTTAGGCGCGCTCGCGCTCGGCGGCATCGCCTGGGCTTCGATCCTCTCCATGCCTTACGCCATTCTCGCCGGATCGCTCCCGGCGCGGCGGATGGGCGTTTACATGGGCATCTTCAATTTTTTCATTGTCCTGCCCGAGATCATCGCCGCGCTCACTTTTGGGCCGGCGGTGAAACATTTGCTCGGTGGAAATCTTGTTTACGCCGTCATGGCGGGCGGCGTCTTCATGCTGCTGGCGGCGCTGCTCGTTTCTTTTGTGCCGCGGACTCCGATCAATCTTCCCGCCCTCGAGCGCGTGGTCGAGAACGAAGGCATGCTGCCGGTCGCAACGCCGCCGGAAATTCCCTGACGAGACCGGCGCGCGAACCTTTGCCTAACGATTCGGCGGCGGCGGCGGCGGTTCGGCGAAGCGATGATCTCGCTCCATCCGTTTGCGACGTTCCTCTTCCATTGTCTTGAATTTGGCCTGTTGTTCCGGGAGCAAAATCGCGGAAATCTCCGTGTTCGTTTGTTCCATCCGGCGCATCACGCGTTGCGTGGTCTCGCGGCGAATCGTTTCCATGTCCGCGCCGGTTTTTTCGACCAAAGGTTTGATCTGCGCGACCTGCGCGTCGGTCAGGTCGAGGTTTGAGCTCAGCCGGTGCATGATGTGCTGCGCCATTTCCTGCGAGCCCGGCGGGCGCATGAAACTGCGACCAACGATTGGCGCGACGAACGCACCGGTGATGACGCCGGCGGCAAAAATCAGGAGCGCGTAAAGCGCCGGGCGAAAGAAACGGCTGCTAGTCATTCCCGTAGCCGGCGACGAGGGCGGACTCGGCCACGCGCGTTTCGGGGTCGAAACGATTGCGAAAGGCCGCCAGCTCGTCGCTGCGCAGCGCGCTCACGAGCAGCGCAGTCGCGCAGGCGGCGAGCGCGGCCCAGCGCATCGCCGGGAGCAGACCGCTGTTTTCCGCGCGCAGCTTCGCCCGTTTCCAATGCGCGAGCACGGCGGTTTCCAAACCGAAAGGAACGTCGGGCGTTTCGCCTAACGACGAGCGGCGCGCGAGCGCGAAGATGCGATCAAGGATACGGTCAGAGTTTTTCATGCGAAAATCAGCGCCGCGGTTTGTTGCGGCCCGAGCATTTTTTTCATCCGCGCGCGGGCGCGAAAGGCGCGGACCTTGATCTTGGCGCGGCTCCAGCCGGTCAGCTCGTGAATTTCATCGACGGAACGTTCCTCGAGATGAAGGAGGGTGATGATGAGGCGATCGTTAGGCGAAAGTTGCGCGAGCATCTGCTCGACCAGATCGCGCGCGACCCGGGCGTCGTCGGGCGAGGCGAAATCGGTCTCGATCTGCGCGAGACGCTCGATCGCGGCCGAAGTTTCCTCGTCGAAATCGGCCAGGCGCCATTCCGGCCGGCGCTTCTCCGCGCGCAATTCGTTCAGGCAGGTGTTCACGGTCACGCGCGAGATCCAGTGCTCGAGCGGAACTTTGCCGCTGTAGCGGTCGAGGTTTTGGAAAATCTTGATGAAGGTCATCTGCACCAGATCCTCGGCCGGAAGCCGACGCGGGAGATGCGCGCGCACGAGCTTGAATACGAACGGGTGAAAATGGCGGAGCAATTCTCGCGCGGCGCTTTCATTTCCATCGGCGATGCGGCGGAGGCAGGTCTGCTCATCGAAATTTTCATCGGGCATGGGCGAGGCTGCGGCCGATCCACATCGCGAATAAGACACTGGCGATCGATCCGGGTTACAAGCGCGCAGCATAAATTTTTTAGATTTTTTTCGGAGACGTGTAACCGAAAAAATTTTGATGTGTCTTTATCCTCGAAACCAAGACGGCATTTCAAGAATTCGACATGAAGGTAAATAAACTCGTTCTTCTGGCCGCGGCGACACTATTGAGCTGCGGCACGCTCGCCCAGGCTCAAGGCGATGACGCCGCGCCGCCGTTTCATCACGGGCCGCGGAATGTGACCGCGATGTTGACGCGCGCGCTCAATCTCAACGAGGCGCAGAAAGCGCAGGTCGCGGCCAAGGTGAAAGAAGTTCAGCCGCAGCTCGACGCCATTCACGAGCAGGCGCGCAAACAGGCCGACGCGATCATCAAACAGTTGAACGAGCAAATCCGGCCGCTGCTCGACGCGCAACAGCAGAAGCGTCTCGACGCGATCGAGACCTTGCGCGAAACGCAACCGGCACCGCCGGGTCCGGAATAATTTTTTCGGTGGAAAGGTAGGGCGCAGGGCTGCGGTCTCCGCAGCCCTGCTGCATTTTCAGGGACGAACGCGCCTAACGAATGATGATTCCGCGCCGCCCGACTTGTCGTTAGGCAAAAAAGCTTCGCTCTGCGTTTGAATCCTGTGCGCGCCGCCGCTACATCATCGCCCGTGCGCTCGACCTCTTCGTTCCGCGGCGCGAGGACGGTCTCGCTCTTCACCGCGACCTGCATCGTGATTGCGAATATGGTCGGGACCGGGATCTTCACCAGTCTCGGGT
The DNA here is from genome assembly GCA_036490335.1 of Chthoniobacterales bacterium. GTDB lineage: Bacteria > Verrucomicrobiota > Verrucomicrobiia > Chthoniobacterales > UBA10450 > Palsa-1392. The sequence goes on from DASXEB010000022.1 coordinate 152,266, forward strand.
TTCAAGTCGGCGATCTGCCGGGCGGATTCGCGATCATGGCACTCTGGGCGGTTGGCGGGATCTGCGCTTTGTGCGGCGCGCTCTCCTACGCGGAACTCGCCGCGGCCCTGCCGCGATCCGGCGGCGAATATCATTTTCTGCGCGAAATTTACCACCCTTCGATCGGCTTCGTCGCCGGCTGGATTTCGGCGACGGTCGGCTTTGCCGCGCCGGTTGCGATCGCGGCGATTCCTTTCGGCGACTACATCAACGGCGTCGCGCCGGGCCTGAATCCGCTTGTGCTTTCGTTAGGCATTGTTTGCCTAACGACGCTGATTTTGCTTTGGGATTTTCAACTTGGGAGCGGTTTTCAGAACGGTTCGACCCTCCTGAAAATCGCGCTCATCTTCATCATGATCGCCGCTGGTTTCCTCGTCGCGAAGACCCAGGCGGTTTCATTTCGTCCCGCGCCTAACGAGGGCCGATTGATTGTCAGCGCACCCTTCGCCGTCGGCCTTTACTGGGTCATGTATGCCTATTCGGGATGGAACGCCTCGGCCTACATCGCCGGCGAAGTCCGCAATCCCTCCCGCGCGATTCCGATTTCGTTAGGCGTCGGCACGCTCATCGTCACCGCGCTCTATCTCGGACTCAACGCCGCTTTTTTGCGCACCACGCCGCGCGCCGAGATGATCGGCAAACCGCAGATCGGACTCATCGCCGGGGAGCATATTTTCGGCGCGGCCGGGGGCAAAATCATGGCCATCTTCATCGCGCTCGGCCTCGTCTCAACCGTCAGCGCGATGATGTGGATCGGCCCGCGCGTGACGGTTGCGATGGGCGAAGATTTGCGTGCGCTTTCGTGGCTCGCGCGGCGCGACCGGCGCGGCATTCCGGTGCGCGCGACGTTGCTCCAATTCGCCATCGTGCTCGCGCTCATCCTCGTGACGACGTTTCAAAAAGTGGTGAACTACGTGCAGTTCAGCCTCACCCTTTCGTCGGCGCTGACCGTGCTCGGAGTTTTCGTTTTGCGCTGGCGCCGGCCGGATTTGCCGCGGCCCTATCGGACGTGGGGTTATCCGATCACGCCGGCGATTTTTCTCCTCATCAGCGGCTGGATGCTCTGGCATTTGCTCGCGGAACCGGCCACGCGCACGCCTTCGCTCTGGGGTTTGGCGACCGCGCTCAGCGGACTCGTGATTTATTTCGCGTCGTCGCCGGGCTTAAAAACGGCCGCGAGTTGAAGCGCGAAATTATTTCCCGAGAGCCAGGCGCAAAAACTCGGCGTCGGAAAATTTCCCGCCGTCTCCTTGCCTAACGATGACGAGATTGAGCGACGGAATGACGTAAAGCCGCTGGTAACCGGAGCCAATGCAGGCGACGAGGTCGTTAGGCGCGTCGCGACAAATGCAGGCGTCGCGCCAATCCTGCCCCGACCATTTCGGGTTGAGCGCCGCTTCGAAATCGAACTCGCGGCCGCCGGGCGCGGCGCGATTGTTCCACCAGCCTAACGAAAAGGCGCGATTCGCGGGCGAGCCGCGCCAGGATTGCGCGAGCGATTCCGGCCTGACGACCGGCCGCCCGTGCGCCAAGACCAGCTCGCCCATTTTCGCCCATTCGCGCGCGGTCAGAACAAAACCCGCCGACAACAGCGGATTGCCCGCGCGATCGTCGAGATACCGTTGCGGACCGAGCCGCATCCGTCGGAGCACGCGGCGTTCGAGATATTCGGTCGGCGTTTTGCTGCGCAGTTTTTGTTTCAACACTTGATGAAAAACCTGGAGCGCGGCCGGCCCGTAGATAAACGCGCTTCCCGGTTTCGCGACCATCGTCAGGCGCAGCGCGGCGCGATCGCGATCGCGGTAATCGTTGACCTGAAGAAAAAATCCCGGCGCGAGGCCCGCGGAAAAATCGAGCAGCTCGCGAATGGTGACCTCTCGCTTCTCCGGGTCTTTTTGCCAGGCGGGAATCGTTTCGGCGACGCGTTCGTCGAGCGGAAGAATGCCATCCTCGGCGGCGGCGAGCGCGGCGAGACACCAGAAGGCTTTGGTGCCGCTGTAAATTCTTTGCGGCGCGTCGGCGTTTCCGCCGCCGGGATATTGCTCGAGCAAAGTGCGGCCGTTTTGCCTAACGAGAAGTGAAATGCCGCGGTGTCGCGCGGAATAATCCGCCGCGCGGCGCAACGCCGCCGGGTCAAGCGCCGCGCCGGAAGTTGCGATAAGAAAGAGAAAAATCGCGCCGGAGAAAAACAACCTCACCGATCACGCATCGGCGGCGTCGGCTGATTTTTCAAGATGAGGCCGGCGACGATTCCGACGCAGATGAAGCCGACGACCTGAGTGAAAATGTAGGCCGCGGTGTAGTTCGCGGGAAAGCCGTACCAATTCCAGTATGACACGTTGGTCGCGATCGCGGCCAGAATTCCGGCGACGGTGACGAAGCCGAGCCGCGCGCCGAAGGTCGTTAGGCGAGTGAGGCTGAGGAGCCAGACGACGAGGAGCGACTCGACCAACTCGGTGGCGAATTCGATCCCGAGCCAGCGTCCCATCATCATCGGCCGCGCGCCCTTTGGAAAATACATCAGGAAGCCGGACGGATAGAGCGCCGCGCGTTCGTCCATGTGCTTCATCGCTTCGTGCGTTTGCGCGCTCGTCGGATTTGGGCCGAGGCCGAAGCCTGGAAGCATGTAGAGACCGGCCTCGGGAATGTTCGCCTCGAGCGCGGCGAAGCTTGCCGGTTGGTTAGGCAACTCCTGGACGCCGACTTCGCCTAACGGCAGCAGCATGTGCGCAATCGACGACCAGATGAACATGACGATGCCGCCAACAATCCCCGCAATGAAAATGCGATTCATAATTTTGCCTCGGCGCGATCATGGGCGTCGCGAAAGAATTGTCGAGCCGAATCAATAGACCGGCTCGGTCGCGCGCGTTTGTTTCAGAAAAATCTGCGAGAACAAAAACAGGATCGCGAAAATGACGACGGAAAGCGCGGCCGCCCAGCCGAAGCGATACATGTTGAAAGCGGCCTTGTAGACATACGACACCAGGATGTGGGTCGAGTCCGCCGGCTCGCCGCCATTCGAGACGAGCCAGACGACGTTGATGTTGTTAAAGGTCCAGACGATGCCGAGCGTGATCGTCGGAATCATGACCGGCCGGAGGAGCGGCGCGGTGATGTTCCAGAATTGCGACCACTGCGATGCGCCGTCCATTTCGGCGGCTTCGTAGAGTTCGTTAGGGATCGATTGCAGGCCGCCGAGCGCGACGACCATCATGAACGGAAATCCAAGCCAGATATTGGTGACGATGACGGCGACGAAGGCTTCGAACGGCGAGGTCAGCCATTGCACCGGCGCGAGGTGGAGATATTTCGTGATGAGCAAATTCACCGCGCCGTATTCGTAATTGAACATGCCGCGCCAGGTGAGCGCGCTGATGTATTGCGGCAGCGCCCACGGCAGGATGAGCAGCACGCGCCAAGCCGATTTCCCGCGGATGAATTTTTGATGCAGCACGACCGCGAGAAAAACACCGATCGCGACGTGGAAGACGATGTTGACCGCCGTCCAGATGATCGTCTTGAGCAGGATCGACCAAAAAAGTTGCTCGCGAAAAACCGAGACGTACTGCGCGAAGCCGATCAGTCGCCAGTCGCGAATGTGATAAATGTTCGCATTCGAAAACGAGAGAATGACGTTGAAGAAAAACGGAAACGCGACGACCGCGAGAACGACGAGGACCGCCGGCGCGAGGAGGAGCGCGATAAAAATGCGTGCGCGGAGATTTTCGCCTTTCATCCCTTAAAGAACTCGAACGGCGCAAAGCCTGTCATCCCGAGCCGCGCAGACGGCGAGGGACCTCGCAACTGCAATTGACGTTTCCTCCCGGGAGAAACCCGCGGATTGCAACTGTGAGGTCCCTCGCCGCGCGATGCCGACTCGGGATGACAACCGAGCGTACGATCAAAGAAAAAGTCGCGCCTAACGATCATAGATTGCTATCGGCGATATTTTTCTCCGCCTCGCGCTGCATCTCGCGCGCCGCTTCCTCGGCCGTGATCGCGCCGTTCATCACGAGCTGATACGGCCCGCGCATGCCTTCCCAGATTTGCCGCATCTGCGGCGCGATCGGCATCGGTCGGCCATGCGCGATTTGTTCCATCGACGCCTGCAGCGCCGGATTATTTCTGATCGCGGGTGAAGCGATCACGCTGCGATCGACCGGCGTCGTCGCGAGCTGCAGCGCCATTTTTTCCTGCACTTCGGCGCTCGTCAGGTAATCGACCACGTCGCGCACCGCCGCCAGTTTGGTCGCGGGAACATTCGCGCTCACCGAATAACCTTTGGCCGAAATCATCGGCTCGCACCAATCGCCGGTTTCGCTGTTGAATGGCAGCGGCGCGATCATGCTTTTCGTCGGCACGCCGTAGCCGGCCCAGGACCACGGGCCGTTGATGATTATGGCCGCGCGCGCCTCCTTGAAAAGCATGTCGGCGATTTCGTAGTCGCCTTCTTTCGGGATGATTTTGTATTTGTCGCGGAGGTCGAGCACGAATTGAAGCGCGCGCACCGTTTGTTCGTTGTCGAGCGTGGGCCGGCCGTTCGCATCCATCACCCAGCCGCCAAACGCGGTCAGGAACGGGATGAAAAAGAACGGTTCGCGATAATTCCAGGTCAGGCCGTAACGACGCTCGCCGTTCTTTTCGTTAGTCGTTAGGCGCTGACCGAGCGCGATCAATTCGTCGAGCGTGCGCGGCGGCTGCGGGACGAGCGCTTTGTTGTAAACGAGCGCGAGATGGTTGCCGATCTGATCGGCCGCCAGCCAATGCGCGCCTTTCCAATCGACCAAACCTTGCGGCGTGAAACGGTCGAAAAATTTGCGGTCAAAAATCCGATCGAGCGGCTGGATCGTTTGCGTCGTCACGAGCACGCCGACGTTATCGGCCGGTCCGTAAATCAAATCCGGGCCCTGTCCCGCAACCGCCGCGATGATGTAAAGATTACGCAGCTCTTCGTTTTCCTTGTAGAGCGTTTCGACGACGCGATCGGGATGGGCGGCGTTGCATTGACTGACAAACTCGTTAAACAGGTCGCGCTCGGCGCCGATCTTCTGATGCCAGATGCGAATGTGCACGCGCGTGTCGGGCGCGCGCGCGCAAGCGCCTAACGATACCAGCGCGAGGAGCAGCAGAATGCGTTTCACTCGAAAGAGAGAACCGCGCCGGTGAGTGCGGGCAGCTTCAGATCGAGCGCGTGGCCGGAATCATCGGCTTTCACGTCGTCGAGCTCGCCCTGGGTGACGAAGATCGGCTTCGCTTTGCGATGCGGGAAATTCATCTGCAAAGTCGCCGCGTCGCCGCTGCGATTAATCGCGATCAGCAGCTTTTCCTTCGCGCTTCGCCTAACGAACGCGAGCGTGTCGTGATCGTTGTCGGTGAAGACGACGGAATAATCGCCGTGGCTGAGCGCGTCGTGCCCGCGCCGCAGCGCGACCGCGCTTTTGTAGTAATCGAAAATTTGCTGATCGAAATTCACATCGTCCGGCTCGCGCTCGTCGCCACGCGGATCGATCGCCTGCGGGTCGTATTTCAAATCGGCCCAGACCATCGGCATGCGATCGTCCGGATCGTGTCCGCCCCACATGTCGGCTTCGTCGCCGTAGTAGATCATCGGCGCGCCGACGTAAGTCATCTGGAAGAGGACGACGAGCCGCTGAATCGCGCGCTCGCGATCGTTAGGCTTGCGAATCCGGTAGCTTGCGGAAGCGCGCGCGTCGTTGTTCGTGTTGAACGAAATCTGGCCGTTCTCGTATTGCGTGCCTTCGCCGTTCACGATCATCGACGCGAGCCGATCGGTATCGTGCGAATCCATCAGGTTTTGCATCACGTAGGCGACGGGCGCGGGAAAATTGTCGCGCCGCTCGTTCGTTAGGCTGACGAATTTGCTCGGGCCGATGTTGTCGTCGACGAGGTAACCTTTCACCGGAATGGCGAAGGCGCTGTAATTCATCGAGGCGGAAAAGCCGCCGGCCTTGACGAGCTGCGCGGCGTCCTTCCAGATTTCCGCGGTGGTGTAGGCGTTCGGATTGCACTTGCGGACAAAAGCATTCCAATCAGCCCAGAATTTCGCCGGCCGCTCGTCGGCGACATCGAGCCGCCAGCCGTCGATGCCTAACGATGGATCTTTTCCGTCCGGCAGCATCCAGCGTTTCGTCGCCTCCATGATGTAATTTTTCGGCCCGGCGAACATGTCCTTGCCGTCGGCGGAAGGCGCGAAAACCGGCAGCGTCGAATGGCCCCACCAGCCTTTGTAACTAAACTCGTTCCGCTTCGTCGCCGGGTTGTCGAAGCTGTTTACGACATACCAATTTTTGTAAGGCGATTTCTCCTGATTTTTGCGCAGATCTTTGAAGGCAAAAAAATCGCGCCCCGTGTGATTGAAAACGCCGTCGATGATCACGCGGATGCCGCGCGCGTGTGCTTCCTTGATCAGCTTGAGGAAAAGTTTGTCCGCCGCGCTCCAATGCCAGGTCGAAGGATCGGCCGTTTCCTTTTCGAAAAGCGCGAGATCGCCTTTCGGGTCGGGACCGAAATAGGGATCGATGTGATGATAGGAATTGCCGTCGTATTTGTGGAGCGAGCGCGAATAAAAAAGCGGGTTGAAATAAATGCAGTTGATCCCGAGGTCGCTGAGGTAATCGAGCTTGTCGATCACGCCTTGGAGATCGCCGCCGTAGCGCCGGTCGAAGACCCCGTTCTCGTAAAAGTCGGGGCCTTCTTCCGTTTCCCAGTCGGCGCGCGAATACCAATCCGCGGTCCAGGAGGAAACGTGCCAGTCGTCAGGCGCGGCGATCGGCCATTCGAGCGAATCGCGCGTCGGATCGTTTTTCGGATCGCCATTGCGGAAGCGCTCCGGGAAAATCTGGTAGAAAACCGCCTCCGCCGCCCACGCGGGTTGCGGCTTGAGCGCATCGAGCGCGACGCCTTTGTCTTCCGGAAATGAAGGCGCCCCCTGTACACGCGCAGCAGAAAAACTAAGCGCGACGGCGCAAAGATTCGCGAGAAGAAAAAAACGCTTGTGCATGGCGGAATGAGCGGCCAACTCTGCCGAAGCGCGCGGCTGTCGGCAAACATTATCCCACGTCCCCAAGCGGAGGCACGCGGCGTTTACATTTCTGAGGCAAGAGAGTCAAAACTGCGATTGTAATGCGCGGTCCACTTTCTTCGCGCCGCTCGCTTTCGGCCGCGACGGCCGGTGCGGCCGTCACGGCATTGGCCGGGGCCGGTTTAAAACTTTCGCGCGCTAGGGCAGGTTGTAAGCTTCGAGTTGCCCGAGGCCTGTTCCGTTGCTCACGCCCGTCAGGATGGCCGTGTAGGCTCCCGGCGCAAGGCTGATGTCGATCGCGGATTCGAGTAGATTTGTCGGCGCAAGGCCAGTCGCCTCGATCGCCTTTTCCTGGTGCTCCTGCCAATTGTTATTGGCGTAAATCTGCGTCCCATCGCTGTTGTAGAGTGTGAGCTGCGGATCGGCCAGGACACCCTGTAGCCCGTCCGCGGAGAGCGACGGCCCGAGACCGCGCAGCAGCATCCTGGACTGGGCCGGCCCGCCGATAACGATGCCTGCGATCATCACGTTATCTCCGGTCCCGACCAACCCGCGGGTTGAGATGTTGGCCAGGCGCGTAATATCGTTGTCGCCAAGGCCGTCGATATCGTAGACCTCGGCGAGCGCGATGCCGCTGGTGTTATTGAGCCCGCTCACCACCACCGTGTAAGCGCCCGGCAGAAGCCCGAGATAGAGCGCTGCCTCGAAGTCATTCGTCGGCTCGAGACCAGCCAAACGGTTCGTGTCGCCAGCGGCCTTCCAATTATTGTTGGAGCCGATAAGCGTGTTCGTCGAATCATACACCTCCAGCATAGGATCCATCAGCCGCCCGGGAAGAGGGACGCCGTTGATGGAAAGGCTCGGCCCGAGCGCGCGCACCACGACTCCCGTAATCCTGTCGTCGCCTTGGATGATAAAGCCTGCGACCAATGCGTTTTCGCCCGGCTGCACCAGCGCGCGGGTCGAAATATTGAGCGCGCGGGAATTGGAATACACCGTCAGAGTGAGATTCACCGTCACGGTCGTGCTCCCTTTGCTCGCCTTGATCACGACCGGGAAGACGCCCGTTTCGGTTGGTGTGCCGGAGATGGTGCGGGTAGCCTCGTTAAAGGTTAGTCCGCTCGGCAAACCGGTCGCGGTAATCGTGGCCGGTGAGAGATAGATCGGCGCCGTGAAGCTAAACGCATCACCTACCACGGCGGTCGCGGTGATCACCAGATTGGCCTGCAGATCGTAGACGTCGACCGCGAAGGGGTCGGCCACGAAGAGGTATCGCCCGGTCGGATCCGTGATCACATCCCTGAAAACAGGAGTGCTTTTGCCGGGATCGCCGTCCTGGTTCGAGAGGGTAGCCACGCTCGCGAAGGAAACCGGATCGAACTCCGCGATCACGTGGTCGGTCACCAGGTAGGCAACCTGATCGTCGGGGCTAAAGGTGACAGCAGCCTTGGGATCGAAGACCTCGAAATTGTCATCCTGGTCGAAAGTGCCGTACTGCATGTTCAGATCCTGCGGGTCGAGGATCACGGTGTGCGCGACCTGATCCATGATGTCGACCTCGACGCAGGCCAGGCGGGACCCGTTATGGCTGAGCTTGAAATCAGTGAACCCTTCGAAGGAGGAATTGAAATTGCCCGTCTGGCTCAGGGTCGCGGTTGGCTCCGACACGTCGTAGCGATAGGTTGTCGTCGAATTGCCATCCGAGGTGCCCACGAAAAGTTCCGTGCGTGCAGCGCTGAGCTGCAGATAGCCGCCGGCGCCCAGGTTGCTTTCGGTCGCGCCGTTCAGCGCATTGATCTGGAGCAAGCCGCTGCGCGTCGAGACATAGAGCCGGTTGTCGAGTCCCACCGCTATGTAAGAGGGTGGCGAGCTGATTTCCAGGCTGGGCAACACCGTCAGCGTCGTCAAGTCGATCACGGCGATCCGCGTCACGTCGCTCAGCGCCACATACAGCTTCGTGCCATCGGTTGAAATCGCCATCCCCAGGGGGTTGTAACCGACTGCGAGTGTCTTTACCGCGGTCAGCGTCGTCGGGTTGAGCACCGAGACGCTATGACCGAAGTAAAGGCTGGCATAGGTCAGCCCACGCGCCGGGTCGTCGACAAACTGGGCGGCCCGCAGCTTGAAAGTTTGCACGAGGTTGCTGCTCGGCGTCGTCGCGCGGAGGGAGGGTGAAAACAAAATTCCCGCGAGGCAAATGGCGAGGCTGAGACGAGACGGAAATGGTTTCATAGGTTGAGACTTTAAAGGCCGAGACCGCGCTCGTTTGACGAAGGATCAACGCTCTTATTCAAATTGCGCGTTTTTGTTCTTCAATTCCGGACGTGGCCGAGGTCGTTGATGGTTGGCATTACATCGGCTTGCGGAATGGCGAAGGTGTTGGGAGCCCCGCCGATGTCCGCAAGGCAAAATAGCCGGCGGAATCGTCAAGTAAAATCGGCGCGCCCTATTGCACCACGCGGGCGCGGAAGACTGCAGGGCCTGCCGCCGGTCTGGTGGGCCCTGCTCAAAGCACTAGCGATCCGGTGAGGCTACTGCCTGGGGCTGGAACCTTCCGTCACCTGGATGGTAGTGTTAGCCGCGACTGAGGGCAGGACGTCGACGATTCCGCTCGGCCAATCAACCTCGATACTCGCTCTGGGCGCGACGCCGATCCCGAAGTGAATCGGCTCGCTTCCTTCGGACGCATTTTCGCCCCCGCCGCCGCCGTTATTTTCCCGAAAACTGATCCTGTGACGGTATCTCGCGGTGACGCGTGCGCCGATGCCGTTACGATTCGACTCCACGCCGACCAGACCCACTTTTATGAAGTGGTTGGTATTGCCAAGGTTTCGGAAAAGTCGGTGCAGGCCGAGAGCATTTCCACCACCCTTGGTCTCGCCGCCAACGCCATCTTTGATAATCAAATCAAGGAAACCGTCGTTGTCATAATCGGCCCACGCCACCCCTTTGTGGGCCGCCCGGTTGTCCTCGAGCTGCAAGCCTTCTTCGGCCGCGACTTCGGTGAAAGTGCCGTCGCCATTGTTGTGATAAAGGTAGTTGGCGTTCCCGGTGCCGACATTTTCCACGCCGGCATTAGAGACGAAGAGATCGAGATAGCCATCGTTGTCATAGTCGCCCCAGGCAGCGCTGTAACAGTTCGAGGTATTCTCGAGGCCGGCCTCCTTGGTCACATCGGTGAATGTGCCGTCGCCGTTGTTGCGATAAAGCCTCGCATCGGGCGTAGGCGCTTTGTCGCCCACGCGAGCCACATAAAGATCGAGCAGACCGTCATTGTTATAATCGCCCCATGCGATGCCGTGTCCGTGCGAGCTCCGCACGATGCCGGCAGCCGTCGTGACATCGCTGAAGGTGCCGTCACCGTTGTTTCGGTAGAGGGCGTCGACCCTGCTATTTCTGCCGGAACCGTCCCCGCTAAAGAAAACATCCATGTAGCCATCGTTATCGTAATCAGCGAAAGAGCAGGTCGAACCGAGATCCATGCCGAGCGTGGCATCCGCCAGGCCGCTCGTCGCGGTCGTGACCGTAAACGTTCCGTCCCCGTTATTCTTATAGAGCTCGTTCGAGGTAAAAGCGTTCTTCACGAACAAATCGAGCTTGCCATCGTTATCGTAATCGACCCAGAAACCCTGACGCCCGCGATCGGTCGAAGTAATGAGGCCCGCGACATCGCTCACGTATTCAAAGGTGCCGTCGCCATGGCCCTTGAAGAGCAAATCGCGCTTTTCCTCCGTCCCCATCTTCGCGCCCTCCGCGATGTAGAGATCGAGATTGCCGTCCCCGTCGTAATCGCCAAAAGAGAACCCGTGCCAGTCGGTGCTATCCAGCTCCGGCGCCTCTTGAATTCCGCAGGTGGAACGAATGTCGATGAACTGCGTTCCGCCGCTGTTCAAATAAACGAAAGGCCCGCCCGACGCAGTCAGACCATGGGTCGGCACGATCAGGTCGAGAAAGCCGTCGTTATTGATGTCTCCCCATATTGGATTGCCATACGATTTCTTCGCCTGTTGGATCAGGCCGACCGAAGAGGTCACTTCCACAAATCCCGCCGTAGCGCCGCGCGCGCAAAAAATGGCGAGAAACGCCACCACCACTCCAAAAGCCCAGCGCCGCTCTTTCAGAAGCGAACTAATTGCCGCCATGAAAAACTCACCTTCCGATTGACGATCTGCTCTTTGATAATTCTTCCTCATAATGGTGCTCGTAGTTTTATTGCTCAGGCTCGCCGGGCTGCGATGAGCCACGGTCCAAGTTTGGATAAAATTTCGAGAGAATGCGAATTTGTCGAGAAACTTCTTCACTGGCACCTTTATTCGCTAGACAAATGCGCCCAATTTCTCTGCGTGAAATATGACGTCGCGCTCGGGGGCACGGCGCCATGACAGCGCATTTTCGACTCTTGCGTCGGGCGGCGGGCGAAAGTGATCGGGCTCGAACAAATCGCCGCGGCACCACCAGCCCGGCGCCAGTGCATCATTCGCGACCCGGTCGTGCTGATTGGCGCCCGGGGGTAATCGAATGTCGAAACGACGGTATGGATTGGTTCGATTGCTGCGCGATCGCGGGCAGCGCTGTCGAGCCGAAAAGCGCGCAGCCAGTCGCGGAGAAAGTTCCGAATTTCATGTCGGCAGACCGCGAAATCGCGCGACCGATGTCAACGCGAGAGCGGCCCTCCGCTGTCGGAGCACTGGCACTCGCGATCGTTCAACACTCCTAGCCGCGTCGCCCCAAAGACTTCTTTGCTTGCCGCGCCAAGCTTCCCTGCTCCGGGTCAAATCTGCCTTTTCGCCCTGCCAAACTCCGTGTTTATCGAGCCAAGCATGCTGCTTGTTCTGCCAAGCTTCGTGCTCATAGAGTCAGGCACGATGCTGGCGCTGCCATGCATCATGCCTGGCAACTGCATCCGTTAGCTTCCTCGCAAGGTAAGCGCCTACAGCGCGGGACATTCTCATCAATGCTGGGTGAGAGGAGGCGGGAGCCGGACTACCCGCCCGGCGAGGCCACAGCTGTTTCCGGCGGACCCAGCTAGGGCCTAAGTCACCGGGGGCGGTGCCGAAGGAAGCATTGACCGCACAACAACAGCCCCGCACCAAAAAGCATGTAGACTGCCGGCTCGGGGACGACGGTCGGATCAGGCGTGGCGGTAAAGCCGCCGTCCAAATCCGCGGTGAAATTGTCGAGAAAGCCGTCCGCATTCTGCGTGTAGGCCGGGTCGAGGCTGAGGTCCACCGACATGTCACGCTCCGTCGTTCCAGAAAAATTCAGGAAGTCGGAGGTGAACGTGACCGTGTCGCCCATAGCGGTGTTCCCGCTCATGGTCGCGCTGTTGTTGCCCGCAAAGCCGAGGATTGATCCGGTAAAGGTGACGGTGAGGAGGTTCGCGCCGTCCGAGACGCGGGTGAAGGAAAGGGTATTGGTCGAGCCGTCGATCGGCTGCAGGATGAGGGGCCCTCCCGTTTCCGCCTGGGTGAATGTGGTCGAGCTGAGAGTGATGATGACGGCCTGCGGAGTATTCGGCAGGCCCGGGAGAAGAAAGGTGAAGTTGCCCATCGCGGTGCCGCTAAAGGTCGCGCTCGTGCCGTTGTTCGTGAAAGTGAACGGCTCGTTGCCCTGGGTCTCGTCGAACTGCGCGAAGGTGTCCTGCGCGAAGGCGGAGACGGCACAGCCGAAGGCGATGGTGACAACGGCGAGCGTTGCACCGAGCCGAGCGATGCGGGCGAGGCGTTGATTGAGCTGCGTTTGTTCTGTGGTCGAATTTCTTTTCACAATGCTTGGTCGGCGCGTTTTTAGAAGGATTCGAGGAGCGAGTAAAGAAAAATCTTCGCGCTTATTTTCGAGCGGCGAGCGGGGATGGAATCGACTAGCGAAAAGCTGAAATTCTGAAAAGCTGAAACGCTGAAATTGATGTGCCTAACGAGTGCCTAACGACTAACGAAAAGCTGAAACGCTGGCAGCAGTTTTCGGCGGCGGGAAATCCTTGCCGGGCGCGGCGGCTGCGGCTAGGGTCGCGTCCGAAATCTCAAACATGAAATCATCCAATCCCGAAGCGCGCGCCGCCCGCCGCGAATTCACTCTCGCCGGCAGCGTCGTCTGTTTTTGCGGCGCCCTCCTCTGCTTCATGCTCGGCTGGGCCCAAGGGGTGCGCCACGATACGCGTTACCTCCACATCCCGCAAAACGCCGGCTGGGTCCTGGCCGCCGCCATCTTCGCCGGCATCGGCCTTTTGTGCCTCGCCTTCGCCCGGGTGAACGGCGGCAAAAGTCGCTGACGAGGCATCCAAGGCGGGCGTCGCGGGCGGATTCCTTTCCCGACATGATGAAAATAAAGCTGAGCCTGCTTGCGCTCGCCCTCTGCCTGGCGGGTTGTGTCGGTCCCGCGCCGGATGGTTACCCGGCGTTGCCGGACAATCGCGATTACACGGCGAGTTACGATCGGGTCTGGGCAGCGGTCTTCGCGGTCGCGTCGCGCAACGGCCCGCTGCAAAGCGCGCACAAGGCGCAGGGCGAGATCGTGACCCAGCCGTTCAAGCTCGCTCACGGCGAGCTGACCGAGAATGTGTTGAAACGTTATGCCTATCCGCCGCCGACGGCGCTCGCGACCTGGTCGGACGGGCGCGCGGTTGTGACCTTCGACCTGATGCCGCACGACGGGGTGACGAACGTGCGGGCGAGGGCGAAGATCAGCGGGTTCGAAAATAATATCGCGCAGAGCTGGATCGATTGGCCGACGCGCGGGACGCTGGAGCAGCTCGCGCTCACTCGCATCGCGCAGGCGCTGGCCGCTCCGGCAAAGCGATAATTACTTCGACTTATCGAGACGCGTCACCCCGGCGCCGTGGGAAGAAAGGCCTAACGTGAGGCTGTTGATTCAATCGGAAACGACGGTCAAGGTGAGATCGTTGCCGTCACCGCCTTCGTAGCTGGCTTGCAGTTTGGTGTTGCCGACGGTGAGGATGGCGCCGTCGGCGAGGTTGGCGAAGGTGCCGCTGATAGGTGTGCTGGCGGTGTTGCTGATGACGGTGAAGGTGTCGCCGGCTTTGAGCTTGCCC